>NZ_JBEZFY010000007.1:0-384990 GCF_040649765.1 Micromonospora sp. NPDC048894 | reverse complement strand
TCCAACACCAAATCACCACCGCCAAAAACACCACCACCGACACCCCCGAACAACAACTCACCAACCTCCTCCACACCGGCGACACCTGGACGATCCCGGCGGCATAGCTGCGCGACCACGGGCCGGAACCTCACCGGCCGCCACCCGCCGAGGCCGACCCGACGCCGTACCGCACCGAGCCGGCAGCGGCGTCGAGCCGCGCACCCGCAGCACTGGATGAACGAGGGGACCACACCGATGAACGCCGGCATCTACGCCGTCAGTGACCTGCACGTGGCGTACCCGGAGAACCGGAAGATCGTGGAGAGCCTCTGGCCCCGCGCGGCCGGCGACTGGCTGATCGTCGCCGGTGACGTCGCCGAACTCTTCGCCGACGTCACCTGGGCGCTGACGCTGCTCAGCGAACGGTTCGGCAAGGTCATCTGGGCCCCCGGAAACCACGAGCTGTGGACCCACTCCCAGGACCCTGTCCGGCTGCGCGGGGAGGAGCGCTACCAGGCCATCGTGCGGCACTGCCGGAGCCTGGGCGTGAGCACCCCGGAGGACGAGTACCCGATGTGGACCGGAGCCGACGGCCCGCTGCTGGTGGCACCGCTGTTCGTCGGTTACGACTACTCGTTCCGCGAACCGGGCGTCACCAGTAAGGAACAGGCGCTGGCCCGCGCCCACGCCGCCGGGGTGGTCTGCGCCGACGAGGTGTTCCTGCACCCCGATCCGCACCCGAGCCGGGACGCCTGGTGCCGGGCCCGGGTGGCGCTGACCGAGACCCGGCTCGCCGGCTGCGACCCGACCGTACCGAAGGTCCTGGTCAACCACTACCCGCTGGTCCGGATGCCCACCGACATCCTGCGCTACCCCGAGTTCGCCCAGTGGTGCGGCACCGAACTCACCGCCGACTGGCACCGCCGGTTCCACGCCCGGACGGTGATCTACGGACACCTGCACATCCCTCGGGTGACCTGGCACGACGGGGTGCGGTTCGAGGAGGTCTCCGTCGGCTACCCCCGGGAGTGGCGCCCCCGCCCCCGCCCCGACTCGTGGCTGCGGCGGGTGCTGCCGGCACCCATCCAGGTCTGACGCCTCAGCCGTCCAGCAGGCGCTTCTTCTGCACCTTGCCCAGCGCGTTGCGGGGCAGGGCGTCGACCAGCCGGACCTCCCGGGGCCGCTTGTGCACCGACAGTTGCCGGGCGACGAAGTCCACCAGCTCCGGCCCGGTCACCCCGTCGCCGACCACGTACGCGGTGACCTGCTGCCCCAGATCCGGGTGCGGCAGGCCCACCACCGCAGCCTCGCGTACCCCCGGGTGGGCCAGCAGCGCCTCCTCCACCTCACCCGCCCCGATCCGGTACCCGCCGCTCTTGATCAGGTCGGTGCTCGCCCGCCCGACGATGCGGTGCCAGCCGTCGGGGCCGACGGTGGCGACGTCACCGGTGCGGAACCAGCCGTCGGCGGTACGGCTCGCCGCGTCGGCGTCCGGCCGGTTCAGGTAGCCGTCGAACAGGGTCGGGCCGGCGACCAGCAGCTCACCCATCGCCGTACCGTCGCTCGGCAGGTCGTGGCCCTGCTCGTCGACGATCCGGGTGCGTACCCCGGGCAGCGGCACCCCGACCGCACCCGGCCGGCGCGGCCCGTCGGCCCGGGCGCTCACCGTGATCAGGGTCTCCGTCATGCCGTACCGCTCGACGACCCGGTGCCCGGTCAACCCGGCGAGGCCGTCGAAGACCGCCGTGGGTAGCGCCGCGCTGCCCGACACCAGCAGCCGCGCGCGGCGCAACGCCCGCGCGGCGGCCGGTGCCGCGGCGATCCGCCCCCAGATCGTCGGTACGCCGAAACACAGCGTCCCACCGGCCGCCGCGTACCGCTCGGGGCGTGGCCGGCCGACGTGGTGCAACCGGCCGCCGATCCGCAACGGCCCGAGCACCCCGAGTACCAGCCCGTGCACGTGGAACAGCGGCAGCCCGTGCACCAGCAGGTCGTCCGGCGTCCACGCCCAGGCGTCGGCCAGCCCGTCCAGGCAGGTGGCGATGGCGGCCCGGGAGAGCAGCGCGCCCTTCGGCGCACCGGTCGTCCCGCTGGTGTAGAGGATCAGGGCGGTCCGCTCCGGGGCGGGCTCCGGATGCGTACCCGCCGACTCCCGGCGCAGGTCGACCGGGACGACCGGCAACCCGGCACCGGCCCCCGGGGAACCGTCGACCGCCGCGCCCACCGGCGCGAGCAGGGCCTGGGCCGCCGAATCGCGCAGGATGTGCTCCCGCTCCCGGGGTCCCGCGTCCGGCGGCACGGGCACCACCGCCGCACCGGCCCGCAGCGCGCCCACCACCCCCACCACGGTCTCCATCGTCGGGGTGGCCTCGACCGCCACCCGGTCCAGGCCGCGCAGGTCGTCGGCGACCGCGGTGGCCAGCCCCTGCAACCGGGACCGGGACAGCACCCGGTCATCCACCCGCACCAGGTCCGGGTGGTCGTCCATCGACGATGACATCGCGGCCAGCAGCGACACGGTCCCGCCCTCTCCGGCAGTTCGGCAGGGCGCGGTGCGGCCCCGTGCCGCCGACGCTAGTGCGGCGGCCGGCCCGTCACCACCCCCGACCGCCGGGGTGTCGGCGCGTCGACCCCGCCGCCGGGCACCACCGGCGGCCGGCACGGTTCAGGGGTCGGTTAAGGGTGCCGGTGCGCCAGCCGCGCCACCTACGGTCGATCCAGACGGATCCGTCGCCGGTCGACGGGGAAGGCGGCACCGACGTCATGACTTCCGAGCACCCACCAGCCGCGCCGTACCTCATGGTCACCGACGCGTCCGACGCCATCGCGTTCTACGCCCACGTCTTCGGCGCGGTCCCGCACCCACGGGAGTGCCTCGCCGACGGGCGGGTGCTCACCGCCGACCTCGTCGTGGCCGGTCACCGGTTCACCGTCAGCGAGTGGGCCGACCTGCCCGCGACGACCCCCCGGCTGCCGGTGCTGACCGTGGAGTCCACCGACCCCGATGCCGTGCTGCGCCGCGCCGTCGCGGTCGGCGCGCAGGTCAGTGCCGCCAACGGCACCCCCCGTGAGGTGCTGCTACGCGACCCGGACGGCCGCAGTTGGGCCATCACCCGGCCCGAACGCCCCGCCTGAGCCGCCCCCGCGCCCACACGGGCCCGCCGAGGCGGTTTGTCGGGGTCCGTCAGCGGTATCCGGGTCGGGTGTACGCCCAGCGCGGAGGAGGCACCGGTGAACGTCGACGACCTGCTGACCGAGACCTACGACCAACTGCCCGACCTGGTGGACGCCGCTGTGGACGGGCTCGGCCCCGACGAGCTGCGCCGGGCTCCCCGCCCCGGGGCCAACCCGGTCGGCTGGCTGGTCTGGCACCTCACCCGGATCCAGGACCAGCAGATCGCCGAGCTGCTGGGCGTCGACCAACTCTGGATCGCCGGTGACCGGGCGGCCCGGTTCGGACTTCCCGCCGACCCCGCCGACATCGGCTACGGCCACACCGCGGAGCAGGTCGCGGCGGTCCGACCGGAAAGCGCCCAGGTGCTCGTCGACTACCACCGGGCGGTGGCGGAGCGGACCCGCACGTTCCTGGCCGGCCTGCGCCCGACGGACCTGGACCGGGTGGTCGACGAGAGCTGGGACCCGCCGGTGACCCTCGGGGTCCGGCTGGTCAGCATCGTCGCCGACGCTCTCCAGCACGTCGGCCAGGCCGCCTACCTGCGGGGTCTGCTCCGCCCCTGAGCCGGTCCCACCCGCTCCGGGTGCGCCGACCTCATCCGGTGGGGGCGCATCTGGGTGCCGTGTGGCCGTCGGACAACTCCCTGATCCGGGCCGGCCCGCGCCGTTACCACCACGACGAGGAGGCCCCACGGGGCCGTCGCCCCCGGCTACGCTGACCGCCCGACCGGTGGCGGTGGTGTCGGTTCCGCCGGGGCGCCCCGGTCGGGTGTCAGGGCGTCCCGGTCGGGTGTCAGGGCGTCCCGGTCGGGCGGCGGGGTCGCGCCCCACCGGGCCAGGGCCCGGTCGACGCCGACGAAGAGCAGGCCGAGCAGCCAGAAGGCGACGGCGAAGAAGACCGCGCTGACCGTGACACCGGCGTAGCCGAGTTGTCCGGCGTCGACGAACGGGTACGGGTAGCGGTGCACGATCAGCCCGCGTACCAGGGCGAAACCCAGGTACGCCAGCGGGAAGGTCAGCCACCAGGCGGCGTACCGCAGGCGCAGCCGGCCACGTTCGTCGAACAGCGTCCAGTCGGCGAGGGCGAGCAACGGCACGACGGTGTGCAGGAACTGGTTGCCCACCGCCTCGGCGGGTCCCCGGTCCGGCTGGGCCATCGCGAACGGGCTGGCCGGGTTGGCCAGCACCAGGTGGTAGACCACGCCGGTGATGGTGATGTAGAGGGTCACCGCGCCCTTGAGCGCGGAGGGCGGTTCGGGTCGGGACTGCCCGGCCCGCCAGGCGGCGTACCCGGCGAACAGCCCGACCGCCAGGTTGCTCTGGATGGTGAAGTACGGCAGCAGACCGGTGACGGTGGCGGGGCCGAGGGCGGTGAGCACGATCCCGGCGAGCACACTGATCACGATCGCCAGCCGGAAGGCCACCGCCAGGCGTCGACGCCGCAGATTCATCGGCGCAAGCTACCAGCCGGTGGCACCGCTGGCGGCCGTGCCCCGTCCCTGGTCGCCAGCGGTGCCACCGGGCCGTCTGCCCGGTCGTCCCAGTCCTGCCCGGTTGTCCGGCCGGCTGCCAGGTTGCCCGATTGGTCCGTCCGGCTGCCAGGTTGCGAGGTCGTCCCGGCCGGTTGCCCGGTTGTCGCGTTCGGCTGCCGGTTGTCCGCTGGCTGGCGGGTCGTCCCGCCGACCGCGCGGCTGACTACTCGCTTTGTCCGCCTGGTTGGCGGGTCGTCCCCGCCAACCAGGCGGTTGACTACCCGCTCTGCTGGTCGGACGGGTCTGCGGAGGTGGGGCCGGGCGGTGCCGACCGCGACATGCCGGCCCGGGCGGCCCGGTAAGCGGACATCGCCGCCGGCTCCCCGCGCAGCTCAGCCGGGTTCGCAGCGGCGCGGATCGCGATCAGCAGCGCCACGAGCGGCGCGTGGCCCGGCACCGGCCCATCGCCCGGCCCGCTGAGCAGCCGCTCAGCGGTTTCCTGATCGAGGCGGTGTCCGGTCATCTCGTGTCGCTCAGCGCCACCCCGGTGCGGGGCGTCACATCGGGCGGGGCGCAGGTGGCCCCCGTCACACGGCACCGGACGGCGACGACGGGCCCGCCCGCGCCAGGCTCAGCCCATCGTCTTGGCGCCGTCGATCGACTCCCGGATGATGTCGGCGTGCCCGGCGTGCTGGGCGGTCTCCCCGATCACGTGCAGCAGGGTGCGCCGCACCGACCAGGCGGCACCCGGCTCGAACCAGGGCGCCACCGGCAGTGGATGGCTCGCGTCCAGGTCGAGGGTGGTGATCAGCTCGTCGGTGCGGGCCGCCGTCGCGGCGTACCGGGCGAGCAGATCGACCAGGGTGTCGTCGTCGGTCATCTGGAACATGCCGACCCAGTCGACCGGCTCGCTCTCCATCGCCTCGGCCCCGCCGACCATGAACCGTGCCCACCGGTCCTCCACCATGGTCACGTGCTTGATCAGGCCGCCCAGGCACAACTCGCTGGCGGTGCTGCGGGTCGCCGCCTGCGCGTCGGTCAGCCCGCGCACGGTGTGCCGCAGGAAGCCGCGGTGCATGCCGACAGCCTGCAACAGGTCGGCCCGTTCACCGGTGAGCACCCGCTCCGAAGTGGTCATCCCCGTCACCCTCCGTGGTCGATGTCGTCGAGGTGACCCTAGGGCCACCCTCCGACACTTTCCGGCCGCCACCCCGCGGCGTCACCACCACCGGGCGGTCGACGGGCGGCCACGCGGCGGAACCCAGCGGTTGCCGATCCGGTCGGCGGGCGGTCCACTGGACCACATGGGAACGATCAGGGTGGGCACCTCGTCCTGGGCGGATCAGACGCTGCTGCGCTCCGGCTGGTATCCCCGGGCGGCGCGTACCCCGGCCCAGCGGCTGGGCTGGTACGCCGGGCAGTTCGGACTGGTCGAGGTGGACACCTCGTACTACGCCGTCCCGGTGCCGGAGACCACCAGCGGCTGGGCGGCGGCCACACCACCCGGTTTCACCTTCGACGTCAAGGCGTTCAGCCTCTTCACCGGACACCCGACCCCGGTGCAGGTGCTACCGAGGGACCTGCGACCGGCCACCGGGCCGTCCCGGGTCCGCCGCCGGGACCTGCCCGAGGCGACGTACGACGCGTTGTGGGACCGGTTCCGGGCGGCGCTGGAGCCGCTCGCGGCGGCCGACCGGCTCGGCGCGGTGCTGTTGCAGTTCCCGCCGTGGCTGCTGCGGGGGGAGGGTGCCCGGCGGCGGATCGTCGAGCTGGCCGACCGGTGCCGGCCGTGGCGGGTCGCGGTGGAGCTGCGTCACGGGTCCTGGTTCGACGGCCTCGCGGCGGCCGAGACGGTGACCTTCCTGCGTGACCACGACCTCAGCCTGGTCTGCGTCGACATGCCGCAGGGGCACCCCTCCTCGGTGCCGCCGATCATGGTGGGTACGGCCGAGCCGGTGCTGGTCCGGATGCACGGCCACAGCGCGCACTGGGCGCACGGCAGCAAGGAGGACCGGTTCCGGTACGCCTACGCCGACGACGAACTACGTCGCTGGGCCGACCTGCTCACCGACCTGGCCGCCCGGTCCGGGGAGCTGCACGTGCTGTTCAACAACTGCTGCGCGGGGCAGGCCCAGCGGGACGCCGCCCGGCTGGCGGAGCTGCTCGGGGTGACCCCCACGACGGCCGTCGCCGGCCACTGACCCCGGTCACCGACCCTCGGGTGTGTCCCGGGCCGTCCACCACGCGACGTGCCGTCAGGCCGGGCGACCGGGCCGGCACGTTCGGCGGGCGGGTCGGGTCGCCGACCCGCCGGTGCGGGGCCCGCCGTCGTGCTGTCGACGGCGGGCCCCGCACCGGCCGGTCCCGGCCCGACGCTCAGCTGGCCATCGCCATCCGGCGGCGGGCCCCCGTCGCGGCCAACCGGCCCATCGTCATCGGGGCGCCCATCAGCCCACCGGCGCGACCGAGCATCCCCCGGAACACCTGGCCGGGCTTCTGCTGCTCACCCATGTACGCCGTGACCACCACCAACGCCCCGGTCAGTGCCGGAATGGTCCACTGGAGGACCTTCATCTGCCGCTGCCGGTGCGCCACCTCGGCGGGTGTCTGGTAGTTGGGCTCGGTGGTCCCCGACACCGGCGTGTTGCCGGCGTTCTGCAACTTCATGCCGATCAACCGGCTGTAGCCGGTCGCCGCGAGCGCGCTGACGGTCAGCGCCGTCTTCACCGCGCTCATCCGCCCCACCCCGGACTGGGCCATCATCCGGGGGCTCTCGGTGGCCAGTTCGCCCACCGCGCCGGCCAGGTGCGCGCCGATCGCCGCCGCGTTGACCGGGGTCCACCGCGACCAGCCGGCCGAGGCCACCGGGAGCCGTTGGGTCGAGTCGCTGATCCGTGCCGCCGCTCCGTTGACGCCCAGCGCTCCCATCAGGGAGCCACCGAACCAGGCCGCCAGGCCCAGGTCGTGCATCGAGCGTAGTGCGGTGTGTCGTTCAGACATCTGATCCCCCTCCACCGTGTGCTGGCGCAGCGGCATACCCGCCCCGGCGGCGGCTACGCGCCCGGCTCGCGGCCCGGCGGGGGATCAGCGGCGCGGCAGCCCGGCGGCGAAGTCGGCGACCCGCCGGGTCAGCGGCAACCCGGCCCGCACCCAGCGGAAGTGGTCCAGCGCAGCCCCCGCCTCGGCCACCGTGTACCGGTGCCGGGTGACCGGTGCGGCGGTGAGCTTGGCGCAGAGGTGGTCGACGACCGGGTGCGGGGTGTACTGGTCGTCGTCCACGCTGACCGCCAGCACCGGCAGGGACAACCGGCCCACGGCCGCCTCGCCGTCCACCCCGTCGAGGGTGGGGAAGTGGCCGGTCCGGGCGGTGCGTGCCCAGTCCCGGATCACCCCCCGCGCCTGCCGGCCACCGAACCCCCAGCCCGGCCAGACCCCGAGGGCCCCGGCCACCGCCGAGATCCCCTGGGAGTACGGCAGCACGCCGTAGCGCCGCAGACCCGGATAGCTGCGCCAGTACGGGACACCGACGGCGAGCAGGGCGAGCCCGTCGACCCGGCCCGTGCCGTGCAGTGCCAGGTGCAGCAGGGCGGCCTGCCCGCCGAGGGAGTGCCCGAGCAGCAGCGTGGGACGGCCGTCCAGCCGGGGCTTCAGCGCGTCGAGGACCGCGCCGACGTCGGTGGCCAGCTCGCGGTAGCCGTACCGGCAGGCCCGGGACGGCGGGGGCGTGCTGACGCCGGTGCCGCGCAGGTCGGCGACGGTCACGGCCAGGCCGGCGTCGTGCAGCGCGGTGGCGAACGGGCGGTAGTACCGGGCCCGGACCCCCATCGCCGGCCAGATCACCACCGCTGGGCCGCCGGGCGCCCCCACGGGCTCCGGGTAGACCTGGATGCCGATCCGTGCCCCGTCGACGTCGACGAACTCCTGCGTGTATGCCACGTCCCCGCTCACCGACCCATCCTACCGGCCGGTAATAACGGGTCGGTGCTCCGCCCCGACCGCTCCCGGCGCCCCCGGGGGTGGTCGGACCGGAGGCGGTCAGGCGGCTGCCGTGGCGACCTGACCGACCCCGCTGACCGAGGCGTAGACGGCGGTGAGCTGCTCCGCCCAGTGCCGGAAGGAGTAGCGGACGCGGATCCGGTCCAGGGCCGCCGTGGCGTACGCGAAGCGGCGTACCCGGTCGGCGAGCAGCCGGCGGATCGTGCCGCCCAGCGCCCGGGGGTCGCGCGGCGGCACCAGGTCCCCGGTCAACCCGTCGACGACGCTCTCCGCGATCCCCCCGACCTCCGTGCCGACCACGGGCACGCCGCACGCCATCGCCTCCAACGGGGTACGACCGAACGGCTCGTACCAGGGGGCGGCGACCAGCAGGTCGGCGGAGCGGTACCAGGCGGCCAACTCGTCGCGGGGCACCGACCCGACCAGTCGGACCCGGTCGGCGACCCCGCAGGACTCGGCGAGCGCGGTCAACCGGCGGGCGACCGGGTCGGCCGACAGCAGGTCGGCGGGGGGCCCACCGACCACCACGCACTCGGCCCCCGGCACCGCGGGCAACGCCCGGATGACGTCCTGGAAGCCGCTGCGTTCGCGCAGCGACCCGACGGTGAGCAGCCGGGGCCGGGCCGGGTCGCGGGGAACGACCGACCCCGCCGGCCCGAACACCGTCTCGTCCACCCCGGCCGGCACCAGGGTCAGCTTCGACCGGGGCACCCCGAGGCGGACCAGTTCCCCCAACTCGTCGTGCGACTGGACGACGACCCGGTCGGCGGCCCGCCCGAGGGCGCGTTCGTAGCCGATCCGACCCCGGGGTCCGGGGTCCCGGCCGGCCGAGCGGCGTCGGTGCGCGCTGCCCAGGTCGTGGTAGGTCAGCACCACCGGGGTGTTGGTACGGCGTCCGGCGTGCAGGGTGGCCAGGCCGCTCAGCCAGAAGTGGGCGTGCGCCACGTCCGGCCGCCAGCCGCCGTGCTGCCAGTGCTCGGCCAACCAGCGGCCGAACTCGCCCAGGTGCGGCAGGAGTTCGTCGGTCGGCACCTCCCGGGCGGGGCCGGCCGGCACGTGCCACACCTGGTACCCGGTGTCGGTCGACACGGTGTCGGGTGGGATGGGGGAGTCCCGCCGGGTGTAGACCCGCACCTCGTGGCCCTCGGCGGCCAGCGCCGCCGCCTGCTCGGCGACGTGCAGGTGCTGCGCACCGGTGTGCTGTCCGGTGGCGGCGAGCGGGCTGGCGTGCCCCGAGACCATCGCGATGCGCATGCTTCCTCCTCCGTGGGCCGGTCGCCGGCGAGGCGGCCCCGGTCACGCCGGGCCCCGGTCGTCGTCACCGGGTCCCGCGCACCGGGCGATCGGCGGGCACCCGGCCGCCGGTCAGGAGCCGATGCCCGGACGTCGCGCACCGCCCTGCATGCCCGAACCAGTTGCCCAGCGCGGAGGCGATAAACATCAACTTTCCGTACCGGCCCGACCGCCCTGCGTGCGCCGGTGGTCGGGCGGGGCGCGGTCCGCCGGACGGCCGTGGTGGGGAGGAACGTTCACCTCGGCTCGGGCAGCATCCCCGGGCCGAACACCTCGTAGCCGATCCGCTCCGCCGGTACGCCCCGGCGCAGCAGGTCGCCCCGGACCTGGTTCATGAACGGCAGCGGTCCGCAGAGGTGCACGTGCGCGTCCGGGGAGAGGGGGATCAGTTCCGGCTCGATCAGGCCCGGGGACACCTCGGCGACCAACGGCGGGGTGTCGTCCCCGGCGGTGCCCTGCTCGTACCAGAGCCGCAGGCGCAGCCGGGGCAGCCGGGCGTGCAGCGCGAGCAGGTCGGCCCGGTGGGCGTGGGCGGCGGCGTCCCGGTCGGCGTGGGCCAGCACCACCGGCCGGTCCGGTGCGGTGGCCGCCAGGTGCTCCAGGGCCGACATCGCCGGGGTGAGGCCGATCCCGGCGCTGACCAGCAGCAGCGGCCCGTCCCCGGCGACCGCGCTGACCTCACCGAAGGGTGGGCTCAGTCGCAGGATGTCGCCGGGGGCGACGCGTTCGTGCAGGAAGCTGGAGACCAGACCGTCCGGGGCGTCCCCGGTGCCCCGGACCCGTTTCACGGTGATCCGCCAGTGGTCGTCGGCGGGGCGGCCGGAGAGGCTGTACTGACGGATCTGCTGGCCGAGCCCGCCGCCGAGGTCCACCGCGACCGAGACGTACTGCCCGGGGACGAAGCCCGGCACCGGGCCGCCGTCGGCCGGGACGAGGGCGATCGAGACGACGTCGGTGGCTTCCGGGGTCACCCCGCCGACCCGCCAGTCGCGCCACACCGCGCCGTCCCCGGCCAACCCGGAGACCGTGTAGAGGCGGGCCTCCCGGGCGACGAGTTCGCAGGCCATCAGCCAGTACACCTCGTCCCAGGCGGCGGCGACCTGCGGGGTGACCGCCGCGCCGAGCACCTCGCCGACGGCGGCCAGCAGGTGCCGACCCACCAGCGGGTACTGGTCGGGGGTGATGCCGAGCGAGGCGTGTTTGTGCGCGATCCGGTCCAGGATCGCCGTCCACCCCGTCGTGTCGGCACCGGTGAGGTGCCCGGCGTACGCGACGACGGAGGCGGCCAGGGCCGCCTGCTGACGTCCGGTCGCCTGGTTTCCCCGGTTGAACAGGTTCAGCAGTTCCGGGTGGGCGGTGAACATCCGGGCGTAGAAGCGGCCGGTGATCTGGTCGGCATGGGCCCGGACCACGGGCAGGGTGGCGGTGACGACGGCGGCTGACGACTCCGAGAGCACGGCTCCTCCTTGCTGTTCGGCTACAGAGGACACCTAAACAGGAATCTCAGAGTCTTCTTAAGGGCCGAAGGTCCCGGGTCCGGGGACGCGGCGGTTCCGGCCGTCCGCCCCTGTCCGCCGCCGACTGCCCTGGTTAGGGTCGGGCGGTGAAGCTCAACCGGTCGACCGACATGGCCCTGCGGATCGCCATGCTCACCGCCCCAGCGTCGACCCGGACCACCGTCGACGAGCTGGCCGACCGGCTGGACCTGCCCCGCAGCCACGTGGCCAAGGTGGTGCAACGGTTGCAGCGCGCGGGCGTGCTGGTCACCGTGCGGGGCCGCTCCGGTGGGGTGGCCTTCGCCGAGGGGGCCGAGCGGATCACCGTCGGCCGGGTCGTACGCGCCTTCGAGGGGGAGGGTGAGGTGGTCTCCTGCGAGGAGTCCGGCTGCGCCCTGCGCGCCGGCTGCCGCCTGCGGGTCCAGCTCCGCCGCGCCCAGGCGGCCTTCCTCGCCGTCCTCGACGAGGTGCCGCTGGGCGACCTGGTCGACGCCTCGCCGACCGCCCTGCTGCTCAGCCTCGCCCCGCCCGCTCCGACGGCGACCTGAACCCGCGTCGCGCTCCCCGTGCCCCCGCACCCGGCCGGCGCGAGGCGAGCTGAGCGGCCCGGTCGGTGGGGCGAGCCGAGCGGTGCGGGCGGTGTGGCCGGTGGGAGCGGCTCGACCGCCCGCTCCCACCGGCCGCCGGTTCAGCTGACCTGGACCGTGCCGTCCGTCGACCGGACGCAGGCGACCGTACGGGCCGCCGTCGCCGCCGCGCCGGTCAGGCACCGACCCAGCACCTGGTGCCCGGCCGCGCTCGGGTGCCAGGACTCCTGGCAGGTCTGGAAGTACGTCCCGCAGGTGTTCGCGATCCGCTGGATGTCCAGCTTGTCGTAGCCGGACAGGCTGGTCACGAAGACTCCCGAGGTGCCGTCCTGGAGTCGGATCGGGGTGGCCAGCGCGTTGCCGGGGCTGCCCGCCGACTCGCACAGCCGGGCCCCGTCAAAGGCCCGCTGTACGTTGAGGTAGACCAGGTCGGCGGAGGGGAACTCGGCGGACAGCGTGCTGCGCACCGAGCTGACCAGGGTGCCCAGGCCCTGCGAGAAACGCTGGCCGGGGGCGAGGCTGGCCCGGTGGATCGGGCAACCGGCGGCGTACCGCTCGGCACCCAGGTCGCGGAACTTGTCCCGGGTGTCGTCCCGGCTGTCCTCCTCCCAGTAGGTCGAGGCCAGCTCCGGCGGCAGCGGGTTGGTGTAGTCCTGGAAGACGATCCGGTGCTGGCCGTCGGCGTCGATCTGGTCCAGCGTGGTGAGGATCTGCCGGACCGCCGCCGTCGTCTCCGCCGTCGCGGCGGCGACCTGGGCGGAGGTGGCCAGGTCGGCGTCCGAGCACGGCTCCTGCTCCACCGGTCCGCCCAGGTACGCCCAGAACTCCCACCACCCGGTCCAGGCGTCGGCGATGAACCGGTTCGCGCACTTCTCGGCGACGCTGCCGAACGTGAACGAGCTGTTGTTGGAGCCGAGGCCGACCAGCACCAGGTCGATGTCGTGGGTCTGCCCGACCGCGCGCAACTGGTCGAGCTGGGCGGCGACCTGCCGGCCCTTGGTCCGGCTGGCCGAGGCGTTGGCGATGTCGTACGGCTGGCCGCCGGAGCAGGCCAGGTTGAACCGGTCGGTGATCCCCGGCAGGTCCGCCTTGAACAGTGAGGCGTTGGGTGATCGGTGGCAGAAGTAGGCGTTGTTGTTCGGTGCCGACCAGCCCGGGAAGGGCTGGGCCACCCCGTTGAGGTCGGTCACCGGCGCGTACGCCCCGGCACCCTCGCCACTGATGAAGCTGTCGCCGAGGGCGACGGCGGCGGTGGGCAGGGCGGCGGCGGCCGGTGCGGCGGAGCCGACGGCGACCGGCAGGGCGGCCGTGGCGACGGTGAGGAGCGCCGCGAGGGCGCTCCGACGGAACCTGGACATGACGTCCCCCATCTGTCCATGCAAATGTGAAAGATCCTGCTGGGCCGGATCAGATCACTTGGCGAGATGGGCGTCAATGCCTCTTAACATGATCGTCGAATCACGGAAATGGTCGTTTCCGGGTCCCGTCCACCCGGCCGGGGAAGGCCCCGACGGTCGGCGGCGTTGTGCCCGGCAGACGCGCGACGCCGTCCGACGTGGGGCTGCACGCCGCTGTCGGGGCGTACGGCTACGCTCGCTGCGGCACGCCGCGCGTGGAGAGATCGAGACGGTGAGCGGCACCACACCGCCGAGACCGGGGAGTACGACCAGTTGACCGCACAGCCTGAGACCCTCTACGGGGCAGACGACCTCACCCACCTGGAGGGCCTGGACGCCGTCCGCAAGCGTCCCGGCATGTACATCGGCTCCACCGACAGTCGTGGCGTGGGTCACCTCGTCAACGAGATCCTCGACAACTCCACCGACGAGGGTGTCGCCGGTCATGCCCGTACCGTCGAGGTGATCCTGCACGCCGACGGCTCGGTGCAGGTCGACGACGACGGCCGGGGCATCCCCACCGACGTGCACGCCAAGTCCGGCATCTCCGGGGTCGAGCTGGTGCTCACCCGGCTGCACGCCGGTGGCAAGTTCGGCGGCTCCGGTTACAAGACCTCAGGTGGCCTGCACGGCGTGGGTGCCTCCGCGGTCAACGCGCTGTCCCGCCGGTTCGACGTGACCGTCCGACGCGGCGGCAAGGTGCACGCGATGTCGTTCCGGCACGGCGTGCCCGGGGTCTTCGCCGGTGACGGCCCGGACGCCCCGTTCACCGCCGGGCCCGGCCTCCAGGTCGTCGGGTCGATGAAGCGCGGCCAGCGCACCGGCACCTCGATCCGCTACTGGCACGACGCCCGCTACTTCGAGACCGGCGCCCGCCTCGACGTCGAGGCCGTCCGGATGAAGCTGCGCAACACCGCCTTCCTGGTCCCCGGGGTCGACTACCGGCTGCGCGACGAGACCGCCGAGGAGCCGGTCGAGGAGCGCTTCCACTTCCCCAACGGGCTCACCGACATGGTGGAGTTCCTGGCCCCGGCCGGCGACCGCCCGGTCTCCGGCACCCTGCTGGTCACCGGCGAGGGGAGCTACCGGGAGAACGCCGCCGACGCCAACGGCGTGATGCAGTCCAACGTGCAGCGCCGGGCCGAGGTGGAGATCGCCTTCCGGTGGGGCACCGGCTACGAGCGCACCGTCGAGTGCTTCACCAACACCATCCGCAACGCCCACGGCGGCACCCACCGCAAGGGGTTCGAGCGGGCGCTGACCCGGGCCCTGGCCGATGCCGTCCGCAACACCCGGGGGCTGCTCAAGCCCAAGGAGGACCCGCCCACCCTGGACGACGTCCTGGAGGGGATGACGGCGGTGCTGCACGTCCGCATCCCCGAGCCGCAGTTCACCTCGCAGACCAAGGACGAGCTCTCCACCGCCGGCATCACCAAGGTCCTCCAGACCCTGGTCGAGCAGCACGTCAAGGCGTGGCTGGAGGACAAGCGCAGCAAGGCCGAGGCGCGCACGGTGCTCCAGAAGATCGTCGACGCGGCCCGGGTGCGGCTGACCCAGAAGCAGCAGAAGGACGCCGCCCGGCGCAAGACCGCCCTGGAGGGCGCGTCGATGCCCGCCAAACTGGTCGACTGCCGCGCGACCGGGGTGGACCGCAGCGAGCTGTTCATCGTGGAGGGGGACAGCGCCCTGGGGTGTTTTACCGGCGACACCATGGTCGCGCTCGCCTCCGGCGAGGCTCGGTCCTTTGCCGATCTGGCGGCGGACTGGCAGCGGGGAGTGACCCATTTCGGCTACACCACCAACAAGGCGGGGCGCGTGGTGGTTGCTCCGCTGGTGGAGCCACGTCTCACCAAGAGAGCTGCCCGGCTGGTCCAGGTGCAGCTCGACAACGGCGCGTCGGTGCGTTGCACTCCGGATCACCTTTTCCGGCTGCGCGACGGTTCCTACCGACGGGCCGATGCCCTGACCCCCGGTGACTCACTGATGCCTCTGTACCGGAGCATTTCCAGTAAGGCCGAGGGGCACAAGCTGAACGGGTACGAGCGGATCTGGATGAACGACCGGGAGGAGTGGGTCTACACCCACTACCTCGCGGACGCCTGGAATCTTCGTCACGGTCGCGACAGCGCCACCAGCGGCAACGTCCGTCACCACATCGACATCAACAAGCGCAACAACGATCCGCGAAACATCCGACGGATGACCTGGGCCGACCACTCGGCACTGCACGCCGCGATGATGGGCGAACACGTCCACGCGGGCTGGCGGGAGTGGTTTGCCAACGGCGGCCGGGAGTTCAAGTCGGCCATGCTCAGCGCGCAGTGGCGCGATCCCGCATTCCGTGAGGCGTGCCTCGCCCGGCTGTTCGCGCTCAACGAGTCACCCGAATTCCGAGCCAAGCTGAACAAGGGCTTTCAGGACTGGTACGACGCGCTCAGTGACGAGGAAAAGGCCGCCTACGCCGACCGGATGCGGGACCGGCAGGCCCAGTACTGGTCACAGCCCGAGCACCGTGAGGCCGCTGCGGAGCGCGTCCGGAACTATTTCGCGGACCCTGCTCGTCGTTCCGCCTGGCGGGAGCGTTCGGTACGGCAGTGGGACAACTCCGAACTGCGTGCCTGGCGGTCGCGAAAGACCGTCGAACAGTTCAGTGATCCTGCCGAGCGGGAGCGCCAGCGCAACGCGGTGCGGGCGTGGCACGAGGAGAACCCCGAATTCGGGGCCCGTCACTCACGCTTGATGA
This sequence comes from Micromonospora sp. NPDC048894, assembly GCF_040649765.1. NCBI lineage: Bacteria > Bacillati > Actinomycetota > Actinomycetes > Micromonosporales > Micromonosporaceae > Micromonospora > Micromonospora sp. NPDC048894. Next base: position 368,850 of record NZ_JBEZFY010000007.1, on the reverse strand, counting down.
AGCAGCGGTTGGCAGACCCGGACACCGGTCACCTTGCCCAGGCGCAGGCCGGTCGGGCTGCCTACGTGGCCAACGTGCCGAAGAGCGAGCGGGTCGGTCGCCAACAGGAGGGCAGGCGGCGGGCCGCGCTCAAGCGGCTCGCTCCGCTGCTGGTGCTACCGGATACGGAGCTTGCTGCGGCGTACGAAGCCGACCGTCTGACGTCCGCACGCACGGGACTCCGGTTCGATCGACTCCTGGCGTTCTACGACGGCGACTACGCCCGCCTCCGGGAGGCGGTCAATCTGGTGAACCACCGTGTCGTGTCGGTCGAGCCGCTTGACGAGACAGCGGACGTCTACGACCTGACCGTCGACGGTTACCACAATTTCGCCCTCGAAGCTGGGATCTTCGTCCACAACAGCGCACGGGTCGCTCGTACCTCGGAATACCAGGCGCTGCTGCCGATTCGCGGCAAGATCCTCAACGTGCAGAAGGCCAACCTCCAGCAGGTGCTCGACAACGCCGAGTGCGCGGCGATCGTGCAGGTGCTCGGGGCCGGCTCGGGGCGTACCTTCGACCTGTCCTCGTTGCGCTACGGCCGAGTGCTGATCATGGCGGACGCCGACGTGGACGGCGCGCACATCCGGACCCTGCTGATCACCCTCTTCGCCCGCTACATGCGACCGCTGATCGAGGCCGGCCGGCTCTACGCCGCGATGCCACCGCTACACAAGATCACCACCAAGGGGCGCACCCCGCAGACCACCTACACCTACACCCAGGCCGAGATGGAGGCGACGGTCCGCAAGCTGGAGAAGGCCGGCAAGCAGATCGTCACCCCGATCCCGCGCTTCAAGGGCCTCGGTGAGATGGACGCCGACGAGTTGTGGGACACCACGATGAATCCCGCCACCCGGGCGGTCCGCCGGATCACCCTCGACGACGTCGACGCCGCCGAGCGCATCCTCGAACTGCTGATGGGCGAGAAGGTCGAGCCGCGCCGCAACTGGCTCATCGACTCCTCCGACCGGGTCGACCGGGACGCGATCGACGCATGACCAGCACCGTGGCCGCCGTACCCCCGGAAGAGAGCTGAACGATGGCACGCCGTAAGGACGACCGCGCCAAGGTGGACCTGTCCGCCTTCGACCAGGCCGGCGCGCGGGTCTTCGACAACCCGCTGGTCACCGAGGTCTCCGACTCCTACCTGGAGTACGCCTTCTCGGTCATCCACTCCCGCGCCCTGCCCGACGCCCGCGACGGCCTCAAGCCGGTGCACCGCCGCATCCTGTGGTCGATGCACGAGCAGGGCCACCGCCCCGACCGGGGGCACGTGAAGTCCGCCCGGATCGTCGGGGATGTGATGGGCAAGTACCATCCGCACGGCGACACGGCGATCTACGACGCCATGGTCCGGCTCGCCCAGGACTTCTCCCTGAACACCCCGCTGATCGACGGGCACGGCAACTTCGGTTCCCCGGACGACGGTCCGGCCGCCGCGCGCTACACCGAGGCCCGCCTCTCCCGGGAGGCGATGCTGCTCGTCGGTGAGCTGGGCGAGGACACCGTCGACGTCGAACCCAACTACGACGGCTCGCTGACCCAGCCGACCGTGCTGCCCGCCGCCTTCCCCAACCTGCTGGTCAACGGCGCGTCCGGGATCGCGGTCGGGATGGCGACCAACATGATCCCGCACCACCTCGGCGAGGTGGTCTCCGCCGCCCGCTGGCTGATCAACCACCCGGACGCCGACCTCGACCGGTTGATGGAGTTCGTCCCCGGCCCCGACCTGCCCACCGGCGGTCTGCTGCTCGGCCTGGACGAGGTGCGCCGGGCGTACGAGACCGGGCGCGGCGTGGTGCGGATGCGCGGCCGGGTCGAGATCGGCCCGCTGGAGGGCAGCCGGGGGCGGCAGGCGATCACCGTGGTCGAGTTGCCCTACGGCGTCGGCGCGGAGAAGGTCATCGCGGCGATCACCAACGAGGTGAACAAGACCAAGCGGCTCACCGGCATCGCCGACGTCAAGGACCTCACCGACCGGGAGAGCGGCACCCGGCTGGTCGTCGAGTGCAAGGTCGGGGTCAACCCGCAGGCGTTGCTGGCCGACCTCTACCGGCTCACCCCGCTGGAGCAGTCCTTCGGCATCAACAACCTGGTGCTGGTCGACGGCCAGCCGCGCACCCTGGGGTTGAAGGCGCTGCTGGAGGTGTTCCTGGCCCACCGCTACGAGGTGGTGACCCGGCGCAGCGCGTACCGGCGGCGTAAGCGCCAGGAGCGGCTGCACCTGGTCGACGGACTGCTGGTCGCACTGCTCGACATCGACCGGGTGGTCAAGCTGATCCGGGCCAGCGAGGACGCCCAGGCCGCCAAGGACGGCCTGATGCAGAAGTTCAAGCTCTCCGAGATCCAGGCGACCTACATCCTCGACACCCCGCTGCGCCGGTTGACCAAGTACGACCGGATCGAGCTGGAGGCCGAACAGGACAAGCTGCGCGGGGAGATCGCCGAGCTGTCCAAGATCCTCGACGACCCGAAGGTGCTGCGCAAGGTCGTCTCCGACGAGTTGGCCGCCGTGGTGAAGCAGTTCTCCGGGGCGCGGCGGACCACCCTGGTCGACGGTGACCTCAAGGAGGTGCTCGCCGCGTCGGTGCCGGCCGGGCCGTTGGAGGTGGCCGACGACCCGTGTCAGGTGATCCTCTCGGCGACCGGGCTGGTCGCCCGCACGGCCGCCGAGTCGGAGGAGGCGTCCGAGGGGCGTCGCCGCAACGGCCGGGTCAAACACGACACCGTACGCGCCGTCGTGCACACCACGGCCCGGGGGCGGGTGCTCCTGGTCACCAGCGCCGGCCGGGCCTTCAAGGTCGACGTGTTGCCGCTGCCGGTGCTGCCCGAGCAGGCCGGCACGGTGTCGCTGCGCGGTGGCATGGCCGCCGCCGAGATCGTTCCGCTGGCGGCAGGGGAGACGGTGATCGGTCTGGCCCCGCTCGGCCCCACCGCGCAGGGCTCCCCGGGGCTGGCGCTGGGCACCCGGCAGGGCGTGGTCAAGGTCTGCGCCCCGGAGTGGCCGGTCCGCTCGGACGAGTTCGAGGTGATCTCGTTGCGCACGGGCGACGAGGTGGTGGGGGCGACCTGGCTGGCCGACGACACCGAGACCCTGGCCTTCGTCACCAGCGAGGCGGCCCTGCTGCGGTTCGCCGCCACGCTGATCCGCCCGCAGGGGCCCAAGGGCGGCGGGATGGCCGGGATCAACCTGCCGGCGGGTGCCCGGGTGGTGTTCTTCGGCGCGATCCGCACCGACGACGCCGCGCACGGGGAGCCGATGGTGGTCACCTCCACCGGGGCCACGGTCAAGGTGACGCCGTTCGCGTCGTACCCGGCGAAGGGCAGGGCGACCGCCGGGGTGCGGGCGCAGCGCTTCCTCAAGGGGGAGACGGACCTGGTGGTGGCCTGGATCGGGGCGCGGCCGGTGGGCGCGACGGCGACCGGTGACCCGGTGGAGCTGCCGCCGGCCGATCCGCGCCGCGACGGGTCCGGCTTCGCCGTCATGCTCGGCCCGACCGTCGTCGGGCACCTCATCGAACGCGACTGAGTCCGGCCCGGCCGTCGTGAGGGCTGACGGCCGGTCGCCCGGTCGGCGTCAGGCGACGTCGACCGGGCGGAACTGGACGCTGACCCGGGGGCCGACCGGGCGGGTGGTCTTGGGCACGGCGTGCTCCCAGGTGCGCTGGCAGGAACCGCCCATCACCACCAGGTCGCCGTGGCCGAGCGGGAAACGTAGCGTGTCGCCGCCGCCCCGGGGGCGCAGCAGCAGCGGGCGGGGCGAGCCGAAGGACACGATCGCCACCATCGTGTCGGTGTGCGCGGAGCGGCCGATGGTGTCGCCGTGCCAGGCGACGCTGTCCCGCCCGTCGCGGTAGAGGCACATGCCGGCGGTGACGAACGGCTCGCCCAGCTCGGCGGCGTAGTGCCGGCTCAGCGCCGTGCGGGCCGCGGTGAGCAGCGGGTGCGGCAGCGGGCGGTCGGGGCCGTACCAGCAGAGCAGGCGGGGGACGTCGACCTCGGTGTCGTACATGGTGCGGCGTTCGGCCCGCCAGGGGACCCCGGTGCGCAGGGCGTCGAGGACCGTGTCGGAGCCGTGCACCCAGCCTGGCAGGTGGTCGACCCAGGCGCCCCGGGTGAGCACCCGGCGGCGCAGCCCGGCCAGCGGGGTCAGTGTCGGGCCGGCGTCGGTGAGGTCGAGCATCGACGGTTGGTAGGCGGCCTGCGACATACCCGGCACCCTATCAGGGGTTTAGTACACCCGTACGATCGGCGATCCGGGTGAGGACGGCGTCGGCCACCCGGGCCCGGCCGCGCCCGTCGACGGTGGCCCAGGCGCGGGCCGCGAGCGCCGCCCGACGCTGCGGGGACGCCAGCAGGGCGCGCAGCGTGCGGCCCGCGTCGGCCCGTGCGGCCCGACCGGCCAGCCCCGGCGCGACCAGGTCCGGCAGTTCACCGAGGCCGGCGGCGAGCCGGTGCGCCACCACCCGGCGGTACGCGTCACGCTGGTTGTCCACCACGCAGACCAGCGCGGCGGGCGCACCCAGACAGCAGAGTTCCCAGGTGGAGGTGCCGGCGGCGCTGACCACCAGGTCGGCCGCGCCGATCAGCGCGGGCAACGTGTCGGTGGGCGCGAGGAGGTGCAGCGACTGCCCCCGCCCGGTGGCGACCCGCGTCAGCTCGGCCTCGATCTCCGGCCGCCCGACCACCACGGTCAGCTCCATCGGGTGGCCGGTGCCGAGCAGCACCCGGGCCAGCACCGGGGCCGCCCCGACGGCGTCGGTGCCGCCGAAGAAGGCCAGCACCCGGGGTCGGTCCGTCGGGGTGGCCGGCGGTGGGGCCGGCGGCCGGACGGCGGTCACCGCGTCGCGCAGCAGCGCGTACCGCACCCCGGCCAGCAACCGGCCGCCGCCGGTGCCCGTGCCGCCGGTGCCGTGCGTGCCGGCGGTGTCCGCGCCGAAGTTCTGGTCCAGGTAGAGGTCGGCGTCCTGGCCCCGGGTGTCGCCGTCGACGATGGCCAGGGTGACCACGCCGGCCGCCCGCAGCGCCCCGGCCCCCGCCGGGTCCAGCTCGTACGAGTCGAGCACCAGCGCGTCCAGGGCGTGCGCGCGGGCCGCCTCGACCAGCCCGGCGGGGGTGCCCGGACCGGGGTGGACCGGGATGCCGCGCGCGGTCAGTCGGTCGGCGGCCCAACCGACCCGCTCGACGGTCCCGAACAGCTCGACCCGGGCACCCCGGGCCAGGAACTCCTCGCCGAGGGCCAGGCAGCGCACCAGGTGCCCGACGCCGGTACGCGGGCCGGCGTCGCAGCGCAACCCGATCCGTGGTGGCTTCAGGACTCCTCCAGCCGCTTCTGGCGTACCGAGGAGTTGAGGGTACGCAGGTCGGGCCGCCCGTCCAACCAGTCGGCGAGTTTCGCCAGCGGCACGCTGACGTCGCCGAAGTGGTCGACGACCGCGCTGACCAGCGCCCAGTCCTGGTCGGTGTCGAGGGTGAGCCGCAGCGTCGACCGGTCCGGGGTGAGGGTCACCCCGAGCACCCGGAACAGCTCCGGATGGGCGTACGCCCAGGAGGTGACGTGCACCCGGTGGTGCTCGACGGCGAGCCGGTCCAGGGTACGCAGCGCGTCCGCCCGGATGATCTCCACGTCCAACCCCCGGGGCAGGGTACGGGCGATCGAGGTGCTGGCGTAGTCGAGCCCGGGGACGGCCCGGTAGACCGCCGCCACCAGGGAGACGATCTCCGGGTCGAGCAGCGGGCAGTCCGCGGTGAACCGCATGACGGCGTCGCCGGGGTGGGCGTCGAGCGCGCCGACGAACCGGCTCAGCACGTCGTCCACCGGTCCCCGGTGCACCGGCACGTCGAGCCGCGCGCACTCGGCGACCACCGCGTCGTCGACCGGGTCGACACTGGTGGCGACCACCAGGTCGGCGAGGACCCCGCTGTCCCGGGCGGCCCGGACCACCCGGCCGAGGACGCTGCGCCCGGCCAGCGGACGCAGCACCTTGCCGGGTAGCCGCGACGAGCCCATCCGGGCCTGCACGATCCCGACGATCCGCAGGTCGGAGCCGACCGGTGCGACCGCGTCGGGTCCGACGAGGTCGGCGTGGCCGGGCCGGCCCGTCGTCGGGACGCCGGCGCCGCCGGGCCGGCATGGCGGAGGGGTGTGCGGGGCGGTCACTGCTGCTCCTCCGGCGGTTTGGGGCCGAGCGCCTCACGGGCCCGCCGTTTCGCCGCCCGGGCACCCCGCTTGGCCAGCCGGGCGGGGGTGATGGCCAGCCGGCCCACCCGGTAGCTGAGCGAGCCACTGAGCAGGTTGATCGTGGCGTCGGCGCGACGTAGCGCCCGTTCCCGCGAGGTGAGCAGCTCCTCGGTCCACTTCAGCAGGGCCGCCAGCCGGGTCAGCTCCTCCCGCTGGCGTACCCAGGCTTCCCGCATCTGCTGGTAGCTGCGCGGCCCGGCGGGCGGGTCGGTGGGGGTGACCGCACGCAGTTCGGTGGCGAGCGCCCCGCGCCCGTCGGTGTCCAGGCCGCGCAGGGCGGCGGTGACCGCCGCCTCGGTCTGCACGGCCGCGTCCACGGTGGCCCGGTCCAGGTCGTGCCCGGCGACTCCACCGAGCACCACGGTCAGCCCGGCGACGTCCACGGTGGACGGCCACGGGTGGGCGTAGCCTCCGGTGAGCAGGGCGACCGCGAACCGCCACAGCCCCCGGGCCAGCACCACCTCGAGGGGCAGCGGCTCGCTGGCCTGCCAGCTCGGGTCGAGCACCGCGAAGGTGTCCCCGTCGACGACCACGGTGTCGGGGTCGGCCAGCGCCGCCGCGCCGGTCAGCCGTCCGTCCGGGTCGGCCTGCCCGGCGAGCCACCCGGCGTAGCCGCGCAGCAACCGGCGTAGGGCGTCCAGGTCGCGCCGCAGGCAGCCGTCGAGCAGCAGGGTCCGCAGCAGCCGTCCCGGCGGCACCGGCCCGGTGAGCGCGGCCGGGTCCCGGTGGGCGGCCTCCCGGCTGGCGAAGGGCGCCGGCCGGGTCCGGCCGGCCCCGCCGCCGGTGACGGCCCAGCGCCAGCCGGCGACCCCGTCGTGCACCTCGACCACCCCGATCCCCGGCGGGCCGGTCTGCACCAGCACCACCGGCAGCGCCGCGCGGGCGGACCGGTCGTCGTCGGCGGGCCGGTGGGCCACGACCAGCCAGCCCGGGGCCAGTGTCGCGCCGAGCCCGGCGTGCAGCGCGTCGACCGCCAGCCGGGCTGGGTCCTGGAGCACCGCGCCGCCGGCGAACCCACCGGCGCAGGCACCATGCAGCACCGCGTCGAGCAACCCCGAGGTGGGTGACCGGTCCAGCGCGTCGGTGCCGACCAGCGCCGTCGCGGCACCCGGATCGGGGTACGCGGCGTAGCTCGCGTCGGCGGTCAGGCCCACCTCGGCGAGCCGGTCCCGCAGCTGCTCCCGGTTGGCCGGGCGGCCGGCGTCCAGCACCCCGCCGATGCTCCACGCCGCGTCGGCCCGGTCGGCGTACCAGGGGGAGGTGGCGACCAGCCGGGACACCCCCAGCGGGTTGTCCAGGCGCAGCAGCAGCGTGCCGCCGGGCCGCAGTGCGGCGGCCAACCGGGCCAGCACCCCCGCCCAGCCCAGCCGGACGCCCTCCACCGACTCGACGGCGTCCAGGCCGGCCCCGGCCAGCACCACGTCGAACGTGTCGGCCGGGTCGAGTCCGGCCGGCCCGCCGACGATCACCCGGGCCGCCCGGTCGGTCAACACCACCGCGTCGGGGTGGCTGCGCAGCAGGCAGGTGACCTCCGCGTGGGCGAGCCGGTCCAGCAACGCCGGATCGTGCGGCCCGGCCACCAGGACCCGGGCCCCGGCCGGTACGACCCGCGCGGCCAACGCGCCCAGCGGACCGCCGTCGGCCAGCCGCTGCTCCGGCAGGTCGGACCAGGCCAGCATCTCCCCACCGGGCAGGACGACGGGGGCGGTGGTTCCAGTGGTCAACTCGTGCCTCCTGCGGGATGCGCCCAGCCGAGCAGCTCACGCAGCTCGGCGGGGGTGCAGCGGTGGTCGGTGCCCAGCTCGGCGCGGGCGATGTCGACGGCGGTCGGCAGGTCCACCGTCTCGCCGTGCAGCTGCGGCCACTGCCGGCGGATGCGGGCGGTGCCGCCGAAGGTGGGGTCCTCCTTGGCCAGGATCATCGGGTCGCCGTAGACGGCCGGTTCACAACCGGCGGCGATGCCGTAGAAGATGGCGCTGGTCAGCCGGTTGGATGCCACCCGGGCGTGCCGGCGCAGCTCGGTGAGCTGCTTGTCGAGGAAGAGCGGGTCGGTGTCGCGCCACCAGTGGCCCCGGTAGCCGTGGCAGATCACCCGGAAGCCGGCGTTCTCGTAGAGCCGGCGGACCCGGCGCATGCCGTACTCGTGCCAGTAGAGGCAGACGGTGACCGGGCCGGGTTCGGTGTCCCTGATCCGGGCGATCAGCTCCTTGTGGTCGCCCTTGACGTGCTGGCCCTCCCAACCGTGGAACGGGTACCAGATGGTGCCTTCCCGGGCGGCCGGCGGCGGGTCGTCGCGGCGCAGGTCGAGCAGGTACGCGAAGGGCGCACCGGTGACCACCACGTTGCGCCGCCCGACCGACCAGGCCCGCCGCCGGGTCTGCTCCGACCAGAGCAGGCTCGGGGTGCGCTCGGCGTACGGGTGGCCGGGAGCGAGGCCGTCGCCGATGTTCCAGCCGTGCTGGACGTACCCGTTGATCCGGGGCGGGTGGCCGTCGCCCAGCCCGCAGTAGCGGGCCAGCACGTGGGCGTGCCCGTAGAAGTGGTTCGCGTGGTGCATCGGTTCCCCCGGTCAGGCGGCGGTGGGCGCGGTGACGCCGCGCAGCGCCGCGCCGAGCGCGTCGATCACCCGGTCCTGGTCGGTGTCGGTGAGACCCGGGTACAACGGCAGCGAGAGCTGCTGTGCGTAGAACGACTCGGCCACCGGGCAGGACCCGCGCCGGTAGCCGAGGTCGGCGAAGGCCGGGTGCCAGTGCACCGGCAGGTAGTTGACCTGGACGCCGATGCCGGCGGCGCGCATCCGGTCGTAAACCTCGCGGCGGCGGCCGTCGAGGACCCGGACCGGGTAGAGGTGCCAGGCGGGGGCGGCCCACGGCCGGCGGGTCGGGGTGAGCACCCCGTCCAGGTCGGCCAGCGCCTCGTCGTAGCGGGCCACCAGCCGGGCGCGGGCGGCGAGGAAGTCGCCGAGCCGGCGCAGTTGGCTGCGGCCCAGCGCGCAGAGCACGTCCGGCAGCCGGTAGTTCAACCCGAAGGAGTGCACCTCCTGGTGCCAGCCGCCCTCGTCCGGCGCGCGCAGCTCGGCGCGTTCCCGGACCAGCCCGATGTTGCGGAACCGGCGGGCCCGCTTCAGCAGCTCAGCGTCGAGGCTGGCGACCGCGCCGCCCTCGGCGGTGGTGAGGTTCTTGGTGGGGAAGAACGAGAAGGTGGTCAGGTCGGCCAGTGAACCGACCGGCCGGCCCCGGTAGGTGGCCCCGATGGAGTGCGCCGCATCGGCCAGCAGCAGCGCGTCGGAGCCGGTCAGGGCGGTGCGCAGGGCGTCGTAGTCGGCCGGGTGGCCGGCGTAGTCGACGGCGGCGACGACCTTCGTCCGGGCGGTGGTCGCCGCGGCTGCCGCCGCCGGGTCCAGGGTGAACGTCTCCTCCTCGACGTCGGCGAAGACGATCCGCGCGCCGAGGGCGACCGCGCTGCTGGCCGTCGCCACGAACGTCATCGGCGGCACCACCACCTCGTCGCCGGGTCCCACCCCGGCCGCCGCGTAGGCGACGTGCAGGGCGGCCGTGCCGTTGGCGACCGCCGCGCAGCCGGCCCCGCCGGTCCAGCCCGCGAGGTCCGCCTCGAACGCGTCGACCTGCGGGCCGGTGGTCAGCCAGTCGCTGCGCAGGGTGGCGACCACGGCGGCGACGTCGTCGTCGGTGATCGACTGCCGGCCGTACGGGAGCATCGCCGTCACGCCGTGATGCCCAGCATGTCGCGCAGCTGCCGGACGCTCAACCACTCGTCGTTGCCGTCGGACTGGTAGGCGAACCCGTCCGGCACCGGCTCACAGTCGACGGGCGGCCGGTAACCCCAGGTGGCGATCGTCGGTTGGACGATGAACCGGTCCTTCGCGCGCAGCGTCCGGCGGCTGTCGTCCGGGGCGATCATCTCCTCGTGCAGCTTCTCGCCGGGCCGGATGCCGATCTCATGGGTGGTGGCGTCCGGGGCGACCGCCTCGACCAGGTCGAGGATGCGCATGCTGGGGATACGCGGCACGAACAGCTCCCCGCCCTGCATCTGGTCGAAGCTGTCCAGCACGAACTGCACGGCCTGGTCCAGGGTGATCCAGAACCTGGTCATCCGCTTGTCGGTGATCGGCAGGCTCTTGCCTTCGGCGGCGAGCCGGCGGAACAGCGGCACCACCGAACCCCGGCTGCCCACCACGTTGCCGTAGCGGACCACGGCGAACCGGGTGGGGTGCTGGGCGGCGTAGTGGTTGGCCGAGACGAAGAGCTTGTCGCCGACGAGCTTGGTCGCGCCGTACAGGTTGATCGGGCTGGACGCCTTGTCGGTGGAGAGCGCGATGACCTTCTTGACGCCGGCCTCGATGGCCGCGTCGACCACGTGCTGCGAACCGGTGATGTTGGTGGCGATGAACTCCGACGGGTTGTACTCGGCGGTGTCCACCTGCTTGAGGGCGGCGGCGTGCACCACGTGGTCCACCCCGTGCATGGCCCGGGTGAGCCGGTGCCGGTCCCGGATGTCACCGATGAACCAGCGCAGCCGGGGGTCGTCGCCGAGTTGCTGGCGCAGCTCGTACTGCTTGAGTTCGTCGCGGGAGAACACCACCACCCGGGCCGGGTCGGCCACGTCGAGGACGTGCCGGAGGAACGTCTTCCCGAAGGACCCCGTCCCGCCGGTGACCAGAATGGAGGACCCATTCAACTCACTCAATTTGGTGCTCCCCAGCTCGTGGTTGGTGCGCCACCGGCTCGGGCCAGGCGACCGGACGGACGCTAACCAGGTCGGGTTAACACCCCGACGCCCCCGGGTGAACCCACCGCGCTGCTCCCGTGAATGCCGGACCCCCGGCAGACGAACACTTGCCGACCCGGCTGCTGCCGGCTGACCAGCGGCTACGTCGCTGACTACAGTGGCCCGGCGCGGCCGGTGGGCACCCCGCCGCAGGCGCATCCGACACCCACGGTCGGGCACCCGCCCCGCCCGGCCCGGCCTGCGGGCCGGGACCGTCGCGCGTCCCGGGCGGGCCGACGGGGGTGCCCCGACGAGGCAGGAGACGACGATGGTGGCCGTCACCGAGGTAGGACCCCGGGTCGCCGACCCGCCCGGGCAGCCGGCCGGTCGAGGCCGTCGGCTGGTGCCGGTGCTGCTGGTGGTCGGCTGGCTGGTGGGCGTCGCCTGGCGGATGTGGTCGTCCCGGCACGTGCCGCTGCCCATCGCCCACACCGACGAGGACAGCTACCTGCACACCGCCCGCGCGTTGGCCGGCGGGCCGGGCGGCTTCAGTAGCGAGAACGGGCCGTTGCGGCGGGTCGGCTACCCGCTGTTGATCTCCCCGGCGTTCCTCGGGGAGCGGGACTTCACCGACAGCTACCGGCTGGTGCAGTTGATCAACGCGGTGCTGAACGCGACGGTGCTGCCGCTGGCGTACCTGCTGGTGCGTCGGCTGGTGCCGGTGAGCCGCGCGGTCGCCCTGGCCGCCGCCGCCGTCGCGGCCACCCTCCCGGCGACCGTCTTCTACGCAGGCGTGGCGATGATCGACGCCGTGCTGGCGCCGCTGGTGCTGGCCTGGCTGCTCGCCGTGCACCACTGGGTACGCCGACCCGGCCCGCTGGCCGCCACCGGGGTCGGTGCCCTGGTCGGGGTGTTCCACCTGCTGCACTCGCGGGGCCTGGTGATCGTGGGGGTGCACGCCGGTCTGGTGCTGCTGCTGTTGCTGCGGCGACGGATCAGCCCGGCGCAGGTGCTCGCCGCCGTCCTGCCGGTACTGGCGTTGGCCCTGCTCAACGAGGCGGTCATCCGGCTGCTCGGCGACCGGGTCTACCTGCTCGGGGACCCGCCCGGCGGCGGCACCGTCCGGGCGGTCGCCTCCGGGCCGGGGCTGCTGCGGGTCGGCGCGGCGGTCGCCACCCAACTCTGGTACCTGGTGGTCATCACCTTCGGCCTGGCCGGTGTCGCCTGGGCCGGCGCCGTCCGCCTCCTGCTCCGCCGTCCCGCCGCGTTGTCCTCCACCCCGGCCTCGGCACTGTCCTCCGCGCCGGCTCCGGCTCCGGCCCCGGTCCCGGTCTCCGCGCCGGCTCCGGCCCCGGTCCCGGTCTCCGCGCCGGCTCCGGCCCCGGTCCTGGCCTCCGCGCCGGCCGCGACCACGGTCGGCACCTCCGTCGCAGCAGGGTCGGCGGCGGACGATGCGGCGACCCGGTGGACGGTCGGGGTGGCGGTGGTGACCAGCGTCGGGGTGGCCGCCGGAGCGTCGGTGATCCTGGCCGGCATCACCGGTAAACCGCTGGACGCCATCTACGGCCGCTACGTGCAGATGCTCGCCCCGTTCTGGCTGCTGGTCGGGGTGGTGATGCTGGTGACCGCGACGCCCCGGGTGCGGTGGCGGCGGGCGGCGGTCGCGGCGGCGGTGCTGCTGGCCGGGGCGACGCTGATCGCCGCCCGGCTCGCCTGGGTGGCCGGCCGGGGACACGAACTGCGCTACGGCGGCTTCGGCGCACCGGACCTGATGGCCCTGACCGGGGGCTGGCGCGAGTTCCGGCCGTTCACCGGCGCGGCCGTCGGACTGGCCGGCTGCCTGCTGCTGGTCGCCGCCGTGCGGTCGCCCCGGCTGCGCGTGCCGGTGCTCGCCGCGCTGGTGGTGGTGAACATCGGCACCATGCAGGTGATCACCGACCGGCTGGTCCGGCCGATGGTCGCGGCGACCGCCCCGACCCCCCGGGTGGCCGACCTGGGGGTACGCCCCGGCGACCGGGTCTGGGCGTCGCTCGGCGTGCAGTGGGTGCTCCGGTTCAACCTCAGCCACCAGGTCACCTGGGCCGACGTGCGGTGGTTCGTGGACAACCCGCCGGCCGACGCGGACGTCGTCCTCGTCCGGTGGGCACCCGGCGAGCCGGACGACTGGGACGGCACCCGGTACGGCTTCGTCCGGTTGGGGGGTAACCCGGCGCAGCACTGGGCCGCCTGGCGTCGCCGCTGACCCGGGTGGTCCCCGCACGTCACCGCCACCCGGTGCCGGGTCGCGGTGGCGCACGCTTTCGCCATCCGGTGCCGCCCCGGTCGTGTGCGTTTCCCGCCGTCGCCCGGTGCGCGCCATTCGGTTAACGGGGGATGGCCGGTCGATGAATCGTCCCCGGACACCTGTCGACATCAGCGTCGGCGACGATTTTCCCGGGTCAGGGAAATGGGGACGACGGTGATTTCCCGGCCGTCGACCGTCTCGGGCCGCCCGGTGCCCTCGACGAACCCGAAACGACGGTTCATCTGTCGTACGACGGTGTTGTGCGCCAACACCTCGCCGTCGAGCCGGTCCAGCGCGAGCACGTCGAAGGCGTGGTCCACCGCCGCCCGCATCACCCCCAGCCAGGCGGGCAGGGTGGCCCCCCGTTCGGCCAGCCCGTCGGCATCCAGATAGAAACCCCAGGCACCGGACCGGGTCGGCCCGTCCAAGCACAGGTCGAAGAAGGTCACCACGCCCGCCGGTAGGTCGTCGTGGAGATAGACCAGCACGCGGCGGGCCGGGTCGGTGCGGACCCGCGACCACCACGCGGCGTGCTCGGCGGGGGTGATCTCGTGACTGGTCTTGCTGACCTGCCGGTTGGTTTCCTGATTACGCCAGGAAAACATCAGGTTAACGTCTTCCGTGGTGGCCTCGCGCAACACTCGTACCCCTTTTATTCACCTGGTGGACCCGGGTCGACCCTACCCGGGTAAATGGGCGAGGTAATTGTCGGGCTGTACACTCCGACGCATGAACGAATTGAGTCGCGCGCAGATCCGCGACCTCATGGCGCAGGTGGTGCGGAACCAGGGCAGGGTGTTGCCCGACGACGACTCCGCCGACCTGCGGGAGATCGGCTTCCGGTCCCTGGACTTTTCCGAGCTGGCGCTGCGGGTGGAGGACGAGACCGGAGAGGAGCTGAACTTCGACGCCCCCGGGCTGCGTCGGATCGCCACCGTCGGGGACGTCCTCGACTTCCTCGCCGAACTCCAACGGCAGTGACCGTCGCGACCTCGCCGGCCGGGCTGGACAACCGCATCGTCGTCGCCGGGGTGCCCCGGAGCTGGCGCGACCTGCCCGCCCCGGCGCTGCCGTCACCCGGTGCGGTCCTCACCGCCGGAGCCGCCGACGCCCTCGCCGTCGCCCGACACCACGCCGGCTACGGCACCGAGCTGCTGCTCGCGGGCCCTACCCGGGTCGACGCGACGATGCGGGACGAACTGCGCGCCGCCGGGTTCGCCGTCACCCTGCTCGTCGACGGGGTGCCGCAGACCACGCCGCCGGCCACCCCCCGGTCGCCGGAGCCGGGCCGGCTCTGGCTGCTCACCTCCGGCTCGACCGGGCGGCCCAAGCGGGTCGGGCACACCCTGGACTCGTTGACCACCGTGCGGGCGGCCCAGCCGGAGCGGACCTGGCTCTGCCCGTACGCTCCCGGCAGTTATGCCTGGTGGCAGGTGGTCACCCTGTCGCTGACCCAGCCCGGTCAGCACCTGGTGGTGGTCGACCCGGACGAGCTGGACGACTGGCCGGCGCTGGCCGCCGCGCACGGGGTGGACGCCGTCTCCGGCACCCCGACCTTCTGGCGGCGCACCCTGCACCGCGACCCGGAGGCGCTGGCCCGGGTGCCGCTGCGGCAACTCACCCTCGGCGGCGAACCCGTCGACCAGACCGTCCTGGACCGGCTCCGGGCGCTCTTCCCGGCCGCCCGGATCTCCTGGATCTACGCCTCCTCCGAGGTGGGCGCGTCGATCGTGGTGCACGACGGCCGGGCCGGCTTCCCGGTCGACTGGCTCGACCAGGCCGTACCCGGTAGGCCCACCCTCTCGCTGCGCGACGGCGAACTGGTGGTCGCCTCACCGCACCACGGCGTCGGGCACGACGGCCCGGTCCGCACCGGCGACCGGGCGCAGATCGTCGAGGGCCGGGTCATGATCACCGGTCGGTTGGACTCCGACGAGATCAACGTCGGCGGCAGCAAGGTCTCCGCCGGGCTGGTCCGCGACGTGCTCACCGCCCACCCTCAGGTGGCCTGGGCCCGGGTGACCGGCCGCCGCGCGCCGGTGCTCGGCCGGATGGTGGTCGCCGAGGTCGTCCCCACCACCGCGCCGGGCGACGCCGGCCAACCGGACGGGGCATCCCTGCTCGACGAGGGTGCGCTGGTGCGCTGGTGCGCCGAGCGGCTCCCGGAGTACGCGGTGCCCCGCCGCATCCGCCTACTGACCGAGATTCCCGTCAAGGAGACCCTGAAGAGCGATGTCTGATTCCGCGCTCGTCCCACCCAGCACCGTGGTCCTCGTCTCCGGGGGGTCCCGGGGGCTGGGCCTGGCCATCGTCACCGACCTGCTCGACGCCGGGCTCACCGTTGCCGCGTTCGCCCGCAGCGTCACCCCCGAGCTGGAGAAGCTGGCCGACGCGCACCCCGACCGGGTGCACGTCGGCGCGGTGGACGTCACCGACCTCGCGGCGGCGCAGGGCTTCGTCCGGGCGGTCGAGGCGCGGTTCGGTCCGATCGACGGACTGGTCAACAACGCCGCCGTCGGGCAGGACTCGATGCACACGCACACCGCCACCGCCGACATCGCCCGGATCGTCGAGACCAACCTGACCGCGCCGTTGCAGCTCACCCGCCTGGTGATCCGGCGGATGCTCGGGCAGGGCCGGCGCGGCCGGGTCGTGAACGTCACCTCGATCTGCGCGCAGCGCGGCTTCCCCGGCCTGGTGGCGTACTCGGCCACCAAGGGCGGCATGGACGCGGCGACCCGGTCGCTGGCCCGCGAGCTGGGCGGGCGGATGCTGGTCAACGCCGTCGCGCCGGGCTTCTTCGCCTCGGAGATGTCCGCCGTGCTGGGCAGCACCCAGCTCGACCAGATCGTCCGCCGCACCCCGACCGGGCATCTGACCGAGCCCGCCGAGGTGGTACCGGTGGTGCGGATGCTGCTGCGCGAGCACACCAACATCAACGGCCAGGTCATCGTGGTCGACGGTGCTGCCTCGATCTGACCGTGCCTGCCCCGACCACCGGCCCGGCGGCGGTCGGGGCGACGGTGTCGTGACGGCCCGGTCCGGGTCGGCCGGTTCGGGTGCGGTCGGGTCGGTGGGCACCCGGCCGGGCGGGCAGGCGGGGCGCGCGGTCGGCCCGCCGGTCCGGCCGGCGGGAAACGTCGGGCTGCGACCGGTGCCGGCGCTGCTGGGCGCCGCCGAACGGCACCTGCGCGTCGGCACCCCCACCGAGCTGCGGTACGCGGTGACCCGCAGCCATCTCGACGACGGGCGCTGCGTCGGCTGGTACGGGCCGGTCACCCCAGGTTGGCGGGTGGCGATCGACGCCGAACGGGCCACCGCCGAGGTCCCGCCCGCGTTGGCCGCCCGCTTCGGCCCGGTCGACTTCTGGGCCCGCTGGACCCGGGCGGAGAGCCTGTGCAAACTGGCCGAGATACCGGTGGCCGCCTGGTGGCGGCGGCACGGTCTGGCCGTACCCCCGCACACGCGTGCGGTGTGGCGCACCCTGCACCTGGCCGACCTGGTGGTCACGGTGGCCTTCGCCCCCTGAACGCGCCCCCGCCCCGCGCGGTGGCGCGGGGCGGAGGCGGGCGGTGTCAGACGAGGTCCCAGCTCAGCGGGGTACCGCGGGGGACGTCGGTGGTGAAGGTGCGGCCGAGGACCCGGGCGATCTCCACCGGAGGCAGGCCGCCGGCCGGGCGGATCGAGCGGACGTTGGCTGCGGTCACCTCGTCGCCGGCCCGGACGTCGGCCACCACGAACAAGGAACGGCGGAACCGCAGCCCCTCCCGCTCGGCCGGGGTCGGGCCGATGGCGGTGCCGCCGAGCGCCGCGTGTGCCCGCGCCGACTCGACCACCAGGGCGGCCAGCTCGTCGGGGTGCAGCGAGAAGTCGGAGTCGACCCCGCCGTCGCCCCGGTCGAGGGTGACGTGCTTCTCGATGAAGCACGCGCCCAGCGCCACCGAGGCCACCGGCACCCCGATGCCGGGGGTGTGGTCGGACAGGCCGACCGGCACCCCGAAGGCGTCGGCCAGCACCGGGATCCGGCGCAGGTTGCTGTCGGCCGGTGGGGCCGGGTAGGCGGCGGTGCAGGCCAACAGCACGATGCCACCGGCCCCGCCGTCGCGGGCGGTGCCCACCGCAGCGTCGATCTCGGCGACGGTGGCCATCCCGGTGGAGATGACCAGCGGCTTGCCGGTGCCCGCGACCAGCCGGATCAGCGGCAGGTCGACCAGCTCCGACGAGGCGATCTTGTACGCCGGGACGTCCAGCCCCTCCAGCAGCTCCACCGCCGACGGGTCGAACGGGGACGAGAACACGGTCAGCCCCCGCTCCCGGGCCCGTTCGAAGATCGGCCCGTGCCACTCGTACGGGGTGTGGGCCCGCTCGTAGAGCCGGTAGAGGTTCTGCCCGCCCCACAACTCGTGCCCGCCGGAGATGCGGAACGCCGGGGTGTCCACGTCGATGGTGATGGTGTCCGGCCGGTACGTCTGCAACTTCAGCGCGTGCGCCCCGCTGGCCGCCACCGCGTCCACGATCGCCAGGGCCCGCCCCAGGTCACCGTTGTGGTTGCCGGACATCTCCGCCACCACGAACGGCTGCTCGCCGGCCCCCACCAGGTGCGGCCCGATCTTCACTGTCGTCGTCATCTGAGACCCCTGTTCCTGTGCTCGTTGCTCGTGTCCCGGCGGGCACCCCGACGCCGGCCGGTCACCGGCTGCCGCGACCCGCGAGCGCGTCCCGGTCGGCGGGGGAGTCGTGGGACGGCCCGACGACCGGCGGCACCGGTTGCGGCACAGCGGCCGGGCGGCACAACCACCCCGCCAGCCGGTGCGCCTGGCGCAGCACCGCGTACGCGAGGTAGGCGTCCCGGCCGACCAGCCGGTGCTTGAGCCCCGCCACGCCGCCCGGCCGGGGGTAGCCGCCCGGCGGCAGGTGCCGGCGGTGGTGCGCGGCGATGCGGTGGAAGAACTCGCGGCGCAGGTGCGGGTGCAGCCGGCCGTCGTTGCCGACCACCACCAGCATGTGGTTGATCATCAGAGTGAACAGCTCGCCGCGCAGCCGCTCGTCGGGATACCGGCGGGCGACCCAGTCGAACAGCCTGTCGTACTGGGCGAAGGCGTCGAAGTGGCGACCGCTGCGGGTGGAGGTGATCGCGCCCTGCCGACCCTGCCGGTAGAGGTAGCAGACCCGGTCCAGCACGGAGATCCGTTCCGCGCCGATGAGCAGCGGGTTGCTGAACGGGATGTCCTCGTACCAGCCGGGGTGGAAGCGCAGTTCCAGGTCGACCATGAACTCCCGGCGGACCACCTTGTTCCACGCGGTGTGCTGCACCCGCAGCAGCCCGGGTCGGTCGGCCAGCCGGACCACCCCGGGGATGCCGCGTAGCAGGTGACTGCTCGCGTCCACCTCCCGCCGGCCGTCCTCGCTCACCCGCAGGTGGTCGAGCATCAGCACGTCGGGGCGGTGCGCCCGGAGCCGGTCCAGCACCGCCGCGATGGTGCCCGGCGGCAACCAGTCGTCGCTGTCGACGAACCAGACGTACTCCCCGGTGGCCACGTCCAGGCCGGCGTTGCGGGCGGGACCCAACCCGACGTTGCGGGTCAGGTGCATCGTGCGTACGCCCGGATGCTCGGCCGCGTACGCGCGCAGCAGCTCACCGCACCGGTCCGGCGAGGCGTCGTCGACCGCGACGATCTCGACCGCGCCCGCCGCGTCGGCCGGCACGTCCGTGCGCACCGAGTCGAGGCACTGGTGCAGGTACGCCTCCACCCCGTGGACGGGGACGACGACGCTGAGCAGCGGGGTGGGCGCGGGCTGGTTGACCACCCCGCCACCCTGGTGCACGGGTATGGACGGCCACGGAACGTGACGTATCCGGCGGAGATGGAGCTGCTGAACAGCGGCCGAGCGGCAGGTTAACGGTTCAGCATCCGCCGTACCGGTGCGCCGACCGCCCGCTTGACCCGGGCCCGCAGCCGCTGTTCCCGCAGCTCCCGCACGTCGTCGCCGAGCGCCGCGTTACGGTCGCGCAGCCACTGGATGCGGGCCAGCAGTTCCTCGGGCGAGGTGGCCCCGGCGGGCCGGACCGCCGGGGGGAACACCGTCTCGCGGACCTGCGCGTCGAACCGGGCCGCGCTGTCGCCGTCGTCGAACGCGTTGCCCAGGTCGTGCCGGGCGAGGAACGCGCGCAGCACCTCGTAGCGGGCCCGGTGCCCGGTGTTGAGGGCGGTGTAGTCGGCCTCGGCATAGAGCTGTGCGGCGTCCACGTCGGCCGGCACGTCCTTCATCAGCCGGTGCGGGATGTCGAAGTACCTGGCCAGTTCCAGGGTGCGCGAGTCGTGCGCGAACAGGTAGCCGGGGGTGCCGGAGACCAGCGCGGTGATGGTGCCGTGGATGCGGGTGCCGAACGCGAAGTCGAAACCGGCGAGATAGTCCATCCAGGTCCACGGGTCGAGGAACATCCGCACCTTGTCCTCGGTGAACAGCGGGTGCGAGGTGTGCACCGGGATGGCGCTGGTCTTGCCCCGGTCCTCGGGGGCGTCGCCGTAGAGCAGGGTGCCCAGCGTCTTGAGGTCCTGCGGGAGGTAGCGCAGGTTGGGGTAGCGGGCCTGGTGCGAGGTGATGATCTTCGCCATCGACTTGACGTACGGGGAGACGGTCAGCGCCACCCGGGCGTCGGGCGGCAGGGCCGGCGCGGACTTCTCCACCCGGAACCGGTCACCGTGCAGGAACATCGACGGGCAGCCGATCACGTCGACGGCGGAGAAGCCCAGCGTGTTCAGGTACCGCGCGGTGATCTCCCCCCGCACACCGATGCTCGGCCCCCGCTCCAGCGCCGCCCGGACGAACCGGCTGACCACGTCGTCGATCGGACGCAGGTACTCCCGGTCTCCGGTGACGTCGGTCTGCACGCCGACCCCGAACACCACCACCGGGATCCGCAGCCGCTCGACCAGCTTCGTCATCAGCTCGATGCGGTGGGCGTAGCTGCGCCGGAACGCGTTGGCCAGCGGGATGACGTACACGTCGTACTGCTCGTTGATCCGGTCGGCGTCGCGCAGGTCGACCTTGAACTCGGTCGACGTGATCCGCGCGGTGGAGGTGCGCAGCAACTTGTGCGCGGCGTGACTGAAGACCAGGTTGCCGTTGTTCTCCCCGATCCAGTTCCCCTCGTATGCCTCCTCCGGGCCGCGTACGTCGAACGGGTCCTTCTTGGCCCGCATCAGGATCCGCTGGTGCACACTCTGCTCCGTTCCTCGTTCGCCGGGCGTGCCTGCGACGGGCCGCGCCGGTCCGCCCCATGGGCGCGCGCCGACACCGACGGGTCCCGCGATGTTAGGGCAGTGGAGGGATTTCGTACACCTTCCGCACATCCGCACCACCCCGGCGCGTCACCCGCGGTGGGGTGGTGCCGGTAGGGTGCCCCGGGTGACCAGCGTGCCCACCCCCGCGTCCCCGGCGCTGAACCGGCTGCCGTCGCTGACCGGGCTGCGGTGGATCGCCGCCATGCTGGTCTTCGGCTACCACGTCGGCACCATGCGGATCGTCACCCAGCCCGACGCCAGGGCGGTGGTCGACTGGCTGTTCACCCTGGGCCTGTCCGGGGTGCAGTTCTTCTTCATCCTCAGTGGCTTCGTGCTGGTCTGGTCGGCCCGCGACGGCGACCGGCGGCGGGACTTCTGGCGTCGCCGGCTCGCCAAGATCTATCCCAACCACGTGCTGACCTGGGCGGCGGCGCTGCTGGTGATGTGGTGGTTCGCCGACCCGGTGGTGCCGCGCGCCGCCCTGGAGAACCTCTTCCTCGTCCAGGCGTGGGACCCCACCCCCGGCTATTTCTACAGCATCAACAACGTGAGCTGGTCGCTGTCCTGCGAGCTGTTCTTCTATCTCTGCCTGCCGCTGGTGCTGCCGGCGATCCGGCGGGCCCACTCCGGCGTGCTCTGGGCCGTGGTGGTGGCGGTGCCGCTGGTCATCCTGGCGCTCTGGCCCGGTCAGCAACTGCTCCCCGAGGGCAGCAACTGGTGGTTCACCCAGGTCTTCCCGCTGGTCCGCTCCACCGAGTTCTGGCTGGGCGTCGCCGCCGCCGAGCTGCTGCGCCGGGGCCACTGGCGGGGGCCCGGCCTGCCGCTGGCCAGCCTGCTGTTCGTGGTCGTCTGGGTGGCGGCGCACTGGATTCCGGCCGAGATGTGGGCGGCGCTGCTGTCGGTGGCGTACATCCTGGTCATCCCGGCGGCGGCCCGCGCGGACGTGCAGGGCCGCTGGTCGCCGTGGCGGCACCGCACCCTCATCTGGCTCGGTGAGGTGTCGTTCGCCTTCTACCTGGTGCACGTGCTGGTGATGATGACGGTGCTGCGGCTCACCGGGCACTGGGGTGTGGGGCTGCCCGGCTGGTCGGGGCCACTGGCCGTGCTCGGTTTCCTGGTGCTGAACCTGGCGTTGGCCGCCGCCCTGCACCGCTTCGTGGAGACGCCGATGATGCGCCGGCTCGCTCCCCGCCGCCGTACCCCACCCGTGCCGGCCGCCCCCGACGCCGCCCGCGGTGCCGCTGTCCCCGACGCCGCTGCCCCCGGTGCCGTTGTCGGCGGTGGGGCGCCGGCCGGCGTCGCCGCCGCCGGTGGGGTTCGGCCGGACGACGCGGCCGGCAGCGGCGGTGTCACCGTGCCGGGGCCGCGGGCTGCCGGCGACGGGCGGCGTGCCGGACTCCCCGTCGAGTACGTCGGACCGCGCGACCCGCACTGACCTCCCCGCCCGGCCGTCCGGACCAGGTCCACGGTGGTGGGCGCGGCGACACGCCCGGCGGTGCTGCGGGTCGGTCACCCCGGCGGTAACGTGGACATATGCTCCCGGCCGCACTCACCAGTCCGCTGTGGTGGGTCGCCCGCTGGTGGTCCCGGCTGCTGACCGGCCTGGCTGTCGCGATCGCGTTCGCCGTCGCCGGCCCGTCGCTGCCCGGCCCGGCGTCGTTCGACCCGGGGCCGGCGGCAGCCGCCCTGCCGGTCGACGCGTCGCTGTCCTTGCACGCGGCCGGAGCCCCGGCCACCCCGACCGGCATCCGCAGCGGTGGGCAGGAGGCCGACCCGGCCGGCGTCGCCGCAGATCGGGCCGTCGCCGTGGTGCTCGCCGTGCCGGCAGCGGACCGGGCCGCCGTGGTGCTGGCCGTGCCGACGGCAGACCGGGTCGACGCCGTCGTGCCGGCCGGCGTCGCACGGAGCGCCCCGCCCCCGGCGCTGCCGGCCGGTCGAACACCCGTCGCCACCGCCCCCCGGGCACCCCCGGCGGGCTGACCGCCCACGCGGGGGCCGACCCACCCGCGACCGCCTCCGCCACGCACCACACCCGCACCGTCCGGCCGGATGTTCCCGCCGCCGGTACGGCCTCCTCTTCCGCATCCCGCCTGCGAGGTGTCGACCGTGAACACCGTGCTCTCCCAGTTCCTGATCGAGGTCCCGACCGCCACCGTGATCTGGTCCGCGCTGCTCGTCCTGGCGCTGACCGGGATCACCATCCTGGTGGCCCGGCCCGAGCGGGACCAACCGGCCGCCGCAGCCACTGCCGCCGCGCCGGCATCCGACGCCCCACCCCCCGTCGCCGACCTGCGTCGCTACGCGGAGGAGGTGGCCGTCGCCGCCTCCGGAGCCGCCCGGAGGGCCCGCCACCACCGCGTGGCCTGGCTGGCGGCCCACGACGCCCTGGAACGGGCCTGGCAGGCGTACGACGAGGCGGAGACGCTGGCCCGCCGGTTCACCGGTGCCCGGGCGCTGCCCAGCCCGCGTACTCCCCGCACGCCCGCCGAGTACGCCGGTCGGGAGCGGTGGCTGCACCAGGAGGCCGTGGCGGCGCACTGGCGGGGAGAGTTGTCGGTGGAGCGGCTGCGGGACGTCTTCGCGCACCGCGACGGTTGGGACCCGCGTCGGCACCCGGTCGAGCACGAGGTGATGCTGGCCCGCGCGGTCCGCGAGGACCGGCGTACGGCGTACCGGGCTGCGGTCGGGCGGGAACGGGCGGCGTGGCGGAACGCCGAACTGGCCGCCGAGGCGGCCCGGTCGCTGGCTGCCGAGGCACACGCGGCGGCGCAACGGTGGCGGCCGACCCGGGTCCCACTGCCCCGTCCGGCGACGTCCGCCACCCGCCCGGCCCCCGCCACCCGCTGGCGTCCGGCCCGGGTCGGCTGACCCGGCCGTCAGGTCGGCCGGCCGCTGGTTGGCGAAGCCGGACCGGTCGTCGGGTCGGCGGGTCGGCGGGACTGAATTGTTATCTGCGGGTTGTGGGTGCCGTCACTGCGGGTGGAAACCGGACACCTGGTCACAGTCGGTCACATCGACTGCGACGATCATCGGTGGTCGGTGCCCCGCCGTCCGGGTTTTCGCCTGGACGCGCCCGGGCGCTCCGACCGTCCCACGCGTGGCGGGTCAGTGCCCGAGTGCCCCGAAACTGACTCGTCCAGCCCATGTTTGTGCAGCTCAACGGGCTTGGCGAGGGGGGAAACCGGCCAGTAGTGTCGCTGCGGTCCGGTGCGGTTTCCGATCGCAAGAGGCGACGCCGTGCCGACCCGCTCAATCGTGCCAGTCACGAACCGGGGACCCACACGCACCACTTGGGGTGAATCTCCGGGCCACGGCCCGGGGTAGGGCGATCTTCCCGCCCGAATCCGTCAGCTAACCCGGTCGGCGGCAAAGGAAGGAGTTCCCTCCTCGTGCAGCATGACCCCACCCCCTCGGTAGTTCCTCCACCTCGGTGCCGGGGCACCGCCGGACCGTCGCGCCCGACGCGCTGACCCGGCTCTGTGCCCCGCCGCCCGGCCCCTGCCGGGCGAGCCGCCGATCCGCCCGGCCCCCCGTCGGGCGGTCCCTGCCGAACGAGCGGCGCAACACCCGATCCGCGCGTGGCGTGTCCGCCGCGTGCCGATGGGTTGTGCCCGCCGCCTCGCCCCGTGGAGGAACACCCTGTGAAGCACCACATGAAACGACAGCTCCGCCTACTGGGCATCCGACGCCCGTACCGGATGGTCGTCGGCTCGGCGGCGGTCCTCGTCCTGGCCGCCGGTGGCACCGCCCTGGCCGCCGGGGTCGACGACGCCCCGACCGACCAGCAGCGCGCCACCGCCGTGGCCGAGACCGCCCCCCGCCTCGACGACGTCGCCAGCCGCGCCCAGGCCCGGGTCGCCGTCCCCGCCCCGACCAGCCCGTCGGCCACCCCCTCGGCCAGCCCGTCGGCGAGCGACGCCCCGTCGCCGCGCGTCACCCGGGCGAAGGCCAGGGCCACCGCCGACCCGGACCTGACCCGCAAGGCGGCCCCGAAGCCGCCGTCGTCGAAGGTCCTGCGCTACGACTACCAGGCCCAGACCACCTACTACTACTGCGGCCCGGCGGCGGTCCGCAACGCGCTCAGCGCGGCCGGCATCGAGCGCGGCCAGGACGACCTCGCCGCCCTGTTGGGCACCACCGAGATGGGCACCAACTCGGCCGAGGACACCACCCGGGTGCTCAACGCCGTGGTCAAGGGTGACCCGTACCGGACCAGGATGTTCGCCGGCACGCCGAGCGACGCGCAGATCGACCGGCTGCGGGCCGACGTGGTCACGGCGGTCGCCGACAAGCGGGCCGTGGTCGCGAACGTGGCCGGGGACGCCACCGACCTCGACGGCGGCTGGCACTCCTTCCCCGGCGGCCACTACATCGCCGCCGTGGGCTACCGGGACAACGGTCGTACCGTGCGGATCGCCGACTCGGCCGACCCGTCGCTGCCGGCCTACTGGGTCAGCGTGACCACCCTGGCGAACTGGATCGCCACCCGGGGCTACTCCGCCTGACCGAGCCACCCCACCCGCCCCGGCCGCCCGACCACGGGTGGCCGGGGCGGTTCGCTGTCCCAGGGTCGACCCGGCCGGCCGGACGAAGATCGTGCTCGAACATGGTTGTAGTGGCCTCCTCGCAGGAGGCCACTACAACATGGATCGAGCACGATCTTGCCGACGGAGGCGGGCGCGAGCGGAGGCGAGCGGGTGCGGGCGGAGGCGGGTGCGGGTCAGGTGTGGGGGGAGAGGGGGGCGGCGGGGGCACGGGGGGTCGGCGGGGCCCAGCCCGGTTCCAGCTCGCGGCGGGCCGCGGCCAGGAAACCCTCGGCGTACGCGTCGGCGGGGAAGTCGCCCAGGTAACGGCGGCGGGTCTGCCAGCGGGCCGCCGCCAGCGGGTCGGTGTCCAGCAGCCCGGTCAGCACCTCGTCCAGGTTGGCCATGTCCCGGCGCAGCACGTAACCGGAGCGGGCCAGCGGGAACCGGTCCAGGAACTCGTCGCCGTCGACGCCCAGGTCGGTCACCGCGTACGGCTTGCCGGAGTAGAGGTAGTCGGAGATGACCCCGGAGACGTCGGAGACCAGCGCGTCGGAGCGGTTGACGCACTCGGTCAGGCTCAGCTCGCGGCTGGCCGCCGCCCCCCACAGGTGCTGCCGGCCGGTGCGGGTCCGGTCGGCGGCGAGCAGTTCGGTGAGCCGGGCCAACTGCCGGGCCGAGGCCGGATTCTGCCCGGTGTACGGGTGGGCGCGCAGGATCACCGTGGCCCCCCGGTCGAGCAGCCGGCGCAGCAGCGGCTCGGCCACCGGCAGCGAGCAGTAGTTGGCGTCGGCGTGGTGGCCGGTCCAGGTGGGGGTGTAGAGCACGGTCGGGGCGGTCAGCGGGCGGGCCTCCCGGCGTACCTCGATGGCCTCGACCTGCGGGCGGCCGACCACGACGAACTTCTCGGCGGGGATCTCCACCCCGGCCCGCGCGTACCGCTCGATCGCCGCCGGACCGGCCACGAAGATCTTGTCGAAGATGGCCGAGACCGGGTTGGCGCTGGGGGCCTTGTCGCTGTCGCCGTGGTGCAGCTGCACGTGGGTGAGCTGGGTGAACCGGATGCAGTGACTGTTCTTCGCCCCGTGGTTGACATAGAACGCCACCCGCAGGCAGGGCACCAGCGCCTCGTCCATCGCCTTGAGGGTGGGGCAGTAGACCACCGGGGCGCTCGTCGCGGCGGCGATCGTGGGCAGGAACTCCGGCTCCCGCAGCAGCACCAGGAACGGCCGGCCGAGCCGCTCCAGGTAGGGCAGCCACATGGTGACCTGGTATTCCGAGCCGGGTGGGGCGGAGAAGTAGAGCAGGAACTCCGGCTGGTGCGCGCGCAGCGCCCGGGTCACCGGGCCGCCCCCGCCCGACGGCCGGAACCGCCGCCGGGCCAGGTCCAGGCCGACCGCACCGCAGCCGGCCGCGACCACCAGCACGACGACCAGCGCCAGCACGGCAGGCAGGGCGAACGCGGCGGCCACCGCCACCACGGCGAGCAGCCCCAGCAGTACGCCGCCGAGCCGGGCGGCGACCAGCGGGGTCCACGCCCGCACCGGCAGGTTCGCCGCCCGGATCTCCAGGTTGCCGGCATCGCGCAGCGGTCCCACCAGCAGCACCAGGCCCAGCAGCAGCAGCGCGGTGAGCGCCAGCACCGGGTCGAACCCGTCGTCGAGCCGGCGGGCGTAGCCGACCAGGATGCCGGCGGCCAGCAGCACCGTCTCGGCGACGATGTCGGCGTCGGGGCGGACCCGACGTTCGTAGCCGGCGGCGGCCAGCGCGGCCACCGCCAGGGCCAGGCCCCAACCGGTGGCCCCGGTGAACGCCACCACCAGGAAGGCGACCACGGCCAGGCCGGTGGTCAGGCACCGTGCGATCAGTTTCCTGACCAGCTCACCACGCATGTCGTACCGTCTCCGGGGGTCGGGTCAGCCGGCGTCGACGCCGCTGGGCAGCCGGTCCTGCTCGGCCGCGGTCGGCTGGGCCGGCACCGGGGCCGCCTCGCCGGGGGCCCGCCGGACGTCGATCACCTGACCGGTGAGGTCGGAGATCAGCACGTCGAGCGAGGACTGGGCGACCGTTTCGGCGGCCAGCAGGGTGTGCTCCGGCTCCTCACCGAACGCCTTGGTACGCATCGGGGTGGCGGTGCGCTCCGGGTTGATGCAGTTGACCCGGACGCCGTACTCGGCCCACTCGTCGGACAGTGCCTGGGTCAGGTTGACCAGCGCCGCCTTCGTCGAGGAGTAGAGCGCGTACTGGGCCCGGCCCCGGGTGTAGGAGCTGGACGTGTAGAGCAGCAGCTGACCCTTGGTCTGCTGGAGGTACGGCAGGGACTGCCGGGCGGCGATCACCGGGCCGACGAAGTTGACCTGGAGCACCCGGTCCATGGTCTCCTCGTCCATCTCGGCCAGCGCGCCCTTCTCCAGGATGCCGGCGGTGACCACCACGTGGTCGATCCGGCCGGTGGCCTCGAACGCGGTCTTCAGTGCGGCCTCGACGTCGCCGGTCTGCTCGACGTGGGTGCCGGTGCTGGAGCGGCTGAACGCGAAGACCTGCGCGCCGTAGCCCCGGGCCAGCTCGGCCAGGTCGTGCCCGATGCCGTAGCTGCCGCCGAAGATGACGATCGTGCGCCCGGCCAGCTCCTCGGTGTAGCTGCGGTGCGACAGCCGGGGGGCCTGGGCGGCGGCGAGCTGGAACAGCTTGTCGGCGAGGTGCACGTCGACCGGGTGGGTGACCTTGATGTTCTCGTCCGACCCGTCGATCACCTTGATCGGGGTGCCGGGCAGGTAACGCAGCACCACACCGCAGTCGTCGGTGGCGGCGAAGTCCGGGTCGCCCTCGGCCCGCCGGTACGCCTCCCGGATGGTGCCCGAGCGGAACGCCTGCGGGGTCTGCCCCCGGCGCAGCCGGGACCGGACCGGGATGTCGGTGATGCACTCGTCCTCGTCGACCTGGATGATCGTGTCGGCGGAGGGGATCGCCACGTCGACGGCGGAGTAGCTCCACAGCGCGTTCACGCACTCGCGGACGATCCGGGCGCTGACCAGTGGGCGGACCGCGTCGTGGAAGAGGATGTTGACGTCGCCGTCGCCGACCGCGTCCAGGGCGGCCCGGGTGGTGGCGTTACGGGTCTCGCCGCCCTCGATGACCTTGCTGACCTTGCGGAAGCCGGCCTTGTCGACGATCTGCTGGGCGTCGGCGACGTGCCCGGTGGCCATCAGCACGATGATCTCGTCGATCTCCGGGGCGGCCTCGAAGACGGCCAGGGTGTGTTCGATGATCGGCTTGCCGGCGATCTTCAGCAACTGCTTCGGGATGCCCAGGCCGAGCCGGGTCCCGGTGCCTCCGGCCAGCACCACCGCCACCGTCCGCGAGGGCCGCCACGGTGCCGGGGTCTCCGGTGTGGCGTCCGGGCCAGTGGTGTGGTCCTGCGTCATTGCCGATCCTCACTCTCGGGGGATGTCTGCACGCGTCCCGGGGGTCACCCTGAACGAAGGATTGCGCCAGCGTGGCGACGGGATGAACCTTAACGCGCGGACCGCGCCGCCCCAACGGGACGACGCGGTCCGTGGAGCATCGGATCGATGCCGTACGTGCGCCCGGAATACTACTTGCCGTTGGCGAATGCCTCGTACGCCCGGATCACCTCGTCGGTGGGCCCGTCCATCCGGATCAGCCCCGACTCCAACCAGATCGTCCGTTCACAGGTGTCCCGTACCGAGGAGAGCTGGTGGCTGACCAGGAAGACCGTGCCGGCCCCCTCGCGTAGTTCCCGGACCCGCTGCTCGCTGCGCTTACGGAAGCCCTTGTCGCCGGTGGCGAGCGCCTCGTCGATCAGCAGCACGTCGTGCTTCTTGGCGGCGGCGATGGAGAACCGCAGCCGGGCCGCCATGCCCGAGGAGTACGTCCGCATCGGCAGGCTGGCGAAGTCGCCCCGCTGGTTGATCCCGGAGAACTCGATGATCTCCGGCGTCATCCGGGCCACGTCGTCGGGCTGCATCCCCATCGCCAGGCAGCCCAACGTGACGTTGCGCTCACCCGACAGGTCGTTGAGCAGGGCGGCGTTCACCCCCAGCAGGGACGGCTGGCCCTGGGTGTAGACCGCGCCCCGGTTGACCGGGAGCAGCCCGGCGATGGTCCGCAGCAGGGTCGACTTGCCGGAGCCGTTGCTGCCGATCAGGCCGATCGCCTCACCCCGGTACGCGGTGAAGGACACCCCCTTGACCGCGTGCACCTCCTGTATGTTGGGCGCGGAGGAGCGCTTGACCAGCCGGCGCAGCGCGGCCACCGGTGTGCTCCCGCCCCCGGCGCCCTTGTGCACCCGGTAGATCACGTGCGCGTCGTCCACCACCACGGTGGGGATCCGCTCGACGACCCGGGGCAGGGTCACGGTGACGTCGTTGGACGTCTCGTACCGGTCATCCACGGCCGTACTCCTGTTCGCCGCGCCAGAAGTAGACGTACCCGGCGATCCCGCCCAGAATCGCCCAGCCGGCCGCCACCAGCCAGAGCTGGGTCAGCGACTCGTTGAGCAGTGGCGCCTGCTCCAGCAGGGCGTACCGGGCCAGCTCGATGTAGACCAGGATCGGGTTGAACTGGATGAGCGTCGAGGCCCACTCCGGCAGCCGGTCGAACAGCTTGACGCTGTAGAGCACCCCGGAGCCGTACATCCAGGTGCGCAGGATGAACGGCATGACCTGCTTGAGGTCGCTGGCCTTGGAACCCATCCGGGCGACCACCATCACGACCCCGGCGTTGAAGGCCGCTTGGAGCAGCAGTGCCGGCGGCAGCATCAGCCAGGCCAGGGTGAGCGGCTCGCCGGTCACCAGCACGATGCCGACCAGCACGATCATCGAGGCCAGCAGCTGCTGGAACTGGGTCAACGTGGCGGCCAGCGGCAGGCAGGCCCGGGGGAAGTGCAGCGCCCGGATCAGCCCCAGGTTGCCGCTGATCGACTGGGTGCCGGCCAGCACGGCGCTCTGGGTGAAGTTGAAGATGAACAACCCGGTGGTCAGGTACGCGATGAAGTTCGGGATGGTGTTCTGCCCGAGCACCACGCCGAAGATCAGGTAGTAGACGGCGGCGTTGGTCAGCGGGGTGAGCACCTGCCAGATCTGGCCCAGCTTGGCGTTGCTGTACGAAGCGACCAGTTTGGCGTTGGCGTACGCGGCGGTGAAGTGCCGGTAGGCCCACAGTCTGCGGCTGTACTCGGTCAGAGAGGGGCGCTCACCGGCGACCCGTAGTCCGTGCCGAGCGGCCAGCTGCGCCTGGGTCAGGCCCGTTTCGGGGTCGACCAGCGCGGTGGTGGCCATGGGAAGGGCGCTCCGATCTTTCGTACCAACGGGATGCGCGCGACGATGGGAACTGTGGGTCGGCGCGGTGCCGGGGCAGCCTCGTCGCTGCGTGGACGGTAGTCCATAACACGTCGGGACGCAACCGTACCGTCGTTGCGCTACATTGGCCCACGTGACAGGTGCGAAGAGTCCCCGATGACCAGCGACAAGAGGCGTGCGCCGGCCGGTGCCGCAGTGCTGAGAGGCGACATCACCAGGGCCATCCGCCGCGCGTTGATGCAGGAACTCGCCGCCGTCGGATACGGGCGGCTCTCCATCGAGGCGGTGGCCCGCCGGGCCGGCGTCAGCAAGACCGCGATCTACCGGCGGTGGAGCTCGAAGCTCGACCTGGTGATCGAGACCGTGGTCGCCGCCGCCGGCAGCAAACTGCCGGCGCTGGACACCGGCAGCCTGCGCGGCGACCTGACGCTGCTGTTCCAGGTGGTCGCCCACGCGCTGAGCCACCCGCTGGCCTCGCAGATCATCCCCGACCTGCTCGCCGAGGCGGCCCGCAACCCGACCATCGACGAGACCCTGCAGCAGTTGCTGCGGGCCAAGCAGCAGGAGATCGGCGGCCGGCTGATCGGCCTGGCGGTGGAGCGCGGCGAGCTGCCCGCCGACACCGACGCCGACGCGGCGGTCGACCTGATCGTCGGGCCGCTGTACTGGCGACTGGCCATCGCCCGTACCCCGCTGACCCCGACCTACCTGGACCTGCTGGTGGAGTCGGTGGCCATCGGGCTCACCGCGAACGGCACCGTGCCCCGGCCGCGGGCGGCCCCGGTGTCCGGTTGACCCGGCATCCACCCCACCCGGCCAACTCCGGGACACCGCCACGCCGCCCACCGGCCATCGACGGACGATGGTTGCGGTTACCCTGCTTTCCGGACCGGAGCCGGGCGACCGTCCGCCGCCCGCCGGCCGTACGACTCTCGCGTACCGTGCCCGCACGACGACAAGGACGATCCGTGCCGAACGCCGACCCCGTTGCCGTCGCGCCTCCGCCCGTCGCACCACCCCCCGCCGCACGGCCGCGGCCCGCGCACTGGTTGCGGTCGGCGCTCGCCGCGGCCCCGGCCGTCGTCACCGACGCGGCCGTGCTGGGCTTCGCGCTGTGGACGGTGCTCTACCACGCGTCCTTCCTGTTCGGGCTGCGCCCGTCGGTGACGTTCCTGATCTGGCTGGTCGGCTGCGCCCTGATCACCGCCCTGGTGGCGGTGCGTGCCCTGCGCCGGGCCCGGGTCCCCGCCCCGGCGGGTGCGGCTTCCGACGCCGCCGGAGCGCCGACGGCTACCGAAGCCGTCCCGGCGGGCGGCACGGGCCAGCCGCGCCGCTGGCTGCTGCCCGTGGTCGCCGCCGGGGTGGTCGCCGCCGTCACCGCCGGCCTCGCCGGCACCCCGGCCGGCGACGTGCTCTCCTGGTGGGTCCCGGCCGCCGCCGGCGCGGTCGCGGGCGTCGGTGCCATGCTGCTCACCCGGCGGGCGTGGCGGGCTGACGACGCGGCGCCGCCCGCGTCACCGGTCCCCACCGCCCTCCAGGCCGGGTACGCGCTGCTGATCTCGGTCGGGGTGGCGATCTCCTCGCTCTACCTGGCCCGCAACACCCCGGACGACGTCTACTACGTCGGCAAGACCGTCTGGGTGGCCGACCGTGACCTGGTGCCCACCAACGACTTCCTGTTCACCGAGAACGTCGCCCCGGCGATGGGTTCGCTGCCACCGACCCCGTCGATCGAGGTGTTCGACGGCGCGCTCGCGCACGTGCTCGGCATCCACGGCGCGTCCGCCACCTGGTACCTGGCGCTGCCGGTGATGGCGGTGCTGGCCGTCCTGGCGTTGTGGCGGCTCACCCACCGGTGGGCCCCACGCCGGCCGGTGCTCGCGTTCAGCGTCGCGGTCACCTACCTCTACCTGGTGGCCGGCTCGGACGCCGCGCTCGGCACCTTCCACCTGCCCCGCCTCTACGAGGGCAAGGGGATGTTCGTCTCGGCGGTCATCCCGCTGATGTGGCTCTACCTCACCGAGTGGTTCGACACCCGGTCGCGCCGCTCGCTGCTGCTCGTCTTCGCCCTCTCCGTCACCGCGGCCGGCCTCACCACCACCTCGGCGATCATCCTGCCGATGCTGGTCGGCGCGGCCGGGCTGGCGATGCTGCTGGTCGGCCGCTGGAAGGACGCGGTGGTCGGCGGGCTGGCCGCCGTGGCGTACCCGGTGGGGGCGATCGTGGTGTCCCGGCTGGTGCTGGGCGGTATGGACGCGGCCGGCGCGGACGACGCCTTCTTCGACGCCGAGTACACCTACCGGCGGACGCTGCTGGTCGGGATCGTCGGCGTGATCAGTGGCCTGGCGCTGTGGTGCGGGCCGCTGCTGGCCCGTCGGCGCACCCCGGCCCTGCTGGCCGCCGGTGCCGCCCTGGTGATGAGCGTGCTGCTGGTGCCCGGCGTGCTGGAGACGCTCGGCGCGCTGACCGGCATCTCCGTGGTGCTCTGGCGGGTGCCGTGGCTGCTCGCCCTGCCGACCCTGATCGGCCTGCTCTGCACGGTGCGCGTCCCGTCGCCGTCGCGGCTGCTGCGCGGTGCGGTCGGCGGGCTGGTCGCCGCCGCGATGGTCACCTCGTTCGCCGTCTGGGCCACCCCGATGTGGTCGAAGGACAGTTGGGTCGAGACGCACACCCGCCCCACCTGGAAGCTGCCCCAGCAGCGGCAGGAGATCGCCTTCTGGATCTCCCGGCAGGACCGGCCGGCCGGGTTGCTCCTCGCCCCGTCGACGATCATGCGGACCTCACTGATCGTCACCAGCCGGGTCCGGGTCGTCCTGCCCCGCGACTTCTACCTGGTGGAGTACGACCTCAACTCCGACTTCGCCAAGGACCGGCTGTTGCTGGCGCACTTCGCCGACGGGCGGGAAAAACCCGCCCGGGACCAGGTCGACGCCGCCGTCGACCGGCTCGGGGTGGGCACCATCTGCGTCTACAACGGCAACCGGTACGCCCGGGACATGGCCGTCGAGCTGGGCTTCAAGGAGTTCGCGACCCGACCGGGACCGGGCGCGACGACCTGCTACGGCCGGGCGGGCTGAGCGGCGGACGTCAGGTGTCGCCCGAGGGGTATCGTCGCGTCTGACCGAAATGGACCTGGATACCCGAGCGACACCGGGACGCCCTCTCGCGTTAAAGTCGCAATCACCCGCAGACCGGCACGTTCGGTCGCGGTGCTGCGGTCACGCCCGTCGCACGACGAGGCCGTCGACCGCCGGGCCCCGCCCGTCAACGACCTCGTAGGGAGCGTCCTCCTTTGTTCGGCACGTTACTGGAACGCACCGGCACCGCCGCCCGAGGCGCACTGCTGGTGCTGTTCTACCTGGTCATGCTCGTCGCGGGCGTCTTTGGATGGGTGGTCCTGTTCGCCGTGGCCGGGCTGGCCGCGGTGGTCGGTGAGTTCGCCGTCACCCGCTGGTCGCCGCCCTCGGACACGCTGCTGGAAAAGGTCGGTCTCAACCGGGGCTACCGGCAACTGAGCCGGGACCTGGCGTCCGTGCTCCTGGTCGCCGCCACGGTCCCGCTCACCGGGGTCGAGCTGACCTGGCTGCTGGTGCTCCCGGCGGCGGTCTGGGTGATCGCCGTCTTCGCGGGTGCCCTGAACACGATGATCGACCGGCGCAACCCCGTCTCCGCCCTGGTCCGCAACATCGAGCTGGGGCCGATCCGCTCGGCGCCCCGCCCGCCGGACTGGATCGCCAACCTGGCCGGTGTGCCGCTCGCGGTGCTCAACGTGCTGCTGATCCCGGCCGCCGTGGTCGCCGCGGTCCGCGTCGACGCCACCCCCGTGCTGGCGGTCGCCGCGGTGGCCGCCGGGCTCGCCGCGCTGATCGGCGCGGTGGTCGCGGTGACCTGGCTGCGCGGTCGGGGCACCGGCAAGAGTCCGGTGCTGCCGGTGTTGCAGCGCTGGCTCGACAACCACCGGCCCGAGGTCGCGCTCTACTTCGCCGGCCCGGCCAAGGACGTCTACCAGGCCAACATGTGGCTGGCCCCGACCGAGGCGCTGCACCAGCGGGCGGTCGTGCTGATGCGCAGCAAGGAAGCGTTCTGCGAGCTGGCCGACACCCGGCTACCGGTGATCTGCGTGCCCACCGGGCCCGACTTCATGAACCTCGAACTGGGCACCGTCCGGGCCGCCCTCTACGCGGCGAACGTCGGCGCCAACATCCACATGTTGCGCGAGCCGGGCATGAAGCACGTCTTCGTCGGTCACGGCGACAGCGACAAGCAGGCCAGCGTCAACCCCTACAGCAAGGTGTACGACGAGGTGTGGGTCGCCGGCCTGGCCGGCCGGGAGCGGTACGCGCGGGCCGCGGTCGGCGTCCGGGACGACGACATCGTGGAGATCGGCCGGCCGCAGCTCGCCGGGGTGCACACCTTCGGCTCGACGGCCCCCGACCGGCCGTTCACCGTCCTCTACGCCCCCACCTGGGAGGGCTGGCTCGACGACGACCCCTACCACACCTCGCTGGTGCTGATGGGGGAGCGGATCGTCCGGGGTGTGCTCGCCTCGCCGCAGGTGCGCCTGGTCTACAAGCCGCACCCGCTGACCGGTTCCCGGTCCAAGGAGGCCAAGGCGGTGCACGAGCGCCTGGTGTCGCTGATCCGGGCCGCCGGTGGTGACCCGGACGCCGGTTCGCTGGACGGCCCCGGGCACCGGGTGGTCACCGGCCGGGTCCCCGCGCTGTTCGACTGCTTCAACCAGACCGACCTGCTGGTCAGTGACATCTCCAGCGTGGTCTCCGACTTCGTGCAGAGCCAGCGGCCGTACGTGGTGGCCAACCCGAGCGGGCTGCCGGAGGACGAGTTCCGGCGCGAGTTCCCCACCTCCCGGGGGGCGTACCTGCTCTCCCGCGACTGCGGTGAGCTGCCGAAGATCCTGGCGCTGACCCGGGCCGGCGACGACCCGATGACCGACGCCCGGCGGGAACTGAAGACCTACCTGCTCGGCCCGGCCGAGGCCAACCCGATGGACCGGTTCCAGGAGGAGATCGGCCGGCTCTGCCGCTGACCGGACGGGGTACGGGGCCCGGGGCGAACACCCGTCCCGGGCCCGGTCCCGTTCGCTGGCCGGCCCGGCACCGGCCGACCCGTGTTCCCCGTGGTTTCCGGCGGGCCGGTGCTTCTGCCACCATTCGCTCGTCATCCGTACGACGAATGGGGGTCACCGGTGCGCATCCTGCTGGTCGAGGACGACCGACGGGTGGCCGCCGCCCTCGCGTCGGCGCTGACCCGCCGCGGCTACGAGGTGGAGCACGCGGCCACCGTCGCTGCCGCGCTCTCGGCCGCCCCCTGTGACCTGGTGCTGCTCGACCTCACCCTGCCCGACGGGGACGGCACCGAGGTGTGCCGGGAGTTGCGGCGGCGCAGCAGCCAGCTCGGCATCATCGCGGTGACCGCTCGCGGTGAGGAACGGGACCGGGTGCTCGGGTTGCGGCTCGGTGCCGACGACTACGTGGTGAAGCCGTTCTCCATGGTGGAGTTGCAGGCCCGGATCGAGGCGGTGCTGCGGCGGGCGGCCCACGCCGCGCCGGCGCGGGACCTGATCGAGGTCGGGTCGGTGCGTATCGACGTCGCCGCCCGGACGGTCGCCGTCGACGGTCGGCAGGTGGCGTTGACCCGCAAGGAGTTCGACATTCTGCTCTCGCTGGCCCGCCAGCCCGGGACGGCGGTGTCCCGGGACCGGATCCTGCTCGACGTCTGGGGCACCACCTGGGCCGACCGGCACACCGTCGAGGTGCACGTCGGTTCGCTGCGGGGCAAGCTCGGCGACCCCCGGCTGGTGGAGACCGTACGCGGGGTCGGCTACCGGCTCCGGGGCGAGTGAGGGGCAGCCGGTGCGGCGTCGACTGGTGATCAGCTACCTGCTGCTGATGGTGCTGGTGCTCCTGGCGTTGGAGACGCCCCTCGCGGCGACGCTGGCGTCCCGGGAGACCGACCGGGTCCGGGCCGACCGGCTCGCGGACGCGACCCGGTTCGCCTCGCTGGCCGGGCCGGCGCTGCGGGGCGGCGGCGCCGGGCCGTTGACCGGCGAACTCGTCAGCTACGACCAGCTGTACGGCATCGGAGCCGCGGTCGTCGACCGGGACGGCCGGGCGCTGGTGGTGTCGACGAGTTGGCGTACGGGCCGGGACACCCGGGCGGCGCTGGACAGCGCGTTGGCCGGGCAGCAGTTCAACGGGCCGGACTCGGTCTGGCCGTGGGTGGACGGCCCGCTGGTGGTGGCGGTGCCGATCAACGACGGTGGTGAGGTGCTCGGCGCGGTGGTCACCAGCACCCCGGTGGCGAAGGTCCGGCGCACGGTCACCGCCTGGTGGCTGCTACTCGCCGGGATCGGCCTGCTTGCCGTGCTGGCCTGTGTCTCCACCGCGTTCGGGCTGGCCGGTTGGGTGTTGCGCCCGGTGACCGAGCTGGACGCGGTGACCCACGAGATCGCCGAGGGGGACCGGGGCGCCCGGGTGCAGGACCGGTGGGGGCCGCCCGAGCTGCGCCGGTTGGCAGCCAGCTTCAACCACATGGCGGTGGTGGTGTCCGACGTGATGGACCGGCAACGGGCCTTCGTCGCGCACGCCAGCCACCAGCTGCGCAACCCGCTGACCGCGCTGCGGCTGCGGGTCGAGGAGCTGGGGCCCAGCGTCACCGACCAGGCCGGCCAGGTCGAGCACCGGTTGGCCCTGGAGGAGACCGACCGGTTGGCGCTGGTCCTCGACGGGCTGCTCACCCTGGCCCGCGCGGAGCGGGAGCAGAACGAACGGGTCACCGTGGACGCGGCGGCGGTGGCCGCGTCCCGGGTCGCCGCGTGGGAGCCGCTGGCCCGGCACCGGTCGGTCACCCTGCTCCTGGCGGCGTCCGGCCCGGCGTACGCGCGGACCGTGCCGACCGCCGTCGACCAGGCGCTGGACGCGCTGATCGACAACGCGATCAAGTTCAGCGGGGAGGGCGGCGAGGTGACGGTGGCGGTCCGGCACGTCGACGGGGGCACCGCGCTGGAGGTGCGCGACACCGGCCCGGGGATGACCTCGGAGCAGCTCCACCAGGCCACCGAGCGGTTCTGGCGGGCCCCGGACGCGCAGAACATCGAGGGTGCCGGCCTCGGCCTGACCATCGTGGCGGTGCTGGTGGACGCCTCCGACGGTCGGCTCACCATGCATCCGGGTCAACCGCGCGGTCTGGTCGCCGAGCTGTGGTTCCCCGGCCCGTCCGACATCGCCCCCCCGTCGGACACCGGCTCCCCGTCCGACGCCGACTCCCCGCCGGACGCCGTCGTCCCCGCCCTGCCCGGCGGGGCGGGCTGAGTCAGGGTTTGGCGGACCGGTACCAGGCGGCTGCGCCCGGGTGCAGCGGTAGCGGGGTGGTGGCGATCGCCGAGCGGGGACTCATCCGGCCGGCTGCCGGGTGGGCGGCGGCCAGCTCCGACCGACGTTCCATCAGCAACCGGGTCACCTCGCGCACCAGGGGCTCCGGCAGGTCCGCCCGGACGATCAGGTAGTTGGGGTTGGCGACCGTGGTGACCGGGTCCACCCCGTACACCGAGCGGGGGATGTCCCGGGAGACGTACACCTCCCGGTAGGCGCGACGTAGCGGCTCGGTCCACTCGCCCAGGTTCACCAGCCGGATCGAGGTGGCGTCGGCGAGCGCCTTCACCCCGCGTACCGGCAGGCCACCGGAGAAGAAGAAGGCGTCGATCCGGCCGGCCCGCAGCGCGGCCACCGAGTCGTCCAGCCCGAGGTGTTCCTGCCGGACCTGGTCGCCGCCGAGCCGGGCCACCTCCAAAAGCCGGGTCACCGTGACCTCGGTGCCGGACCCGGCCGCGCCCACCGAGACCCGCCGTCCGCGCAGGTCGGCGAGGTCGCGGATCGGTCCGCCGGCGGTGGTGACCAGGTGCAGCAGGTCGTCGTAGACGCGCGCCACCGCGAGCACCTTCGGTGGGCCGTTCGGGTGGGTGTCGAGCACGTCGGCCTGGGTGAAGCCCAGCTCGGCGGCACCGGAACCGACCAGCCGGACGTTCTCGGCGGAGGCGGCGGTGACCACCACGCCGGCCCGGACACCGGGCATCTCGCGGTTGAGGACGGTGGCCAGCGACTGGCCGAAGGCGTGGTAGACGGCGGTCGGGCTGCCGGTGGCGATCCGGATCCGGACCGGTTCGTCGGGGGAGTCCTGGCAGGCGACCAGCCCGCCGAGCACCACGACCAGCAGCATCAGCAGCGCTGTGCCGGCGGAGGCGGACCGCCGGCCGCGCCCGGTCCGGCGACGGCTCACGCGGTGCACTCTGCGCCGTCACCGCCCTCGGCGCAAGCTCAGACGGCCGGTGCCGGGCCTGACCGCCGGGTCAGCCCGCTGCGGGGTGGACGCCTCGACGTCCGCCGCGCTCAGGCCGGGGCGGGCTGCCGGGCGGGGGCCAACGCGGCCCGCTCCATGATCCGCAGCCGGTCCGGCCCGTCGGCGACGCTGACCACCAGGCAGCCGGTTCCCGGTCGCAGCAGCGCCGGCACCTCCAACTGGGCCGCCGACCGGACCAGCACGGCGGCCAGTTCCCGGTCGGCCAGCCGGATGCCGAGGATGTGCCGCCGGACGTGCCGGCCGCCGGCCAGCAACGCCGAGCGCCAGGCCGCCGAGGCGAGCCGGGTCCGCCAGGCGGCCCGGGGGGTGGACGAGCCGACGGCGGGGCCGAGCAGTTCCCGCCGTCCCTGCCGCCAGCCGGCCTCGCGTAACGCCGTGTACCCGGGCACCTGCGCCGTCGGCACGTGCAACCGGTGCAGCTCGTAGCGGCGACGCAGGCCACCGGTGGCCACCTCGTGCTCGACGGGGACGCCGAGCCGGACGAGCAGTTGCCGCATCCGCAGCGCGGCGTCCTCCCGGTTGAACTCCACCACCGCCCGTGGTGGGGGTGGTGTCGGGCGGTGCGTGGCGACGGCCGGCGTCGGCGTGCAGCGCACCAGGCAGGCCACCTCGAACGCGTCGGCCAGGGTCAACCAGTCCAGCGGTGGTGGGGACGCCGGGGGGCGCGGCCGGTCGAGCAGGCGGGGTTCGGAGGTCATCGGACCGCTCCTTCTCGACGGGGGTTCCCCTACGGTCGCCTGCCGGTCCGCCCGCCTCCAGCCATCGGCACCGGATTTGAGGAAATCTTGCGTTCCTAGAGTTCGGTCACCACCACGTCGACCTGACGGGGGCGGCCCGCCGTCACCGGCTGCTCCTCGACCGGGTACTTCAGGTCACGCAACGCGCCGATCAGGGCGGTCGCGGTGCGCGGCCGGGCCCCCGCAAGCAGCAGGTCGCGGACCAGCCGGCCCTTGGTGGCCTTGTTGAAGTGGCTCACCACCGTGCGTTCCCCCGGCCGGCGTTCGTGCAGCACCCGCACGGTGACCGTCCGGGCGGCCAGCTCCGCCGGCGGCGTCCAGGTCGCCGCATAGGCGGCGGACCGCAGGTCCAGCACCGGGCCGCCGCCGGCCGCCGCCGTCAGCACCGGCGACAACACCCGCCGCCAGTACGCCGACAGCGCCCCCACCCCCGGCAGCCGCGCCCCGATCGGGCACCGGTACGGCGGGATCCGGTCGGTGAGGCGTACCGCGCCCCACAGGCCCGAGCTGACCAGCACCGAACGGCGGGCCGCCCGCAGCGCCCCGGGCGGCAGGGTGGCCAGGCCGAGCGCCTCGTAGAGCACCCCGGTGTAGACCTGCCCGGCCGGTGCGGTGGCGGCCCGGTCCAGCCGGGCGTTGCGGGCCAGCTCGCCCCGCTGACCGGCGGTCAACCCCAGGGCGGCCAGGGCGGCGTCGGCGACACCGGGCCCGTCCGACCGGTCGGCGGCACCGAGGGCCATCAGCGCGGTCAGCACCTCCTCGCGGGCCGGGGTCAACTCGGGCAGGGAGAGCCGGGTCAGGTCTAGCCGACGACCGGTGCCGGCGTCGGCCTTGCCCTCGGAGGGCGGCAGCAGGATGAGCACCCGGAAAGCGTACGGGCCGAGGTCAGCGCCACGGCCGGACGGCACTCGCCGGGTGGTACACCCGGTATCCGGCGACCTCGACCAGCCGGGCGGGGTCGGCCCCGTCCCCGAGCAGCCCCCGCAGCCGGCGCTCCGCCGGGGAGTCCACCGGCAGCACGTACCCGGGTCGTTGCGCCCCCTCCACCCGCCGCCAGTACGGTCGGTAGCGGTTCTGCCCGGGGGTGAGTTGCCCGTCGAGCACCGCGCAGACCACCCGCTCACCGGTGTCGAAGGTCAACCGGTTGCAGGTCCAGTAGTCGCCGTAGACCTCCCGCAGGCCGGTCCGGCGCACCGCGTCGGCCAGCTCCCGGGCCCGCCGCTGGTCGGCCCGGGGCGCGTCCAGCGCCGTCAGGAACAGCCCGGTCGCCACCACGGCGGTGGTGGTCAACCCGGCCAGCACCGCCGTGGCGCTCGCCCCGACCAGCCGACCGACCACCCCGACGGTGCCCCGCCAGCAGGCCGCCGCCGCCAGCCACAGCGGCCACAGCACCGCCGGCAGGGAGATCTGCACCACCGCCAGGTAGCGGGCGTTGGCCAGCGGGTCGGTCGCGGCGGGCGGACTGCGGACGTACGACAGCAGGGTCAGGGCGGCACCGGCGATCAGGGCGAGTTGGGCGACGGGCCGGACCCGCACGGCGGTCGGCCGGCCCGTGGTCCGGCGGTAGCCGACCAGGGCGAGCCCGGCGGCGGCGACCAGCAGCACCGGGTAGAGCACCCCGAACCACTCCTGCCGGCGGGCGCACCCGGTGACCTGGCAGAGGCCGGTGGCCAGCGGCACCCCGGTCAGCAGCCCACCGCGCACCCGGTCGACCAGCGGCGGCGTCGGCCCGGTGCCGGCGCTGAGCTGGCGCAGCACCGACCACGAGTCCGCGCCCGGCGGGGCGACCAGGTTGTCCCCGACCAGCGGGGCCACCCCGACCGCGAACCCGGCCACCAGCAGCAGCCCCGACCAGCCGAGCAACTCCCGGCGGGTGGCGTAGACCAGCAGCACCCCGGCGACCGCCAGGTAGGGGGCGAGCAGCCAGTCGGACCAGAGCGCCGCTCCGGCGCACACCCCGGCCAACCCCACCGCCGCCCGTCGCCACCCGGGCCGCCGCCACCGGCCCCGTCGCCCCGCCAGCCCCACCGCGATCAGCAGGATCGCCAGCACCATCGGTTTGCCCTCGGGCCGCCCGCCGACCACGGTGAGCTGGTCGCGGACCACCCGTTCGGTGCCGAGCGCCAGCAACCCGACGGTGAAGGTGGCGAACCACGGCCCGTAGAGCCGCCGGCTCAGCCGGTGCGACAACCAGAGGAAGAGCGCGTACGACGCGACGAGCGGCAGCCGTAGCACCGGCCAGGACGGTCCGGCCAGCGCCACCAGCGGGGCGGCCAGGTAGGACTCGATCATGCCCATGTAATGCTGCCCGTAGAGGAAGACCGGGTGTTCCCGGCCGGCGGCGATGTGCAGCGCGGCCAGCCCGAAGGTCGCCTCGTCGCTGTTCGCGGCGGGCACCGTCAGCAGGGTCAGAACCAGCCGGTAACCCACCCCGGCCACCCCGAGCAGCAGCGCGACCCGCGCCGGACGGTCCAGCCGTGCGCGGTCGGGCGGTACACGTGTCGACACGACCAACGCCCCCGTCGTCGTCCCGACCGGAGTGTGTCACGCCTGCCGGGCCTCCCGGGCCGGATCGGTCCAGCCGACCCGCTGCCGGTCCGCGCCCGCCCGACGCGCCCGCCCGACTGGTCTCCCGTCCGGACTGACTCGTTTCCCGTCCGGCCCGACCCGTCTCCCGTCCGGCCAGGCCCGGCTCGTTTCCGCCCGGCCCGGGGCGTCGGACGTCTGGTGCGTGCGCCGCCGTCCACCTGGGCGCTCGACCCGCTGTGCTCCTGGTCGCTCGCCTGGCCGCTGCCGGACTCCTGTGGCAGGGTTGCAACGTGCCCTCCACCACCGCGAGCCAGCTGGCCGTACCCACCCTGCACCGGGCCGCGCGGATCGAGGACGCCCTGCACCAACTGGTCGAGCGCCGGTTGCGCCGCACCGGCTGGCAGCCCAACATCGTCGCGTACGCCGGTTACGGCGCACCCGGTTGGGCCCGGGTGATGTGCCGGGTGCTGCTCAGCCGCCCCGACCGGCGGCAGGGCCGGCTGGAGAAGGTACGCGGCTGGCGCAGCTTCGCCACCCTGCCCGCCAAACATGTCGAGGTCACCATCGAGGCCGGCGACGGCGTACACACCGCCCGCGCCGACCGCAGCGGCTTCGTCGACACCATGGTCAAGGCCAACTTCGCCCCCGGCTGGGCCTCGGTGCGGCTGCGGGTCGCCGACGCCGAACCGGTCGAGGCGCTGGTCCGGGTGATCGACCCGGAGGTGCGCCTCGGCATCCTCTCCGACATCGACGACACGGTCATGGTCACCGCGCTGCCCCGGCCCATGCTGGCCGCGTGGAACACCTTCGTCCTCGACGAGCACGCCCGCACGGCGGTGCCGGGCATGGCGGTGCTCTATGAACGCCTGGTCACCGCCCACCCCGGCAGCCCGGTGTTCTACCTGTCCACCGGCGCGTGGAACGTCGCGCCGACGCTGACCCGGTTCCTGTCCCGGCACCTCTACCCGGCCGGTCCGCTGCTGCTCACCGACTGGGGGCCGACGGCCGACCGCTGGTTCCGCAGCGGCCGGGAGCACAAGCGGGCCACCCTGGCCCGGTTGGCCGCCGAGTTCCCCGACGTGCGCTGGCTGCTGATCGGCGACGACGGGCAGCACGACCAGGAGATCTACCGGGAGTTCGCCGCCGCCCACCCGGAGAACGTCGCCGGGGTGGCGATCCGCCGGCTCTCCCCGACCCAGTCGGTGCTCGCCGGTAGCCTGCCCGTGCCGAACGACCGGCCGTCGTCGGCGGGGCCGGTGGGGCAGAAGTGGCTCTCCGCCCCCGACGGCGCCGGCCTGTGGAAGCTGCTCCGCGACGCCGGCCTGGTCTGACCGCCGGGTCGCTGATCAGGCGGTGGCGCTGGCAGCCGTCCGGATGCCGAGCGCGGCGAGCCGGTCCCGGGCGGCGGGCACGGTCGCGGGGTCGGCCGACAGGTCCACCAGTTCGCCGAGCGGTAGCGGTTCGCCGGCCGTGGTGAGCAACTCGGGCGGACCTGACCAGGAGTGCCGCCAGGAGGCGGCTGCGGAGTCGACAGCCGCAGCCTCAACCGCACTCTCGTAGGCCACCGTCAACGACTGGAGTGCGTCCTCGTCCG
The DNA here is from genome assembly GCF_040649765.1 of Micromonospora sp. NPDC048894. Lineage (NCBI taxonomy): Bacteria > Bacillati > Actinomycetota > Actinomycetes > Micromonosporales > Micromonosporaceae > Micromonospora > Micromonospora sp. NPDC048894. Next base: position 325,189 of record NZ_JBEZFY010000007.1, on the reverse strand, counting down.
CATCGTGCGGGGCCAGTTCCCGGGCGAGGTCGAGGCCCCGGTCATCGGCGAGGAGGTCCAGTAGCAGGTCGAGATCGGCATTGGGCCGTCCACTCAACCGTGCCGCAGCCTGGTAGAGCGGAGAGGCCAGTTCCCGGGCGGACCGGTGCGCGAGGGCGGGGGTGAGCCGGTCCCAGGACAGCAGCCGGACGTTGGGCCGATCGAACAGACTCGCCCGGAGTCGACGGCCTGCCGCGTCGAGGTCAGGCACCAGCACGGTGGCAGGGCGGCAGTCCGGGGTGACGGACACGTCCGGCACGAAGCGCAGCGCGGCGATCCGCTCCCCGATCGGGGGATGCGACTCCCACCAGGCCGGCTCGGCGGGTGCCACCTCGATGCTGCGCTGGCGGACTTCCTCGCGGCATTCGGCCAGGTAAGCGGCGAACCCGCCGAACAGGTCCTCCGGAAGGTACCCACGGTCGTACGCCGGCAGCACGTGGCGCTCCAGGTACTCGTCCCAGCCGGTGCTCAACACCCGGATCTCGCGCAGGGCGGTCACCATGGCGTCCCGCCCGGAGACGGCCACCGCGTAACGGTCCGCCTCGTACTCCATCTGCCGGCTGATGCCCTGCATGACGGCGACGAACAGGCGGGCGTACCCGGAGAGGACCGCGCGCAGCACGCCGTCGGTGGTGTGCCGGACGGTCTCGACGATCATCATCCGCGCCCGGTGGGCAGTGCGCACGCTGCGGGTGTGCCGGCCGGAGAAGTGCCCCATCTCGTGGGCGAGGACCGCCCGGACCTGATCGACGGTGTAGGCCGGCAGCAGGGGCAGCCCGAGGATCACCGTACGTCGGCCGGGGAGCAGGCCGAGCAGCCTCGCCTCCTCGGTCACGGCGGCGTTGGCCCCGGCGGTCAAGCGGATGTCGTCCGGCTCACGGGTGCTCATCCGGGTAGCCAGGTCGCGGACGATCCTCCACAACTCGGGTGCCTGTTCGGGGCTGAGCAGAATTCCGGCCGGCGGGGTCGGGCGCTGGGCAATTACCCGGCCGAGGGCGAAGACCAACGCGAGGAACAGGGCGATGGCGGCACCGACGAGGAACGGCCGGAACTCCCGGGTGCCGGAGCCGTCCCAATCGGTGCCGTATCCCATGCCGAACGCCCCGAGCGCCACCACCAGCCCGACCGCGAACACGTAGAAGCCGACGAGCAGTACGACAGAGAGCACGGCCTGCAGCCACGTCTTCACTCGCGCTTCCTCCCCCGGTGCGGCGTGCACAATATCGACCGGAGAGGATGCGCCACAAGGCCCTTTCGGACTGTCAGTCGCGGCGGAGCCAGAGTACGCCGAGTGGGGGGACCCGCAGCGCCGCCGAGGCGGGCAGGCCGTGCCAGGGGACGTCCTGGGCGTGCACCGCGCCGAGGTTGCCCACCCCGGAGCCGCCGTAGTGGTGGGCGTCGGTGTTGATCACCTCGGTCCAGGTGCCGCCGGCGGGCAGGCCGACCCGGTAGTCCTCCAGCGGGCTCGCGGAGAAGTTCGCCACGCAGACCAGGGTCGCGCCGTCCGGGGCGATCCGGACGAAGGAGACCGTGTTGTTGGCGACGTCGTCCCCGGCGATCCAGCGGAACCCGGCCGGGTCGGTGTCCTGCGCCCACAGCGCCGGGGTGTCCCGGTAGGCGGCGTTGAGGTCGGCGACCAGCCGCTGCACCCCGGCCCGTGCCGGATCGTGCAGGAGATACCAGTCGAGGCCGCGTTCCTCGCTCCACTCCCGGTCGTCGCCCAGCTCGCAGCCCATGAAGAGCAGTTGCTTGCCCGGGTGCGCCCACATGTACGCCAGCAGCGCCCGTACGTTGGCCAGCCGTTGCCAGGTGTCGCCGGGCATCTTGCCGGCCAGCGAACCCTTGCCGTGCACCACCTCGTCGTGGCTGATCGGCAGCACGTAGTTCTCGCTCCAGGCGTACGCCAGGGAGAAGGTGAGCTGATGGTGGTGGTGCTGCCGGTAGATCGGGTCCTTGGCGGTGTAGAGCAGGGTGTCGTGCATCCAGCCCATGTTCCACTTGAAGCCGAAGCCGAGCCCGCCGTCGGCGGTGGGCCGGGTCACCCCGGGCCAGGCGGTGGACTCCTCGGCGATCATCACCACCCCGGCGTGGTGCTTGTAGACGGTGGCGTTGACCTCCTGCATGAAGGCGATCGCCTCCAGGTTCTCCCGGCCGCCGTGCTGGTTGGGCAGCCACTGTCCCTCGGGGCGGGAGTAGTCCAGGTAGAGCATCGAGGCGACCGCGTCGACCCGCAGGCCGTCGATGTGGAACTCGTCGCACCAGTAGAGGGCGTTGGCGACCAGGAAGTTGCGCACCTCGCGGCGACCGAAGTCGAAGACGTACGTGCCCCAGTCGGGGTGTTCGCCGCGGCGCGGGTCGGGGTGTTCGTAGAGCGGGGTGCCGTCGAAGCGTGCGAGGGCCCACTCGTCCTTGGGGAAGTGCGCGGGCACCCAGTCGAGCAGCACCCCGATGCCGGCGGCGTGCAGCCGGTCGACCAGGTGCCGGAAGTCGTCCGGGTCACCGAACCGGGAGGTGGGCGCGAAGTAGCCGGTGACCTGGTAGCCCCAGGAACCGCCGAACGGGTGCTCCATCACCGGCAGGAACTCCACGTGCGTGAAGCCCATCTCGGTGACGTACGTGGTGAGCTGTTCGGCCAGCTCCCGGTAGCTGAGGCCGGGCCGCCACGAGCCGAGGTGCACCTCGTACACGCTCATCGGTTCCCGGTGCGGCTGCCGGCGGGCCCGCTGTTCCAGCCACCGCGCGTCGGTCCACTCGTAGCGGGACCGGTGCACCACCGAGGCGGTGGCCGGCGGCACCTCCGCGTACGCGGCCATCGGGTCGGCCTTGTCCCGCCACCGCCCGTCGGCACCGAGGACGCGGTACTTGTAGCGGGCCCCCTCCGGTGCGCCGGGCACGAAGATCTCCCAGACGCCGCTGGATCCGAGGCTGCGCATCGGCCAGCCGTCGTCGGGACCCCAGCCGGTGAAGTCGCCGACCACGCGCACCCCACCGGCGTTCGGGGCCCACACCGCGAAGGCGACACCGCCGTCGCGGACCTGCGCGCCGAGCGCCTCCCAGAGCCGTTCGTGCCGGCCCTCGCCGATCAGGTGCAGGTCCAGCTCGCCGAGGGTCGGCGGGTGGCGGTAGGGATCGTCGGTGACCCAGCCGTCGACGTCGACCCGGTAGTCGAGCACGCTGCCTTCGACGCGGGCCTCGAAGACGCCGACGTCGTGCACCCGCTTCATCGGGTGCCGGTCGTCGCCGACGAGCAGCGTCACGTCGCCGGCGCCCCGCCGCAGGGTGCGGATCGTGGTCCACCCGTCGGCGGGGTGCGCGCCGAGCAGGGCGTGCGGGTCGTGCGTCGCGCCGGCGATCAGCTGGTCCATCGGTCGTCCTTCGGGGCGGGGTCGGTCGGGGTGCTGCCGTGCGGGGCACGGCCGGTCCTGGAGCCACCGGTCCGGGCGCGGCGGGCCCTGGCGGGGCGGGGCGCGGCGGGGCCGGTCGGCTGGTCGGCCTCCGGGGCGGGGGTGGTGGGCGCGGTGCCGCCGGAGAGTTCGGCGGGCACCTCCGTCACGGTCAACTCGGCCGGTTCCGCGCCGGCCGGCAACTCGGCCGGTTCCGCGCCGGCCGGGATCTCGGCCGGCGGGTTCGGCGGGCGGCGGACCGTCAGCACGTGCGCCGGTTGCAGGTACGGGTCGAGCCGCACCGCGTTGCGCTGCCCCCACTCGTAGCTGGCCCCGGTCAGCTCGTCGTGCACGGTGAACCGTTCGTGCCAGTCGAAGCCCAGCGCCGGCATGTCCAGGGTGGTGTTGCCCCACTGGACGGTCTGGGAGTCGAACGAGCAGACCACGATGACCGTGTCGCCGGTGTCCGGGTCGTGCTTGGACCAGCACAGCAGCGTCGGGTTGTCGATGTCGTGGAAGATCAGGTTGCGCAGCCGGTGCAGGGCCGGGTGCTCGCGGCGTACCCGGTTGAGGGTGGCGACGAACGGGGCGAGCGAGCGACCGTGTGCCTGCGCGCCGGCCCAGTCCCGGGGGCGCAGCTCGTACTTCTCGTTGTCGAGGTACTCCTCCGCGCCGGGGCGGGCGACGTGCTCGAACAGTTCGAACCCTGCGTAGATGCCCCAGGAGGGGCTGAGCAGGGCGGCCAGCACCGCGCGGATCTTGAACATCGGCGGTCCGCCGTGTTGCAGGGACTCGTGCAGGATGTCCGGGGTGTTGGGCCAGAAGTTGGGCCGCATCCAGTCGACCGAGGCGACCAGCTCCTCGCAGTACTCGCGCATCTCGGCGGCCGTCGTGCGCCAGGTGAAGTAGGTGTACGACTGGGTGAAGCCGACCTTGCCGAGCCCGTGCATGATCGCCGGCCGGGTGAACGCCTCGGCCAGGAAGAGCACGTCCGGGTCGGTGCGCTTGACCTCGGCGATCAGCCAGTGCCAGAAGTCGAACGGCTTGGTGTGCGGGTTGTCCACCCGGAAGATCCGGACGCCCTCGCCGATCCAGTGCCGCACCACCCGCAGCACCTCGGCCCGGATGCCCTCGGGGTCGTTGTCGAAGTTGACCGGGTAGATGTCCTGGTATTTCTTGGGCGGGTTCTCCGCGTACGCGATGCTGCCGTCGGCGCGGGTGGTGAACCACTCCGGGTGCTCGGTCACCCAGGGGTGGTCGGGGGCGCACTGCAACGCCAGGTCCATCGCCACCTCCAGGCCCTGCTCGGCGGCGGCGGCGACGAAGTCGCGGAAGTCGGCCGGCGTACCCAGGTCGGGGTGGATGGCGTCGTGGCCGCCCTCGGCCGCGCCGATCGCCCACGGCGAGCCGACGTCGTCGGGGCCGGCGGTCAGCGCGTTGTTGCGGCCCTTGCGGTTGACCCGGCCGATCGGGTGGATCGGCGGCAGGTAGAGCACGTCGAAGCCCATCGCCGCGACCCCGGGCAGCCGGTCCGTCGCGGTGACGAAGGTGCCCGAGCGGGCCGGGGCGTCGACGGTGGCCGGGACCGCGCCCTCGGAGCGGGGGAAGAACTCGTACCAGGCGGAGAAGAGCGCCCGGGAGCGGTCCACCCAGAGCCGGTGCGCCGCGCCGGTGGTGACCAGTTCCCGCACCGGGTGGGCCCAGAGCAGGTCGGCCAGGTCCAGTGCCGGGGCGACCCGGCGGGCCAGCTCGGCCTCCTTGTCGCCCAGCGCGGCCACCGCCGCCTCGACCCGCCCGACGTCGCCGGTCGGTACGAGGTCCAGGGCGGCGGTCAGCACCCGCACGCCCTCGGCCAGGTCGTTGGCCAGCTCGGCCGCGCCCTGCCCGGCGGCGACCTTCTTGGTCACCGCGTTCTGCCAGGTCAGGTAGGGGTCCTGGAACGCCTCGACGGTGAACGACCACTCGCCGACGGCGTCCGGCCGGATGGTGGCGTGCCAGCGGTCCTGCCCCGGTTCGCCCGGACGCATCCGGGTGAACGGGCGGGCCGCGCCGTCCGGGCCGTGCCAGACCACGTTGCAGCCGAGCGCGTCGTGCCCCTCCCGGTAGGCGCGTGCCGACACCGGTACCACCTCGTCGACCACCGCCTTGGCCGGGTAGCGACCGCAGGCGACGACGGGGGAGACGTCTTCGATCGGGAACCGTCCGCTCACCCGCTCAACCTACTGTGCGAGATCCTCTCGCGCTCAATCAAGCGGCTCCTTCTCCCGCCGACCGTCCCGTCGGACGTTCGCCCAGCCCCGGACACGTGGCGTTGCGGGAAGATCACCGCCTGTGTATGGTCGGCCGGGTTAATCGACAGATCACGATCTGGAGGTAGGATGAAACGGCTCAAATCTCGCGCGGTGACCCTCCTGGCAAGCGCCACGATCGTCGGCCTCGCGGTGGTCGCGGTTCCCGGTGGAGCCGCCCAGGCCGGCTACTACCAGTACCGGAAGTGCTCCGACGCGGTCTCGCTCTCCTTCTTCGTCGACAGCACCTCGTCGACCACGCGGTGGCCGCACTCGATCGGCTGGAACAACGTCATGTACGCGGCGCAGGAAGCCAACGGCCGCTACCACGTCTCGCTCTGGGACACCTCGGGTGACACCAACGGCTGGGTCAGCACCGCCTGGGTCCGCGCCTGCTGAGCCGGCCCGTGTCGGCGATGACGCCGACGCGGCCCGTACCCACCACACCCGACGACCCGGAGGTACCCCGTGAGCACGACCAGCAAGCGCGCGTTCGCCCTCCTGGCGGTAACCGCCCTGACCAGCCTCGGCGCGGCCGTGGCCACCGGTGGCGCCGCCCAGGCGGCCTACTACCAGTACAGCAAGTGCTCCACCGCCGTCAGCCTGTCCGTGTTCGTGGACAGCACCTCGTCGACCACGAAGTGGCCGCACTCGGTCGGCTACAACACCCGGATGTTCGCGGCGCAGGAGGCCAACGGCCGCTACCACGTCTCGCTGTGGAACGACAGCGGCGACACCAACGGCTGGGTCAGCACCGCCTGGGTACGCCCCTGCTCGTAGCCCTCCCCGCTGCGGTGGGCATCCGTCCCGCCCGTAGCTCTCCGGCGGTGCTGCACGCGGCCCAGCCGTGCGGTAGGTCCCTGCCCCCCTCTCAGGCCCCTGCCCCGCGTCGGATCCCCTCCCCGCGTCACCTGTCCGGAGACACGTGTGCCCGGCTGACATCCCCCCTGCCAGCCGGGCACACGTCTTACCTGCGAGTGAGTGGCGCAGGGTGCCGGCTCCCACCGCCGGCTAGCCGGCCGCATCCGCTGTGCTGGGCGGGGATGTTCAGGTGGCGGGAGTCGCGGCGACGTACAGGCCGGCCCCCTGAACGCCGACGATGATCCCGTGGGCCTGTAGGAGCATCACCGCTTGCTGCACGGTCGAGACGCTTGCCGAGTAGAGCCGGGCCAACTCGGCGTAGGTGGGCAGCCGGCTCTCCGGCGGGTACTCGCCCTGCTGGATACGGGCGTGCAGGTCGGCGGCGATCTTCCGGTAGCCCATCGGGATGGTCATGGAGCCTGCCTCCGTCCGGCAGTACTTTCGTCGGAGACCCGTATGACTGTCAGGCATTTTTATGCCTGACAGTCATACGACCTTCCGGAGAGTGGTACCCCTGTCGGGGTTACGCATTGTGCGGGCGGGCTATCTACTCCGGGCTGTCGGGTGTCCAGCAGCGGTTCCCGCGCTATGCGGGAGGCTTCGGCGCGACGAACGACCCCTTGCCCTGGTGCACCTCGATCCAGCCCCGCTCATCCAGGATCCAGAGCGCTCGTTTGATCGGGTTGTCGGACGAGCTGTACTGCTGGGCGAGTTGAGCGATCGTCGGCAGTCTGTCGCCGGGTTTGAGCGTGCCGCTGCGGACCGACGCGATGACGTCGTCAACGACCTGTTCATAGACGGGCTTGCGGGGCATGGGACCACCTCTCGTCAGCCGGTCCAGAATCTCACCAGGCGCGACACGGTGTGGACTCTGTGTTGACTCAGGTACCTGAGGGTCCTAAGTTGGTTCCTGTCGGGAGGCTTTCTCGTCAGCAGCGGAGCGCCTTCCGGCCCGATTGGCAAGCTGGCACAACCGCCCGGCCGTCGGCCGTGGCCTGCATCTTTGGTGCACCCAGGAGGAGAACGGGATGGATGAGCGTCCACATCAGGGGCCGCTGCGAGGGGCGTATCCGGTGCCGGGTGGTCCTGCTCCGCTGCCGGATGGCGACCGGGTGCCAGTGCCGGTCCGGCCGCGTCGCACGGCGCTGCGTCGGCGGCGGTTCGCCTACGGTGTGGCGGTCGCGGTGTGCGTACTCGTGCTGCTCGTGGTGGGGATCGTCCGGTGAGCGGGACGGGCCGGCGGTGAACGAGCTGCCGGTGGGCCGCCGGGTCGCCCAGTGGCGGGTGCGGCGCAACATGACGCAACAGCAGTTCGCCGACCATCTCGGCAAGTCGAAGAGCTGGGTCGACAAGGTCGAGCGTGGGGTACGCCGGCTGGAGCAGGTGTCCCACCTCCGGATGGTCGCCGAGACGCTGCGCATCGACCTGGAGGTGCTGCTCGCCGGGTCGGCGGGGGAGTCGGCGCGACCGGAACCCGCTGCCACCGGCGTCGAGCCGGTGTTGGCCGCGCTGGCCCGCTACCACGTCGAGACACCGGCCCGGCCGCCCGACCTGGCGGAACTGCGCGCCCGCCTGGCCCACGCGGAGCAGAGCTACCGGCACGCGCGCTATCCGGAACTGCTCGTCCTGCTGCCCGGCCTGGTCGACGGGGTCCGCGCGGCGCGGGCACTCCGGCCCGGTCGGGCCACCGACGGGCTGCTCGCACGGGGGTACGGCCTGGTCGCGCTGGTGCTGCTCAAGGTCGACCGGCCGGAGGTGGCCTGGCTGGCCGCCGACCGGGCGGTGGCCGCCGCGCAGGTCACCAGGGACCCGTGGGTGGCCGCCGCCGCCACGGTGCCGCTGGCCCAGGCCCTGCGCCACGGCGGCCGGCGGCGGGCCGCGCTGGAGGCCGCCGCCGTCGCCGCCCACCGCCTCCTGCCGGGGCGTTCCCCGGGCACGCCATGGGCGACCTCATCGACGACCGGTGACGACCAGTCAACCGACCCGGCCCTGCTCGCCACGCTGCTGCTCCAGGCCGGCCTGGCCGCCGCCGGGCGGGGTGATGGCCGGGCCGCCCGGGATCTGCTCGGCCGGGCCGGCCGGGCGGCCCGTGATGCCGGGGCCGAGGGCGGCGGCGCGGCGGTGGAGGCCGCGCGGGTGGTCGCCGAGGCCGCCCTCGGCGAGGTCACGGCGGCGACGGTACGCCACGAGCGGCTGGTGGCCGGCGACGAGTGGCGGTGGCTGCCCCCTGAGCACCGGGCCGCGTACCTGCTCGACGCCGCCCGTGCCTACGTGCTCGACGGCAACCTGCTCCGCGCCGGCCGGGCGGTGCTGGAGGCGGAGCGCACCGCGCGCAGCGAGGTGCACGACCGCCCGGCGGTCCGGCCCCTGGTCGCCGTGGTGGCCCGTTCCGCCGCCGCCCCACCGGCCCTGGTCCACCTCGCCGCCACCCTTCACGTCACCTGAGAGCAGCCAGGCAGAGACCTGCGACACGTATCATGTGTATTACGTATCTAGGGGGCTGCCGTGAAGTTGAACAGCAAGGGTCAGGTGACGATCCCGGCGGAACTGCGGGTCCGGTACAACCTGCACGAGGGTGATGAGGTCGACGTGATCGAGGAAGGCGGCGCACTGCGTATCGTGCGGGTCAGTGACGCCGAGACCCGTGGTCAGCGTCTGGTCCGGCACATGCGCGGCAGGGGCAATGCGCCGGAGGTGCAGGGCATGTCGACCGAGGACCTGATGGACCTACTCCGTGGGGAGTGAACGGATCCGGGCTGTCGCCGCTCGGGTGCCGGAGACGGCTGCCACGCTGGTCGACACCAACGTCCTGTTGGACGTCTTCACCGAGGACCCGCAATGGGCCGACTGGTCGGCTGAGGCCCTGGCCAGCGCCCGCGACGCGGGCCTTCTGGTGATCAATCCGATCGTGTATGCCGAGGTTTCAGTGCGATTCGAAGGTGTCGAGGAACTCGACGCCGCGCTGCCCGCCACAGATTTCCTCCGTGAGGAACTGCCCTACCCGGCGGGCTTCCTGGCCGGCAAGGCGTACGCGCGTTACCGCAGGCAGGGCGGCACCAAACGTTCGCCAATCGCCGACTTCTACATCGGCGCGCACGCCGCAGTGTGCCGCTATCGCCTTCTCACCCGTGACAGCAGCCGCTATCGCTCGTACTTTCCGACGCTGCGGCTGATCACGCCCGGCGAGTAGCGGCCGTCCTTCGCCTGGCCCGCGCGGCGGTAGCCCAGGGCGGGAACTCGCCCTATGCCAGGAGTGAGCGGTACAGCTCCAGGGTCTGGACGGCGATGGCGTCCCAGGAGAAGTGCTCCACGGCCCGCTGCCGGCCGGCGAGACCCAACGCCTCGGTGCGCTTCGGGTCGGCCAGCAGCTCGTTGATCGTCGCGCCGAGGTCGGCGACGAAGCGGTCCGGGTCCAGCGGGTTGCCGCTGCCGTCGCCGGCCTGCTCGATCGGCACCAGCAGCCCGGTCTCGCCGTCGGCGACCACCTCGGGGATGCCCCCGGTGGCGGTCGCCACCACCGCGGTCTCGCAGGCCATCGCCTCCAGGTTGACGATGCCCATCGGCTCGTAGACCGACGGGCAGACGAAGACGGTGGCGTGGGTGAGCACCTGGATCACCTCGGGCTTGGGCAGCATCTCGGCCACCCAGACCACCCCGGACCGGTTGGCCCGCAGCTCGGTGACCAGCCCCTGCACCTCGGCGGCGATCTCCGGGGTGTCCGGGGCGCCGGCGAGCAGCACCAGCTGGGTGTCGGCGGGCAGCTCCCGGGCGGCGCGCAGCAGGTAGGGCAGGCCCTTCTGCCTGGTGATCCGCCCGACGTACACCACGCTGGGGCGGGCCGGGTCGATGCCGAGCCGGTCCAGCACGTCGGTGCCGTGGTCGGGGGCGTACTGGGCGGTGTCGATGCCGTTGTAGACCACCCGGACCCGGTCCGGGTTCACCGCCGGGTAGGCGGTCAGCACGTCCCGCCGCATCCCCGCGCTGACCGCGACGATCGCGTCGGCGGACTCCATCGCCGTCCGCTCGCACCAGGAGGAGAGCGCATAGCCGCCGCCGAGCTGCTCGGCCTTCCACGGGCGCAGCGGCTCCAGGCTGTGCGCGGTCACCACGTGCGGCACCCCGTACAGCAGCTTCGCGGTGTGCCCGGCCAGGTTGGCGTACCAGGTGTGGCTGTGCACCACGTCGGTGCCGGCGCATCCGGCGGCCATCGCCAGGTCGACGCCCATGGTGCGCAGCGCCGCGTTCGCGCCGCCCAGGCCGGCCGGCTCGGGGTACGCGGTGACGCCCGGCTCGACGCGCTCCGCGCCGAAGCAGTGCACCCGGACGTCGGCGAGCCGGCGCAGCTCCCGGGCCAGGTACTCGACGTGCACCCCGGCACCGCCGTACACCTCCGGCGGGTACTCGCGGGTGAGCAGGTCCACGCGCAGCGGGGCGGAGTCGGTCATGCCCGGCACCCTAGTGCAGAAACCGGCCGCGCACCGGTCACGGAACTGTGCCCGTACGAGTGGTGAAGTCGCAGCGGTATGGATAGCGTCTGGTCATGGCTGCCAAGGTGCTCGCGATCGTCCTGGCCGGCGGAGAGGGCAAGCGCCTCATGCCGCTCACCGCGGACCGGGCCAAGCCGGCCGTCCCGTTCGGCGGGATGTACCGCATGGTCGATTTCGTCCTGTCCAATCTGGCGAACGCCGGCTTTCTCAAGATCGTCGTTTTGACCCAGTACAAGTCCCACTCCCTGGACCGGCACATCACCAAGACGTGGCGGATGTCGACCCTGCTCGGCAACTACGTCACGCCGGTGCCGGCCCAGCAGCGCCGGGGCCCCTGGTGGTTCGCCGGCTCCGCCGACGCGATCTACCAGAGCTTCAACCTGATCAACGACGAGCAGCCGGACCACGTGATCGTCTTCGGCGCCGACCACATCTACCGGATGGACCCCCGGCAGATGGTCGACGACCACATCGCCTCCGGGGCGGCGGTCACCGTCGCCGGTATCCGCCAACCGCTGTCGATGGCCGACCAGTTCGGCGTGATCGAGGTCGGCGAGGACGGCAAGCGGATCCGGGCGTTCCGGGAGAAGCCCACCGACGCGGTCGGCCTGCCCGACGCCCCCGACCAGATCTACGCCTCGATGGGCAACTACGTCTTCTCCACCCGGGCGCTCTGCGAGGTCGTCGAGCGGGACGCGGCCGACAAGACCAGCAAGCACGACATGGGCGGCAGCATCATCCCGATGCTCGTCGAGCGGGGCGAGGCGAACGTCTACGACTTCAAGGACAACGAGGTGCCCGGCAGCACCGACCGGGACCGGGGCTACTGGCGGGACGTGGGGACGCTCGACTCGTTCTACGACGCGCACATGGATCTGATCAACGTGCACCCGGTGTTCAACCTCTACAACTTCGACTGGCCCATCTACACCGACCAGCCGCCGTACCCGCCGGCGAAGTTCGTCCACCAGTGGGGCGAGCGGGTCGGCCGGGCCGTCGGCTCGATGATCTCGCCCGGCGCGGTGATCTCCGGCTCGCTGGTGGAGAACTCGGTCGTCTCGCCCAAGGTCAAGGTGCACTCCTGGGCGCAGGTCGACGGCGCGGTGCTGATGGAGGGCGTCGAGGTGGGCCGGCACGCGGTGATCCGCAACGCCATCCTCGACAAGAACGTCTTCGTGCCCGAGGGCGCCGAGATCGGCGTCGACCTGGAGAAGGACCGGCAGCGCTACACCGTCTCCGACAACGGCGTCGTCGTCATCGGCAAGGGTCAGCGCGTCGAGCCCTGAGCCGGGTGTGACCCGGCCGACGCCGGGGAAGACAGCGCACCGACCCGTACCCCAAGGAGGTTTCCGCAGTGGCCCATCCCCGTGCCGGACAGCCCGCCGAGCCCGCCGACCTGGTCGACGTGCCCCGGCTGGTGACCGCCTACTACGCCGAGCACCCGGACCCGGACGACCCGGCGCAGCAGGTCTCGTTCGGCACCTCCGGCCACCGGGGGTCCAGCCTGCGCAACGCCTTCAACTCCGACCACATCCTCGCCGTCACCCAGGCGCTGTGCGACTACCGCCGGGAGCAGGGCCTGACCGGGCCGCTCTTCCTGGCCCGGGACACCCACGCGCTGTCCGCCCCCGCCGAGGCCGACGCGCTGGAGGTGCTCGCCGGCAACGGGGTGACCGTGCTGCGGGACAGCCGCGACGGCTACACCCCCACCCCCGCGCTGTCGCACGCAGTGCTCACCCACAACCGGGGCCGCACCGACGGGCTCGCCGACGGCATCGTGATCACCCCGTCGCACAACCCGCCCGACGACGGCGGCTTCAAGTACAACCCGACCAACGGCGGGCCCGCCGACACCGACGTCACGAGGTGGATCCAGGACCGGGCCAACGCCATCCTGGCCACCGGGCTCAAGGAGGTCAGGCGCATCCCGTACGCGCGGGCGCGCGCCGCCGACACCACCGGCACGTACGACTTCCTCGCCGGCTACGTCGACGACCTGCCGTCGGTGCTCGACATCGACGCGATCCGCGACGCCGGGGTGCGGATCGGTGCCGACCCGCTCGGCGGGGCCAGCGTCGCCTACTGGGGTGAGATCGCGCAGCGGCACCGCCTCGACCTCACCGTGATCAACCCGTTGGTCGACCCGACCTGGCGGTTCATGACCCTCGACGGCGACGGCAAGATCCGGATGGACTGCTCGTCGCCCAACGCGATGGCGTCGCTGATCGCCGCCCGGGACCGGTTCCAGGTCTCCACCGGCAACGACGCCGACGCCGACCGGCACGGCATCGTCACCCCCGACGGGGGCCTGCTCAACCCCAACCACTACCTGGCGGTGGCGATCGGCCACCTGTTCCGGACCCGGTCGCAGTGGGGGCCGGCGGCGGCCGTCGGCAAGACCCTGGTCTCCTCCTCGATGATCGACCGGATCGCCGCCGACCTGGGCCGACCGCTGCTGGAGGTGCCGGTCGGCTTCAAGTGGTTCGTCTCCGGGCTGCTCGACGGCACGGTCGGCTTCGGCGGCGAGGAGAGCGCCGGGGCGTCGTTCCTGCGCCGCGACGGCAGCACCTGGACCACCGACAAGGACGGCATCCTGCTCTGCCTGCTCGCCGCCGAGATCATCGCCACCACCGGCCGGACCCCGAGCGAGCACTACGCCGCACTGACCGAACGCTTCGGCGCACCCGCGTACGCCCGGATCGACGCTCCGGCCAGCCGGGAGCAGAAGGCGGTGCTGGGCCGGCTCTCCCCGGAGCAGGTCACCGCCACCGAGCTGGCCGGCGAGCCGATCACCGGCATCCTGACCAGCGCTCCGGGCAACGGCGCGTCCATCGGCGGGCTGAAGGTGACCACCGAGTCGGGCTGGTTCGCGGCCCGGCCGTCGGGCACCGAGGACGTCTACAAGATCTACGCCGAGTCGTTCCAGGGGCCCGAGCACCTGGCCCAGCTCCAACAGGAGGCGAAGACCCTGGTCGACACCGTGCTGGGGTAGTGCCGACCGGCACCCGCGCGCCCCGTCCGGCCACCGGACGGGGCGCACGCCGTGCGGCCCCCGATGCCCGGAGTTTCCCCTCCGGAGCGTTTCGTGGACCTCGCCTCGCTCGTTGCGCATGCGGCGACCGAAAACGGGGAGGGGCGGACGATGACCTGGTCCAGGGCGGTCTCCGACCCTGGCTCCGCAATCGATGTCGGCTACTCCCGGGCAGCCCGTCCGGCCCGTGCAGCGTCGTCGGGACGCCATCGGGAACTGGTCGGTCGGCTGCTGCGCTGCTATCCCGTGAGCTTCCTGGTGCTCGCCCCGTACGCGCTGTTGATCTTGCCGATGGCGGTGGTCAATGACAACCCGCGTACCGGTTTCATCGTGTTCCTGGTGGGCCTGGCATTGCTGGGCAGTGTCTCCGTGGAGACGTTCTGTCTGCTCCTCGGACGGCCCGATCCGCAGTGGCGGCGCGGCATGCGCCAGGCGACCGCCCGGTACCCGGGGATCTATCCGGTGGCCCGCCTGGTCGTGCTGGTCAGCATCGCGGCCGAACTACTGGGAGCGCACCTCGGGGAGGGGAACCTCGTCGCGCAGATCTCCGAGGAGGTGTCCGACACGCCGATGGTGGCGCTGACCAAGTTGTTCTCCGGTTGGGCGGCGCTCGGGTTCGCGCTGCTGGTCGCCAGTCACCTCGGCGGCTACCTGTCCAAGGTGAAGCTGTACGGCTGGCTGGGCGCGCTCGTCGCCACCAAGGCCGTCGTCACCGTGCTGACCGCCCTCACGGCGCCCCTGATCGCCTTCGTCTTCTTCGCGGTCACCGCCGGGGTGATCTGCGGCGTGTTCCGGTTGCGGTACCTGATAGTCGGCACGCTGATGCTGGTGCTGCTGTGGCCGGCCATGTTCGACTACCGCAACGGGCTACGGGAGGACCAGGGCGTCGCGGTGGACGACGCGGTCACCGCGACGGACCGGATGCGCCTGGACCGGCAACTGACGGTCGTCGCCGCCACGGAGGTCCCCGTCGACCTCGGCCAGCCCGAGGGCGTCGACTACCTCAGGTACGGTCTGGTGCCGCGGCTTCTGGACCCCGACCGGCCGGCTCTGACGACCGGGCAACGGATCAACCGGTACCTCGGCGGTAGCCGGACGTCGGCCTCCAACTTCCTGTTGCTGGGCAACATGTGGTTTTTCGACGGTCCCGACGGGGTGGTGGCCGTGCACGCCTTCTGGGCCGGGTTCGTGGCGCTGCTGCTGCGCTGGCGGGGCCGGCCCGGCCCGGCCCGGTTGAGCCTGGTCTGCCTGGTGTTCTCCGACGCGTTGCTGTGGTCCGGCACCTACCCCGACTCGATGATCGGGTTCCTGCAACACGCGGTGTCGGCGATGGCGGTCTTCTCTCTGCTGTGGTTGGCCCGCAGCTTCCCCGGCCGGACGCGCGCATGACCCGACCGGGGCGGAGTGCCCGGGCGGAACGTCAGCGGGAGTTCGTCGGCGGGCTGCTGCGGTGCTATCCCGTCAGCTTCCTCGTGCTCGCCCCGTACGCGGTGTTCATCGTGCCGATGGCGGTGCTCCACCACAACCCGCGTACCGGTTTCCTCGTGTTCCTGGTGGGCCTGGCGTTGCTCGGCAGCGTCTGTGTGGAGACGGCCGGCATGGCCTTCGGGCGTCCCGATCCGCAGTGGCGGCAGGGTATGCGACAGGCGACCGCCCGGTACCCCCAGATCTATCCGGTGGCCCGGCTGGTAACCCTGACCGGCATCGCGGCGAACATCGTCGGGGCCCACCTCGGTCGGGGGACCGTCGTCGCCCAGGTGTCCGGCGACCTGTCCGACACACCTCTGGGGATGGTGTGTGCGCTCTTCTCCGGCTGGGGCACGCTGGGCTTCGCCCTGCTGGTGGGCAGCCGACTCAGCGGTCGGCTCTCGCAGCCGAAGCTGTACTGCTGGCTGACCGCTCTCGTCGGCGTGGAGGCGTACGTCGCAGCGCTGACCGCCCGTTCCGCGCCACTGATCGCGCTGGTGTTCTTCGTGGCTGCCGCCGGGGCGGTCTGCGGCGTCTTCCGGCTGCGTCATCTCCTGCTCTGGGCGGTGGTCCTCCTGCTCGCCTGGCCCGCCATGTTCGCCCAGCGCAACGCCATCCGTGAGGAGCACGGGGTCGTGGTGGACACCCAGGTCACCGCCGCCGACCGGATCCGTCTGGACAGTCAACTCACGGCGGTGGCGGGCTTCGAGGTGCCGGTCGAGATCGGCCAGCCCGGTGTCGTGGACTATTTCCGGTACGGGCTGGTGCCCCGGGTGCTTGATCCGGACCGGCCGGCGCTGTCCACCGGGCAACGGATCAACCAGTTCCTCGGCGGCGGGCCGACGTCGGCCTTCAACTTCCTGTTGCTGGGCAACATCTGGTTGTTCGACGGTCCCGTCGGGGTGGTGGCCGTGCACGCCTTCTGGGCCGGGTTCGTGGCGCTGCTGCTGCGCTGGCGGGGTCGACCGGGCCCGGCCCGGTTGACGTTGTTCTGCCTGGTCTTCTCCGATGTGCTGCTCTGGTCCGGGACCTATCCCGACTCCACCATCGGCTTCCTGCAACACCTGATGTCGGCGGTACCGGTCTTTCTCCTGCTGTGGCTGACCCGTCGCGCCCCCGTCGGGCGGGACGACCGGGTGCCGCTGCTGGCGGGTGCCGCCCGGTGACCGTTCGGGCCCGCTCCCGCGTCGGTCGTAGCGACGCCCCGGTTGTCCCCCGCAGCGGTGGTCGGGCCGTGCTCGCCCTGCTCGTCGGGGGGTTGTCCAGCGGCGGCAACCTGCTGGTGGCGATCACCGTCACCCGGCTGGAGTCAATCGGCGGGGTGGGCGAGTTCGCCCTGGCCTTCTCGTTCTACGTTCTCGGCTCCGGGCTGGTCCGCAGCATGGTGACCGACGCCGTCCTGGCGGCGGGGACGGGCGTCACCTCCGCCGCCCGGCGGGTCACCCTGCTCGGCACGGTCTGCGGCACCGTGCTCGGGGCCGCGGGTGCGGCGTATGGCTCGCCCTATCTGGTGTTCGTGGGCCTCGCCCTGCCGGGTCTGGTGCTCTATGACTACGCGAAGGCGATCGCCGTCGGCGTCGGCACCCCGTCGGGGGCGCTGTTCCAGGAGACCGCCTGGGCGGCGGTGACCGGCTGCGCCGCGCTGAGCGGCCTGCTCCGGCTGCTCGACGCGCCGTACGTGGTCGGCATCTGGGCCTTAGCTGGTGGGCTGATCGGCGTGGTCGTCGGGGTCCGCCGCGGCTACGTGGTGCGGCCCGGCTGGTGCATCGGTCGGGCGGAGAGCCGTGTCGCAGTGGGGTTCGGGGCGCAGTTCCTGCTGACCACCGGATCGGCGCAGTTGTCGCTGAGCGCGGTGGCCGCCTTCGCGGGCACCTCGGTGGTCGGTGCGTTGAGCGCCGGAAGGACGCTGCTGGGGCCGGTGAACCTGGTCCTGTCCACCGCCGCCACGCTGACCCTGCCGTACCTGGCCCGCAGCCGCACCGAGTCCCGGGCGGTGCGGTCCAGGGCGGCCGTTCGGGTCTCGCTGCTCGTGGCTGCCGGCATCCTGCCGATGACGACTGCGGTCGCCCTCCTGCCCGACGCGGTCGGCAGGACGCTGCTCGGCGGCAACTGGGACCTGGCCCGCAGCCTGCTGGTGCTGCTGGCGCTGGAGAGCCTGTTCGCGGTGCCGGCTGCCGTCGGCTTCGCCGGGCTGCGGGTGGAGCAGGCGAACCGGCGGGCGATTCTGCTCGGCATCCTGCTGGGCGGATTGCGGGTGCCCGTGGTCGTCGGCGCGGCGGTGCTGTTCGGGGCCACCGGCGCGGCCGGTGCGCTCGCGGCGCTCGCTCTGGTCAGCGCGGTTGCCTGGGCCAGCAGCTACCTGCTGCTGCTGCGGCACCGTGCGGCGCACCGCGCGCCGGCACACCGCCGGCTCGACCCGGTCCCGCCCGGCGGGTGAGCCGGGGCGGGACCGCCCGGCGGGTGAGCCGGGCGCGGGCCGGACGGGCGGGCCGCAGGGGGCGGGTCGACCGGTCAGGCGACGGTCGACAGGGCGGCGCGGACGCGCTCCACCACCGCCTTGACCCCCGCGTCGGTCAGCTCCGGATAGGTGGGCAGGTTGATGCCGCGCCTGCTCAGGTCGACGGTCACCGGGCAGTGCGCGCCCGGATCACGGTGCGCCGGCAGGTCGGGGATCGGCACGAAGAAGGGCCGGGTCTCCACGCCGAGCCGGTCGAGCGCCCGGGCCACCGCGTCCCGGGAGATGGCGTCCCCTTCGGGCCCGACCAGAAAGGCGGCCATCCACGGCGCGCGGCGGACGCCGGCGAGCACCGGCTGCGCCGACAGCGCCGGCTCGTCGGCCAGCTGCGCCTCGTAGCCGGCGATCACCGCGTCCCGCCGGGCGATGATCTCGTCGGCCCGCTCCAGTTGGGCGCAGAGCAGCGCGGCGGCCAGGTTGGTCATCCGGTAGTTGTAGCCCAGCACCGGGAAGTAGTACCGCCGTTGCGGATCCATGCCCTGGTTGCGCAGCAGCCGCATCCGCTCGGCCAGCGGGGCGTCGGAGGTGGTGACGCAGCCGCCCTCGCCGGCGGTGATCACCTTGTTGCCGAAGAACGAGAAGGTCGTGGCGTCGGCCAGGGAACCGGTCGGCTCCCCGTCGACCGTGGCCCCGAAGGACTCCGCGGCGTCGGCGACCAGCAGCAGGCCGTGCCGGTGGCACAGCGCGCGCAGGGCGGGGTAGTCGGCGGGATGGCCGTACAGGTCGACGGCGATGACCGCCCGGGTGCGTGGCCCGATCGCGGCCCGGACCGCGGCGGGGTCGACGCACCAGTTCTGCGGCCGCACGTCCACACAGACGGCGCGCGCCCCGCAGTACGCGACGGCGTTCGCGGTCGCCACGTAGGTCAGCGCGGGAACGATGACCTCGTCGCCCGGACCGATCCCGGCGGCGGCGAGGACCAGATGCAGGGCGACCGTGCCGTTGGCGGTGGCCACCGCCGTGCCGGCGGCACACCGCCGGGCGAAGCGGTCCTCGAAGTCGTCGAGGTAGGGGCCCCGGGAGGAGACCCAGCCGCTCCGCAGGGCGTCGACCACGTACCGTTCCTCCAGGTCGGACAGGCTCGGTCGGGCCACCGGATAGCGGTCGTCCGTCATGCTCACGATGCTCCCTCCCCGCTGAGTTCGGCGGCGAACGCGGATCTCGGTATCGGCCCCGGTCGTCCCTGCGCCGCCCAGCGCAGCACGTCGAGGTAGTCGCCACCGGTCGCCGCCCAGGTGCGGGGGGCCAACCGGCCGTTGGCGTGCCGGGCGGCGGTGGCGTAGTGCGCCCGGTCGGCCAGCAGCCGCTGGACCGCCTCGGCCAGGGACGCCGGCTCCGTGGCCCGGAAGACCGTCGCCTCGGCGCCGGTGAACTCCAGCTGTGCCAGCAGCGGCTCGGCGTCGGCGCAGGCGACGGGTAGTCCCCAGCTGAACGCCTCCAGCATCGCACCGCTCGCCGCCTCCCAGAGCGACGGGATCACCACGGCGTCGGCCCGGGCGTAGAGGGCGTTCAGCTCGTCGAGGGTGACGAACCCGGGGAAGGACACCCGGCCCCGCAGGTCGGGCAGCGCGGCGCGGGCGAGCAGGCGACTGGCCTCGGGCTCGACCAGCGGGCCGGGACAGACCAGCCGGCACTGCGGGAGCGACGCCATCGCCTCCAGCAGCGTCGCGTGGTTCTTGTGGGCCGCGGTGGAGGACGGGTAGACCAGCAGCCCCGGTTCCGGCCGCGCGGTGGCGCGGGCGGGCGCGGGCTGGAACGTCGGGGTCGGGATGAGCGCGGTCCGGTCCGCTGCCTCGGGAAACAGCCGCAGGGTCTCCCGGTACGGGTGGGGCCAGGTGACCACGAGGGCGGACGCGCGGGCCACGTTCTCCCGGACCACGGCGGCGAAGCCGGGGGCGTGGAAGGCGGCATGCAGGTGTCGGAGGTCGTGCACGACGACGACCGACGGGCCGGGCCCGATCGGGGCGCTGTGGAACGGGTACAGCGTGACGTCCGATCCCCGCTGCCGGGGGACCGAGCGCTGCCGGACCGCGTTGACCGCCCTGCGGACGGCGAGGGAGTCGCGGACCCGGCTCGGCGTCCAGCGGCGCAACAGCTGCCCGGGAGGGGTGTCCGAGCGCAGCGGCTGGGCGACCTCGGTCCAACCGACCTGTTCGGCGGGCACCTGGTCACGCCACTGGTCGAGGGTGCCCCGCAGGATGTTCACCCGCAGGTCGTGGGAGGTGTCGGCGGCCATGCCGGTCAACAGGCCGTAGGTGAAGGCCTCGACCCCGGCGGCGTGTCCGGGGCGGATCGGGGTGGCCTCGACGGTGATCCTCATCGGTCCACCCGCACGAGGCGTCCCATCCGCTCGTCTTCCAGGAGTTGCCGGTCGGCGTCCACCATCACCCGTACCAGGTCGCCGAACAGGGTCTTCGGCGCCCAGCCCAGGTGCCGCCGGGCCTTGCTGTAGTCGCCGATGAGCGCGTCGACCTCGGCGGGCCGGAAGTAGGCGGGGTCGATCTCCACGTACCGCTGCCAGTCCAGACCGACCCGGTCGAAGGCGGCCTGGACGAACTCGCGGACGGAGTGCCCCTCGCCGGTGGCCACCACGTAGTCCTGTGGGGTGTCCTGCTGAAGGGCCAGCCACATCGCCTCGACGTACTCCGGGGCGTAGCCCCAGTCCCGGACCGCGTCGAGGTTGCCCAGGTAGAGCTTGTCCTGGATGCCGGCCTCGATCCTGGCCACCGCGCGAGTGATCTTGCGGGTGACGAAGTTCTCGCCCCGCCGGGGGCTCTCGTGGTTGAACAGGATGCCGTTGACGCAGAACATGTCCCACGACTCGCGGTAGTTGACCGCCGACCAGAAGGCGTAGACCTTGGCGCACGCGTACGGGCTGCGGGGGTGGAACGGGGTCTGCTCGCGTTGCGGGGGCGGGCTGGAGCCGAACATCTCCGAGGAGGACGCCTGGTAGAAGCGGCAGCCGATGTCGGCCGCCCGCGCCGCCTCCAGCATCCGCAGGGCGCCCAGCCCGGTGACGTCCGCGGTGTAACCCGGGATGTCGAAGGAGACGCGGACGTGGCTCTGCGCGCCGAGGTTGTAGATTTCGTCAGGCCGGATGTCCCGGATCAGCGAGGTCAACGAGGCCGGGTCGGACAGGTCGCTGTAATGGAGGAAAAGGCGTGCGTCGCCACTGCGGGGATGCACATCGACGCCGTCGATCCGCTCGGTGTTGAACGAAGACGATCTTCTTTTTATCCCGTGCACCGTGTAGCCCTTGTCGAGTAGGAACTCCGCCAGGTAGCTGCCGTCCTGGCCGGTGGTGCCGGATATGAGTGCCACTCGCGACATGGAGATCCTCTCGTGCTGTGCTTAGAGACTGTTTCTGCGACTTCCTTATACCCCCATCCGGGCGGCCGTCCACTATTCCTCGTCCCGTGGCGGCGAATTGAATAAAATTGCGAGGCGCGGTCACTGAATGGACGTTCGCTCGTTGGCCCACTCAGTTCCATCTCTTGAGCGAGGAGCGAGGATGGCCAGCGACACCACCCCCGCGGCGGACGTCAGAACACGGTTGGCGAGTGTCGACCGGGGGAAGTTCCGGGTCCTGGTCACGGCGAGCTACTTCAGCCCCGGCTGGCGGGCCGGAGGCCCGGTCCGCTCCATCTCCGACGTGCTCGACACGGCCAGCGCCGACGTCTCGACGACCCTGCTGACCCGGGACCGTGACCTCGGCGCCAGCGATCCCTACGCCGGGCTCTCCGGCACCTGGGTACGACGTGGCCGGACGAGCATCTTCTATCTCGGTGTCCGGCACCCGGCGCACTGGCGGACGCTCTGGCGTTCCCTGCGGCCGGTGCGCTTCGACCTGCTCTACGTGAACAGCGTCTGGTCGGCCTTCTCGATCCTGCCCATCGTCGCGGCCCGGCTCGGCCTGCTGCGGGTGGACCGCATCCTGGTGGCTCCACGGGGCGAGTTCGGTGCCGCCGCTCTCGGCCTGCACCGGGCCCGTAAGCGGATGTTCCTGTCCGGCTGGCGATGGATGCTGCGGGGGCCCAGGGTGCTGTGGCACGCCAGCACGCCGCTGGAGGCCGTCGACATCCGACGGGCGCTGCCCCGGGCCCGGATCGGTGTCGTCGCGATCGCCAGTGGCCCGGAGCCGCGTCGCGCGCCGGCCGGACTGCCGGCGACCGACCACGCACGACTGGTCTTCATCGGACGGATCTCCCCGATAAAGAACCTGGACCTGCTGCTCGCCGCGCTCGCCCAGGTGCGGGCCCGGGTGCGGCTCGATATCTACGGCCCGCTGGAAGACCCGAAGTACTGGCAGCGCTGTGTGGAGCTACGAGCGGCCCTGCCGGACCCGTCCGTGGTCAGCTACCGGGGAGAGCTGCGCCCCGAGCAGGTCGGCGAGACCTTCTCCCGGTACGACGCGTTCGTCCTGCCGACCCGGGGTGAGAACTTCGGCAACGCCATCGCGGAGAGCCTGGCGGCGTGCTGCCCGGTGATCTGCTCGGACCGGACACCGTGGACGACCGTGTTGCGCGACGGTGGCGGGCAGGTCCTCACCGAGTTGACCCCGGCGGCGTTGGGTGCACTGGTCACCCAGCTCGCCACCGCCTCGCCCGCGCAGCGGCAGGCGGCCCGGGCGGCGGCGGGGGCTGCCTACCGCCGGTGGCGGGCGAGCCGGCCGCGGATCAGTGTTCTCGACCAGGCACGGCAGACGATCAACGACCCGGTGCGCCGGGTGCCCCCACAGGGCCGGTCGTCGTGAGACCGACCCGACCGCCCGCCGGGCGGTGCCCCCAATCCCACCATCGGCTACGAGGAGGCGTCCAGTGACCCGGGTGATGACCGTCGTCGGGACCAGGCCGGAGATCATCCGCCTGGCCCGGGTGATCGACATGTTGGACCGGACCGTGGAGCACACCCTGGTGCACACGGGACAGAACTGGGATCCCGCATTGTCGGACATCTTCTTCACCGAGCTGGGTGTCCGGTCCCCGGACCGCTTCCTGCGGGCCGACACCCGGTCGCTCGGCAGTCTGCTCGGTGCCGTGCTGGTCGGCACCGAGCAGGCGATCGGTGAGCTGCGTCCGGACGCGCTGCTGGTGCTCGGCGACACCAACAGCGCCATCTCGGCGTTGATGGCGCGACGGATGAAGGTTCCCGTCTACCACATGGAGGCGGGCAACCGCTGCTTCGACCTCAACGTGCCGGAGGAGACCAACCGCCGGCTGGTCGACCACGTCGCCGACTTCAACCTCGTCTACTCCGAGCACGCCCGGCGCAACCTGCTCGCCGAGGGCCTGCACCCCCGCCGGATCCTGCACACCGGCTCACCCATGCGGGAGGTGCTCGACCACTACCGGCCGCAGATCGAGCGGTCCACCATCCTGGCGCAGCTCGCCCTCGAACCGGGCGGCTACTTCGTCGTCAGCGCCCACCGCGAGGAGAACGTCGACCATCCGGACCGGCTCCGCCGGCTGCTGGACTGCCTCTGTGCCGTCCGCGACGAGTGGCGACTGCCGCTGCTGGTCTCCACCCACCCGCGTACCCGCAAGCGCCTGGAGTCGCTCGCCGTCGACGGCACGCTCCTGGACGGCATCACCTTCCACGAGCCGTTCGGCTTCTTCGATTACGTCACCCTGCAACGGCACGCCCGGTGCACGCTGTCCGACAGCGGCACCGTCAGCGAGGAGGCGGCGATTCTCGGGTTTGCGGCGGTGACGCTGCGCGAGTCCATCGAGCGCCCCGAGGCGCTGGACTCCGGGGCGATCGTGATGACGGGTCTGGACCCGGCCGGGGTGGTGGAGGGCGTGCGGGTGGTGGTGGCCCAGGTGGCGGCCGGCCCGGTCGCCTGCCCGCTCGACTACCAGGTCCCGGACACGTCACGCCGGGTGGTCGACTTCATCCTCTCGACCGTGCGCCGGCATCACGACTGGGCGGGCATCCGCCGCTGACCGACCCACCGGCCGGGCCGGCACGCCCGTGACCACCGTGCCCGCCGGGACGTCCCGGGTCACACAGGCGCCCGCCCCCACGACGGCGTCCCGGCCGACCGTCAGCCTCGGCAGGACGGCGGCGGTGGTGCCCACCATGACGCCGTCGCCCAGTCGGCAGTAGCCGGAGACCGCCGCGAGCGGGTTGACCGAGACATGGTCACCCAGGACGGCGTCATGGCCCACGGTGCAGTTCTGATTGAGGTGTACATGGCGGCCCAGCACCACGTTCGTCGTCACCCGGGCTCCGCCGGCGGCGAACAGGCCCTCCTGGAAGACGCAGTCCGGGCCGATCTCGGCAGCCGGATGTACCACGGTGGCGGCGGGCAGGCCGTACCGGGCGAGGACCTGGTCGGTCTCGCGGCGCAACTGCGGGTGTCCCACGCCCAGTGCCACCCGGGTGGTGGACGGCTGCCCGGCCAGCCAGCGGGTCGGCCCGAGGAACGGAACACCGAGCCGACGCACGAGTTCCACATTGGGCTCGGTGGGGTGGTCGTCGACGAAGCCGAGCACCCGCCAGCTGATCCCGTCGACCGGCCGGGCGTTCAGCAATCGAATAACGCCGTACAGCTCACGGCCCATCCCGCCCACACCTACGATTACCACGTCGGTAGTCATCCGTTGCTCCCTCGGCCACGGAGAACGCGGGTCGCTCCCCGTCATCTGGACCCCCTCGCGGCACCGATGGCGCCGGTCAGGCAGCGGTGGGGGCCGGTGTCCGTGGCCGCGAGCGCACGGCACAGGCCGCGCCCGGCGGGCTCCGACACCCTCCTCGCTGTCATTGCGTTCCGATACTCAGGTGGAGTGCCGATCTGCGGACGGCACGGTGAAGGTGGGCGATGGTGAAGCTGACGAGAACCCGTCCCCCCGACGACGCTGCGGCGGCGGCGAAGCGGGCGGTCCGGTCCGCCGACACCGCGGGCAACTACCGGGTGGTCGCCACCGCAGGTGTGTTCGAGCCGGGCTTCCGTGGTGGTGGTCCGATCCGTTCCCTGCGGTTCATCCTGGACACCCTGCCGGGGGATCTCGACGTCACCCTGGTCACCCGGGACCGGGATCTCCACTCGCCTGCACCCTACCCCGGGCTGTCCGGACGGTTGCTGCGGCGCGACGACCGCTCCGCCGTGTTCTACCTGGACCCGTGGGCGCCGCGGCACTGGGTCCGGCTGATCCGGCACGTCCGCTCCCGCCCGATCGACCTGCTCTACGTCAACAGCATCTGGTCGCTGTTCTCGGTGGTGTCGATCCTGGTGGTGGCGCTGCGCCTGGTGCCTGTCGGGGCCATCCTGGTCGCCCCGCGCGGTGAGCTGTCGCCCGGCGCCCTGGCGATCAGGGCCGCCAAGAAGCGGCTCTTCCTGGCGGTGTGGGCACCGCTGCTGCGCCGGTTGCGGGTGCGCTGGCAGGCGTGCAGCGGTCTGGAGGAGAAGCAGATCCGGGCGAACATGCCGTGGGCGCAGGTGATGGTGAACGGCAACGAGAGCCCGATCCCGGCGCACCCGGCGCCGCCGTCCCGCGCGCACGACGGGCCGCTGCGGTTGGTCTTCGTCGGCCGGATCTCGCCGATGAAGAACCTGTCCACGGCCCTGGAGGCGGTGGCCGGCACCACCCGGCCGATGGAGTTCGACATCTTCGGGCCGCCGGAGGACCCGCACTACTGGTCGCGATGCCAGCGGATCATCACGGCCATGCCGGGCCACGTCCGGGTCCGCTACCTCGGCGAACTCGCGGCGGCGGACGTCATGCCGACGTTCAGCCGGTACGACGCCTTCCTCTTCCCCACCCTCGGCGAGAACTTCGGTCACGTGATCCTGGAGAGCCTGGCCTCCGGCTGCCCGGTCGTCTGTTCGGACAACACGCCGTTCAGTGAGCTGATCGCCGACACCGGCGGGCTGGTGGTGCGGCCGGCGACGGCGGCCGGCCTCAGCCGGGCTCTCGACCTGCTCGCCGCTCGGTCGCCCGAGGAGCGGGCCGAGGCGAAGGGCACCGCCGGACGGCGGTACCGGCACTGGCGGCAACGCCACCGGGAACCGAACGTGCTGGCGCACGCCCGCCAGTTCTGCCGCTGATCCCGTCCGGGGCGGAACCGGCGTCACCCTGGCCGGACCCGACTCGTTTCCCCAGTGACCGGGCCCGCCTGCCCGGTCCGGTGGTCCGTAGCCGTCCCCTGCGATCGAGGACAGTAAGTGCCCAGTCGTGTTCGTACGATGGCCCGGCGGGTGCGGGACCATCTGGCCGCGTCCCGTGACCCCGAGGCGTTCGTCCGGTCCCTGGGGGTCAACCTGACCGGTCGGGTCAGGTTCTACGGGGTCAACCGGGCGATGTTCGGCTCGGAGCCGTGGCTGATCACCATCGGCGACAACGTCTACATCACCTCCGAGGTGCAGTTCATCACCCACGACGGTGGCACGTTGATCCTGCGCAAGGACCATCCCGACCTCGACTGGACCGCGCCGATCACCATCGGCGACGACGTCTACATCGGCATGCGGGCGATGATCCTGGCCGGCGTCACCATCGGAAGCCGGTGCGTCATCGGGGCCGGTTCGATCGTCACCCGGGACATCCCGGACAACACGGTGGCGGCCGGGGTGCCGGCGCGGCCGGTGCGTACCACCGACGAGTACCTCGAACGGCTGCGGGCCAAGTCGCTGGGCATCGGCCACCTGCCGGTCCCGGCCAAACACGCGGCGATGAAGCGGATCTACGGCGTCACGACCGGCTGACGTCCACCGGGACACGACGCCCGCCGGTGCGGCCCCGCCGGGGCACGGGCCACCGGGTCAGGCCCGCCTGTACGCCACCTGCGGCGGCGGGAACTGGTGGACTCCGATGATCGTGATCGCGCCCAGCGCACCGGTCACCCCGGTCACCTCGTAGCCGAACCGGTCCCCGGTCATCGCCGCCGCGCCGGCACCGAGGTTCAGCGTGGTGGCGGCGCCGACGCCACTGACCCGTACGGCGGGCGGCGTGGTGCCGCTGGCCTGCCAGACGTGCGCGTACCAGTGCCAACCGGCGGGCAGCACCACGGGAGCGACCAGCACGGACTCCCGCACCCCGACCGAGGTGACGGCGACGGTGCCGAAGTCGGCGATCGGGCCGAGGACGGCGGGACGCCCGGTGGACGGATCGTGGGCGTACACGCCGTGCCGCAGGACGCCGGTGCCGGCCACGGTGACCTCCACACAGACCCGGTCGACCGGGGTCGGTTCGGCCAGGAAGACCGGGTGCAGCAGGAGCCGCTGGTAGGTGCCGGTGCAGGTGCGGCTCAGCGTCGGGCCGGACCGGACGAGGAAGTAACTGCCCCGGGGTCCGGTCGCCCCCGGTAGCGGTCCCGATGCGACCTGGTCGGGTTCCGCGCGCCACGTCCCGTACCCGGGGGAGACCGGCACGGTGTACGGGATGCCGTCGACGGTGACCCGGTCCGGCACGTCGAGGTTCGTCGGGCCGACCGGGACCAGCAGCCGGTGGAACAGTTGCGGCGCCGTCATCTCGGCCTGCGCCACGGTGCCGACCCGTTCGATCACCACGAAATCCGCGCCGTCGGCGGACACCACGATCTCGGTGGCGGTCGACGGGGGCGCCAGGTAGCGGCGGTAGGCGGTGCCGGTCACCGACTCACCGGCGGCCAGGGTGCGGCCCCAGACCAGTTGCGGGTAGTTCTTCTTGAGGCTGGAGCTGATGAACCAGCCCTTGGCCGTGGTGTAACGGACCCGGATCTCGGGCTTCCCGTCCGCGACCGGCAGCAGCCCGACGGCGATGCCCCACTGTTGGACGCCCCCGCCGCTGACCACCCACTGGGTCATGCTGCTCGCCGGCATCAGCCGGTTCCGCAGCGTCGCCGGGGTGAAGTCGGTGAGCGCCGTCAGGGTGTCGATGTTCGCCCAGACGGACCAGTTCAGGCCGCCGGCCACCCCCACGTTCGGCATGAACTGCCGACGGGTGCCGCCGGCCACCGGGGTCAACGGCCCGCACTGGGTGACCCCCGCGTTGAGGGTGAACCGGCTCAGGGCGGTGACCGTCTGCGCGACGATCAGGCTGCCACCGGGCGACCAGCGGTATTCGTTCGAGATCCGGCACAGGGACGGGATCCTCGGCATGATCGTGGCGATCGGGGTGCCGATGTTCGCCCGTGCCGTGTCGATCATCCCCTGGTAGGAGGGGATGACGTACGACTCCCGGATCACCAGCTCCTGGCCCGTGGACCGACCGTCGGGCACCGGCCGGCCGTCGAGTTCGACGGCCACTGTGTGGGAGTGGGTGGCCGGGCGGATCTGCACGTCGGGGGTGAGGCCGGTGATCGGCACGGTGGTCCGGTTGGTCGCCCCCGAGACGTGGGTGAGCGGTGCGGCCGGTTTCACCCGCGCGCCCTGGGCGATGCCGTCCACGATCGTGTACGGGTTGCCGAACAGCAGGCTGTTGGCGTTGGTCACCGCCAGCAGGGTGAAGATGCGGGTCCCGTCGCTCCACTGCGAACCCACGTCGGCGGTCGTCTTGCCGTGGTTGGCCACCGCGATCTGGTTGCCGACGTTGTAGCCGTGGTTGCCGCCGACGTACGACCAGCCGGTGTTGATCGGGCAGTTGTCGTCCGAGGTGTCGTGGATGCGGGTGCCGACGGCGGACAGGACCGGCCACACCTGGGCGTCGGTGGCGGTCGAGGGCACCAGGCTCACCTGGGGCAGGCCGGAGTGCCACATGCCGACCATGCTCTCCGCGTACGCCAGGTTGACGGGCATGATCACGTCCCGGGTGGCGTCGATCCGCGACCTGACGGACATCAGGGCGTTGGACCGGTAGACGATCAGCTCGGCCATCCTCCACACCTCCACCGTTGAACTGCGACGATGCTGTCACTGTGCGCGTTTGCCCAGCTGGCGGTTGGTGTCGGTCGGCTCCCGGACAGCACCACCGGCCGTTCGGTGGACCCCGGCCGGGCTGCTGCAGGCCGACGGCCGAGATTTGTCCTAATTGTGATGAAGATTCCGTCTGTGCCGTAATGTGCTGCATGCCTGCTTCGACGAACAGGTGAGGTGTGTACCGGGGGGTTGTCCATGCGCATTCTGATCACCGGTGGGGCCGGCTTCATCGGCGCCAACCTGGCCCGCGCCGCCCTGGACGAGCCGGCTGTCAAGGAGGTCAGCGTCCTCGATGATCTCTCGGTCGGGCTCCGGGGCAACCTCGACGGGCTGGACGTCGAATTCGTCGAGGGGTCGATCCTGGACCCGGCCGCCCTGGACGCGGCGATGGCGGGTCGGGAGGCGGTGGTCCACCTGGCCGCCCTGCCCAGCGTGCCCCGCTCGCTACGCGACCCGCTGGCCTCCCACCACGCGAACGCCACCGGCACGTTGATGGTGCTGGAGGCGGCCCGCCGGCACGACGTGGGACACGTGCTCGTCGCCTCCTCCTCGTCGGTGTACGGCATGAACCCGGCGTTGCCCAAGGCGGAGCAGACCTGGACCCGCCCGATGAGCCCCTACGCGGCCAGCAAGCTCGCCACCGAGGCGTACGCCCTGGCGCACCAGGCGTCGTTCGGGCTGCCCACCCTGGCCTTCCGGTTCTTCAACGTCTACGGCCCCGGGCAGCGGCACGACCACGCGTACGCGGCCGTCATTCCCCGGTTCACCCACGCCGCCCTGCGCGGCGAACCAGTCGTGGTGCACGGCGACGGCACCCAGTCCCGTGACTTCACCTACGTCGGCACGGTCTGCGACGTCATCCTCGACGCGCTGCGCCGCCGGGTGCACCACCCGCATCCGGTCAACCTCGCCTTCGGGGCGCGGGCCAGCCTGCTCCAGGTGCTCGACGAGTTGGAGGAGCTGCTCGGACGGCCGATCGCCCGGGAGCACGCGCCGCCGCGTACCGGCGACGTCCCCCACTCGCTGGCGGACGACAGCACCCTGCGGCAACTGTTCCCGGACGTCACGCCGGTCCCCCGGGCGCAGGGGTTGCGGGCGACCGGCGCGTGGCTGGCCGCGCGGCTGGGGGTCGCCCCCGCCCCCCTCCGGTGACCCGGGCCGTGGGCCGGCCCGCCGCCGAGGCGGTCGCCGCCGGACCGCCGGTTGCCGGCCCGCCGCCGGCCCCCGCGCCGACGCCGGCTGCGGCGCTGACCGGCACGGCGGTCGTCGCCCCGGTGGCGACGTCCGGCCCACCGTCGGGGCCCGGTCGCGACCGCGCCGTCACAGTGGGCATCGCCACCGCGATGGTGGCCAAGGGGATCGGCCTGGCCGCTCCGCTGGTCATCACGCCCGCCTGCTTCCGGTATCTCGGCGACCAGCGGTACGGCCTCTGGATGGCGATCACCGCGCTCACCGGGATGGCCTGGTTCGCCGATCTGGGGCTGGGCAACGGGCTGCTCACCCGGCTCGGTCAGCTGGCCGACGACCCCCGGCAACAGGCCCGGGAGATCTCCGGGGCCTTCGCCACCCTCGGTGTGGTCGCGGTGCTGCTGCTGGCGACACTCGCGGTGGTCACGCCGGTGGTCCCCTGGGTGGACCTGTTCGCCGTCCGCGACCCGGCCGTCGCCGCGCAGACCACCACCATGGTGCTGATCTGCTTCGGCGCGTTCGCGGTCAACATCCCGCTGTCGGTGATCCAGCGGATCCAGTACGCCCGCGGCCAGATGGTGCAGAGCAACGCCTGGCAGTCGGCCGGGGCCCTGGCCGCCCTGGCCGTCGTGCTGGTCGCCATCGCCGCCGACTGGGGACCGCTGGTGGTCGTCGGCGGCGCGGTGCTGGCCGTGCCGGTGACGAACCTGCTCAACACGGTCACCTACTTCTGGTCCGCCGACCCCGCCAGCCGGCCGGGACCCCGGCTCGTGCACCGGGCCACCGTCGTCGGCCTGCTCCGGCTGGGTCTGCAGTTCTTCGCGCTCACCACGATGTCGTCGATCGCGCTCAACGTGGACAACCCCCTGGTCGCGAACGTCCTGGGGCTGACGGTGGCGGCGCACTACGCGGTCGTCGGAAAGCTGTTCGGGGTCCTGTGGATCTTCGTCGGGCTAGTGGGCATGACGGTCTGGCCGGTCAACGGCGCCGCCCTGGCGCGCGGCGAGGTGGCCTGGGTACGCCGCAACACCCGTCGCATGATGGTGCTCTACGGCGTGATCGTCGGGGCAGTCGGGCTGCTGCTGGTCGGCTACGGCCACCGGCTGATCGAACTCTGGGTCGGCCAGGTCGACCGGTCGACGATCCGGCTCCCCGTCCTCGTCGGGCTGGCCGGCTGGTCCCTGCTGGTCGCGGTCACCTCCCCGCTGATCCTGGTGCAGAACAGCATCGGGCTGCTCCGGCCGCAGTTCGTCGGCTGGGCGTCGTTCCTGGTGCTGGCGACCGGGCTCAAGGTCTGGGGACTGCGACAGTTCGGCCTGGCCGGGCTGCCCGCGGCAGCCTGCGCCGGGTACCTGCTCACCATGGTTCCGGCGGCGCTGGTGGGATACCGGCGGGCCCTCGCCCGGTGCGGACCGTCGTGACCGGCCGGGTCCGGGTGCTGCGGGTCGTGGGTGAGCTGAACTTCGGCGGCACCGAGATGCGTACGGCCGAACTGCTGCCCCGGCTCGCCGCCGCCGGCACCGAGCTGCACCTGGTGACCCTCAGCGACACGGTGGGGCCCGGACCCCTGGCCGACATGGTCACCCGGCACGGCGGCACCGTCACGGCGATCCCGCTCGACCTGCGCTTCCCCGCCCGGTTCCTGCGCCTGGTCGGGAGGCTGCGCCCGGACGTGGTGCACGCGGACTGCGCCAACTTCTCCGGGGTGCCGCTCGCGCTCGGCGCGCTGCGGGGCGTACCCGGACGGGTCGCGCACTTCCGGGGGGACGACAACCGGCCGCGTACCCTGCGCCGCCGGGTCTACCGGTGGATCTGCGGTCGGCTGCTGGGCAGCTGCGCCACCGACATCCTGGGTGTCTCACCCAGTTCGCTGACGTTCGGCTACCACCCGGGTTGGCGTGCCGACCCCCGCTGCCGGGTGGTGCTCAACGGGCTCGACCTCGACCGGCTCCGCCGCCCCAGCCCCGACGACCTGCGGGCCCTGATCGGCGCGGGGCCGGCCGACCTGGTCTGCGTGACCGTGGGCCGGGCCTCGCCCGAGAAACGCCGCTGGCTGTTGCCGCCGATCCTGGTCGCGCTGCGGGAACTGGGCGTGTCCGCGCACGCGGTGCTCGTCGGGCCGGGTGACCCGGCCGACGACGACCGGGTCCGGGCGGCGGCGCACGCCGTCGGGCTCGGCGACCGGGTGCACCTGCTGGGCCCCCGCGACGACGTCGGCGGGCTGCTGCGGCAGGCCGACGTCGTCGTCCACCCGTCCTGCCTGGAGGGGTTGCCCGGGGGAGTGCTGGAACCCGTTGCGGTGGGCGTGGGCACGGTCGCCGCCGACCTGCCGGGCGTGCGCTTCATCGGCGACCGGCTACCCGGGGTGAGCATCGTCGGTGTCGACGCCCCGCCGCACGTGTGGGCGCGGGCGGTGGGCCGGGCGGCGGCGTACACCGCGTCGACCGCCCCGGCGGTGGCCGCCGACCGGTTCGAGCACAGCGTCTTCGCCATCGACACGGCGGCCAGCATCCACCTGGAGATCTACCGACGGTGGGCCTCGGCCCACCCCGGGCGGGACCGGGTGCCACGAGAGAGCAGCCGACCCCCGGTCGGCTCGGGATGGTGAGAGAGATGACCGATCAGAGCATGCTCGTCGGCCGGGAGCCACGGCCGGCCGGCGGATCGACTGCACGGGCCGACCAGCCCCGCCCGCTGCTCGTCGGCGCCTACGCCTTTCCGCACGGGGACGCCACCTCGAACCGCCTGCTGCAACTCGCCCGGTCCGCCGCCCCCGAGGGCAGCCGCACGCTCGTCGTCAACGACTGGCCCTGCGAGCTGGCCTTCCCGGCCCGACCACCCGAGGCGGCCGGCGTCGACCTGGTCACCCTGCGCGTGCGTGGCCGGCACCGGCTCACCCGGCTGCCGGCCCGGCTGGCCCGCCCGGTCCGGGTGCTGCGGGCCGCCCGCCGGCAGGGGGTACGCCGTGGCGACGTGAACGTGGTGCTGCTCCCGATGGCGTTGATGACCCTCGGCAACTGGACGGTGCTGCGTCTGGTGCTGCGCTGCCCGATCGTGGTCGACGCCAGCGAGCGGCACGACCGGCGGCAGTTCCGGCACGGCTGGCTGACCCCGTACTTCGTCCGGCACCGCTGGTCGACGTTCCTGGCCACCCGGCTCGTCGGCCGGGCCACGGCGGTGTCCACCACGTTGGCCGGATACCTCGCGGCGCACGGGCTGGCGGTGCTGGTGGTGCCGCCGCAGGTGGACTGCGACGACTTCCCGACCGGCCGGCCGCCCGCCCTCTCCACCGGCCTGCGGCTGCTCTACGCCGGCACCCCCGCCCGCAAGGACATGCTGGACGTGATCCTGCGCGGCATCGGCCGACTCACGCCGGAACAGCAGCGACGGGTCAGCCTCACCATCGCCGGGGTCACCCGGGAGGCTGCCGCCGCCCACTCCGACCTGGACGTCTCGGTCCTCGACGGGCTCCACGCCGAGGTGCGGTTCCTGGGTCGGGTGCCCCGCGCCACCGTGCTGACGCTGCTCGCGGAGTCGCACTTCTCGATGCTGGTCCGCCCCACCGGGGGATACGCCGCCAACGGCTTCCCGTCCAAGGTGCCGGAGAGTCTCGCCGCCGGCTGCCCGGTGCTGCTCAACCACACCAGCGACCTGGCCACCTACGTGCACGACGGTGTCGAGGGGCTGGTGCTCGCCGGCAACGGGCCGGACGACGTGCGGTGGGCGGTCGAGCGTGCGTTGCGGCTGACCGACGACGACTGGACGGCGA
Organism: Micromonospora sp. NPDC048894; assembly: GCF_040649765.1. NCBI lineage: Bacteria > Bacillati > Actinomycetota > Actinomycetes > Micromonosporales > Micromonosporaceae > Micromonospora > Micromonospora sp. NPDC048894. The sequence continues at coordinate 291,327 of NZ_JBEZFY010000007.1, read as the reverse complement.
TGAGCCGGGCCGCCCGGTCGAGGGCCCGTGAGTCGTTCGACCACCGGGCCTGGCGGGACCGGGTCAGCGCCTTCCTGGCGGCCGACGACCGGAGCTGACCCGGGCGTTCCGACGAGGCGGTGGGCGTCCCGACCGGACGCCCACCGTCGTGCGATCCCAGGCCCGGTACCGAAGCCGGGTCTCAGTTTCTCCGCCGTCGGGTGATCGTTGCGCAGCGCCGTCGGGTGAGCTCAGTGCAGCACCGTCGGGTGAGGTGAGCTCAGCGCAGCGCCGTCGGGTGAGGTGAGCTCGGGGCAGCGCCGTCAGGTCGATGTCAGCGCAGCACCGGCACCGGCCGGCGCGGCACGGCGTCCACCGGGGCGTTGACCTGGTGCGGGTGTGCCGGCGCGGGGGAGGGCTCGACGCCGTCGTCCGCGTCGGCCCGGCGGTCGGGCAGGTGCCGCAGCACACCGGCGGCCACCAGCCAGAACACGTACGGGTAGGTCTGCCCGGTGCCGAAGATGGCCGACTCGGTGATCTGGATCAGCACCCCGGTGACGACGAGCCAGACCAGACCCGAGTCGGCCCGGCGCACCGGTGCCCGCAGCGCGACCCGCCCGACGGCCAGCAGCAGCAGCGCCAGCGGCGCCACGGCGGCGAGCCCCAGCTCCAGCAGCAGTTGCAGGTAGCTGTTGTGCACCACGCTCACCCCGGTCCCGAAGGACTCGTCGAGGCTGGCGAGGGCGAACAGGTGGTTGCGGGACGCGTACCCGAAGCCCAGGGTGGGGCGGTTCTGCCACCACAGGTCGACAGTCGCCTGCCACATCTCGGTGCGGCCGTTGGACAGGTCGCCGCCGGTGGGGTCGGTGAAGCGCAGCACGAGCTGCCGCATCCAGGGGCCGGCGAACAGGATCGGCAGCAGGTTGAACAGGTACGCCACCAACAGCCCGGCGGCCAGCCCGGCGGCGATGCGGACCATCCGGCCCAGCCCGTGCCGCAGCACGACCCAGAGGGCGCCGACGAGCACGGCGATCAGCCCGGTGCGGGACTGGGAGAGCAGCAGACAGGCGACGGCCGGCACCATGCCGAGCAGTTCCGCCCGTCGCCGGGACGCCCGGTAGACCGCCCAGCCCAGCGGGGTGGTCAGGGCACAGACGATGCTGAGCATGTTGGGGTTGTTGTAGAGGCCCTCGAAGCGGTCGGTCTGCGACAGCGCGGCGACGAGGGTGCCGTCGGCGAGCCCGAGGCCGAGGCTGAGCAGGGCGGAACCGCTGAGGACCAGGTAGACCACGCGCAGGTCGGCCAGCATGACCGCCCGGTCCGCCCACCGGCAGCGGATCAGGACGTGCACCAGCGCGGCCAGCAAGAGCAGCGCCACGCCGCGTTGGAGAGTCTCCAGCGGCACCACCGACCAGGTGAAGCTCAGCGTGGCGAGTCCCGCCATCGCCCAGAGCGCGCCGATGAGCAGGCGGGTCCACCGATCGAGCCGGGCCACCGTGCGTCCCGGGGTGCGCAGCGCCCAGACGATCAGGGCGGCGACCGCCGCGTACCGGGGATAGAAGCTGGCCTCCACCAGGGACGGCAGCTTGGACGAGGCGCAGACCAGGAGCACCATGGTCAGGCCCAGCAGCCACCGCCAGCCGTCCATCTGCCGCGCGAGGGCGAACAGCGCGAGCAGCAGCAGAGCCACCGCCCCGACCGCCACCATCGGGACGTTGACGCTGGCGACGGTGGTGACCACCGCGACGACGAACGCCCCGACGATCAGGCACAGTTGACCGACTCGGTTCCCCACGTGATGTCCTTTGACTCCAGCAGGCCGGCGGTGCCGGCGGTGGTCGTTTGGTCCGTCAGCGTGGGACGCCCGCCAGGCCCGGCCGGGCCCGGTCGAGCGCCCAGCGGGACCGGGCGGCGTGCATCGCCGCGATCATGTCCGGCCAGCTCGGCGGACGGTAGCCGGTGACCTGGGCGAGGGCGTCCGCGCACATCGACCGGTCGCAGACGAACTCGTCGTCCGGCACCAGTTCGCCGGGCCATCCGTACACCTCGGCGACCAGGCGAAGCAGGTCGTACTTGGCGATCGGTGCGGCGGCGACGTGGTAGAGGCCGGTCAGCTCCGCCCGGGGCAGGACCACGGTGCGCAGCAGCCGGGCGAACTCCACGGTCGTCACCCCGCTGTAGATGGCCCGGGTGAAACCGTGTACCTGGCTGCGTCGGGAGAGGAACCAGTCGACCAGGGAACGGTTCGTGCCCAGCTCGTGCCCGACGATCGAGGTACGCAGGGTGAGGGCCGACGCTCCCGACGCCTCGCCCAGCAGTTTGGACCGGCCGTAGAGGTCGGGCGGGTCGGGCAGGTCGTCCTCACGGTAGCCGCCCCGGCGGCCGGAGAAGACGCAGTCGGTGCTGACGTGCACGAGCCGGCTGCCGACCTGCGCGCAGGCGTCGGCCAGCAGGTGGGGCAGGAGAGCGTTGAGGGTGACCGTGGGCACCGCGTCCTGCACGTCCGGTCGCTGCTTGATGACGCCGACGCAGTTGACGACGACGTCCGGTCGCAGCTCGTCCACGAGCCGCCGGACGTCGTCGAACTGGGTCACGTCCACGGCCGCGACGATGCGCGCGAGCAGGTGCGCGGGGAACCACCCCGCCCGGTCGTCGATGGTGCGGGCGAGGCCGTGGACGTCGAGATCCGGGTCGTCGGCGAGTTCGCGCAGCACGGCGTGGCCGAGCATGCCGGTGACGCCGACGACGAGGACCCGACGGGCCGGGCGGTCGGCCTGGTGGTCGCTGCGCCGCCGGGGCACCCGGTCGGGCCGACCGGTGTCGGCGGCCGCGCTCATGTCGTCACCACGGCCGCTGCGTGGGCCTGCACCTGCGCGCGCACCTCGGGCAACGTCATCAACAACGACTCGATCTCCGGTACGGACAGCCGGCGGGCGTTGTGCGAGTGGAAGTCGGCCAGGCCACCGTGCTCGACGTCACCCTCCTCGAAATAGAGGGAGTAGTTGAGGTCGCGGCTGTCCACCGGCACCCGGAGGAAGTCGCCGAGGTCCTCGGCGAACGCGAGTTCCTCCCGGCTGGCCAGGGTCTCGTAGAGCTTCTCCCCGTGCCGGATGCCGAGCACGGTGAACTTCGCCGGCACCCCGAACAGGTTGCACAGGGCGGTGGCGAGGTCGCCGATGGTGCAGGCGTCGGCCTTGCGGATGAAGACGTCCCCCGGCTGGCCGAAGGTGAACGCGTGCTCCACCAGATCGACCGACTCGGGCAACGACATCAGGAAACGGGTCATCGTCGGGTCGGTGACCGTCGGCAGGCCGCCGCGCAGGATCTGGTCGATGAACAGTGGAATCACCGATCCGCGCGAGTACATGACATTGCCGTACCGCACGCAGCAGACCCGGGTCCGGGCCGCCGCGTTGTTGCGGGAGTGGGCCTGGGCGACCTTCTCCATCAGCGCCTTGGTCATGCCCATCGCGTTGACCGGATAGACGGCCTTGTCGGTGCTCAACAGGACCAGCGTCTCCACACCGACCCGCTCACAGGCGTCCACCACGTTGGCGCTGCCGAGCACGTTGGTGCGGACCGCCTCGAGGGGGAAGAACTCGCAGGAGGGCACCTGCTTGAGAGCTGCGGCGTGGAAGACGAACTCCATCCCCCGGGCGGCCTTGAGCACACTGTCGTAGTCGCGGACGTCGCCGACGTAGTAGCGCACCCGGTCGTTGCCGAGGCGGTGCCGCATCGCGTCCTGTTTCGACTCGTCCCGGCTGAGCACCCGCACCTCGGCGGCGCCGGCGTCGAGCAGTCGGGAGACCATTGTCTGGCCGAACGACCCCGTGCCCCCGGTGATCAGGAAACGCCTGTCCGAAAGCGAGGGAAGCATATCTCCTCCTGCCTGTTTCCCGGCGGACCATCCTCGGGAATCGCGATCTCGTCAAAGGTGACCATACTGTTGCAATAACGAGACCGGGCGGGCTTCCGGTAAAGGGAGGAACAATCATGTTTCACCTTTACCGGGGATGCTGCGCACTCCATTGTCGACCTGTCCGGGGTGGCGAATGTGAAAGCGCGGATCGTCCTTCGTAAAGGTGGTAGGTGTGTTTCATGCCCAAAGTTGCTGTCCACACGGCACCGCCGCGAGCCGGGGCCGACGGGCGGGGAACCACCCCGACACCCCGGCGGCCGTACGACCGCTGGAAGCGGTTGTTCGACGTGCTCGGCGCGCTCGTCGTGCTGACCGTCGGCGCACCCCTGCTGGCCCTCGTCGCCCTGGTGGTGCTCGTGACGCACGGGCGGCCGGTGCTGTTCCGGCACACCCGGCCCGGCCTGCACGGCGAACTGTTCGACGTGGTGAAGTTCCGCACCATGCTCCACCCCGACCCGGACCGGGGGCTGGTGACCGACGCCCAACGCCTCACCCGGGTGGGTCGTTGGCTGCGGGCGAGCAGCCTCGACGAGTTGCCCGAGTTCTGGAACGTGCTGCGCGGCGAGATGAGTGTGGTCGGTCCCCGTCCACACCTGGTGCGCTACCTCGACCTCTACAACGCCGAGCAGGCCCGCCGGCACGAGGTGCGGCCCGGCATCACCGGGCTCGCCCAGGTGCGCGGGCGCAACGCCCTGAGCTGGGAGGCGAAGTTCGGCTACGACGTCGAGTACGTCGACCGACGCTCCTTCCTGCTGGACCTGAAGATCCTGCTGACCACCGTCCGGGTGGTGCTCACCCGGGAAGGTATCTCGGCTCCCGGTGCCGCCACCTGGCACGAGTTCACCGGCAACGCCCCTGCACCCGTGTCGGCACCGGCCGACGCCCGGACGGACGCGTCGTCGCCGGCCTACGTCCGGCCGGTCGACGGCCCGAGGCCCGTGTCGTCGCCGGTCGACGACCGGGACGCCGCGTACCGCCGATGAGCCGGGTGCTGCTGCTGGGCGCGGGTGGTTTCCTGGGCCGGCACATCGGTGCCGCACTGGCCGGGCACACCGACCTGCGGTCGCCCACCCGGGCACAGTGCGACCTTGTCCGGATGGACCTGCCGGAGCTGACCGCGCTGGTCGCCCGGGAACGACCGGACGTGGTGGTGAGCGCGGCCGGCCGGATCGTCGGTTCCGGGCTCGACTTCGTGCGGGCGCACGTCGTGACCACGGCGAAACTGGTCGAGGCGGTGGCCGTCGCCGCCCCCCGGGCCCGGCTGGTCCGGATCGGCTCGGCCGCCGAGTACGGCGTCGTGCCGCACGGCCTCGCCGTCGCGGAGGACCACCCTGCCGCCCCCGTGAGCGAGTACGGGCTCAGCCACCTGGCCGCGACCCGCCTGGCCGAGCTGGCAGGCGACACCGGTCGCCTCGACACGATCGTACTGCGGGTCTTCAACCCGGTCGGACCGGGGATGCCGGCGGGAAACATGCTGGCCCGGGTGACCGCGATGGTCCGCGCGGCGGCGGCCGACGGGGCGGGTGACCTCGCTCTGGGGCTGCACGACACCTACCGGGATCTCGTCGACGTGCGGGACGTGGCGGCGGCGGTGCTGGCCGCGACGCGGTGCGCCGCGCCCACGCAGCGGGTCGTCAACGTGGGCAGCGGACGTGCGGTCGCGACGCGCGACGTCGTGCGGCTGCTGGCCGACGTGGCCGGTTTCCCCGGGGAGATCCGGTCGGGCGGCTTCCCGCCCGACGCCACCCGCTCGGCCGCGGTGCCGTGGATGTGCGCCGACCTGGACCGCGCCCGCCGGGTGCTCGGCTGGACCCCGGTCCACGACCTGACCGAATCACTGCGCGCCCTGTGGGCGGCTGACGGCGTGCGGCCGACCGGCCCGGTGGCTGACGGCGTGCGACCGACCCGCCCGGTGGCCGGCGTGGCGGCGGGGTGAGAACGATGCGGATCGGCCTGCTCACCCAGTGGTTCGACCCGGAACCGGGCCCGGCGGCCCTGCCCGGGATGCTCGCCCGCGCTCTCGCCGACCGGGGACACGAGGTCCAGGTGCTGACCGGTTTCCCGAACTACCCGAGCGGCCGGCTGGCCCCCGGCTACCGGCTGGCCCGCCGGGTCGACGAGACCGACGGCCCGGCCCGGGTCCGCCGGGTCGCCCTCTATCCCAGCCACGACCGTTCCGCGCCACGTCGGTTGGCCAACTACGGGTCCTTCGCCGTCTCCGCGCTGGTCTCCGGCACCCCGGTGCTGCGGGGTCTGGATGCCCTCTGGGTCGGCAACTCGCCGATCAGCGTCGCCCTGCCGATGTGGTTCACCCGCTACGTGCACCGGGTGCCGGTGCTGCTGCACGTGCTGGACCTGTGGCCCGACAGTGTGCTGGCCAGCGGCTTCCTCGGCACCGGTCGGGTGTCACGGACCGTCGAGCGGGGGATGGCCGCCTGGTGCGGTGCGATGTACCGCAGCGCCGCCCGGGTCGCCCACGTCTCCCCGGGCGCCGCCGAGCTGCTCGCCGGCCGGGGGGTGCCCCGGGAGAAGCTGGTGCACATCCCGATGTGGGCGGACGAGACCCTGGGCGTCCGCGCCACCGACCTGCGCGCCGACCTCGGACTCCAACCCGACCAGGTCGTGCTGGTGTACGCGGGCGCGCTCGGCGAGGCGCAGGGGCTCGACTCGCTGATCGACGCCTGCGCCCGCACCGGCGACCCCCGCCTGGTCTGCCTGATCGCCGGTTCCGGCACCACCGAGGAGCGGCTGCGTCGGCGGGCCGAGGCGGTGGGGGCGGCGAACGTCCGCTTCCTCGGGCAGCTGCCCCGGGACCGGATGCCCGCGTTGATGGCCACCGGTGACGTCCACTACGTGAGCCTGCGGCCCGGTGGCATGTCCGCGTACACGATGCCGAGCAAGGTGCAGTCGACCCTCGCCGCCGGGCGGGCGCTGCTGGTCGCTGCGGAAGGCGACGCCGCCGCGGTGGCCCGGGACAGCGGCGCGGGCATCACCGCCCGCCCCGGTGACCCCGACTCGATCGCCGACGCCCTGCGGGAGGTCTGCGACCTGGGCCGGGAGAAACTGGACCTGCTCGGGCAGGCCGGCCGGGCGCACTACGACCGGATGTTCTCCGTCGCGACGGGTGCCGACCGGGTCGAGCGGACCCTGCACGAGATGGTGGCCGCCGGGCCGGTCAGGGCCAGTCGTCGCCGGCGGCCAGCCGACGGGTGAGCAGGTCGGCCAGCGGGACCGACTCACCGTCGCGTCCGCCCCGGCCGACGACCAGGGGCGGCCGGGCCGGTGGCACGTCCACGCCGAACAGTCTGGCGCGTACGCCCGGCGGCACGGTGAGCAGGAAGAACCGGCCGTCGACGGCGACCGCGCGCAGGCCGGCCCGGTCGACGTACCAGCCGGTCAGGCCGGTCCGGTAGCGGCCCCGTCCGTCGTAGCCCTGGGCCACCAGCCGGGCGGTCCGTAGCCCCCGCCGGGTCGCCTCGGCCGTGAACCGGGCGACCAGTGCCTCGGCCTGCGCGTGCTCACCGTCGCGTTGGCGGGCGTCGGCCGCCGCGTGCGCCCGCGCCGCCCGCTGCTGCTGCTCCCGCCACCCCGTACCGCCGTCACCACCCATGCCGCGACGGTACGCCCACCCCCTCGACCGCTCAGGCCAGGCCCGCCCGGCGCAACGCTTCGGCCATCGCGTCGTTGGCGGGTGCCGGTGCGGAGCCGCCCCGGCCCTGCCGTTGCTGCGACCCGCCCCGGGACCCGCCCCGTTGCTCCCGCTGGCCGCCGGACCCGCCTGTCCCGCTGGACCTGCCCGCGCCGCCTGCCCCGCCGGACCTGCCCGCGCCGCCGGACCCGCCCGCGCCGCTACGCCGGCCGCCCGGCGCGTCACCGCGCCCGCCCTGGAGGGCACCGCGTTCGCGACGCTGCCCGTCGGCCGCCGGCCGGTCACCGCCGGTCGGCACCTCGTCGTCCAACCGCAGCGTCAACGAGATCCGCTTGCGCGGCACGTCCACGTCGAGCACCTTGACCCGCACCACGTCACCGGACTTCACCACGTCGCGCGGGTCCTTGACGAAAGTGTGCGACATCGCCGAGACGTGCACCAGGCCGTCCTGGTGCACGCCCACGTCGACGAACGCGCCGAACGCGGCCACGTTGGTGACCACACCCTCCAGCAGCATCCCGGGGGTCAGGTCGCCGATCTTCTCCACCCCCTCGACGAAGGTGGCGGTGCGGAACTCCGGTCGCGGGTCCCGGCCGGGCTTCTCCAGCTCGGCGAGGATGTCGGTGACGGTGGGCAGGCCGAAGGTGTTGTCGACGAAGTCGGTGGCCCGCAGCCCGCGCAGGATGGCCGACTTGCCGATCAGCGAGCGCAGGTCCTGCCCGGTGCTGGCCAGGATGCGGCGCACCACCGGGTACGCCTCCGGGTGCACGCTGGACGAGTCGAGCGGGTCGGTGCCGCCGGGGATGCGCAGGAAGCCGGCGCACTGCTCGAAGGCCTTCGGGCCGAGCCGGGCCACCTTCTTCAGCTCGGCGCGGGTGCGGAACGGCCCGTTGGCGTCCCGGTGCAGCACGATGTTCTCCGCCAGACCCGCGCCGATGCCGGAGACCCGGGTCAGCAGGGGAGCGGAGGCGGTGTTGACGTCCACCCCGACGCCGTTGACGCAGTCCTCCACCACCGCGTCCAGCGAGCGGGACAGCTTCACCTCGGACAGGTCGTGCTGGTACTGGCCGACGCCGATCGAGCGCGGGTCGATCTTGACCAGTTCGGCCAGCGGGTCCTGGAGCCGCCGGGCGATGGAGACCGCGCCACGCAGCGACACGTCCAGGGTGGGCAGCTCCTGTGAGGCGTACGCGGAGGCCGAGTAGACCGACGCGCCGGCCTCGGAGACCATCACCCTGGTCAGGCCGAGCTGCGGATACCGCGTGATCAGGTCGGCGGCGAGCTTGTCGGTCTCCCGGCTGGCGGTGCCGTTGCCGATCGCGACCAGCTCCACCTGGTGCGCCCCGGCCAGCTTCGCCAGCGTCTCGATCGAGGCGTCCCACTGCCGACGCGGCTCGTGCGGATAGATCGTGTCGGTGGCGACCACCTTGCCGGTGGCGTCCACCACCGCCACCTTCACCCCGGTGCGCAGGCCCGGGTCGAGACCCATGGTGGCCCGGCTGCCGGCGGGGGCGGCGAGCAGCAGGTCGCGCAGGTTGGTGGCGAAGACCCGGACGGCCTCCTCCTCGGCCGCCTGCCACAGCCGGGTGCGCAGGTCGGCCCCGAGGTGGATCAGGATCCGGGTACGCCACGCCCAGCGCACCGTGTCGGCCAGCCACCGGTCGGCGGGCCGCCCCGCGTCGGTGACACCGAACCGGCCGGCGATGGCCGCCTCGTAGCGGGTCGGGCCGGTCGGCGGGGCGTCCGGGTCCTCCTCGGCGTCGGGGGCCATGGTGAGGTCGAGCACGCCCTCCTTCTCGCCCCGGAACATCGCCAGGATGCGGTGCGAGGGCAGCTTCGGGTACGGCTCGGCGAAGTCGAAGTAGTCGGCGAACTTCGCGCCGGCGGCCTGCTGCCCGTCGCGTACCCGGGAGACCAGCCGGCCCCGCGACCACATCTGCTCACGCAGGGTGCCGATCAGGTCGGCGTCCTCGGCGAACCGCTCGATGAGGATGGCCCGCGCCCCGTCCAACGCAGCGGCGACGTCGGCCACCCCACGCCCGGCGTCGACGAACCCGGCGGCCGTCTCCTTCGGGTCCCGGGTGGGGTCGCCGAGCAGCGTGTCGGCCAGCGGCTCCAGCCCGGCCTCCCGGGCGATCTGCGCCCGGGTCCGCCGCTTCGGCTTGTAGGGCAGGTAGATGTCCTCCAGGCGGGACTTGGAGTCGGCCGCCATGATCTGCGCTTCCAGCGCCTCGTCCAGCTTGCCCTGGCTGCGGATCGACTCCAGCACCGCGGCCCGCCGCTCGTCCAGCTCCCGCAGGTAGCGCAGCCGCTCCTCCAGGGTGCGCAGCTGGGCGTCGTCGAGCAGGCCGGTGGCCTCCTTGCGGTAGCGGGCGATGAACGGCACGGTCGCGCCGCCGTCGAGCAGCTCCACGGCCGCCCGCACCTGGCGCTCGGCGACGCCGAGCTCGTCGGCGATCCGCTGATGGACTGACTGGGTCACGATGTTGATCCGCCTTCGTTTCGGGTTCCCTGCTGCATTCTGCCGCCCACCCCCGACGCCGTGCGCCACCCCCGCCGCCCACCCCGTCGCCGGGCCGGCCGCACTGCCGTCGCAGCCCCACCGTTCCCGGCCCCCGGGCCGGCCTGCCGCGCCCCGGTGGCCCGTCGCCCTGGTGGCCCGTCGCCCTGGTGGCCCGTCGGCCCGGGAACCCGTCGCGTGCCGCCGTGCCGGTCGGCCCGCTGCGCTAGCGTGGCGATCATGGAGCAACCTGCGGATCCGCGTGCCCGTCGCCTCTTCGGCGGCAGTGCCCGAGCCCTCGGTGACCTCGCCGCGAGCCCGTTCCGGGCCGACCGGGACCGGATCGTGGCCTCGCCCTTCTTCGCCCGCCTCGGTGGGGTGACCCAGGTGATCAGCCCGGTCGGCTCCGGACTGCTGGTGCACAACCGGCTCACCCACAGTCTCAAGGTGGCGCAGGTGGCCCGGGCGATCGCCGAGCGGCTGACCGCCGATCCGACCCAGCGGGACCTGCTGGAGAAACTGGGTGGCTGCGACCCGGACGTGGTGGAGGCCGCCGCCCTCGCCCACGACCTCGGTCACCCGCCGTTCGGGCACCTGGGGGAGCGGGTGCTGGACCGGTTGGCCCGGCAGCGGCTCGGGCTGGCCGACGGATTCGAGGGCAACGCCCAGTCGTACCGGATCGTCACCAGCACCGAGATCCGGGGGGCCGCCACCACCGGTCTCGACCTGACCGCCGCCGTGCGGGCGGCGATGCTGAAATACCCGTGGACCCGGCTGGACCACCCCGACCCGCACCCCCGGCACCTGCGTCCCGCCCCCCGGGGCGCCGCCGCCCCACCGGACGACCCGGACAGCGGCTCGGCGAAGTTCGGCGCGTACGGCACGGAACTGGCCGACCTGCGGCAGGCCCGCGCCCCGTTCACCGGGCGGATCGCGCAGTGGCAGCAGACCGTCGAGGCGTCGGTGATGGACACCGCCGACGACATCGCGTACGCCATCCACGACGTGGAGGACTTCTACCGGGTGGGGGTGCTCCAGCAGGGCACCGTCGCCGCCGAGCTGATGGCCTGGCAGCGGGAGGGCGGGCACCTGCGCGCGGTCACCGACCCGGCGTTGGCCGGTGCCGCCCGCCGGCCCGGCACGGCGATCGAGGCGCTGCGCCGGCAACTGCACCGCAAGGACGCCTGGATCGCCGACGACGACGCATTCGCCGCCGCCGTCGAGCACGTCCGCGAGGAACTGGTGGACGGGCTGCTGGCGTTGCCCTTCGACGGGTCGATCGAGGCGGAACAGTACGTGGCCCGGTTCTCCGTCCGGTGGACCACCCGGCTGGTCGACGCGATCACGGTGACCGCCACCCCGGACGTGCGCTCCGGCCACGTGCAACTGGCCCCGGCGCAGTGGCACGAGGTGCAGGTGCTCAAGTTCGTCCACCACCGCTTCGTGCTGGCCCGCCCCGACCTGGCCCTGCACCAGCGGGGCCAGGCCCGCCTGCTGGACACCCTGGTCGACGCGCTCTGGCAGTGGCTGCTCGACCCCGAGGAGGAGTCCCGGCTGCCCCGCCGGCTGCCCGACCTGGTCGAGCTGGCCGAGGCGGAGCTGCACCCGCGTACCCCCGACCGGATCGGCCGGGCCCGCGGCCGGGCCATCGTCGACTTCGTCGCCCAACTCACCGACGGTCAGGCCGTGGCGATGCTGGACGTCCTGTCGGGTCGCTCCGGGGCGCTGTGGACCGACGCCTTCGTGCTCTGAGCGGCGGGCGGTGGGCGCGCGGTCAGGCGATCGTCTGCCACCAGCCGTCGACCGGCGGCGGGTCGGCCACCACCACCCGCTCGCCGGGCCGGGGCACCGCCAGCCGCACGCCGTGCGCCTTGGCCTCGGCCCAGAGCCGGTCCACCGGCTCGGACCAGTCGTGCAGGGCCAGGTTGAAGGTGGCCCAGTGCACCGGGACGAGCAGGTCGCCGCGCAGGTCGAGGTGGGCGGCGACGGCCTCCTCGGGGAACATGTGGATGCCCGGCCAGGCCCGGTCGTACGCGCCGATCTGCATCAGCGTCACGTCGAACGGCCCGTGCTCCGCGCCGATCTCGGCGTACCCGTCGAAGTAGCCCGAGTCGCCGGTGTAGAAGACCTTCCGGTGCGCCCCGGCGACCACCCACGAACTCCACAGCGTGCCGTCACGCCGCAGCCCCCGGCCGGAGAAGTGCTGGGCGGCGGTCGCGGTGATCTCCAGGCCGCCGACCCGGTGCCCCTGCGACCAGTCCAGCTCGACGATCCGGTCCTCCGGCACCCCCCACCGGTCGAGGTGCGCGCCGACGCCCAGCGGCACCAGGAACGGCGCCGACTGCCGGCGCACCAGCTCCCGGACGGTTGCCATGTCGAGGTGGTCGTAGTGGTCGTGGGAGATCAGGATCGCGTCGACGGTGGGCACCTCGTCGAGGCGTACCGGGGGCTCGTGCAGCCGCTTCGGCCCCACCGCGGCCGACGGCGAGCAGCGGTCGCTCCACACCGGGTCGATCAGCACCCGGTGCCCCTCGATCTCGACCAGGGTCGAGGCGTGGCCGTACCAGACGATGCCCAGCTCACGGTCGACGTCGGTGGTCGGGGCCGGGGCGGGCCGCACCAGCGGGACCGGGGCGGTGGGGCGGCGACGCTGCTGGCCGAAGAGCAGCTCCCGGAGCAGGTTGCGACCGGGGTCACCGCCGGGCATGGTGCGGGTGGCCACCCGGTTGTGGAAGGTCCCGTCGCGGAACTGCGCCGACCGGGCGGCCCGTTGCGCGCGTGCGCCGGTCAGCCGGCCGCCCAGCGCCGCCGGCACGTCCCGCGCCGTCCAGGCCAGGCCGGCGACCGCCGCCAGCCCCGCCACCTGCCACAGCCGACCGCCGAGCCTCCGCTCGACCGCGCGTTGCGCTGGTTGCCCCATGTGTCGTCCCCCTCGCCGGTGTCCCGCACTACACGGTAGTCACCACCGGCGGCTCCCGCCCACGCCGACCCTCGGACCGCCCCCGCTTCCCCGGGCCGGTCGGTGGGGGACGGGGCCGGGGGCGGCCCGGACGCCGGGCCGTGGGAGGTCCGGGTGGCGGGACGGACGGCAGGGCCGGTCAGCCGCCGTTGCTGGGTCGTTGCCGGGCCACCCGGTGCCGGGGCGCGTCCGCGGTGCCCCTGAGCTGCGCGGTGGCGTCCAGGAGGAACCGGCCGAGCCGGGCCCGGGCCTGCACCACCGGGTGGGTGGCGCCGAAGTTGTCCCGGTCGGCCTGGCCGTCGGCGAAGAGGACGTAGGTCAGCACGGCCGCCCCGGTGGTGTCGAAGACCACACCGGCCTCGTGCCGGGCGTCGACGAACCAGCCCGCCTTGGTGGCCACCCGGGCCCGCTCCGCCGAGGACATGGTGCGCCGGATGCCGTCGGTGAAGGCGACCGGGGCGCGCAGCAGCTTGAGTACGAGGGCGGTCGACGACGGCGACAGCAGGGTGCCGGCGACCAGGGCGCGCAGCAGCGCGTGCGTCTCCCGGGCGGTGCTGGTGCCCAGATAGAACCGGTGCGGGTCGGACAGCGGCTGCACCTGGGTGTTGGGGAAACCCTTGGCGGCCAGGGTGCGGTTGATCTCGGCGGCCGGGCAGACCAGACCGCACAGCCGCGACGCGGTGTCGTCGGAGACGGTGAGCAGGTTGGCCAGCACGTGCCCGACCGTCACCGAACTGGGGTAGGCGGTGTCCAGGACGAAGATGCCGTCACCGCCGGGCACCACGGTCGAGGCGGCCACCTCGACCCGCTGGTCGAGGGTGAGCAGCCCTCGGTCGATCTTGTCGAGCACTGCGACGGCCACCGCGATCTTGTTGACGCTGTACGCCTCGACCCGCCGGTCGGCGGACTCGGAGACCGCGACCAGCGGGGTGACCCCGTTCTCCAGGCTGAGGTGGACCTGCCAGTTGCCGCCGGTCAGCGACTTCTCCCGCTGGAAGGCCGCAGCGATCCTCGGGGCGACGAGCTCGGGGCTCGCCGCGGGGGCAGCGGACTTGCCGGGGCGGCCGGCGGCCGATGCCGGTGTGCCGACGAGTACCGCCCCGGCCGTGGCGGCCGTGCCGAGACCCAGCGCCGTCCTGCGGTTCACCCTGCTGGTCACGTCTCTCCCGTCGAGCGGTGCCCGGAGCTGTCTCCGGGGCACCACTCTAGGTGGGCGGACCGGCCCGTGGGGGGCTGCTCACCGCCGCCGACGCCGGGCCGCCCCACCCGCCGCGAGTGCCGTCCCGACCGCCAGCGCCGTCCCGGCCGCGACCGCCGCCCCGGCCGCGACCGCCGTCACCGCCCGGCCGGTCGGGGCACCGGCCCGGCGCAGCAGGTCGGACAGCTCCGGCAGCCACCCGCCGCGGACGGCCGCGCCCGCCGGGTCCGGGGAGAAGACGACGCCGTCGTGCGGGGCGACCGGCTGCCCGGTCAGCCCGCCGCGCCGCATCAACGGCCCGACGAGCGCGTCGTAGACGCCCGGCAGGAGGGTGAAGCCACCCCGCATGAGCAGGTTGACCCGGCCCACCGACACCTCCCGGCGGGGCCGGTCGGCCAAGCACGCGACGGCCCGGGCCACCCGCTGCGGGGTGGTGATCGGCAGCGGTGGCCGGCCGGCCCGCCCCAGGTAGTTCGCCGCCCGTTGGTAGACCGGGGTGTCCACGCTGCCCGGGGTGACCAGGCAGACGTGCACCCCGGGCAGGTCCCGGGCCTCCTGCTGCACCGAACGGACCAGCCCCTGAAGGCCCCACTTGCTGGTCACGTAGCCGCTCATGTAGGGGGCGGTGACGTGCCCGAGGACCGAACCGGTGAGGATCAGGGTGCCCCCGCCGGCCGCCCGGAAGCGGCGCAGCGCCACCCGGACGACGCCGGCCGCGCCGAGCAGGTCGGTGCGGACCACCTGGTCGAAGACCTCCGCCGGGATCTCCTCGAACCGGCCGTACGCCATCACCGCCGCGGTGTGCACCCACACGTCGATCCGACCGAACTCGCGTACCGCCGTGTCGGCCAGGGCGTCGAGCGCGTCGGGGTCGGTCACGTCGGTGGGCACCGTGCGTACCCGGTCCGCGCCGGCCGTGCGGCACTCCCGGCGTACCTCGGCCAGGCTGGTGGGGGAGCGGGCGGCGAGGACCAGCCGGTCCCCGCGCCCGGCGAACTCCCGGGCCGCCGCGCGGCCGATGCCGCTGGTGGCACCGGTGACCACCACCACCCGACTCACGGAGCCAACACGACCTTGACGCAGCCGTCCTCCTTCTTCTGGAACATCTCGTACGCCTTCGGCGCGTCCACCAGCGGCACCCGGTGGGTCCGCAGGTCCTCCACGCCCAGCGGGTCGTCGTCGCCGGACAGCAGCGGCAGGATCTCGTCGGTCCACCGGCGTACGTGGCACTGACCCATCCGCAGTTGGATGCCCCGGTCGAACATCTCCATCAGCGGCATCGGGTCCCCCTCGCCGCCGTACACCCCGGAGATCGAGACGGTGCCGCCGCGCCGCACCGCCTTGAGGGCGGCCTTGAGCACGGTCAACCGGTCCACACCGACCTTGTCGATCATCTTCTCGGCCAGCTTGTCCGGCAGCAGCCCGGCGGCGTGCTGGGCCAGCTTGCCGCTGGTGGAGCCGTGCGACTCCATCCCGACCGCGTCGATCACCGCGTCCGGGCCGCGCCCGTCGACCAGGTCGACCAGCGCGCCGGGCACGTCGTCGAGCTGGCTGACGTCGAGCGTCTCGATGCCGTGCCGGCGGGCCATCTCCAGCCGCTCGGGCACCAGGTCCAGCCCGATCACCCGGCCCGCGCCGAGGTGCCGGCCGATCCGGGCGCAGAACTGCCCGACCGGGCCGAGGCCGAACACGGCCAGGGTGCCACCGGGCGGGGTGTCGGCGTACCTCACCGCCTGCCAGGCGGTGGGCAGGATGTCGCTGAGGTACAGGTAGCGCTCGTCGGCCCCGGTCTGCGGGATGACGATCGGGCCGAACTGCGCCTGCGGGACCCGCAGGTACTCGGCCTGCCCACCGGGGACCGAACCGTAGAGGGAGGTGTAGCCGAACAGCGACGCGCCCTTGCCCTCGGCGGTCACCTGGGTCGTCTCGCACTGGGCGAAAAGCTGCCGCTCGCACATCCAGCAGTGCCCGCAGGCGATGTTGAACGGGACGACCACCCGGTCGCCGGGCTTGAGTCGGGTCACCCCGGAGCCGACCTCCTCGACGACGCCCATCGGCTCGTGCCCGAGGATGTCACCGGGCTTCAGGTACGGCCCGAGCACCTCGTACAGGTGCAGGTCGGAGCCGCAGATCGCGGTCGAGGTGATCCGGACGATCGCGTCCGTCGGCTCCTCGATCCGGGGGTCCGGGACCTCGTCCACCCGGACGTCGCGCTTGCCGTGCCAGGTCAGTGCCTTCATCGCTGAGTCCCCTCGCCGTGCCGTCGAGGGGTCTGCTACCCGAGCGGGGACGCTTGAACCGGCCACCGGCCAGCCAAGGTCGGCGGCCCACCGAGCCGTGATCGTCCCCTGCCCCGGCCCCTGCCCTGATCGTCCCCTGCCCCGGCCCCTGCCGTGATCGTCCCCTGCCCCGGCCCCTGCCGTGATCGTCCTGGACCACCGCCGTGATCGTGCTCGGTCCTTGCCCGTGGTCGTCCCCGGTCTCCGTCGTGATCGCGCTCGATCCTGGATGTAGTGGCCTCATGGCGTGCGGAGGCCACTACATCCAGGATCGAGCCCGCAGCCCGCAGCCCGCAGCCCGCAGCCCGCAGCCCGCAGCGCGGGGCCCGGAGCGCGGGGCACGCTGGGTGTGGGGCGTGGGGCGTGGGGCGGAGGCGTGGGGGCGGGACGGAGCGACCGCCGCACCCCTCGGTCGGGGGTGCGGCGGTCGGAGGGTCCGGAGGCGGCCGGTCGGACCGTCGGTGGGGTCAGGAACCGGGGGTGTCGCCGCGCTTGGCGGTGGCGGTGAGGTAGTCCCGGTTGAGCCGGCCGATGGTGTTCAGCGGGATGCCCTTGGGGCAGACCGCGGTGCACTCGCCGGCGTTGGTGCAGCCGCCGAAGCCGGCCTCGTCGTGCGCGTCGACCATGCCGATCACCCGGGTGTAGCGCTCCGGTTGGCCCTGCGGCAGCAGCGACAGCTGGGTGACCTTGGCGGCGGTGAAGAGCATGCCGGAGCCGTTGGGGCAGGCCGCCACACAGGCCCCGCAGCCGATGCAGGCGGCGGATTCGAAAGCCGCGTCGGCGTTGGCCTTGGCCACCGGGGCGGCGTGCGCCTCGGGGGCGCTGCCGGTCGGCGCGGTGATGTAGCCACCGGCCGCGATGATCTTGTCGAAGGCGTTCCGGTTGACCACCAGGTCCTTGATCACCGGGAACGCGCGGGCCCGCCACGGCTCGATGTCGATCGTCTCGCCGTCTTTGAACTGCCGCATGTGCAGTTGGCAGGCGGTGGTGCCGCGCTGCGGGCCGTGCGCGTCCCCGTTGATCATCAGGCCGCACATGCCGCAGATGCCCTCGCGGCAGTCGTGGTCGAACGCGACCGGCTCCTCCCCGGAGAGGATCAGCCGCTCGTTGAGCACGTCGAGCATCTCCAGGAACGACATGTCGGGGGAGACGTCGTCGACCGGGTAGGTCACCATCCGCCCCTTGTCCTGGGGGCCGGACTGACGCCAGATGCGCAGGGTCAGGTTCACTTGTAGCTCCGCTGCGTGGGGTGGACGTACTCGAACTTCAGGTCTTCCTTGTGCAGCACGGCCGGCTCACCGGTGCCGGTGAACTCCCAGGCCGCCACGTAGGCGAACCGGTCGTCGTCGCGCTGCGCCTCACCGTCGGGGGTCTGGTGCTCGGCCCGGAAGTGGCCGCCGCAGGACTCCTCGCGGTGCAGGGCGTCGATGCACATCAGCTCGGCCAGCTCGAAGAAGTCGGCCACCCGACCGGCCTTCTCCAGCGACTGGTTGAGCCCTTCGCCGTCGCCCGGCACCCGGACCCGCTGCCAGAACTGCTCCCGCAGTGCCCGGATCTCGTCGATGGCCTTGCGCAGCCCGGCCTCGGAGCGCTCCATGCCGCAGTGCTCCCACATGATCTGACCCAGCTCCCGGTGGAACGAGTCCACCGTCCGGTCGCCGTTCACGGCCAGCAGCCGGGCGATCCGGTCCTCCACCTCGCGCCGGGCCTGCACCGCCGCCGGGTGGCTGGCGTCGACCTTCTCCCGGGGCCCGGACGCCAGGTAGTGGGCGATCGTGGTGGGCAGCACGAAGTACCCGTCGGCCAGGCCCTGCATCAGTGCCGACGCGCCGAGCCGGTTCGCGCCGTGGTCGGAGAAGTTGGCTTCACCGATGACGAACAGGCCGGGGATGGTCGACTGGAGGTCGTAGTCGACCCACAGCCCGCCCATCGTGTAGTGCACGGCCGGGTAGATCCGCATCGGCACCTGGTACGGGTCCTCGCCGGTGATCCGCTCGTACATCTCGAACAGGTTGCCGTACTTGGCCTCGATGGCCTTGCGGCCGAGCCGGTCGATCGCGTCGGAGAAGTCGAGGTAGACCCCGAGCTTGGTCGGCCCGACGCCCCGGCCCTCGTCGCAGACGTTCTTGGCGGCCCGGGAAGCGATGTCCCGGGGGACCAGGTTGCCGAACGACGGGTAGATCCGCTCCAGGTAGTAGTCCCGCTCGTTCTCGGGAATGTCCCGGGGGGCGCGGTCGTCGTCCTTGTTCTGCGGCACCCAGACCCGGCCGTCGTTGCGCAGCGACTCGCTCATCAGGGTCAGCTTGGACTGGTGGTCGCCGGAGACCGGGATGCAGGTCGGGTGGATCTGGGTGTAGCAGGGGTTGGCGAAGTACGCGCCCTTGCGGTGCGCCCGCCAGGAGGCGGTGACGTTGCAGCCCTTGGCGTTGGTGGAGAGGTAGAAGACGTTGCCGTAGCCGCCGGAGGCGAGCACCACCGCGTCGGCCATCTCGGTGCTGATCTCACCGGTGACCATGTCCCGCACCACGATGCCCCGTGCCCGGCCGTCCACGACGACCAGTTCCAGCATCTCGTGGCGGGTGTGCATCTCCACGTTGCCCAGGCCGATCTGCCGCTCCAGCGCCTGGTACGCGCCGAGCAGCAACTGCTGGCCCGTCTGGCCCCGGGCGTAGAAGGTGCGCTGCACCTGCGCGCCGCCGAAGGAGCGGGTGTCCAGCAGCCCGCCGTACTCGCGGGCGAACGGGACGCCCTGGGCGACGCACTGGTCGATGATGTTGACCGACACCTCGGCGAGCCGGTGCACGTTCGACTCGCGGGAGCGGAAGTCGCCGCCCTTGACCGTGTCGTAGAAGAGCCGGTGCACCGAGTCGCCGTCGTTGCGGTAGTTCTTGGCCGCGTTGATGCCGCCCTGGGCGGCGATCGAGTGTGCCCGGCGCGGGCTGTCCTGGTAGCAGTAGCTGCGGACCCGGTAGCCCTGCTCGGCGAGGGTGGCGGCGGCGGAGCCACCGGCCAGGCCGGTGCCGACCACGATCACCGTCATCTTGCGCCGGTTCGCCGGGTTGACCAGCTTGGCCTCGAAGCGGCGGGTCTCCCAGCGCTTTTCGACCGGGCCGTCGGGAGCCAACGTGTCGGCGATCGGCTCGCCCTCGGTGAAGAGTTCCATGTCAGGACACCAATCCGGTGAGTACGGCGAACGGGACCACCAGGTAGCCGGCGCAGAGCACGACGGCGAAGACCAGCGCGGCGGTACGGGCCCGGCGCTCGCCCCGGGGGGTCTGCTGGCCGAGGCTGCGCAACGCGGAGAACACCCCGTGCCGCAGGTGGAAGCCGACGGTGACGATCGCCAGCGTGTAGAACAGCGTCACGTACCAGCGGTCCGGGGCGAAGTCGGCGACCACGTTGCCGTACGGGTTGCTGGCGTCGCCGACCGGGTTGAGGGTGCCGGTGGTCAGGTCCAGGATGTGGTAGATCACGAAGAGCAGGATGATCACGCCGCCCCAGCGCATGGTGCGCGCGGCGTAGCTGCCCTGGACCTTCTTGCGGTGGGCGTAGCGCACCGGGCGGGCGGCGCGGGCCCGGACGGCCAGCACGGTCGCCGCCCAGATGTGCCCGAGTACGGCCACCACCAGCGCGGTGCGCAGGATCCACAGGAACCAGACCCCGGGCAGCAGCGGCTTGCCGATGTCGCGCAGCCAGTGGGCGTAGTGGTCGAACGAGGTCTCGCCGGTGAACACCTTGAGGTTGCCGAGCATGTGGGCGACGAGGAACAGCACGAGCATGATGCCCGTCACCGCCATGACGGCCTTGAGACCGACGTTCGAGCGGATGGGCGACCGAGTTTTCGTGATTACCACCTGACCGACGCTAGGAGCCCTGCAATCAGTCGTCCAATGCATCGACCTCGCAGTCTCGATAGCCATAAGCTATGAAGATGCAGCTCCATCAGCTGAGGTACTTCGTCGCGGTGGCTGAAGTACGACATTTCACCCAAGCCGCCGACCTCGTCGGCATAACCCAGCCGTCGTTGAGTAAGCAAGTTCACGCTCTGGAGACCGCCCTCGGCGCCCCCCTGTTCGAGCGGGTACGCGGCAACATCGCCCTCACCGCCGCCGGTGAGGTGCTGCTGCCGTTGGCCAAGCGCATCCTCGCCGACGTCGACACCGCCACCCGGGAGGTGCAGGAACTGGTCGGCCTGCGCCGGGGCCGGGTCCGGCTCGGGGCCACCCCCAGCCTGGCCACCTCGCTCGCCCCACCGGTGCTGCGCCGGTTCCGCGACGCCCACCCCGCCGTCGACCTGCGGGTCGAGGAGGGCGGCTCGCAGGACCTGGTCCGCGACCTGCTGCGCGGCGACCTCGACCTCGCCCTGATCATCATGCCCGCGCAGGGGGCCGACCCCGGGCTGCGGGTCGACCCGATCCTGCGGGAGAGCCTGGTGATCGCCTCGGTGGAGCCGCTGCCCGCCGCCCTGGTCAGCGGCGAGTTGCGGATCACCGACCTGCGCGACCAACCGCTGGTGATGTTCCGCGAGGGCTACGACCTGCGCGACGCCACCATCCAGGCGTGCCGGGAGGCCGGCTTCGAGCCCACCTTCTCGGTCGACGGCGGCGAGATGGACGCCGTGCTCAGCTTCGTCGAGGCCGGCCTGGGCATCGCCCTGGTGCCGGGCATCGTGGTCAGCCGCCGCCCCGGCATCCGGGTCACCCGGCTCGCCCCGCCCGGGGTGCGCCGGACCATCGCGGTGGCCCGCCGCCGCGACGTGGTGCCCACCCACGCCGGGCGGGAGCTGCGCCGCATCCTGCTCGACTACGTGCACGCGGCCACCAGCACCAGCGACCTGCCGCCGGGCGTGGAACCGCTGCCCTGATCAGCGCCCCTCGGCGTCGTCCATCGCGCGGTAGATGCGCTGCTCGGAGACCGGATAGGGGGTGCCGAGGGCCTGCGCGAAGACGTTCACCCGCAACTCCTCGATCATCCAGCGGATCTGCCGCACCGGGGCCGAGGCGCGGCGGGCCGGGGGCAGCCCGGCCACCAGGTCCCGGTACTCCTTCTGCACCGTGGCGATCCGGTCCTGCTGGGACTTGTCCCGCTGCGGGTTGGCGGTCAGCCGGTCCAGCCGGCGCTCCATCGCGGTCAGGTAGCGCAGCAGGTCGGGCAGGCGCGCGTAGCCGGTCTCGGTGATGAAGTCCTTGTGCACCAGGCCGGTGAGCTGCTGGCGCAGGTCGGCGAGGGCGGCCACCACGGCCAGGTTGCGGGTCGCGCCGAGGCGCTGCTCCACCGCGTACGCGGCGGCGAGCACCTGGCGGACCCGGCCCATCACCTCCACCACCGTGTCGACCAGGTCGGCGCGGACTCGGTCACGCAGCGCGGCGAAGCCGTCGGCGTCCCAGGCCGGCCCGCCCGCGTCGGCGATCAGCTTGTCGATGGCGGCCCCGGCGGCGTCGGCGATGAGCTGCTGCACCCCACCGTGCGGGTTGCGGCTCAGCGCCAGCTTCGCCTCGTTGCTCAGCCGCCCCTGGAGGAACTGCGCCGGTGACGGCACGGTCAGCCGCAACAACCGCCGGGTGCCCGCCCAGTGCGCGGCGGCCTGCTCCGCCTCGGAGTCGAAGACCTTCACCCCGACCGTCGTACCCTCGTCGACCAGCGCCGGGTAGGCGGTCACCGCGTAGCCGGCCCGGACCTGCTCGATGGTGCGGGGCAGGGTGCCGATGGTCCACCCGGTCAGCCCGGTCCGGGCCACCTCCGGTGCGGCGGCGGCCACCACCTGGCGTACCTCCTGGCGGAGCTGGCGTTGCAGGGCCGGCAGGTCCTTGCCCTCGGCGACCGGCTTGTCGGCGTCACCGATCACCCGGAACGTCACCCGCAGGTGCGGCGGCAGCTTCGCCGGCTCCCACGCCTCCCGGGGCACGGTCACCCCGGTCATCCGGCGCAGCTGCCGGCTGAGCGCGTCCAGCAGCGGCTCCGCACCGGGGGTGATCGCGGCGAGCGCCGCGCGGGCGTGGTCCGGCACCGGGACGAAGTTGCGTCGGATCGGCTTGGGCAGCGACCGGATCAACGCGATCACCAGCTCCTCGCGCAGCCCCGGCACCTGCCAGTCGAAACTCTCCGCCGGCACCTGGTTGAGCAGCGGCAGCGGGATGTCGACGGTGACGCCGTCGGTGGCGGCCGTCGGGTCGAAGGTGTACGTCAGCGGCAGGGTCACCCCGTCGGCCTGCCACTCGTCCGGGAAGTCGGCCTCGTCGACCCCGCCACGCCCGGCGTTGACCAGCACCTCCCGGGTGAGGGTGAGCAGGTCGGGCTGCTCGTGCCGGGCCTTCTTCCACCAGGCGTCGAAGTGTCGCCCGGAGACCACGTCGGCGGGGATGCGCTGGTCGTAGAAGGCGAAGATGCTCTCGTCGTCGACCAGGATGTCCCGGCGGCGGGCCCGGTTCTCCAGCTCCTCGATCTCGGTGCGGAGCTTCTCGTTGTCCCGCCAGAACGGGTGGTGGGTCTGCCAGTCCCCCTCGACCAGGGCGTGCCTGATGAACAGCTCCCGGCTCAGCGCCGGATCGATCCGCCCAAAGTTGACCTTGCGGGAGGTGACCAGCGGGACGCCGTACAGGGTGACCTTCTCGTAGGCCATCACGGCGGCCTGCTTCTTCTCCCAGTGTGGCTCGCTGTAGCTGCGCTTGACCAGGTGCTGGGCCAGCGGCTCCACCCACTCCGGCTCGACCCGCCCGGCGACCCGGCCCCACAGCCGGGAGGTCTCCACCAGCTCGGCGGCCATCACCCAGCGCGGCGGCTTCTTGAACAGCGCCGAGCCGGGGAAGACCGCGAACTTCGCCCCCCGCGCGCCCAGGTACTCGTGCTTCTGGGCGTCCTTGAGCCCGATGTGCGACAGCAGGCCGGGCAACAGCGACTGGTGCACCTTCGGGGTGTCGATCTCCTCCGGCAGGTCGGCGGCCGGACCGCGCCGGCCCCCGTCGGGCGGGGCCTGCGTCGCGCCCCGCCGCCCCCGCCGCCCGTCACCCTGTTCCGGGGTACGCAGCACCTGGCGCAACTGGGCGACGATGTCCTGCCACTCGCGTACCCGCAGGTAGTTGAGGTACTCCGCCCGGCACATCCGGCGGAACGCGCTGGACGACAGCTCCCGCTGCTGCTCCCGCAGGTAACGCCACAGGTTGAGGAACGACACGAAGTCGGACTCGGAGTCGGCGAACCGGGCGTGCGCCTGGTCGGCCTGGGCCTGCTTCTCCGCCGGCCGCTCCCGCGGGTCCTGGATCGACAGCGCGGCGGCGATCACCAGCACCTCGGTGGCGCAGCCGTTACGCTCGCCCTCGATCACCATCCGGGCCAGCCGGGGGTCGACCGGGAGCTGGGCCAGCCGCCGGCCCAACGGGGTGAGCCGCCTGGCCGGGTCGGCCTCGGTCGGGTCCAACGCGCCCAGCTCGTGCAGCAGGTTGACCCCGTCGGTGACGTTGCGCCGGTCCGGTGGGTCGATGAACGGGAACGCGGCGAGGTCACCGAGACCGATCGCGGTCATCTGGAGGATCACCGAGGCCAGGTTGGTGCGCAGGATCTCCGGGTCGGTGAACTCCGGCCGGGAGGCGAAGTCCTGCTCGTCGTAGAGCCGGATGCAGATACCGTCGGAGGTCCGGCCGCAGCGGCCCTTGCGCTGGTTGGCCGACGCCTGGGAAACCGGCTCGATGGGCAGCCGTTGCACCTTCAACCGGCTGGAGTAGCGGGAGATCCGGGCCGAACCCGGGTCCACCACGTACTTGATGCCGGGCACGGTCAGCGAGGTCTCCGCGACGTTCGTGGCGAGCACCACCCGGCGACCGGGGTGGGCGGCGAAGACCCGATGCTGCTCGGCCGCCGACAGCCGGGCGTACAGCGGCAGGATCTCGGTGCCCAGCAGCGAGCGTTTCGACTGGGTCAGCTTGCCCAACGCCTCGGCGGTGTCCCGGATCTCCCGCTCCCCACTGAGGAAGACCAGGATGTCGCCCGGCCCCTCGGCGGCCAGCTCCTGCACCGCGTCGCCGATCGCCTGGATCTGGTCGCGGACGTTCTCCTCGTCGTCGGCCCCGTCCTCGTCGCCCTCGGCGACCTCGACCAACGGCCGGTAGCGCACCTCCACCGGGTACGTCCGCCCGGACACCTCGACGATCGGCGCGGGCCGGCCGTCGGCGTCGGCGAAGTGCTCGGCGAACCGGGCGGTCTCGATCGTCGCCGAGGTGATGACCACCTTGAGGTCGGGCCGCTGGGGGAGCAGTTGCCGCAGGTAGCCGAGGATGAAGTCGATGTTGAGGCTGCGCTCGTGCGCCTCGTCGATGATCAGGGTGTCGTACTGGCGCAGCATCCGGTCGGTCTGCAACTCGGCCAGCAGGATGCCGTCGGTCATCAGCTTGACCAGGCTGCGGTCGCTCACCTGGTCGGTGAAGCGGACCTTGTAGCCGACCACGTCCCCCAGCTCGGTGCCGAGTTCCTCGGCGATCCGGTCGGCGACCGTCCGGGCGGCCAACCGGCGGGGCTGGGTGTGCCCGATCAGCCCGGTGATCCCACGCCCCAACTCCAGGCAGATCTTGGGCAGCTGGGTGGTCTTGCCGGAGCCGGTCTCACCGGCCACGATCACCACCTGGTGGTCACGGATTGCGGCGGCGATGTCGTCGCGGCGCTCGCTGACCGGCAACTGCGCCGGATAGGTGATGCTCGGCACGGCGGCCCGCCGGGTGGCCAGCCGGGCCTCCGCCCGGGACACCTCCCCGGCGATCTCGACCAGCGCCTCGTCGCGCCGCTGCGGGTCACGCAGCTTGCGTACCCCGTCCAGCCGACGCTGGAGGCGGCGCTGGTCGCGGAACATCAGCGGGGTGAGACGGCGGTGCAGCTCACGGGCGGACACGGCATCGGCGGGCGCGGCGGGGCCGGAGGCGGTTGGATTCTGCATGTCGTCGCCAAGGATAGGCAGCCCGCCGCCGGACCGCCCCCGGGTTACGCCTCCCGGGCTACGGCGCCGCCTCCGCCGTGTGGATGTGGTCCGGGTGGCGGTCTGTTGCGGGGCGGCCCCCGGGTAGCGGCTTTCGGGCGCGGCGCCGCGTCCACCGTCGGGTGCCTCCGGTCCGGGCAGGTCACGGTGTCGACGCGCCGACGGGTCACGGCGTTGCGGGCCGAGGGGGTCGAGACGCAGGTCACGGTGCTGCGGGCCGGGCGGTCCAGGTGTCGCCGCGTCCGTCGGAGCGCTGCCCGGGAAACCGGCCGTCGCCGGGCTACGCTGACCGCCGGACGACGCGACACGGGGGGCTGCCGGATGACGACGACGATGCTGGACACCGACCGCGCACTGGTCCAGGCGGCCACTGCGGTCGCCAAGCTGCGCTGCCGCAGCGACAACCACTCCGTCGCGGCGGCCGCCCGGACCGCCGACGGCCGGGTGTTCACCGGGGTGAACCTCGCCCACTTCACCGGCGGCCCCTGCGCCGAGCTGGTGGCCCTCGGCGCCGCCGCCACCCAGGGGGAGACGGAACTGGAGACCATCGTCGCCGTGGGCGACCGGGGGCGCGGGGTGCTCCCGCCGTGCGGACGATGCCGGCAGGTACTGCTCGACTACCACCCGGGCATCCAGGTCATCGTCGGGCCGATCGACGCGCTGCGGAAACTGCCGGTGACCGACCTGCTGCCGGACAGCTACGTCTGGGCCGACCAGCAGCTGGATGCGTCGGCGATCGTGCGGACCGGGCAGTGGCCGATGCCGACGGTCCCGGCCAGCCGGCCCGCCTCGGAGGACTGACCCGGCGTCGAGCCCCGATCCCTCCCGGTCCCGGCTTCTCGGTGTGGAGCCCCTGTTCTCTACTCCTCGGTCCTTGGCGTCAACCCGTGGGCCGATTCTTGGTGTCGAACCGTGGGCCGATCCTTGGCGTCGCTGGACTCGGTGGAGGCGTTCCTGCGCGGTCTTCTCGGCTGGCGCGAGTTCTTCCGGCAGCTACCCGTCGGCCGCTCCTTGGTGTCGAACCGTGGGTCCTCGGTGTCGACGTCGGGGTCTCGATCCGTCAGGGCAAGCGTGACGCATGACGTCTCCGGCGATGCCTGGAAGATCCGCGTCGGCATCGCCAACAAGATCCTCGATGCCCTGGCCAGCACCTGACGGACTGATCCACCTCGCCCGCCCTCCGAAGTAGGACGGGCCTCCTCCCCGGACCCGGGTCTCCTTCCTTGGCACCAGGGGCCCTGCCCCGAACCCTGGGGGTCCTTGCTCGGCACCGTGGCCCCTTCCCTGACACCTGGGCCCCTTCCCCGGCACCGGGTGCGTCTTTTCCGACCGCAGTTGGAGGCCACTACATCCTGGTTCGAGCACGATCTTGCGCCGCGCGGACCCGCATCCTCGGCCTCGCTACGCCGGTCCCCGTGGTACCGAGTCCAGGGGGCGTCCGCGCGGCGGGATGGGCGGGGTGGTGAAAGCCAGCAGCGTCCGAGCCTCGACGCTGCTGGGGGGTGCGCTGCTGGGTGGGCCGGGGGAGGGTGGTCGCGGTGGGTCGGTGGGCTGCCGGTGGGCGCTGGCCGGTCCGGGTGGGCTCTGCTCCTCCCGGACCGGCCGTTGCCCGGGATCAGGCGGCGGTGGACCAGATGGCGCGGAAGGCGGCGGCCTCGCCGGCCAACCACTGCTCCACCTGTGCCGACTTGACGTGCTCGGGTGTCCGGTGCGCCACCCCCCGCCGCACGTCGACCAGGACCGGCTCGGCGTGCGGCAGCACCGCGTCCATGTGCCGGGCCATCAGGTGCAGGGTGGCCAACGCCGCCTCCTCGCTCGGCGGGGTCTCGTCGAAGTGCAGCCGGACCGCCTCGGCGTGACCGTCGGCGTACCGGATGCCGAAGTGGGGGTTGATCTTGACGGGTAGGTCGCCGAGCATCGCGAGGGCGTCGCGGGTCTGCGCCAGGTCGATGCCGGCCGGCTCGCCCAGCGACTCCAGCCAGGCCGTCGCGCCGGGCACCAGTGCCTGGTAGAGCGGACGCCAGCGCGGCTTGACCACGTCGGCCACGCCGGCCAGGTGGGTGCCGCCGGTGTGGAAGGCGATGTCGGCCTTGAGCGCCTTGACGAACTGGCCGTGCGGGTTGAAGCCGTGCCGGCTGGCTCGCTGCTTGCGCAGCCCGCCGACGAAGCTTGCCTTGGTGGGCCCGGTGCGGTCGACGTACCGGGTGAAGCCGAGGAGGGTGGCGTACGGCGTGAGGGGGGCGTTGACGGGCGCGGTCACGAGCGTCCTCCCAGGTCAGGAACTCGATTAGTACATACATTCTAATCGACGGGTGTGACATCTCCCAGGGTCTGGAGGGGGGTTCTCTTGTCCTGTCCAGTCGAGCCTTGCGGTGTCCAGATCCACCTGGCGGGGGTTGACATGGAACGGTCCGTTCGTGGCGTACACGATGCAGGTCTGACGGACTCCGCGATGACCGTCCAGACCTACTTTCGGGGCGCTGGCCAGCGACCAGCCGACCGAGATCTTCGGCTGGACCGGCCAGCAGCCGTGTCCGCGCTGCTCAGGAGCCCTGGAACGCCCGCCAGAACGGCGGCTCGCCTTGACCGGCCGGTGCGGTGACGCCCGACTCCGGCAATCCCGGCGCCGGGTCCAACACCAGCGGCCGCAGCAGCCGCGCCACCACCAGGCCGACCACCACCGCGATCAGCGCTCCGATGGTGTCCTGGTCGGCGCTGTTGACCGGCGGGCTGCCGGCCATCGCGGTGAATAGGCTGCCGACCGGCAGGAGGATCGAGAGGTAGGTCAGCGGCACGATCAGCGCAGGGATGGCGACTGCAGCGACGGCGAGGGCCACCATGGGGCGCAGCCACTGCCGGGCCGTGCGCGGGCGGGACCCGGCCAGCATCACCACGGCGAACAGGGCCAGCGCGAGGGCCAGCAGGACCCCGTGGAACCGGCCGTCAACGGGCTGCGGATACCGCAGGCGCACCAGCCACGGGCCGGCGGCGGCGAGCAGGACGGCCGCAACCGTGGCGGCGGCCCGCCAGCGGCTGACCGTCCCGGCCGCGCGGACCGCGGCGAGCACGGCGACCGCCGCAAGCAGCGAACCAGCAGCCGCACTGCCCAGGTTCAATCCGGGCTCCCCGTCGGTCGGTGACTCGGTCTGGGTCGTGATGGCCGACAGCACGGCGGCGACGATCGCCACGGTCAGCAGCACCGGCGGGCGGGGCACGACCGCTGCGGCGCCGATGACTGCACAGGCCACCACGGCGACCGAGACCGCCGCGACAGCCAGCCCGGTGGTGGCCGAGGACGTCAGGTCCAGCTGGTCGAGCACGATGTCGGCGGCCAGCCCGGCGACCCCGCCGAACAGCACGCCGCGGGTGGCCCGGCGGTCCCCGCGTACCTGCACGACCAGGCTCAGGACGATCGCGATCAACGCGCTCCAGCGCAGTTCCCGGGCCCAGTACGTGTTGTTCTCGCCGATCGCGCCGTCGGTCGGCTCGCTCAACGGTTGCCACACCGTCATGCCGATCGCCCACACCAGCGCCGCGGCGGCGGCCAGCACCGTCAGCACAACCCGGACCACGGTGACCCGGGGACCGGCGGCCGGAACCGCAACGGCGGGTACGGCAGCCGAGGCCCGCGACGCGAGCCCGTCCTCGGCCGGTGCCGACCAGCGGCGCACCACGGCCCGGCCGAAGACGACCGCACACACCGTCCATGGCAGCAGGAACAGTCCGACGCCGGCCAGCTGGTCTGGTAGGAGGAACATCGGCACGCCCGGGACGCCCTGCGACAACAGCACGCCGACGACGGGCGGCAGGACCACGGCGACCGGCACGGCGACCACCGGCCAGATCCGGGCGCCGCGGATGCCGGTGACCACCAGCAACCCGGTGGTCACCGCCCACACCGCGGCCATCGCCACGGACACCACCAGCGGTTCGTAGGTCAGCTCGGCCAGAACGTACGGCATCGGCACGGCCAGCGGCACGACCACCGAGGCGGCGGCGCCCAGACTGCCTGCCGGGCCCGGCTCCGGCGCCACACGCCGACCGGCCCACCGACCCACCAGGACGGCGTAGACCATCACCACGGCGGCGGTCACGCCGGCATGGAACAGGCGGCCGATCAGGAACCCGGTGTCGTCGGCCGGCACGAGTTCCGGCAGTGACGTGACCATCTCCCGGACGACCAGGGCCAGCCCGTAGCCGAAAGCGCCGGCCATCGCTACCCGCGCCATGGTCCGCAGCGTCGCCCCAGCCCGCATCCACTCCCAGCTGCCGCGTGGCGCCCCACTCTCGTCGAAGGTCAGCGGCGTGACGGCGAGACTGGCCGCGAAGGCCATCCGGCGCCATCCGGTGCCGCGGCGCTGCCGCAGCATGGCGACCTCGGCGACCCATTCGCGGGCCATGTCGTCGCGCTGGCTGACCGGCCAACGCCGGGCGGCCGTCCGCAGGCAGGCCGCGATCAGCCGGTCTACGAAGCCCACGTCGGCTCCACCCGGACGGCCGCGCCGGGCGTGGCGGTGCGCTGCCGGTAGGCGGCGAGCCCGGCCCGGGCGGCCACGAGGCCGTCGGCGCTGAGCCGGTACCAGCGACGGGCCGGCCGGCCCGCCGCGGAGGGATCGATGTCCTCCCAGTGCGCGTCGAGCCAGCCGGCGTGCTGCAGCCGGCTGAGGATCGGGTAGACGGTACCGCTGGGATAGCCGGTCACCTGCATGATGTCGAGGCCGTACCGTTCGGCTGCCGGGTCGGTGAGAAACGCCGCCAGCACGCCGGCCACGGCGGCCGTCATACGAGGGGATGACGCCATGGGCCGTACGCTACATAGGGTCGGCGAGTTTGGCTACATAGGGTCTCAGAGATGGCCGGCGCCGCATCGTTGCGGTCCGAACATCACCGGGTCCCGGAGATCGTCGGCCCGGCGCGTCCGGTGGACGCGGCCCGCCCGCCGGAAGCTCCGGGGCGGGGGCGCGTGGCCCAGCCCCGTGTGGTCGACCCCCGGGCGGGGCTGTCACCTGGCACAACGTACGTGCCCGGTTCCGTTGCACCGTTTTCTCGAATGCCTACTCCCGACAGTCGCCCACAATTTCGGTGCTTTCGCTTGACCCGTCGTGCCGCCGGTGGCAACCATTGATTGTCGACATCCAATCCAGGATCGGGGCGTCGAATCGCCGACGTCTCCGCAGCTCAGATCCGGCGAGAATTGCACCCAACGGCATTGTTCCCGCAATGCGCGTCAAATTCTGGCCGCCCATCCGAATACGGTACGGGTGTCGAGAAACTGTCTGTCCACCACACCTCGGGGGAGCATCGTGGACCCAATCATGTACTGGAACGAGGTCGCTCTGGAAGCGGACCGGGTCACCCACACGACGGGTGATCCGACCGAGGCGGGGGCGCGGGGCCCGCTCGGCAGTTCGCGGGCGCTGGCCATCACCCACCTCGCCATGCACGACGCGTTCTTCGGCATCGTCGGCGGGCAGGAGCCGTACCTCGGCAACCGGCTGCCGACGCCGCCGACCGGGGGCGACGTGGCCGCCGCCGTCGCGGGCGCGGCCCGGACGACGCTGAGCGCGCTCTACCCGGCGCAGCGGGACCACTTCGCGGCCCGGCACCTCGCGGCCGGGCTGGTCGACGGCAAACACGCCGCCGAGAGCCACGACTACGGGCGGCGGGTGGCCGGGAAGCTGCTGGCGCTGCGCCGGGGCGACCCTGGTCACGGCGACGAGGGCTACGTGCCCTCGCTCGCCCCGGAACACCACCGGGAGGACCCGGACAACCCCGGGCAGGGTTTCTACGCGCCCTTCCACGGTGCCCGCTCAGCCTGCTTCGCGGTCAGCGTCCGCCACCGTCTGGACGGCCCGCCGCGTCCCGGCGACCGGGCCTACCGGCGGGCCCTGCGGCAGATCCGCGGCAAGGGCATCGCTGCGCACCTCACCGGTACGCTGCCCGACCGGTTCCCGCAGCGGACGCCCACCGAAACCGGCATCGGGCTGTTCTGGGCCTACGACGGTGCCAAGGGCCTCGGCACGCCACCACGACTGTTCAACCAGATCGTCCGGCGGGTCGCCCGGGCGCGGGACAACGACCCGGCCGCCAACGCCAGGCTGTTCGCACTGGTCAACACCGCGATGGCGGACGGTGGGATTCTCTGCTGGACCGAGAAGTACCGCCACGACCTGTGGCGTCCGGTGGTCGGGATCCGGGAGCACGACAGTGCGCTGGGGCCGACCGGACAGGGCGGTACGGAACTGGACCCGGACACTGACATCGGGTGGCTGCCGTCGGGTGCGCCGAACACCAACAACGTCGGGCAGAAGAACCGCACCCCGAACTTCCCCGCCTACCCGTCGGGTCACGCGACGTTCGGTGCGGCGGCACTGCAGACGGTGCGCCAGTTCTATGGCCGGGGCGGCCACGGCCCGGACGACCTCGCCGACGGGCTGGAGTTCGTGTCCGACGAACTGAACGGCATCAGCGTGGACAACACCGGCACGGTACGTCCACGCCTGGCACGCCGGTTCCCCGGCGGGCTGTGGCAGATGATCGAGGAGAACGGTCGTAGCCGGGTCTACCTCGGGGTGCACTGGGTGTTCGACGCGTTCGCCGTGGACGACGAGGACCGGATCGATCTCGGCCCCAACGTCGGCGGTGTGCGGCTCGGGCTGGCCGTGGCCGACGATCTCGCGACGCACGGTCTGCACGCCGCCACGGCGGCGGGACCGGCCGAGGAACCCGCCGGTTCCTGACCGATCCGGTCACCCGGGCGGTGCGGGCGCACCGTGGGCGAGGTGGCGGTGTCACCAACAGGTGATGCCGCCGCCTCGCCGGGGCCGGGTCGAGCACCGTGGCGGAGCGGGGCCGAGCACCGTGGCGGGGCCGGGTCGAGCACGGTCGGCGGGGCCGGGTCGACCACCGTCAGGTCGATCCGGCAGCCGACCGCACCCCGACCTCCGCGCTAGAGCTGCCCGACGTCCGTCACCCGGACGACGGCGGCCCCCACCTCGTCCGAGGCGGCCAGGTCGACCTCGGCGCTGATCCCCCAGTCGTGGTCGCCCTCCGGGTCGTCCAGGATCTGCCGGACGGCCCACTTCTCCCGCCCCTGTTCGATCATGAGCAGCGCCGGGCCGCGCGCGTCCGGCCCCACCCCGATCCCGTCGTACGCCTCGAAGTACGGCTCCAGCGCCTCCGCCCAGGCGTCGGCGTCCCAGCCCGATGCGCCGTCCAGCTCGCCGAGGTCCCACCAGCGGCGCAGGGCGGCCAGCTCGACCCGACGGAACAACGCGTTGCGGACCAGCACCCGGAAGGCGCGGGCGTTGCGGGTGACCGCCGGCACCCGCTCCTCAAGCGACGCGTGCGCCAATGCGGCGTCGGCGACGTCGGAGGGGTTGCGCAGCCGCTCCCACTCGTCGATCAGGCTGGAGTCGACCTGGCGGACCAGCTCGCCCAGCCACTCGATGAGGTCGATCAGCTCCTCGGTCTTGGCGTCCTCCGGGACGGTCTGCCGCAGCGTCTTGTACGCGTCGGCGAGGTAGCGCAGGACGAGGCCCTCGGAGCGGGTCAGCCCGTAGAACTGCACGTACTCGCCGAAGGTCATCGCGCGTTCGTACATGTCCCGCACGACGGACTTGGGGGAGAGCTGGTGGTCGGCCACCCAGGGGTGCCCCTGCCGGTACATCTCGTACGCGGCGTGCAGCAGCTCCGCCAGCGGCTTCGGCCAGGTCACCTCGTCGAGCAGCTCCATGCGGGCCTCGTACTCGATGCCGTCGGCCTTCATCGCGGCGACCGCCTCGCCGCGCGCCTTGAACTGCTGCGCGGAGAGCACCTGGCGGGGGTCGTCGAGGATCGACTCGATCACGCTCAACACGTCCAGGGCGTACGACGGGGACTCGACGTCGAGCAGTTCGATGGCGGCCAGCGCCAGCGGCGACAGCGGCTGGTTGAGCGCGAAGTCGAGCTGGAGGTCGACGGTGAGCCGGACCCGCCGGCCGGTCTCGTCGGGCGTGTCGAGCTGCTCGACCACCCCACCGGCGCGCAACGCCCGGTAGATGGCGATCGCCCGACGGATGTGTCGGCGCTGGGCAGCGGCGTCCTCGTGGTTGTCGGTGAGCAGGTGCCGCATCGAGGCGAACGCGTCACCCGGCCGGCCGATCACGTTGAGCAGCATCGAGTGGCTGACCTGGAAGCTGGAGGTGAGCGGCTCCGGCTCGGCCTCGACCAGGCGCTGGAAGGTCGGCTCGCCCCAGCCGATCGAGCCCTCCGGTGGTTTCTTCTTCACCACCTTGCGGCGTTTCTTCGGGTCGTCGCCGGCCTTGGCCAGCGCTTTCTCGTTGTCGATGACGTGTTCGGGGGCCTGCACCACGACCCGCCCGATGGTGTCGAAGCCGGCCCGTCCGGCCCGACCCGCGATCTGGTGGAACTCGCGGGCCTTGAGCAGCCGGGTGCGTACCCCGTCGTACTTGCTCAGGCCGGTGAACAGCACGGTGCGGATCGGCACGTTGATGCCCACGCCCAACGTGTCGGTGCCGCAGATGACCTTCAGCAGGCCGGCCTGGGCCAGGGTCTCCACGAGCCGGCGGTACTTGGGCAGCATCCCGGCGTGGTGCACGCCGATGCCGTGGCGCACCAGCCTCGACAGCGTCTTGCCGAAACCGGAGGTGAACCGGAAGTTCCCGATCGCGGTGGCGATCATGTCCTTCTCGGCCCGGGAGCAGACGTTGACGCTCATCAGCGCCTGGGCGCGTTCCAGCGCCGCGGCCTGGGTGAAGTGCACCACGTACACCGGGGCCTGCTTGGTCTCCAGCAGCTCTTCGAGCGTTTCGTGCAGCGGCGTCATCGCGTACGAGAAGATCAGCGGGACCGGCCGCTCGGCCGACCGGACGACGGCGGTGGACCGGCCGGTACGCCGGGTCAGGTCGTCGACGAACCGGGTGGTGTCCCCCAGGGTGGCCGACATCAGCACGAACTGCGCCTGCGGCAGCTCGATGATCGGCACCTGCCAGGCCCAACCCCGGTCGGGCTCGGCATAGAAGTGGAACTCGTCCATCACCACCTGGCCGACGTCGGCCCGTGCCCCCTCGCGTAGCGCCAGGTTGGCCAGGATCTCGGCGGTGCAGCAGATGATCGGGGCGTCGGCGTTGACGCTGGCGTCGCCGGTGAGCATGCCGACGTTCTCCGCGCCGAACACCTCGCACAGCGCGAAGAACTTCTCCGACACCAGGGCCTTGATCGGGGCGGTGTAGAAGCTCGTCCGGTCGTCGGCCAGGGCGGTGAAGTGCGCCGCGATCGCAACCAGGCTCTTGCCCGAACCGGTCGGCGTATTCATGATCACGTTGGCGCCGGAGACGATCTCGATGACCGCCTCCTCCTGGTGGGGGTAGAGGTTCAGCCCACGCTCGGACGCCCAGCCGGCGAACGCGTCGAAGAGGGTGTCGGGGTCGGCGCTTCGAGGCAGCGCGGCAGTCAGCGTCATAGCGTCCCCATCGTGCCCGCACCACCACCCCGCCCGCCAACCGGGCCACCCGCCCGCCCCGATCGGTCCCCGCCACCCGCCCGGTTTCCCGGATGGCCGAGGAGGCGGTGTCGCCGGCGGTCGGATGCCGCCGGGCGGGCGGTCCGACGGGCTCAGGGGCGGCGGCGGTGGATCAGGTCGAAGACGGGACGCCCGGCGGTCAGCGCGCGGCGTTCGAACTTGGTCACCGGGCGGTGGTCGGGGCGGGGCGCAAAGCCTGCGTACCCGTCGACCAGCTCCGGGTCGGCGGTCAGCGTCGAGCGCATCGACTCGGCGTACTCGGCCCAGTCGGTGGCGCAGTGCAGCGTCCCGCCGCCGGCCAGCCGGGACCGCAGCAACGCCACGTGCTCCGGCTGGATGATGCGCCGCTTGTGGTGCCGCGACTTGGGCCACGGGTCGGGAAAGAACACGTGCACCGCGTCCAGACAGCGCTCCGGCATGGCCCGGACCAGGTCCAGCGCGTCACCCTGGGCGACCCGGACGTTGCCCAGGCCGTCCCGCTGCACCAGGTCGAGCAGGTGGGCGATGCCCGGGGTGTGCACCTCGACCGCGAGGTAGTCCCGGTCCGGGTCGGCGGCGGCCATCGCCGCGGTGGCGTCACCCATCCCCGAGCCGATCTCCAGCACCACCGGCGCACCGCGACCGAAGAACCCGGCCGGATCGACCGGCCCGTCGAGGTCGGCGATCTCGATCCCGTACGCCGGCCAGAGCCGGGCCAGCGCGTCGGTCTGCCGGCTGCTCATCCGGCCCCGACGGGGATGGAAGGTGCGGATCCGGGTGGCCGACGGGGCCACCGGGACGGCGGGGTTCTGGTCGATGGAGGTCACAGCGACCCGAGCGTACGCGACGGTTCCGCCGTATCGGATGTGCCGTCGGTCGGGGGGTGAGACGATTCATCCCGTACGGCAGGTCGGCGTCCGGGTCGTCCGGCGCTGCCCTGGGCGCCGGGAGGGGGACATGGTGGCGATCGCGCTGTACCGCACCGCGCTGGCGGTCGCCGTCGGTGCCCTCGCCCCCGCGCTCTGGCACGCCGCCCCGGTCTCCGCTGCTCCGCCCATCTCGGCCGTCCCGGTCTCCGCTGTCCCGGTTGCGGCTGTCCCGCCGGCTGTGCCGTTGCTCGCTGGTCCGCCCCTGCTGTTGGCCGGGCCGGTCGTCGGCCCGGCGGTCGCTGCTGCGGCCCCCGGCCCGGGGCAACCCGCGCCGGACCAGGGCGGAGATCCGCAACCACCGCCCGGCGTGGTCTTCGTCGAGGTGACCCCGGGCACCGTCGAGCCTGGCTATCTGGTCGGCATCGAGGCGAGCTGTCACGACAACTCGATCCCGGCGACAGTCGTCTCGGACGCCTTCGGTCGGGTCCAGGTGCAGCCGCAGCACGGACGGCTCACCGCCGCCCCGATGGTCAGGGACCGGGTCCGGCCCGGCAACTACCGGATCAAGCTGGAATGTCCCGACGGGGCGACCGCCTCGACGGCGCTCCAGGTGGTCAAGAAGGTCAAGCCCAGCCCTGGTCCGCACACCGGCTTCGGCGGTGCGGCGGACGGCGGGTTGCCCGGCGGACTGCTGGTGCCCGGCGGGTTGGCGCTGACCATCGCCGGGGCCGTCGTCGGGATCGTGGCGGCCCGCCGGCCGCGTGGCGTCGCCGGGAGCTGACCATGCCCCCACCGCCCGTCCCCTCAGGCCCCCGTAACGGTCCGTTCCGACCGTCCCCCGGCCCGAACCCGCAGCACCACGACCCGGTCCGGCTACCCGGTGGCCAGGCGTCGCCGGGCGGCCCGGTGCCACCCCGCAGCGGTCCGTTCCCGCCACCCGGTGGGCTGATCCCGCCGGGTGTCGCTGCGTTCCCGCCGCGTGGTGGCCCGTTCCCACCGCCCGGTGGGCCGACGGCGCAGCCGGGCGTCCCCGGGCCGGCGGCGTCGCCCGGGGGCCCGGCGTCGACCCGCAGTCCCTGGTCGGTGCCGCTGGCCGTGCTGCTGGTGCTGCTGGGTGTCTTCGCCACCGGGGCCGGGCTGGGTCGTACGGTCGGGCCACTGGACCGGACCGACACGACGGCGCAGCGTCCGGCGGCCGGTGCCCGGCAGAGCCCCACGCCGGGCGGCCTGCCGGCCAGCCGACCGGTCCGGCTCACCGTTCCGACGATCAAGGTGGCCGCCCCGGTGGCCCCGGTCGGTCAGGCCCGGGACGGGTCGATCGACGTCCCGCCGCTGGACCGGCACCAGGAGACCGGCTGGTACGACCGGGGTCCGACCCCCGGCGAGCCGGGCCGGGCGATCATCGTCGGCCACGTCGACTCGAAGGACGGGCCGTCGGTCTTCTACGACCTGCGCAAACTCAAGCCAGGTGATCGGATCGAGGTGACCCGCGACGACCGCCGGGTGGTGGTGTTCCGGGTCGACTCGGTGGAGTTCTTCGACAAGTCGGCCCTGCCCGCCGACCGGGTCTACGGCGACAGCGGAGCGCCGGCCCTGCGGTTGATCACCTGTGGTGGCCAGTGGATCGGCGGGCGTACCGGCTACGCCGACAACGTCATCGCCTTCGCCTCGCTGGCCGAGACCCGCTCACCCTGACCCCCGCTCACCCTGACCCCCGCGCCCCGCCGCGCCGGCCGGGTCCGCCGCCTGACCGGGGCACGGCCGGGACCGCCCACCCCGACCGGTCGTGGCCGGGGTGTGCGCCCGATATTGCGGGGACGCCGTCGGGCGGCGGTGGCAGGATCGGCGCGGTGACGGCGGACGTGGTGCGGCAGGCGTTCAGGTGGATCGAGTCGGTGGCGGTGCCCGCCGAGGGCGGTCTGGGGTGGCAGGAGGCGGGTGAACGCTTCGACGACCTCTATGCCGGGACCGCCGGGGTGCTGCTCGGCTGTGCCGAGGCCACGGCCACCGGCCGCCACCCGGCCGATGGGCCCGTCGTCACCACGACCGACGGCGTCGCCACCGCAGCGGGGTCGGCGCTCGGCCGGGTCGCGGCCGGGGCCCGGGGTCGGCTGGTGCATCTTGCCCGGCACGAGCCGGACGCCGCGACGATGCCCGACGACGGGCTGTTCGGCGGCTGGGCCGGGGTGGCGGTCGCGTTGCGCGCCTGGGGCCGGGTCTCCGGCGACCGGGTGGCCCTCGACACCGCCGCATCGGTGACGGTCCGGATAGCCGAGCGGCTGCTGCGCCGTCCGGTGGACCCGGGCCGGTGTTCCGATGTCATCTCCGGCGACGCCGGCATCCTGCTGGCCCTCCTCGACGTCCTCGACGATGACGCCGATCCGGTGGTGGCGCAGGCGGCCCACGTCCTGGCCGACGGGCTGGTGGGGTTGGCCGAGGACCGGCCCGACGGCCTGCACTGGCGGATGCGGGCGGGCGACGAGCGCCTCATGCCCGGCTTCTCCCACGGCACGGCCGGCGTCGCCTACGTCCTGGCCACAGCCGGCGACTCCCTGCGTCGCGACGATCTGCGCGATATCGCCGTGCGCGCCGCCGACGGACTGTTGGCCCTGGGGCGCCGCCCCGGCGGGTGGGCGCTGCCGCTGCTGGTTCCGCCCCGCCCGGACCGTCCGGCGGTCACCTTCGGCTGGTGCCACGGCCCGACCGGCACGGTACGACTCTTCGCCCTCCTCGACGCCGTCGACCCGCAGCCCCGCTGGCGGCTGGCCGTCGAGGAATGCCTGGGGGCGCTGCGCGACAGCCGTCTCCCGCAGCGGCTCTACCCGGGGTACTGGGACAATCTCGCCCGCTGCTGCGGCACCGCCGGGGTCGGCCAGATGCTGGTCGACCGCTTCCAGGATGCCGGCGACCCCGCCCTGCTCACCTGGGCCGACACGCTCGCCGAGGACGTTCTCGCCCGTACCGTGTCCACCTCGGCGGGCGTCACCTGGTCGAACACCGAGCACACCAGGACCCCGCCGCAGCTGCCGCCGGAGCCCGGCTTCATGCAGGGTGCCGCCGGCATCGCCGGCTGGCTCGCCCGGCTGGCCGCCCCCGCCACCGCCCCCGTCCTGCCCTGGATCTGAGCCGCCCGCCGGCGACCGCCGCGGGCGGTATCGCCGGTCAGCCCTTGCCGGTCACCTGCTGGACCACCTCGAACTCCAGCAGCGTCGCGCCGGAGGCGACCGGCCGCCGCTGCTCGCCGTCCTCGCCGGCATGTGCGGCCCGGGACGACCCGGCGGCCCATGCCTGGTACGCCTCCTCCGTCTCCCACCGGGTGTAGACGAAGTAGCGGCTCTCCCCGGCGACCGGGCGCAGCAGCTCGAAGCCGAGGAAACCCGGGGAATTCTCCACCGCGCCGGCCCGAGCGGCGAACCGCTTCTCCAACTCCTCGCCGGCACCGGGCGGGACGTCGATCGCGTTGATCTTCACGACTGCCATCCCACCACCCTAACCCTGCCCCTGCGGCCGGACCGTCCGGCGGCCAGCCTGGCCGTACGCCGTCGGTGGTGCCCGCGCGACGCGGAGTTGCCGTGCAGGATGCGGCGGGCGGACCCGGGGCGGCGCGTGGCGCGCGGGCTGCGGGGCGTGGGCGCATGCCGAGCGCGGGGAGACGCGCCTCCGGCGGGGGGAGCGCGGAGCGCACGCGGCTTTGTGGAGAGTTGTTGTCGCCAGGGGCGCAACAACTCTCCACAATCCGCCTGCGTCGCCCGGTCGCCGGCCGGCCGGATGGCGGGCGGGGGCGGGCAGCCGCCGGCAGAGTGGTGGGGGAGAGGCGCGGCCGGCGCGGGACGGTCAGTCGGCGGGCGGGCGGGCCCAGGTCAGGAAGCAGTCGGTCAGGTCGGCCTGGCGACCGCTGTCGAGTCGCGTCAGGTGGTCGGTCGCCTCCACCGACAACCGGGACAGCAGGATCAACAGGCCCGGCCGGTCGCCGTCGTACCTCGCGAGGAGCGCGAGTTTCGCCTCGCCGCACGGCCAGGGCCGTGCGGCGACCCGGCGCCGGTGATCCGGCCCGGCCCCCGGTAGGCCTGGAGCGTGGCGTGGCTTCGTCGACCGCGCCAAGACGTCCCACCCCCGATAGGCGGCAGCGGCACGCAGGGACGCCCCGGGCGGGGCACGCCCTGACAGGAGGGGGCGCCCCCATAGGCGGGAGCCGGAACCGTTGGCGGCGCTGTCCCGGGGCGGGTCAGGGTGCGTCGACAGCTGGTTGGTCGGTGTCGACCACGATCGGGGCATGGTCGGAGGGGCCTTTGCCCTTGCGGGCCTCCCGGTCGACGTACGCGGCGTGGACCGTCGCGGCCAGCGGCGCGGACGCGTACACCAGATCGATGCGCATGCCCTTGTTCTGGTGGAACATGCCGGCCCGGTAGTCCCAGTAGGTGTATGGGTGCGGGCCCTTCATCGGGGTGGGCACCACGTCGCTGAGCCCGAGGTCGCGCAGGGCGGCCAGGGCGGCCCGCTCGGCGGGGGTGACATGCGTGGAGGTGACGAAGAGCGCCGGGTCCCAGACGTCGGCGTCGGTCGGGGCGACGTTGAAGTCCCCGCAGACGGCGACCGGCCCACCGGCGGCCACCTCCGGTTCCAGGGCGTCCCGCAGCGCCGCGAACCAGGCCAGCTTGTACGCGTAGTGCGGGTCGTCGACCGCCCGGCCGTTCGGGACGTACACCGACCAGATCCGGACCCCGGCGCAGGTGGCGGAGATGGCGCGGGCCTCGGGCTGCGGAAAGCCCGGTTCGCCGGGGAAGCCGACGGTGACGTCGGTCAGGCCGACGCGGGACAGGATCGCCACCCCGTTCCACCGGCCGTCGCTGTGGCTGGCCACCTCGTAGCCCAGCTCACCGACCTCGGCGACCGGGAAGGCCCCGTCCGGGCACTTGGTCTCCTGGAGGCAGACCACGTCGGGGGTGGTGCCGGCGAGCCAGTCCAGCAGCCGGGGGAGGCGGGCCTTCACCGAGTTCACGTTCCAGGTCGCCAGGCGCATGTGCCCAGCCTGCCGCATCCCGGCCCGCCCCGCCGGGCAGCGGAGTCGGCGTGGTCACCGGCTCCCCGCCGCTGCGGGCTCCGCGCACCGCCGATCCTGGCGGCGCAGGGGCTCGCCGATCCTGGCGGCGCGGGGGCTCGCCGGGCCGCCCTCGGCGTGCCGGTACCTCGGGGATGACCGGGCGGCGGCGTCCCGGGTCGGGTCGCCGCCGCCGTGGTACGGGTGGGTCAGGTGCCCGGGGTGTCGCCCGGTCGGGTCTGCTCGGCGAGGAAGCGTTCCAGCTCGGCGCCCAGCTCGTCGGCGGTGGGCAGCGGGCCGGTCTCGGCGGCCAGCAGGTTCTTCTCGCCCCGTCCCCGGGCGAACGCGTCGTACTGCTCCTCCAGGGCGGTGACCAGTGCGGCGGCCTCGTCGGTCTGGGCGACCTGCCGGTCGATCTCGACCCGGACCACCTCGGCGGCGGAGCGGAGGCTGTCGTTGGGCAGCAGCAGGCCGGTGCTGCGCGACACCGAGGAGAGCAGCACCTCGGCGGCGGCCGGGTACTCGGTCTGCGCGACGTAGTGCGGCACGTGGGCGGAGAACCCGAGGGCGTCCCGGCCGGCCTGGCCGAGCCGGTATTCCAGCAGGTGCCCGACGCTGCCCGGGACCTGCACCCGCTGCAACCACGGCTCGTAGCCGGAGATCAGTTCCCGGCGGGTGGCGTGTGCGGTGACCCCGGTGGGTCGGGTGTGCGGCACGGCCATCGGGATCGAGTTGAGCCCGACGGTGAGTCGGACGTCGAGTCGGGCGGCCACCGCGCTGACCGCCGCCACGAAACGCTCCCACTGCAGGTCCGGCTCCGGGCCGGTGAGCAGGAGGAACGGTGTCTCGTCGTCGTCGTGCAGCAGGTGCAGGGCAAGCTCGGGGGCGTCGTAGTCCTCCCAGTGGTCCTCGACGAAGGTCATCACCGGGCGGCGGGACCGGTAGTCGAAGAGCTGGTCGACGTCGAAGGTGGCGATCGTGCGGGCGTCCAGCGAGGTGAGCAGCTGCTCGCGGGCCAGCCGACTGGCGTTGCCGGCGTCGACGAAGCCGGTGAGCGCCTGGATCAGCACCGGCTGGCCGAGGTCGGGCAGATCGTCGGTGAGCTCGTAGAGCTCGTGTGGGTCGAGCACCGGTCGGACCTCCTGAGGAAACACGCGCGTACGGGCGACCGTGCGCGGACGGCACCCGGTTCGGGGAACGTACCTGTCGGCGTCATCCATTCCAGCACTGGGCGTGTCGTGACCGATCCGGCTATCAAACCCGGAGGAAGCCACCAATTCGCCGATAGTGCCGGGGCGACTCGGTCGGATGGTTCCGGCCTGTCACCCGAAAGGCGGACATAGTGGATCATGCGGCCGGCCGCGGCGCTCTGGGCGGTTGACCACGCGGGACGACGTTGCCCGGATTTCCTGACCGTAATGCCTGTTGCGGGAGGTCTGTCACCCTGGCCGCGCGTCCACGACGGGTGTCCCACCCGTAGGTGCGCGATTGTGATGAGGGCCACCCTGTGACGGTGGGTCACCGGATAGGAGCGTGTCTAGCCTCGGCGGATGCGTGACGACGACACCATCGACGACCAGGTCGCCCCCAAGGGCATGACTGGCCGTTCGGACGACACCCCCTCGTCCGTTCAGGTCGGCGTTCTCGATGAACCCCGCTCCTTCCGTACCCGCCTCGGCGGGCTCCTTAACCTCCGACGCCGCCCGGTGCGTACCCGGGTGGCCCTCGCCGCCGGGGTGCTCTGCTGCCTCGGCGCGACCGCCGTCGCCGGCGCACAGGCCCTGCCGGACGAGCCGACCGCCGACCGGGCCGGCACCGAGGCGGCGCTCGCCGAGCGCAGCCGGCAGGCCGCCTCCCGCGCCGAGATCCGTACCCCGGTCACCATCGTTCCCGGCACCCCCACCGCCAGCCCGACCGTCGCCAGCCCGACGGCCGCCGCCCCGACGCCGACCGCGACCAGGACCATCAGGCCCAAGCCCCGCCCCAAGCCCACGCCGAAGCCGAAACCGAAGCGGATCGTC
The DNA here is from genome assembly GCF_040649765.1 of Micromonospora sp. NPDC048894. Lineage (NCBI taxonomy): Bacteria > Bacillati > Actinomycetota > Actinomycetes > Micromonosporales > Micromonosporaceae > Micromonospora > Micromonospora sp. NPDC048894. Next base: position 248,455 of record NZ_JBEZFY010000007.1, on the reverse strand, counting down.
CCGGTGGCCGGTCTCGACCAGGCCCAGATGGACAACGCCAAGGAGATCGTCAAGGCCGGGCGGGCGATGGGTGTGCCCCGCCGGGCCCTGATCATCGCGGTGGCCACCGCGATGCAGGAGAGCAACCTCTACAACTACGCCAGCGGCGTGCTGCCCGAGTCGCAGAACTACCCGCACCAGGCGATCGGCTGGGACCACGACTCGGTCGGGCTGTTCCAGCAGCGGCCCAGCAGCGGCTGGGGCGAGGTCGGTCAGCTGATGGACCCGGCGTTCGCCACCCGGGCGTTCCTCACCGCGCTGCTGGCGATTCCCGGCTGGGAGGACCTGCCGTTGACCGTCGCCGCGCAGGCCGTGCAGATCTCGGCCTACCCGGACCTCTACGCCCAGCACGAGTGGCGGGCCACCGAGGTGGTCGGCGCCATCCTGGTCTGAGCCACCCCCGTCCGGCCGGAGCGGAATCCGCCCCGGTGACCCGGCCCGCCCGAGCCCGGCTCGGGCGGGCCGGTCCCGTTCGTCCCGTCCTGCGGGCCCGGGCCGTGCGGGGCGGTCGGGTCCGTTCGGGGCGAAACCGGTCGGTGGTTATCCTCGACCGGACACAGTGGACGGTTGGCGGTTGCTCGAATCGGGTACACATGACGCAGGACACCCGATCGGAGGACGACATGTCAGCACTGATGCAGCGGATCAGCGCCTTCCTGCGCTCGCCCAAGGGGCAGCAGTTGGTCGACCGGGGTCGGCGCGAGCTGGCCAAGCCGGAGAACCAGGCGCGGCTCAAGCAGGCTGCCAGCAAGCTGTCGGGTCGCCGCCGCTGACCGCCCCTGAACCGATTCCACCCCCGGGAGCCTTTGTGACCGACGCCGTGCCTGTCGACGACGAACCGACCGTCCCCACGCCGCCGGTCCGGGCCGACACACCGGCGGTCCCCGCGCCGCCGCCCGCCGCCCCGACGGCCGCGCCACCACCGGCGGCCCCGGGAACGGCTGTCGCAGCGGTGCCGGGGGTGGCTGTCACGGCGGTGCCGGGAGCACCGGCGGGTGACCCGGGTGACGCCCCCGAGGCGCCGCCGGCCCGGCTCTGGGACCGGATGCGGGAAGATCCGCAGTACGCCCCGGAGCACCTGGCCCTGGAGGCGGTCCGCCGGCTCGGCCCGGAGGCGGCGCAGTGGCTCGCCAGGGCGCGGGCGGGACGACCCGACGCGACCGCCGACCAGTTGGCCGAGCAGGCGATCCGGCGCTTCGTCAACCGGGCCCGGCTCTCCGGGGCGGTCTCCGGCGCGGCGGGGCTACCGGGTGCCGTCATCGACGTCGGGGTGCTGGCCTGGACCCAGGCCCGCCTGGTGTTGCACGTCGCCGCCGCGTACGGGGTGGACCCTGAGCACCCGGACCGGGCCACCGACCTGCTCGTCCTGCAGAAGGTGCACAAGGCGGCCGAGACGGCCCGGCTGGCGCTGGGCGTCGCGGCCGGTCGGGAGCGGGCCGGTGCGCTGTTCGGCCACGCGGCCCAGAACCCGCTGGGGCGGGTGATGCTGCAACTGGGCGTCCGGCTGGCCCGGATGGCCGGGGTGCGGGCGGCGAAGCGGGTCTTCGCCAAGGTCGTCCCCGGGGCCGCGATCATCCTCGGCACCTGGGCCAACTCGTCGGCCACCAAGGATCTCGCCGAGCGCGCCCAGACGCTCTACCGGGAACACCGGGGCGGGGTGCCCCAACCGCGTCGCCCCTGATCAGTGGGCATACCGGGTCCGGCCCGGCGGCTGCCCGGGTGGCTCACAGTCGCCAGCCGGCCGCCGGGAAGGTCGCGTCGGCGAGCCGGTTCTGCCCGGCGACGTTGGGGTGGAACCAGTCCAGCGCGTTGACCTCGTCCAGGCTGAACCGCACCCGGTGCACCGCGCCGCCGTCGTAGCGGCACCGCGACCCGTACGCCCGGCAGGCCGCCTTGAGTTGGCTGTTGTACGCGTCGATCCGTTCGGCGAAGCGGGTCCGGCGGTCCCGGTCGGCCTTGGCGTCCGAGGTGGGGTTGGCCAGCAGGGCCGGGCAGATGCCGGTCTTCCAGATCCGCACCGCGCGGGACTCGGTGTGCCCGATCTCCCAGAGCCGGTTCAGGTCGGGGACGCTGGCCACCAGCACCCGGGCCTTGGGGCGGCCCTCGCGCAGCACCCGCAGCGCCCGGTCGACCTGGCTGCGGAAGGTGGCCGTGGAGGTCATCGCGTCGATGTCGTCGCGGCAGGCGTCGTTGGCGCCGATCAGCACCGTCACGTAGTCGGCCTTGTCCTTGACGGCGGCGCCGGCCTGCCCGGCGAGGGCCTCGGCACGGGCACCCGGCACGGCGTGGTTGCGGGCCCGGTTGCGGATCGACGCGTCGGCGTCGAGCAGCCGCCGGTAGTGGCTCTCCACCCGGATGCCGTCCCCGGTGGACCAGGAGTTGCGTTGGCACGAGGTGAGCACCAGGCAGGAACCGAAACCGGTGGTGATCGAGTCACCGAGAGCGGCCATCGTGGTGGGCAGGCCGGTCGGTGTCGACCCGCTCTTCGTCGGGCGGGGCGACGCCCCGCCACCCTCCTCGCAGGCGAGCGCGACCAGCGCGAACAGGCAGGCCACGGCGGCGACCCAGCGTCGAGGCATGCGTCTTCCCCCGGTCAGACAGCGCAGAGCGACAGCCCGGTCACTCTACGGGCCAGGTGCGGTGCTACGGCCCGGTCGTGTCGACTTCCGGGCAGATTAAATAGCTGGAAACATGAATCTGGTACGAGTGTGTAAGACACCCGTCGTGATCCGGGCGTCGGGGCCGGTTAACGGTGTCCGTGCCGGGGTAGCCCCAGACGATGACGAGATCGCAGCCCCGGCGTGCCCGTGGCACGGTCGGCCACGCCTACAGCGCGTTGAACCTCCGACTGACGCTTGCCCTGTTCGGCCTGGTGAGCATGGCCGTCTTCGCGGTCGGCGCGTTCTGGGCCGGGCTGGCCTGGCTGGGTGTGCTCTGCGCGCTGTTCGCCGTCGTGGCGGTCGTCGACCTGGTCGTCATCCAGCGCCGCCGTGCCGCCCGCCGCCAAGAGCAGCCGGGCGCGCGGCACTCACTCTTCGAGTGACAGGAGTACGAGATGCCCATCGCCACCACCAACCCCGCCACCGGGCAGGTGCTCAAGTCGTACGAGCCGATGTCGGCCGAGCAGATCGACGCCGCCATCGACCGGGCCGACCTGGCGTTCCGGGACCTGCGCCGCACCACGGTCGCCCAGCGGGCGCAGTGGATGAACACCGCCGCGGACCTGCTCGACGCCGAACGCGACGACACCGCCCGGCTGATGACCACCGAGATGGGCAAGACCTACACGGCAGCGAAGGCCGAGGTCACCAAGTGCGCGACCGCCTGCCGGTTCTATGCCGCGCACGCGGAACGGATGCTCGCCGACGAGCCCGCCGACGCCGCCGCGGTGAAGGCCAGGCGGGCGTACGTCCGCTACCAGCCGATCGGGGCGGTGCTCGCGGTGATGCCGTGGAACTTCCCGCTCTGGCAGGTGCTGCGGTTCGCCGCGCCGGCCCTGATGGCCGGGAACACCGGCCTGCTCAAGCACGCCTCCAACGTGCCGCAGACCGCGCTCTACCTGGAGGACGTGTTCCGCCGGGCCGGCTTCCCCGAGGGCGCGTTCACCACCCTGCTGGTCGGCTCCGACGCCGTCGACCGGATCCTCGCCGACCCCCGGGTCCGGGCGGCGACGCTGACCGGCAGCGAGGGCGCGGGCCGCTCGATCGCCCAGATCGCCGGCCGGGAGCTGAAGAAGACCGTGCTGGAGCTGGGCGGCAGCGACCCGTTCGTGGTGATGCCCTCGGCCGACCTGGACCGGGCCGCCGAGGTGGCCACCACCGCCCGCTGCCAGAACAACGGCCAGTCCTGCATCGCCGCCAAGCGGTTCATCGTGCACACCGACGTCTTCGACGCCTTCGCCGGGAAGTTCGCCGCGAACATGGCCGCGCTGCGGGTCGGCGACCCGATGGACGCCGACACCGACGTCGGCCCGCTGGCCAGCGAGAGCGGCCGGGACGAGATCCACGCCCAGGTGCAGGACGCGGTGGCGCACGGCGCGACGGTGCTCTGCGGCGGCGAGAAGCCGACCGGCGACGGCTGGTTCTATCCGCCGACCGTGGTCACCGACCTGAACCCGCAGATGCGGATGTGGGCCGAGGAGGTCTTCGGGCCGGTCGCCGGGCTCTACCGGGTGTCGTCGTACGACGAGGCGGTCGAGGTGGCCAACGGCACGCCCTTCGGGTTGGGCGCGAACGCCTGGACCACCGACCCGGCCGAGCAGGAGCGGTTCGCCACCGACCTGGACGCCGGCAACGTCTTCGTCAACGGCATGACCACCTCGTACCCGGAGCTGCCCTTCGGCGGGGTGAAGAACTCCGGCTACGGCCGGGAGCTGTCGGCGCTGGGGATGCGGGAGTTCTGCAACACCAAGACCGTCTGGGTGGGGGAGGGTGCCGCCACCGCCGGGGCCGGCGCGCACGCCGAGTGACCCCGCGTCGCCGCCACCCGGGCCGGGCGGCGGAAGCCTGCGCCGGCCAAGTCGGCGGGGGTGAGCTTTAACCGGGCACCGTCATGGGTACGGAAGGACGCCATGACGGTGTTCGGCTTCCACGCCTCCCACGAGCAGATCCATCCGAGTCGCCTGCTGGAGGCGGTGGTGCACGCCGAACGCGCCGGATTCGACGCCGCGATGTCGTCGGACCACTTCTCGCCGTGGAGCACCCGGCAGGGCCAGTCCGGGTTCGCCTGGTCCTGGCTGGGGGCCGCGCTGCAGGCCACCGGGCTGCCGTTCGGGGTGGTCAACGCCCCCGGCCAGCGCTACCACCCGGCGATCATCGCGCAGGCCATCGGCACCCTCGGCGCGATGTACCCGGGCCGGTTCTGGGCGGCGCTGGGCACCGGCGAGGCGAGCAACGAGCACATCACCGGCGACGGCTGGCCGCGTAAGGACGTGCGTACCGCCCGGCTGCGGGAGTGCGTCGAGGTGATCCGGGCGCTGCTGGCCGGCGAGGAGGTCAGCCACGACGGCCTGGTCCGGGTGGACCGGGCGAAGCTGTGGACCCGGCCCGAGGAACCCCCGGCGCTGATCGGGGCGGCGGTCAGCGTGGCCACCGCCCGGTGGTGCGCCGAGTGGGCGGACGGGCTGATCACCGTGAACGCGCCGACCGCGCACCTGCGCGAGATGATCGACGCCTACCGGGACGCCGGTGGGCGGGGACCGGTGCACCTGCAGGTGCACGTGAGCTGGGCGCCGGAGCAGGCCGAGGCGGAGGCGATCGCGTACGAGCAGTGGCGCAGCAACATCTTCCCGCCGCCGGTCTGCTGGGACCTGGACACCGCAGAGCACTTCGACGCGGTCAGTGAGCGGGTGCCGCTGGAGCAGGTCACCGAGGTGGTGAACGTGTCGTCGGATCTGGGCCGGCACGTGGGCTGGCTCGAGGAGTACCTGTCGCTGGGCGTCGACCAGATCGCCCTGCACCACGTCGGGCAGGAGCAGCGCGCCTTCATCGACACGTTCGGCGCGGAGGTGCTGCCGAAGCTGCGCGCCGCCGGGTGATCACCCCGGCCGGGTCGTACCCCTAGGCTCGTACCCCATGGAAGCTCTGTTCGAGGTCGTGGTCTTCCTGGCCATCGCGACCTTCGGTGCCGCGCTGGCCCGCAAGCTGGGCCTGCTCGCGCCGATCCTGCTGGTGGTGCTGGGCCTCGGGCTGTCCTTCCTGCCGGGGTTCCCGCACGTCCGGCTCGACCCCGACCTGGTGCTGGTGGGCATCCTGCCGCCGCTGCTCTACGTGGCGGCGTTGGGCACGTCGGTGCCGGCGTTCCGGCTCAGCCTGCGGCCGATCCTGCTGCTCGCGGTGGGTCTGGTCATCTTCACCGCCTTCGTGGTGGGCACGGTGGTGCACCTGTTCCTGCCCGACCTGCCGTACGCGATCTGTGTGGCGTTGGGTGCGGTGGTGGCCCCGCCGGACGCGATCGCCGCGACCGCGGTGGCCCGGCGGGTGGGTCTGCCCCGGCGGGTGGTGACCATCCTGGAGGGGGAGAGCCTGGTCAACGACGCCACCGCGCTGGTGCTGCTGCGGGTGGCGATCGTCGCGGCCACCGCCAGCGCCGGCTCGGTGAGCTTCGGGTACGTCGCGCAGGAGGTGGTGGTCGCCACCGGCGGCGGGGTGCTGGTCGGGTTGCTGGGCGTGGTGGTCTTCGGCTACCTGCACAAGCGGACCACCGACCCGCTGCTGGACAACGCGCTGTCGCTGATCGTGCCGTTCGCGGTGGTCTTCGCCGCCGAGGAGATCCACGCCTCCGGGGTGGTGGCGGTGGTGGTCACCGGGTTGGGGATCGGCCACAAGATGCCGCTGCTGCTGTCGGCCGCCTCCCGGTTGCAGACCGGCGCGTTCTGGCGGCTGGTGCAGTTCCTGCTGGAAGGGCTGGTCTTCCTGCTGGTCGGCCTGCAACTGCCCGAGGTGCTGCGGGATCTCGACGAGCCGACCGGGCGGCTGGTGGGGATCACCGCGGCGGTGCTGGCGGCGGTCTTCCTGACCCGGTTCGTCTGGGTCTTCCCCGCCACCTACCTGGCCCGGCTGGTGCCCCGGGTCCGGCAGCGCGACCCGGGCCCGCCGGTGCAGTTTCCGATCGTCATCGGCTGGGCCGGGATGCGCGGGGTGGTGACCCTGGCCGCCGCGCTGGGTCTGCCGCTGACCCTGGCCGGGGAACAGCCCTACCAGCGGGCACTGTTCATCTGGCTGGCCTTCGCGGTGATCATGGCGACCCTGCTCGGCCAGGGCGCGACCCTGCCGTGGCTGGCCCGCCGGTTGAAACTGCCCCCGGACGACCCGGTGGCCGACGCGCTCTCCGCCGCGACGGTGCAGCAGCAGGCCGGGCGGGCGGCCCGGGAGAAGCTGGACGCGTTGGCCGACGGTGCGCCGCCGGCCGTGGTGGAGCGGTTACGCGGGCTGGTGCAGAGCCGCACCAACCTGGCCTGGGAACGGCTCGGTGGCAGCGACCGGGAGACCCCGTCGCAGGCGTACGGTCGGCTGCGGCAGGAGATGATCGACGCCGAGCGGGAGGTCTTCCGGGCCGCCCGCGACGAGGGACGGATTCCCGAGGAGGTGCTGGTGCGGGCCTACCGTGACCTTGACCTGGAGGAGTCGTTGTTGCGACGGGAGAGCGACTGATGAGCTGTGCGCACCTGACCGGGGCGGGGACCGCCGAGCCGACCGTCACCGACGCCTGCCCGGAGTGCGTGGCCGTCGGCAACGACAACTGGGTGCACCTGCGGTCGTGTGTGGAGTGTGGGCAGGTGGGGTGCTGTGACTCGTCGCCGTACCAGCACGCGACCAAGCACTTCGAGTCGACCGGGCACCCAGTGATGCGCTCGATCCAGCCGGGGGAGTCCTGGCGCTGGTGCTTCCTCGACGAGGAGATCGGCTGACCGGGTGGCTGAAGCGGGAGCGGCTGGGCGGGTGGTCGCGGCGGTATGACGTAACCGCTATTCGACCCGGGTCCGACCGACCACATAACATCGGTGAACTTCTATCGATGGAGGTCGGATGATTCGACGACGACAGTTCTCGCGTACCGCCGGGACCCTGTTGGCGCTGGTGCTCGCGGCGACCGGCGCGGTCACCTCCGTCGGCACCACCGCGTCGGCGGCCGTCCGGACGGTCTACTACGACGCGAGCCGGGCCGGCGAGTTCCGCACCAACTTCGACCAGGCCGCGACGATCTGGAACAGCTCGGTGGGCAACGTCCGGCTGGTCGCCCGCACGCCCGGCAACATCACCATCTACGTCGACACGGGCTGGCCCCGGGCGCAGACCACCAGCCTCGGCAACGGTCGGGTCTGGATGGGCACCCAGGCCGTCGACCAGGGCTACGACCGGACCCGGATCGCCACCCACGAGATCGGCCACATCCTCGGCCTGCCGGACAACCGGACCGGCCTGTGCACCGACCTCATGTCGGGCAGCAGCGCCCCGGTCTCCTGCCGCAACGCCAAGCCCAGCGCCGCCGAGGCGTCCCGGGTCAACTCGCTGTTCGCCGGAGGGTTCGCCGCACCGGACGTGGACGCCAGCTACGTCTGGACCGGCGGCGACGTCGCCGTGCCCGCCGCCGTCAGCGGCCTGCCCGGCTGAGTCCGGCCGGGTTCGAGCGCCCGCCTGTCGTGCCGTGACAGCGGGCGCTCGGCCCTGCTCGGCCCTGCTCGCCGCCGCGGCGGTGGGCCAGCAGGAGCGAATCCCGCAGACGAGAAATCGTGCCGAGGTTGCCGCGCTACCCAAGCGGGACGTCCTGGAGTTTCTGGTCCGACCTCTACGCGACGGCCTGCCGCTGGTGGTCGTTGCTGCTGGTCGCTGTCCTCGACGAGGCCAGGCTGAGCCACTCGGGCGTAGCGCTGATCGTCACCCTGCGTGAGCTTTAGGTGAGTATGACTGTCCTGGAACACGTATGCCTGTCGGTCATAAATATGACGGACAGGCATATACGTCTCGGGCCAAGGTGTGGGTGGAGGAGACGTGCATGCCCGGCCCGTAGCAGTCAGGTCTCGGTTGACCGCACGCTGTCCCGCCCGACTTGCCCGCACCAGACGGAACCGCTCGGACGGCAGTCCACCGCTCGGATCGCACTGCACTGCGCGGCTGGCTGGGGTAGGGCGCGAGGGGATGGTCAGGGTGCGGGGTGCTGGCGCAGCGCGGCGATGAACCAGTCCACGACGGGGGTCAGTGTGGGGGGTGGGGTCCAGCCGTTGACCGTGGCGAGGAGTTGGAAGTAGCGCTCGGTCCGGGGGTCGTTCGCGACCTCCAGGCGGGCCAGTAGCGCGCTGCGGTAACCGGCGTCGTCGACCCGGTCGAAGACCTCGCCGTACGCGGCGACCAGCGCGGCCACCACGTGGCCGGCGCGGGGCGACTCGGGGGTGATGCCGGCGGCGCGGGCCAGCTCGACGGTGTCGCGGACCCGGAAGGTGAGGTCACGGACCATCGCCACGACCTCGGGGTGGGCGTCGCCGACGGTCTCGTCGACGAATTCGTGGACGATGCGCCGACGTTCGGCGTCGGAGATCGTGGTCAGCTCGGGCATGGAACTCGTCTCCACTACTGGACCGGAGGGACGTCACGGGTGGGGCGTGGTGAGGGCTTGAGGGGGAGCGCCGGGCGGTCGGGGGACGACCGCCCGGCGCGCTCGGGCCCCGGGTGGCAGCCCGGGGCCCGAGGGTGGGAGTGCCGGTCAGGACACCGTGCAGGCGACGCCGTTGACGGTGATCAGGTCCGGCGACGGGTTGGCCAGCGTGCCGGTCTTGGCGAGCAGACCGAAGGTGATGCCGGCGCCCGGCGCGATCTTCGCGTTGTACGACTCGTTCTTAGCCGTCACGGTGGCCCCGGACTGGGTCACCTTGGCCGTCCACGCCTGGGTGACCTTCTGGTCGCCGTTGTAGGCGTACCGCAGGGTCCAGCCGTTGATCGCGGTGTCACCGGTGTTGCGCAGGACGACCTGGGTGTTGGAGCCGTCCGGCCAGGTGCCGTGCACCTGGTAGCTGACCGCGCAGGTGCGCGGGGCCACCGCCTTGGCCTCCCCCTGGTCGGCGAGGAACGACGCGAGCCAGGCCAGCGCCGAGTTCCAGTTGACCGCCACCTCGTTGGTCGAGTACGAGTTGATGTCGTCGACATAGCAGAACATCGGCGCGCAGTCCTTGAGCAGCTGGGCGACGAACGGGTCCTGCAGGGCGGCGTTCGGGCCACCGGCGAGCGAGCCGACCGGCGGGTTCGGCATGGCCGGGTTGAGCTGGTTGCCGAAGATCCGGCTGTGCTGGTTGCGCGCGTTCTGCTCGCCCCAGCCGGTCACGTACGACATGTTCAGCGCGTTGCGGCCGAGCAGGTAGTCGGTCGCCTGCACGGCGCCGTCCCGGTACTTCGCGTCCCGGGTCAGGTCGAACGCGGTGGCCAGCACGACCATGTTGTTGATGATGTTGCTGTTGCTGCCCCAGACGTAGCTTGCCGCCTCGCCCGGCACCGGCAGGCCGTACGCCTGGGCGTGCAGGGTGGTCAGGTAGTTGTCGGCGGCGGCGGTCACCGAGTCGCGGACCCGGGTCTTGTCGGCGGCCGGCAGGCCGTTCGGCACGGTGGCCAGGTCGAGCCGGCCGACCGCGCCCACGCTCTGCCAGCTGAACGCGCCGCCCGTGGCGAACACGTCGCCGGTGTGCTGGGGCGAGGCGGTCAGGTCGTCCAGGTACGCCTTCTTGCCGGTGGTCAGGTACAGCTCCACGGCCGCCCAGTAGAACTCGTCGGTGACGTTGGTGTCGTCGTACGCGCCGCCGCCGATGCCGTCGTTCGGGTCGGCGTAGACCGCCGGGTGCGCCTTCGCGGCGGCGTACGCGCTCGACGCGGCGGTGCCGCAGCGGGCGGCGAACGCCGCGTCGTACGGGGCGAACAGGCGCTGGCACTGCGCGGCGACGGCAGCCAGGTTCAGGGTGGCGGCGGTCGTCGGCGGGTGCAGCTCACGCGGCTGGGCGTCGTCCTGCGGGGCGAGCGGCAGGCCGGTCCACGCCTTGTCGTGGATCTTGTGGTGGACCATCCCGGACAGCGGCTTGCCGTCCGGCACCTGCATCCGGAGCAGGAACTCGATCTCCCAGCGGGCCTCGTCGAGGATGTCCGGCACCGCGTTGCCCCGCTCGGGCACCCGCAGCGTCGAGTCACCCAGTGCGGCGCCACCGGCGGCGGTCTCCGCCGTCTTGGTCCGCTCGAAGGCGCTCAGCAGCTGGTAGGCGGCGATACCGCCGTTGACCACGTACTTGCCGTGGTCGCCCGCGTCGTACCAGCCACCGCGCACGTCCAGCGAGTAGTCGCAGACGCCGGGCTGGCAGGGCACCTGCGTGTCGCCCTGGTTGGGGGCCACGCCGAGGTGGCCGGCCGGGCGGGCGTACTCCTCGCCGATCAGGTCACCGTCGATCTCGATGCCGCTGCGCTGGGCGTAGAAGAACTGCATCGCGTCGGCCCGCAGCCGGTCGTAGAGGTCGCCGGAGATGTCGAACGGGTGACTGGTCTCGCCGTCGGCGACCAGCGTGTAGCCGGTGCCGGGCGTGCGGAAGGACGAGAAGTCGACGGTCTGCACGTTCTGCCCGGAAGCGGCGTCGACCCCGCGCGGGGTGCTCTGGCCGCTGGCGACGACCGTGCCGGCGGCCGACTTGAGCTGCCAGGGCAGCGCCCCGGTCGACTCGGTCACCACGGTGGCGTTCTTCGGGCCGCCGGGCAGGTAGCCGACCTGGTTGACCCGGACCCGGGGGCCGGTGTCCGGCACGTACGGCGGGGCGGCCTCGCCACCGCGCAGCGAGACGTTGTCCAGGCAGATCCGCTGCTCGGCGGCGGCCCCGCCGACCTGGAAGATGAGCTGGGCGTTGGGGTTGTCGTCCGGGACGGTGAACGTCTGCTCGACCCGCTTGCTCGTCGGGGCGGCCACCGCCGGCACGCTCGCGTACGACGTGTAGGGGGCGCTGCCGAGCTGGAGCACGGCGTTGACGCTCAACCCGGGGGTGGCGGAGATGTCGAAGCTGAGCTTGTATTCGGCCCCGGCGTTGAGCCGGACCCCGTCGTGGCCGATGCCGGCGTCCCACGGGTTGGCCAGGCCGGCGGGGACGGTGACGCAGAGCCGGCCGTCGACGACGTCGAGCGGGCCGGTGCCGTAGGAGAACCAGGGCGAGACGCCCTCGCTGAAGTCGCCGTTGCTGATCTGCTCGGGCGCGTCCGGCGGGACTTCGGCGTGGGCCACGCCGGTGCCGGCGCCGGTGAGGATCAGGGTCGTCGCTGCCAATACCGCGAGATGCCGCCGACGTCGTCGGGTCAGGATCACGGGATTCCTTTCCGGGCGGAAGGACAGTGGTGGGGTGTGCCGTAGATGGTCATCACTGGGAGCGCTCCCAGCTATCAGCCAGATGTTTCCAGCGCGTCTCGTCCCTGTCAATCGATTCGACTGGATGACCTTCGGGCTGGTCGCAGCCGTCCGGATCGACGCCTGCGGTAGTGAGATTCGCCGCGCCACGCGCAGTCGTCCTGATCTCCTAGAGACAACAACGCCCTCCGCCTGGCAGGCTGCCACCCATGACCCTGAAGCTTCGTTCCGTCGGGACGAGCGACCGTGGGCTGATCCGCAGCGGAAACCAGGACGCCCTGCACTCCGGTGCCTGGCTCGTCGCCGTCGCCGACGGCATGGGCGGGATGGCGGCCGGCGACCTGGCCAGCCGGATCGCCATCGACGCGGTCGCCCCACTGGACGTGGAGACCCCCGAGGACGCCCTGGTGGCGGCGTTGCAGACCGGCATCGAGCTGGCCACCGCGCGGATCCACCAGGCGGTCGAGGAGGACCGGGAGCGGCAGGGCATGGGCACCACACTGACCGCCCTGCTCTTCTCCCGCACGGGCAGCTGCCTGGCGCTCGCGCACGTCGGTGACTCCCGGGCCTACCTGTTCCGCGAGGGCACCCTCAAGCAGGTCACCCGGGACGACACCTTCGTCCAGATGCTGGTCGACCAGGGCGTGATCAGCCCCGAGGAGGCGTCCAGCCACCCCCGGCGGGCCGTGGTCACCCAGGCGTTGCAGGGCGAGCAGGTCTCCCCGTCGTACGCGACGATGGTGCCCCGGGCCGGTGACCGCTGGCTGCTGTGCAGCGACGGCCTCTCCAACGTCGTCCGCCTGGAGACCCTCACCGAGGTGCTCCGGGAGACCCCCGACCGGGAGGCGTGCGCCCGCCGCCTGATCGACCTGGCGCTGCGGGCCGGCGGCCCCGACAACATCACCGTGCTCATCGCCGACGTCGTCGACGAGTGACAGCTCCGCCGCCCTGCGGCGTCGGCTCGGCGTCGTCCGGCGGTGCGTCGGCCCGGCGTCGTCCGGCGGTGCGTCGGCTCAGCGTCGGCGGTGCGTGGTGTGCCGGGTCGGGGTGGCCGTGGTCGGGTCCTCCGGCCAGGGATGGCGCGGATAGCGCCCGCGTAGTTCCCCGCGCACCTGCGGGTAGCCGGTGCGCCAGAACGACGCCAGGTCGGCGGTGACCGCGACCGGCCGGCCCGCAGGGGAGAGCAGGTGCAGCAGCACCGGCACCCGACCGTCGGCCAGCCGGGGCGCGTCCGCCCAGCCGAACGTCTCCTGGAGTTTCACCGCCAGCACCGGCGCCGCCGGATCGGCGTAGTCGACCCGGACCCGGGAGCCGCTGGGCACCTCGATGCGTTCCGGGGCCAGCTCGTCCAGCCGGCCCGCCTGCGGCCAGGGCAGCAGCCGACGCAGCGCCCCGGTCACGTCGATCCGGGCCAGGTCGGCACGGCGACGGGCGGCGGCCAGCTCCGGCCCGAGCCACCGGTCGGCGGCGGCGAGCAGCGCGGCGTCGGAGACCTCCGGCCAGTCCGCCCCCAACGCCTGCCGGCAGAACGCCAGCCGCTGGCGCAGCGTCCGGGCCGCCGGGGTCCAGGTCAGCAGGTCCAGGCCCACCTGGCGCAGCCCGTCGGCGAGGGCGGCGGCCAGCAGCTCCGACGCCGGCCGGGCCAGTGGGCGGCTGACCAGCTCGATCGCCCCGAGCCGGGTCACCTGCCGGGCCAGCACGTCGCCGTCGACCCAGCCGACCTCGCGTACCTCGGTCAGCAGCGGACCGCCGACCTCCCGGGCGGTCGCCTCGTCGACCGGGGCGGCCAACCGGACCCGGGCGGTCGGTGCGCCCGGCGACCGGTCGGCGACGGCGACGGCCAGCCAGTCCGTCCCGGCCAGCGCCGACCCGGCCGCCAGCTCCGCCCCGGTCCCACCCGCCATCAGGTACGACGTCCCGCCGGCCCGGCGCAGCCGGGCCAGCCGCTCCGGATAGGCCAGCCCCACCAGCAGCCCCGCCGCCAGGTCGTCCGGCAGCCGTGCGCCGATGTCGCCCCGCTCGGTGGTGGCGGGCAGGGCGGCGCGCAGCCGGCGTACCTCCGCACGCCAGCGGGCGGTGGCACCGGGATCGGTGTCGTCGCGCAGCCGCCGCCACCCGGCGGTGAGGTCGTCGTGCCGCCCGGCCAGTCCGTCCTCGGCGAGCAGGGCGACCAGTTCGGCGGCCCGGTCCCGGCCGACCCGGGCGGCGCCGTCGAGCAGGGCGCGACCCAGCCGGGGGTGGGTGCCGGTGGCGGCGATGGCCCGTCCCCGGGCGGTCACCCGACCGTCGGCGTCGATCGCGCCGAGGCTGGTCAACGTCTCCCGGGCGACGGTCAGCGCGGCGGGCGGCGGTGCGTCGGGCAGTGCCAGGCCGACGCCGTCGGGGCTGCCCCAGGCGGCCAGGTCCAGGGCGAAGCCGGTCAGGTCGGCGGTGGCGATCTCCGGCTCGGGCTGGGCGGCGAGCCGGCCGTGGGCGGCCTCGGACCAGCAACGGTAGACCACCCCCGGGGCCTGCCTGCCGGCCCGCCCGGCCCGCTGGGTCGCCGCGGCCCGGGACACCGCCACGGTGACCAGTGCGCCCAGCCCCCGGGACAGGTCGGTGCGGGCCACCCGGGCCAGGCCCGCGTCGACCACCACCCGGACCCCGGGCACGGTCAGGCTGCTCTCCGCGACGGAGGTGGCGAGCACCACCCGACGTCGTGCGGCCGGGCGCAACGCGGCGTCCTGTGCGGCGGCGGGCAGCCGCCCGTGTAGTGGCAGGACGGCCACCCGGTCGGTCAGGTCGGCCAACCGGCGGGCCACCGCCCCGATCTCGCCCGCCCCGGGCAGGAAGACCAGCAGGTCGCCGTCCTGCTCGTGCAGGGCCCGCCGGACGGTGGCGGCGACGTGGTCGAGCAGCAGCGGATCGACCCGTCCCGCGCCCGGCGGCGCGACCGGGCGCGGCGGCGGCGTCCAGACCCGGGCGACCGGGTGCAGGGCGGCGTCGGCGCGGACCACCGGGGCCGGCGTGTCGCCGCCGAGCAACGCGGCGAACCGGTCCGCCTCCGGGGTCGCCGACATGGCCACCAGCCACAGCTCGGGCCGCAGCGCCGCGCGGGCCTCCACGGTGAAGGCCAACGCGAGATCCGCGTCGAGCTGCCGCTCGTGACACTCGTCGAGCAGCACCGCGTCCACCCCGGGCAGCTCGGGGTCGCGCAGCAACCGGCGGACCAGCAGGCCGGTGGTGACCACCTCGATCCGGGTGGCCGGGCCGACCCGGCGGTCGCCGCGCACGGCGTACCCGACCCGGTCGCCGACCCGCTCGCCGAGCAGGTCGGCGATCCGTCGGGCCGCCGCGCGGGCGGCCACCCGGCGGGGCTGGGCGACCAGCACCCGACCGGGCACCCCGTCGGCCACCGCGAGCGGCGCGAGGGTGGTCTTGCCGGTGCCGGGCGGGGCCACCAGGACCGCGCTGCCGGTGCCGGTCAGCGCCCGCAGCAGCGGTGGCAGCGCCGGCCGGACCGGCAGGTCGAGTGGTACGTCACGGAGCACGGCTGCCACTGTGGCACGCCGGGGGTCAGCCCGGTCGTACCGCCTCCATGCCGGTGACGAAGGCTGTCCAGGCGTGGGCGGAGAAGACCAGCGCGGGACCGCACCGGTCCTTGCTGTCGCGCACCGCGATCCGGTCGTCGGTGGTGGCGATCTCCACACAGTTACCGTTGCCGCTGCTGCGGCTGCTGGTCCGCCAGTCCATCATGGACAGAGGCAGCGCCTGCATTCCCATACCTTCCGTTCCCCCCGGGCGTGCCGCAATGCGATCACGCAAAGTGACGAGCAGCCTCCTCCAGGCGGGCCAAAGACGCCGCCGGATCCAGTGCCATCCGGCACAGCTCCTCGTGCACAAGGGTATACCCGCGCACGTGTCCCGCTTCCTCCAGCGCCAGACCCAGCGTGAGATTGTCCAGGTAAACCACGGAATTGTCGGCCGCGTCGGCAAACGTGATGATCACGTACGGAGTGCTCATCGCCGGGTGCCCGCCGGACGCGAACGGAAGTACGTGGCATGTCACGTTCGGTGACTGGGCGATCCGGGCCATGTGGGTCAGCTGCTCCGCCATGACGGCCGGTCCGCCCACCGGGCGCAACAGCACCGCCTCGTTGAGCACCACCGACAGCTCGACCGGAGGAGACTCCCGGTGCAGCACCTCCTGCCGGCGCAGCCGGGCGGCCACCTTGCGTTCCAACCCCTCCTCGCCGGCCGTACGGCGGAACATCTCCCGGGCGTACGCCTCGGTCTGCAACAGGCCGGGGACGGACTCCGCCTCGTAGGTGCGCAGGCTCTCCGCCTCCGCCTCGAGGCCGACGTAGAACTCGAACCACTCCGGCAGCACGTCGCTGTAGTTCTGCCACCAGCCGCGCTGCTGCGCGCCCCGGGCGATCTCGATGAGCGCCTCGGCATCGACGCCGGTCACCTCGTAGAGGGCCAGGGCGGCGCGGACGTCACGGGGTTTGATCCCGATCTGCGCGTTCTCGATCCGGGACAGGTTGCTCTTGGACATGTCGAGTTGGCGGGCGGCCACGTCGAGCGTCATGCCCGCGCGTTCCCGCAGTTGGCGGAGTTCACGGGCGATGCGGCGGCGGCGAACGGTGGGGCTGGCAGTCACCCTCCGAGTCTGTCACGACAAGATCCGCAGGTCGCATGAGTACGGAGTGCAACCATCGAATCTGGGAGTTGCAAAGCTGGAGGTCTGGGGGCATCCTGTCACCCGGCGTGGATCACCTGTGGACAATGCGTTGGAGGCTCGTTTGCTGATCGCCGACGAGTTTTTTCTGATTGCGCACAACGACAGCCGGGGCAAGGCCAAGCTGCATCCGAGCGCCACCGGCCTCGGTCTCGCCGCCGGTCTGCTGGCCGAGTTAATCCTCTTCGGACAGATCACCGTCTCGGGTGGACTGGTCAGCGTGATCGACCGGCGTCCCCCGGCCGACGCGCTGGCCCACACCGTGCTCGACCAACTGATCGGTGAGTCGCAGCACCAGGCGGTGCGCACCTGGCTCGCCTTCCTGGCCCAGTCGTCCACCACCTCGGTGGGGGAGCGGCTGGCCCGTGCCGGGGTGCTGCGCCGGCAGGAGAACCGCCGGCTGCTGCGGACCACGGTCAGCTACCTGCCGATCGACCTCAACGCCGCAGCCTGGCCGGCGACCCGGCTGCGGGCCCTGGTCGAGCGGCCGGAGCAGCCCCTGGTGTCGGACACCACGCTGCTCGGGCTGGTGGCCGCCGCCGGGCTGACCCGCGAGGTGCTGTGGAGCGCCGGCCCGCGCGCCCACCACCGACTGGCCACCCTCGTCCAGTCGCTGCCTCCGCCGCTGAAGGAACTCGTCGTGCACACCGAGGCCGCGGTCGGCGCCGCGGTGCTGCGCGGCATCCCCTGATCTCGCCGCGCCACCACCTTCCCCCTCATCTCCCCCTCTTCCGGAGCAGCCCCATGCCCCCCCATCCGACAGTCGTACGACCAAGCAACGTCAGTGACGCCCTGGCCCGTGGCCGCCTCGGCGTGCCGTCGGTCATCTTCTTCGTGCTCTCCGCCGCCGCCCCGCTGACCGTGGTGGCCGGCGTGGTCACCACCGGTTACGCGGTCACCGGCATCACCGGGATGCCGCTGGCCTTCCTCGCCGTCGGCGCCGTGCTGGCGCTCTTCTCCGTCGGCTACGTGGCGATGGCCCGCCGGGTGGAGAACGCCGGCGCGTTCTACGCCTACGTCGCGCGTGGCATCGGCCGGCCGGCCGGCGTCGGCGCGGCCTGGGTCGCCCTCATCGCGTACAACGCGCTCCAGGTCGGTCTGTACGGCGCCATCGGCGCCGCCGCCGCGCCGGTGCTCGGCACCCTCTTGGGCGTCGAGCCGCACTGGGCCGTGGTGGCCCTGGTGGCCTGGGCGCTGGTCGCCTTCCTCGGCCTGCTGCGGGTGGACGTCAACGGCAAGGTCCTGGCGGTGCTGCTGATCGCCGAGATCGTGGTGATCGTCGTGTTCGACCTGGGTCAGCTCAGCAACCCGGCGGGCGGCACGACCAGCTTCGCCGCGCTGGCCCCGTCCAACCTGCTGGTGCCGGGGGCGGGTGCGCTGCTGGTGCTCGCCATGACCGGCTTCGTGGGGTTCGAGTCCTCGGTGGTGTTCAGCGAGGAGAGCAAGGACCCCAAGCGGACGGTGCCGCTGGCGACGTACCTCTCGGTGGCGATCATCGCTGGGCTCTACGCCCTCTCCTCCTGGTCGATGACCGTGGCCGTGGGGCCGGAGAACATCTCCGCCGCCGCCGGTGAGCAGAGCATCGAACTGATCTTCAACCTGGCTGCCGCGCACCTCGGCGACACCGCCGTCACCATCGGCCAGGCGCTCTTCATGACCTCGGTGCTGGCCGCGATGATCTCGTTCCACAACACCACCGCCCGGTACGCCTTCGCGCTGGGCCGGGAGCGGGTGCTGCCGGCCGCCTTCGGGCAGACCTCGCCCCGAACCGGGGCACCCCGGGTGGCGTCGCTGGCGCAGAGCCTGCTCGGCCTGCTGGTGATCGTGCTGTACGCGGTCAACGGCTGGGACCCGGTGGTGCAGCTCTTCTACTACGCCGGCACCGGCGGTGGCTTCGGCGTACTGCTGCTGATCGCCACCACCAGCGTCGCCGTGATCGTCTACTTCGCCCGGTCCGACACCTCGGAGTCGCTCTGGCGGCGGGCGATCGCCCCGGCACTGGCCACCGTCGCGCTGGCGGCCGTCGTCGCGGTGGCGGTGACGAACTTCGCCACCCTGCTCGGCGTCGCGCCGGACTCGCCGCTGCGCTGGATCATCCCGGGGGTCTACCCGGTGGCCGCGCTGATCGGCTTCCTCTGGGGCATGGTGCTGCGGTCCAACCGTCCCGATGTCTACGCCCGGATCGGGCGCGGCGCGGAGAGCGCGGCGACCTCACTGTTCGACCCGCCGGTGGACGGCCCGGTGCCGGTGGAGGCCCGGCGGTGAACACGGTCACCGTCGAGCGACTCGACGCCGCCGACACCCGGCTCGTCGCCGAGCGGATCGCCGAGGCGTTCCTGGTGCTCCCGGCGACCCGGTGGCTGGTGCCGGACGAGGCGAAGCGGGAGGCCGTCTTCGCCGACAACTTCGAGATCCTGGTCGACCACGCGATGCGGCACGGCCTGGTCTTCGGCACCGCGGACCGGGACGGGGTGGCGGTCTGGCTGCCGCAGGTCGGTGGCGATTCGCCGGCCCCGGTGGACTACGACGACCGGCTGGCCGCCGCCTGTGGTGAGTGGACCCCCCGGTTCCAGCACCTCGACGAGCTGTTCGCGGCCAACCATCCGCATCCCGACCACCACCACCTGGCGCTGCTGGCCGTCCGGCCGGGGCGGCAGGGCCAGGGGCTGGGTACCGCGCTGCTGCGGCACCACCACGCCTGGCTGGACGACCATGGGGTGCCCGGCTACCTGGAGGCGAGCAGTGAGGCCGGGCGGGACCTCTACGCCCGGCACGGCTACCGGTTGCGGGAGGTCTTCCGACTGCCGGACGGCACGCCGTTCTATCCGATGTGGCGGGACCCGGCGGCCGGCTGACCGGACCGACGAGACCGTGGCCCCGACGCACGCGCGTCGGGGCCACGGCTTTTCCGCTTCGGAGCCACGCCGCGCGGAGTCGGGCGCGGCACTTCCTACGTCGGGTACGGCGGTTGCGGAGCCGGGCACGGCGCTTCCTACGTCGGGTACGGCGGTTGCGGGTCGGGCCACGGGGTTGCGGGGTCGGGCACGGCGGCTCCGGACATGGGGAAGGCCCGGCCGGCGAACCGCCGGCCGGGCCTCGTGGTCGTGGCCGTCACCGACCCGCCGGGTCGGTGACCGCCGCCACCCCCTAGTAGGTGCCGTCGAGCTGACCGCGCAGCTTGGTCAGGGCCCGGGCGAGCAGCCGCGACACGTGCATCTGCGAGACGCCGATCTGGTCGGCGATCTGCGACTGGGTCAGGTTGCCGTAGAAGCGCAGGGTGAGGATCTTCTGCTCGCGCTCGTCGAGGGTGGCCAGCGCGGGGCCGAGGGCGACCCGCAGCTCGGCCAGCTCGAACTCGTTGTCCTCGCCGCCGAGCATGTCGCCCAGTTCGGTGGCCCGGTCGCCGTCGCCGGTCGGGGTGGACAGCGACACCGCGTTGTAGGCGCGGGCACCCTCCAGGCCCTCCAGGACCTCCTCCTCGGTGATCTTGAGGTGGGCGGCGATGTCGGCGACCGTCGGCGAGCGGCCGAGGGTCTGCAGCAGCGAGCTGTTGGCGTCGGAGATGGCCAGCCGCAGCTCCTGGAGCCGGCGGGGCACCCGGATGTCCCAGGTGCGGTCGCGGAAGTGCCGCTTCAGCTCACCGATGATGGTCGGGATGGCGTAGCCGGCGAAGTCGACACCGCGCGTCGGGTCGAACTTGTCGATCGCCTTGATCAGGCCGACGGCGGCGGTCTGGGCCAGGTCGTCGGTGGGCTCGCCCCGGCCGCTGTAGCGGTGGGCCAGGTGGTTGGCCAGCGGCAGCCAGGCCTCGATCGCCCGGTCCCGCAGCGCGGCCCGCGACGGGTGGTTGGCGGGCAGTGCGGCCATCGCGTTCAGCAGGTCGGCGGCGCTGTCGGTGAGGGCGCGCGGGTCGAGCTTCTCGGTGGTGGTCGGCGTGGTGGTCGCCTGCTCGCTCATGGTTGACGCGGTCATTGGTGGTCCTCCCTGCACCTCGTCCGCGGAAAAAGGCGTGACGCTTTGGTTTAGCTTCAGATGGGCCGTTCGGAAGCCACCATAGCCTGATCGGTGAAGGGAAATCTAGCCGAAAGGCTGATGTACTTAAGTGATTTTGCTTCACCAAAGCCCCGAAACGGTCATAGATTACCGATGACGGTGATCCCCACCACGCAACGTCGTCCGATCCGGGGACCGGAGCCGGCACGGCCCCGCCGGGTCGCCCCGCCCGGCCCACCGGTGGACCGGTCCGTCGACCGGGAGCCCGACACCACGGTGCCGTGTCGGGTTTCCGTCCTTGTCCCGCCGCCGAGCCCGCCCGTACCGTCGCGGGGACCACCCCGTACGGAGGAAACACCGTGCTCGACCCCGCGGACCCGCAACTCGTCGTCGACAGCCGGACGCTGCACTTCAGCTGGCTGCCGGCCGACCCGGACGCGGTCGCCGCCCTGGTCCCCCCGGGCCTGCGCCCCCGGCCCGACCGCCAGGTCTTCATGAACCAACAGGTCGTCGAGGACGCCGCCCAGACCTCCGGCTTCGGCGCTTACACGCTCACCTACCTCGGGGTGGCCCTCGCCGGGGTCGACGCGCCCGACGGGGTGACCCCCGGCGGCTGGTGGACCCACTACGTCACCTGCAGCCCCCGGGTGCGTGACTACGCCGCCGCCCGGGGCGCCCCCGCCGTGCTGGGGCGCACCACCCTGCGGGTACGCGGTGACGTGCTGGTCGCCGACACCGAGATCGGCGGCGCCCCGTTGATCCGGACCCGGGCCCGGGTCGGCCAGACCGGCCACGAGATACGCGCCGGACACCACCGCTACTTCACCCTCCGCGACGGCGACCTGGTCAGCGGCGTCTACCCGTACGTGTCGGAGCCGGTCAGCCCCTTCGAGATCGAGTCGGTCGAGTTCTTCGACCCGGTGCACCCGAGCTACGCGCTGCGCCCGGAGAACCCCCTGCTCATCGTCGGTGGCTGCTACGCCCCGCGTACCTCGTTCGCCTACCCGGGCGGACTGACCCGGTATTCCCCGCCGCCCCCGGCGACGTCAGCCACCGCACCCGCCCGGCCCGCGTCGGAGGCTCACCAGGTGCCCTTGCGCCGGGCGTGCAGCGGCCTGCCGTCGGGGTCGTAGACCAGCCGGTAGGCCGGCAACGCCCAGAGCCGGGTGTACCAGGGCAACCGCTCGGGCCGGTGCGGACGCAACCGGCCCGGTGGCCGGGGACCCTGCCGACCGGTGTCGTACCACCGTTGCAGGGCGTCGGCGGTCGAGGTGATCGCCGCCACCGCGTCGGCCGGATTCAGCAGGTCGACGTCGTCGGCCCCGTCCGGATCGCGGTCCAGGTGCTCACGCCACAACCGCAGCCGCAGGTCCCGGGCGAACACCCGGGCACCGTCACCCTGACCCGCCGGGTCGGCGGGGGCCCTCGGGTCGCGGGTGTCGTCGAGCACCGCGCAGGACAGCTCGCTGTCGTGCGTCCAGGACCGGCGGTTGAAGTTGTCGCTGCCCACGCTCGCCCAGACGTCGTCGACCACGCAGATCTTGGCGTGTACGTAGACCGGCTCGCCCGCCCGGTTCTCCACGTCGAAGACGTGCACCCGTTCCGGGGCGGCCCGCTCACACAGCGACAGCGCCTGCTCCCGGCCCACCATGTTCGGCGGCAGCGCCAACGCGCCGTCGACGTCCGGATGACGCGGCACCACGGCGACCAGGTGCAGGTCCGGATTGGCCCGCAGCGCCTCGGCGAACAGCTCCGCCACCTCGGTCGACCAGAGGTACTGGTCCTCCAGGTAGATCAGCCGGCGGGCCCGGCGTACCGCCTTGGTGTAGCCGCGGGCCACCGTGCGCTCGCCGTCCGGCGCGAACGCGTAGCGGGGGCGGACCGCAGGATAGGTACGCAGCACCTGGATGCGGTGCGGCCCGCAGGGCGGCTGGTCGGCCGGCTGGGCGGGCAACGGATCGGGGCGGAGGTCGGAGCCGCGCAGCCGGTCCCGCAGGTAGGCCAGCGGGTTCTCCGAGTCCAACGGCATCGGATCGGTCCACCGCTCGCGGAACGTGGTGTCCAACGCACCGACCACCGGCCCCCGGACGGCGAGCTGCACGTCGTGCCAGGGCGGGCGCGGGCCGTACCGGGGTGACATGGCCAACGGCTGCGGGTCGCCGTGGTGGTCGGCGTCGTCGCGGCGGCTGTGGCACAGGTCGATCCCGCCGGCGAAGGCGACGTCCCGTTCCGGCGCGTCGGGGTGGCGCAGCACCACCAGCTTCTGGTGGTGCGACCCGCCCCGCCTCACCCGCTGGTCGAGCAGCACCTCACCGCCGGCGGCGTTGACCGTCTCGCTCAGGTTCCGGTTCTCCGCCTCGCTGTAGGACAGCGCGTCGAGGTGGGAGCGCCAGAGCAGCCCCTTGACCACCACGCCACGTTGGGCGGCCTGCGCGAAGAGTTGGGCCACCGTCGGGCCGTCCGGGCGCATCCGTTCGTCCGGGTCGCCCCGCCAGTCGGTGAAGAAGAGGTGGTCACCCGCGCCGAGGGCCTCCACCGCGCTGACCAGGTGGTCGAAGTACGCCGCACCGTGAATCAGTGGCTCGGCGAGGTTTCCGGTCGTCCAGACGGGTATCCCCGACACCGGGTTGGCGCGTTCCTCAGCGGTCAGGAACCAGTCCTCGATCGCCACGCTCCACCTCCCGAGGTCGACGACGTCCTCACGGTAGGACCCCCGCCGCGAATGCGCATTCCGGGTAGCACGACAGACGCCCGGACGGTGGCCTACCGCACCCCGTAGAGCCGCGAACGCCGAGGAGGCACCGCAATGCCCGCCGAGACGACGAATTCCGCGACCGAGGACCGTACGCAGGCGGTCGAGAGCGAACGCGGCGCGATCCTGGCGGTGCTGCTCATGGTGATTCTCGGGGTGGCCGGGATCTTCGCGGTCTCCTGACGGCCGCCACCCACCTGCCACCACCGCCCGCCCCGGTCCACCGGAACGGACACCGGGAAAAGGACACCTCGGCGCACGAGGGCCTCCCCTTCGCGCCGGTCACCGCGCCCGAAACGGGCGTCCCGGGATGTCCCGGGACGCCCGTGGACGGGTCACCGGCTTCAGACCGGCGTACGCCCGGTCAGGGGCGGTCGCCCTGGCCGCCGGTGTGCGGCAGCCGCTGGGCGGGCACGACGCCCAGCTTGCCGGCCTGGAAGTCCTCGAAGGCCTGCATCAGCTCGGCGCGGGTGTTCATCACGAACGGCCCGTAGTGCGCCACCGGCTCCCGGATGGGCTTTCCGCCCATGATGTAGAGGTCCAGGCCCGGGGTGTTGCCGTCCTGCTTGCCGGCGGCGGTCACCCGCAGCGCGTCGCCCGGACCGTGCACGGCCAACTGGCCGCCCTGCAACGGTCGCCGGTCGGTGCCGACCGTGCCGCGACCGGAGAGCGCGTAGACCAGCGCGTTGAAGTCGGCCCGCCAGGGCAGGTCCAACTCGGCACCGGGCTCCAGCGTGACGTGGGCGATGGTGATCGGCGTGTGGGTCGACCCCGGCCCCTGGTGCCCGGCGATCTCACCGGCGATGATCCGGATCAGCGCGCCGCCGTCCGGCGTGGTCAGCAGGGCCGCCTCCCGACCCCGGATGTCCTGGTAGCGCGGCGGCATCATCTTGGCCACCCGGGGCAGGTTGACCCAGAGCTGGAGGCCGTGGAAGAGGCCACCGCTGGCGACCAGGTGCTCCGGTGGGGCCTCGATGTGGAGCAGGCCGCTGCCGGCGGTCATCCACTGGGTGTCGCCGTCGGTGATGGTGCCGCCGCCACCCTGCGAGTCCTGGTGGTCCATGATCCCGTCGATCATGTAGGTGACCGTCTCGAAGCCCCGGTGCGGGTGCCACGGGGTGCCCTTCGGCTCGCCCGGCGCGTAGTCCACCTCGCCCATCTGGTCGAGGTGGATGAACGGGTCGAGATCCTGCATCGGCACCCCGGCGAAGGCCCGGCGGACCGGGAAACCCTCACCCTCGTAGCCGCTCGGGGCGGTGGTCAGCCGGCGGACCGGCCGGTAGCTGGTGGTCTCGTCGAGCCGGGGCAGGCGGGGCAGGACGAGGACGTCGTCGACGGTGATCGCGGGCATCTCGGCTCTCCTCAGGTGTCGCGGTGGGTGGACGACGCGTCCCGGTCGGCGCGCAGCCGCCGGCCGAGCCGATCGAAGACCCGGGTCAGGGTGGTGACCTCGGCGTCGTCGAGGTCGTCCATCAAATGCCGGCGGACCGAGGCGAGGTGCCCCGGCGCGGCCTCGCGCAGGGTCAGCAACCCGGCGGCGGTGAGCACCGCCTCACTGCCCCGACGGTCCCCGGGGCAGGACTGCCTGGAGACCAGGCCCCGCCGCTGCATGGTGGAGATCTGGTAGGTGAGCCGGCTGGGGGAGAAGACCAGCCGGCCGGCCAGCTCACCCATCCGGAGCCGCTGGCCCGGCGCCTCGGAGAGCAGGACCAGCACGTGGTAGTCGGCGAAGCTCAGCTCCCCGTCGGCACGCAGGTCGTCCTCCAGCTGGGTGAACAGCCGCTGGCTGGCCTCGATGTAGGCACGCCAGCAAGCCATCCGCTCGCTGTCCAGGCTCTCCGTCATGCCCGAACAGTAGCACTCCTTCAAATTTAAACAAGCTCTCTAATGTGCCTGTGAGCAGCGAGACACTTCTCCTTGACGGGAGGAAATTCAGGATTTGAAAGGAAAGGGTGGCCGGTGAGCTGGCAGACTGCCCCGGTGGAACCCGTACAGATCACCGCACCCGGCCTGGTGCTGCGTCCCTGGCGGGCGGCGGACGCGCCGGCCGTGTTGGCCGCCCTCGTCGACCCCGACATCGTCCGGTGGAACGGGCAGGGGGTGACCGACCTGGCGCAGGCCGCCGCGTGGATCACCCGGCGGTCCGACCGCAGCGACGGCAGCCACGTCTCCGTCGCGGTCACCGACGCCACCGACGGGACGCTGCTCGGCGCGGTCTCCGTGCACCAGATCCGGGACGGCAACGCCGCCGTCGGCTACTGGACCGCCGGGCCGGCGCGCGGACGCGGGGTCGCCTCCGGCGCGCTGCGGGCGCTCACCGGCTGGGCCTTCACCCACCTCGACCTGCACCGGATCGAACTGTGCCACGCGGTCGACAACCCCGCCTCCTGCCGGGTCGCCACCCGTGCCGGCTACCGCTGGGAGGGCACGCTGCGTGAGTCGCACCGCTACGGCGACGGCCACCGGCACGACGAACACCTGCACGCCCGCCTCGCCACCGACGACTGACCCGCTCCGCTCCCGCTCACCCGTCGCGGCCCTGCCCTGTCCCGGGTGATCAAGAGCTTTGCGTCACCGTTGAGCCCGATTTCCGCCTCAAACTTCTTGATCACCGCCGCTCGGCGTGGTGTCCCGGTGGAGCGTCCCGTGATCAAGAGGTTTGCGTCATCGATGAGCTCGATTTCCGCCTCAAACTTCTTGATCACCGCCCCTTCGGCGCGGTGTCCCGGCGGTGTCCCCGGTGATCAAGAGGTTTGCGTCATCGTTCAGCCCGATACTGACGCGAACCTCTTGATCACCGGGGACGGCGGCTCGGGGGAGGGCGCGGGGGTTCGGGGGAGAGCGGCTCAGGGTGGGGGAGGGGAGAGCGGCTGGGGTGGCGGGAGAGGGGTGGGTCGGGTTCGGCGGGTGGTTAGGGTCGGTGGGTGGACGATCTCGACGTGCTCGACTGGCGGGAACGCACCGCCGCGCTCTACCTGTCCGACACCGACCTGGCCGGCTTCCGGGCCGCCCGGGACGAGTTGTTCCGCAGCCACCCGGCCAGCCCGCTGCCGGCCGCCGACCGGGCCGCTTTCCCCGGGCTGGGCTGGTTCCCGGCGGATCCGGCGGCGGTGGTCGAGGCCCCGCTGCGTCCCGCCTCCGGCACCGAGACCATCGACACCGGTGGCCCCGACGGGGTGGTGCGCTACCGGCGGGTGGCGGTCGCCGAGACCCCGTGGGGGCCGCTGACCCTGTGGTGGATCGAGGCGTACGGCGGTGGGCTGTTCGTGCCGGTCCGCGACGGCACCAGCGGCCGGGAGACGTACGGCGGCGGTCGGTACCTCACCGACACGGTCAAGGGCACCTTCGGGCGGGGACTCACCGTGCTCCCCGGGCACCGGGTCCGCCTCGACGCCAACTATCTCTACAACCCCAGCTGCGCGTACGACGACACCTGGGCCTGCCCGCTGGCACCCCCGGAGAACCGGGTCAAGGTGCCGATTCGGGCCGGTGAACTGGTCTATCCTCGCCGCGACCGCTGACCCTGCCACGTCCCCGCCCCACCCACCTCGCCGCTCGGAGAGAGGTGAGGTCAGCGGCCGGCCTGGTATGTCCAGGTCAGGAAGCGGTCGGTGGCGTCCACGGGCCTGCCGCCGTCGAGCTGCGTGAGATGGTCTTCGGCTTCCTCCTTGAGCGTCGACAGCAGGGTCAGCAGGCCCGGCCGGTCGTCGGCGTACGCCGCGAGGAGCGCGAGTTTCGCTTCCCCGCAGGGCCACGGGTGGGCGTCGATCCGGCAGAGCCAGGTGGGTGGTAGCGGCGTGTGCCGGCCGGGAAGCAGCTCGGTCACGCCACCACGACCTTTCCCGGGATCGGCCTGCGCGGAGCCGGTCGACGGGGGCCGGGCTCCAGACGTGTCGCTCCGGCCGGCATCAGGAACAGGGTCCGCCGCCGGACCGCGTCGCCGGCTGCGTCCAGCTCGTAGGCGTCTATCCACAACCAACAGTCGTACGTGTGCCGGTCGGTGAGCACCCGGATGACCCGTACCGTGATCGGCCGGATGAACTGCACGCTCGCGGCGCGCGTCAGGTGGAGCACGTCACCGGGGCGGATCGTGTGCGGGGTCACCGGGCCAGCTCCCGTTCCAGCCGGGGGGCCCGGCGGTGGCAGTGGGCCCGGCGGTGGCAGTGGGCCCGGCGGTGGCAGGGGGCGGCGTTCCCCAGCCGGCCGGGGCCCCGCCACGGTGGGATGAACGGCCCGATCGGGCCGGGCACCGACGGGCGTGCCGGTGGTGGGTCGTCGTCAGGCTTGCGGTGCGGCTCGGGCGGCGGTGGGCTGTCGGGCTCCGGCGTGTCCGGCACGGTGTTCCCCCTTGGTAGCGGTGGATGGAACGGGGGCCGCCTCCTGCCCCTCCACAGGAGACGGCCCCCGCAGCAGGCGCGGCCGGCGGATCTCCCCTCCGACCGGCGGCGCCGCTCTGGGCTCCACCTTGCCGAGGGTTGTGGCGCGAACACACCGCGTAGCAATATGGAGGCAGACGTTCAGAACGTTCGGTCGGAACGGGGGAGGGAGCGGGATGAATCTGGCAGTCAAGGAGGCCATGGCGCAGACCGGGGAGACCGCCGAGAGCCTGGCAGCTCAGGTCGGGGTCGACCCGAAAACCGCAGCCAGGTGGGCACGCCACGGCAGCATCCCGCAGACCCGGCATCGCGCCAAGGTCGCGGCGGTCCTGGGCCGCGACGTCCTGGACCTCTGGCCGGACGCGCTGAAGCGCCACGAGCCGGTCTGGTTCCGACGATGGGCGGACATCGAGCGCGAAGCGGTCGAGCTGCGATGGTTCGAACTCGCGTGGGTGCCGGGGCTCCTGCAAACGGAGGCGTACGCGCGGGCGACGCTGGCGCTGGCTACACCCACCCCCGAAGAGGTCGACGAACTGGTGACGGCACGGATGCAGCGGCAGGCGATCCTCCACCGGCCGCAGCCTCCGCTCGTCGTCGCGGTGATCGATGAAGCGGTCCTCCGGCGGCGCGCAGGCCGCGACGGCAAGCTGATGCGCGAGCAGTGCGAACACCTCGCGGCCTGCGCCGAACTGCCGTGCGTGCAGGTGCACGTCGTACCGCTCGACACGCCCATCTACCTGGGCATGGGCGGTCCGTTCATCCTGGCCGAGCTGCCGGACGGTGCGCGGATGGCGCACCAGGACGGTCCGGCCAGCGCACACGTCACCGACGACGCGGCAGAGATCGCTAGCCTTGAACGTAGGTGGGCTCGCATAGTCGGCGAGGCCCTACCCCGGTCGCAGTCTCTCGACCTCATCAGGAAAGCGGTGGCAGCATGGACCTGACCGGCGCGCGGTGGCGCAAGAGCACGAAGAGCGGGGACAACGGCGGCGCGTGCGTCGAGGTCGCCGACAACCTGCCCGGCGTCGTCCTGGTGCGGGACACGAAGGACCGTGACGGCGGGACGCTGGCGTTCGCGCCGGGCGCGTGGCGGGGGTTCGTGGACTTCGCGAGGACGTCCCGCTAGTCAGACAACATTCAAGGCCCCGATCGGCCGGGGCCTTTTCGTCCTGATCGTCACCTCCGGTTCGCCGTCGCCGTCGCCGTGGCCGTGGCCGTGGCCGTCGCCGTGGCCGTGGCCGTGGCCGTGGCCGTGGCCGTGGCCGTCGACCGGAGCGGCGGGTGCTCCCCGGGCCTGTCGTGGTCGGGCCGCCCGCCCCGGTCAGGGGCCGACGACGCGACCGCCGCCCCGGCGCTGGGCGCGTCGGGGCGGCGGCTGGGTCGGACGGGTCAGCGGGCGGTGGCCCCGGTCGGGGTCAGGTGCATCCGGCCGAGCATCTGCCGCGCCTGGTCGGCCAAGCCGGCGTCCACGGTCACCGCGTACTGGCCGGCGCGCAGCGAACTGGCCGAGGTGAAGTCGCGCTGGCCGCCGGACATGGCGTGCGCCACCGCGCCGAACACGGCACCCCAGATCGCGCCGATCACCAGGCCGACCAGGATCACCGCGAGCCAGTTGCCGACCGTGAAGATGCCGAACAACAGGCCGATGAACAGCCCGAACCACGCGCCGGTGCCGGCACCCAGCAGGGCGGCGCGTCCCGTGGTGAGCCGGCCGAGCACCGTCTCCACCAGGGTGAGGTTGGTCCCTACGATCGCGCTGTGCTCCACCGGGAACCGGTTGTCCGCCAGGTAGTCCACCACCCGTTGCGCGGACGGATAGTCCGGGTACGCGCCGATCGTCACCGCCGGCGCTCCGGCTTGCGGGCCGTGCCCGTCCCCCGGGGGCGTCGCCGGCCGGCCGGCCGGACCGGACGGGAGGTTGTCGCCGCCCGGCATCCCGGGTCGCCAAGTGGCGGTCGGGTTCGCTGCTCTGGTCATGGCATCCTCCTTCGTCAACGACCGGCGTTCCCGCCGGCCCGCCGAGGTAACGCCGGCAGCTCCGGCAATCCGGGCCCGCCGGGCGGCGTCGGTCGGTCCGGCGAGCCGGGCCACCGGGGTGACGCCGGCAGACCGGGGCAGCCAGGGCTGCCGGGCTGCCGGGGTGCGGGGCTGCCGGGGCTGGCGGGGTGCGGGGCTGCCGGGGCGACGTCCACGGGTCGGACAGAAGACGGTGTGGTCGAGGAATGCGCTCCGGGGTGCCCGGGTAACCCGGCCCGTGGACAGCGGACGGATCAGCGAGCACGGGTTCCTTGCCGACGGTCGCAGCGCCGCGCTGGTGGACCGGCACGGCTCGGTCAACTGGTGGTGCCCTGCCCGGTTCGACAGCCCGTCGGTCTTCGGGCGGCTCCTCGACGACCGGGCCGGGCACTGGTCGATCGCCCCGGAGGGCGACGACGTGCGGGTGTCGCGCTCCTATCTGGACGACTCGCTGGTGCTGCGTACCGTATTCCACACCGGCACCGGGTCGGTGGCCGTCACCGACGCGTTGGCGCTGGAACCGGACGCACGCGGGCACGACATCGGCCTGCGCTCGCCCCGGGTGCTCGCCCGGCTGGTCGAGGGGATCTCCGGCGAGGTGCCGGTACGCGTCGAGTTCGCTCCCCGGTTCGAGTACGGCCGGGTCACCGCGTACCTGACCCACGCCGCCGGGGTGATCGACGCGCGGGCCGGCGCGTGCCGGCTCAGCCTGCGCTCCGACGTGCCGTTGGCCTGCCGCCGTGGCGACGCCGTCGGCCGGGCGACCGTCCGGGCCGGGGACACCCTGCGGTTCACCCTCGGGTACGCCCCGACCTACGGCGGCGGCGAGCCGGCCCTGCCCGCCGCCGACCGGGTGGTGGCCGACGCGGTGGCCGGCTGGCGCTCCTGGGCCGACCTGCACGACTACCAGGGTCTCTACCGCGACCAGGTACGCCTCAGCGCGATGGTGGTGCAGGGCATGACCTACCAGCCCAGTGGCGCGATCGTCGCGGCGGCCACCACCTCGCTGCCCGAACAGCTGGGTGGCGACCGCAACTACGACTACCGCTACGTCTGGGTCCGCGACTTCAGCCTCACCCTCCAGGCGCTGTGGCGGTCGGCCTGCCCCGACGAGGCCGACCGGCAGTTCTCCTGGGTGGCGCGGGCGATGGGTCGCATCGACGACGGCCGGGTGCCGATCATGTACGGCGTGGAGGGCGAGCGGGACCTCACCGAACACTCCCTCGACCACCTGCGCGGCTACGCCGACAGCCGGCCGGTGCTCGTCGGCAACGACGCGTGGAAGCAACGGCAGAACGACGTGCTCGGCGAGATCCTCGACGCCGCCTGGCTGATGCGGCACTACCTGGACCCGATGTCGCCGGACGTACGGCACCTGCTGCGGGCCCTGGCCGACCAGGCGGTCCGGGCCTGGCACCTGCCGGACTCCGGCATGTGGGAGTCCCGCGACGCCGAACGGCACTACGTGTCGTCGAAGGTCCAGTGCTGGACGGCGTTGGACCGGGCGGTGCGCTTCGGTCCTCGCCTCGGCGACCCGGCCGACATCGGGCGGTGGGCGCGGGCCCGCGACGAGGTCCGCGCGGCGGTGCTGCGGCGGGGGTGGAACGACCGGCTCGGCGCGTACACCGGGGCCTTCGACTCCGACCGGTTGGACGCCTCGGTGCTGCTCATGCCGCTTGTCGGGTTCCTGCCCGCCGCCGACCCGAGGATGCGCTCCACCATCGACGTGGTGGAGCGGCGGCTGTCGCGCAACGGGCTGCTGCGCCGCTGGGACGGCGACCCGGCCGGTTTCGTCATCTGCTCGTTCTGGCTGGCCGGTTGCCTGGCCCTGGCCGGCGAGCAGGAGCGGGCCACCCGGCTGTTCGAGCAACTCGCCGGCCGGGTCAACGACCTCGGCCTCTACGCCGAGCAGATCGACCAGGCCACCGGCGAGCAGGTGGGCAACTTCCCGCAGGCCTTCTCGCACATCGGCCTGATCAACGCGGCCGGCTTGCTCACCGACGTCGCCGAACGACGACGCGACCTCGCCACGGACCGGCCGCATTTCGTGACGACCGGCACCGACATCGTGCCGACGTCGACCTGAGCCGTGCCGACCGGTACGGGACCGACGGAGGGAACACGCTGATGAGTGGACGACTGACCGGCCGCACCGCCCTGATCACCGGCTCGGACTCGGGCATCGGGCAGGCCACCGCGATCGAGTTCGGTCGGGAGGGCGCCGACGTGGTGGTGCACTACCTGCACGACCACGCCGGCGCGGACCACACCCGGGCCGAGATCGAGAAGGCCGGCCGGCGGGCGGTGGTCGTGCAGGGCGACATCAGCGTCGAGCACCAGGTCGAGGCGATGTTCGACGAGGCGCTGACGGCGTTCGGCACGGTGGACGTGCTGATGAACGACGCCGGGGTGGACGCCTCCGGCATCGGCGTGGCCGACCTGGACACCGAAACCTGGGACCGGTGCATCCGTACCAACCTGTACGGGATGTTCTTCTGCTGCCGGCGGTTCGTCCGGCACCGCCGCGACCAGGGCGGCGGCGGGAAGATCATCAACATCACCTCGATCCACCAGGAGGTCGCCCGGGCCGGCGGGGCGGACTACGACGCCAGCAAGGGCGGCATGCTCGAACTGGCCAAGAGCCTCGCCCTGGAGGTCGCCCCGATGCGGATGAACGTCAACAACATCGGACCCGGGATGGTGCTCACCCCGTTCAACCAGGAGGCCATCGACGACCCGAAGTACCTGGCGGAGCAGGTGCAGAGCATCCCGTGGAAGCGGGCCGCCGAGCCGGTCGAGATCGCCCGGCTGGCCGTCTTCCTCGCCAGCGACGACGCCGACTACGTGACCGGGTCGACGTACTTCATGGACGGCGGCCTGATGCAGAATCAGGGCCAGGGCGCCTGAGCCGGCCGGCCGCGCCCGGCCCCCGCCCGGAAGGTCCGCCTGATGCGGCTGCTCATGATCGCCGACACCCACCTGCCCCGCCGCGCCCGGGACCTGCCCGACGAGGTCTGGGCGGCGGTGGACGCCGCCGACGTGGTGCTGCACGCCGGGGACTGGGTCGAGGTGGGACTGCTCGACCGGCTGGTCGGCCGGGCCCGTCGGCTGGTCGGCGTGTACGGCAACAACGACGGCCCCGACCTGCGGGCCCGGCTGCCCGAGGTGGCCGAGGTGGAGCTGGCCGGGCTGCGGGTGGCCGTGGTGCACGAGACCGGGCCGAAGACCGGCCGGGAACAGCGATGCGCGGCCCGGTTCCCCGATCGGGACCTGCTCGTCTTCGGCCACTCGCACATCCCGTGGGACAGCGTCGCACCGGGCGGCCTGCGGTTGCTCAACCCCGGCTCGCCCACCGACCGGCGGTCCCAGCCGTACGCCACGTACCTGACCGCCGAGGTGGTGGCGGGGCAACTCGACCGGGTCGTGCTGCACCGCCTGCCACCCCGTTGAGGTCACCGGCCCCGGCCGGTCTCCTCCTGCAACTCGTCGATCCGCTGGGACGCCTCCGCCTTCGTCAGGTCGTCCGGCACCTCCTCGCCGGCCTCCCGGGCCAGGGTGTGCAGGTACGACTCCTGGGCGGCGGTCGGCGGTTCGTCGCCGGTCACCCACTCCTGCGGATCCTTGATCGCCCCACGCGGGTCGGGCTGCTGGTCGTTGCGGTCGGTCATCAGGTTCACCTCTCCTCGAACAGCCGTGCCAATACCCCGCCGGTCGCCCGGTCATGCCGGTCGCGGCGCATACGATCACCGGGTGGACGCGGATGTGATCGTGGTGGGTGCCGGCATCTCCGGGGTGGCGTGCGCCGCAGAACTGGTGCGGGCGGGCGTGCCGGTGCAGATCCGGGAACGCGGTCGGGTGGCCGGGGGCCGGATGGCCAGCCGACGCTTCGACGGCCGCCCCGCCGACCTGGGTGCGGCGTACCTGACCGCCGACGACCCGGACTTCGTCGAGGTGGTCGGGCGCTGGCAGGCCGCCGGGCTGGTGCGGGAGTGGACCGACACCTTCGTCGCGTACGGCCCGGACGGCCGGCGGGAGGTGCCCGGACCGGTCCGCTGGGCCGCCCCGCGCGGCCTGCGTTCCCTGGTCGAGGAGCTGGCCCGGGAGTTGCCGGTGACCGTGGACCGGTTCGTGTCGGGCGTCGCACCGGGCCCGGTGGTGGACGGGGAGTCCGCCGCCGCCGTGGCGCTGTGCACCCCGGGTCCGCAGGCCGCCCTGCTGCTCGACCCGGCGCTGACCGGGGTCACCGGGGCCGCCGTACGGCAGGGGTGGTCGCCGGTGCTCGCGGCGGTGCTGCGCTTCCCCGGCCGGCGGTGGGCCGACTTCCGGGGCGCGTTCGTCAACGGGCACCCGGTGCTCGCCCTGGTCTGCGACGACGGCGACCGGCGCGGCGACGCCGCCCCGGTGCTGGTCGCCCACACCACGCCGGAGTTCGCCGCCGGGCGCCTGGCCCAGCCCGGGGCGGCCGGCCCGGCGATCGAGGAGGCCGTCCGCGACCTGCTCGGCCTGCCGGACCCGGCCGAACTGGTCCACGTGCACCGCTGGACGTATGCCCGGCCGGTCGAGCCGGACCCCGACGGGACGTTCTTCCTGGACGACGACCTGGTCGGGCTGGCCGGGGACGCTTTCGGCAAGCCCCGGGTGCAGAGCGCCTGGCGCTCCGGCCGGGACCTGGGCCGGGAGTTGGCCCGCCGACTGACCTGACCGGCCACCCGGCCACCGGTCAACCCCGCGCGCCGTCCAGGGCCGGCTCGTCGCGTCGACCCTGCTCCGACGGGTCGCCGGTGCGTTCACCGGCCCGGTCCAGCAACTGCATGACCGGGGTCGCGGCCATCCCGTGCACCACCACCGACACGACCACCACCAGGCCGACCGTCGCCCAGATCAGGTCCGCCTGGGCGAAGTCCGCCTTGGTGGTGGCGTACGCCAGGTAGTAGAACGAGCCGACGCCCCGGATGCCGAACGACGAGATCACCCAGTGCTCGGCCGGCCGACCCGGTGCGCCGCGCAGCGACAGCCACCCCACCAGCGGCCTGATGACGAACACCAGGGCCAGCCCGACCGTCGCCGCCTGCCAGGTGAGCGGGGCGAGCAGACCGGTGATCACCGCGCCACCGAAGAGCAGCAGCAGCAGGACGGTCAACAGCCGCTCGGTCTGCTCGGCGAAGTCGTGCAGCACGGCGTGGAACTCGTGGGTCCGCTCGGCGGCCCGGATCGCCCGCGCGGCGACGAAGACGGCCAGGAACCCGTACCCGCCGACCACCTCCACCAGCCCGTACGCCAGGAAGGTGGCGGCCAGCGCGAGGAACCCCTCGGCGTGCCGGGCCAGCCGCAACTCGCTCGGGGCGCGGAAGAAGAGCTTGCCGAGCAGCCAGCCGATCAGCAGGCCACCGCCGACGCCGACGGCCAGCTTGTAGAGCACGTCGACGGCGAACCACTCGGCGAACCAGCCCGACGGGGCCAGCCCGACGCTGGCGATCGCGATGGCCGCGTAGACGAACGGGAACGCCAGGCCGTCGTTGAGGCCCGCCTCGGAGGTCAGCGCGAAGCGCACCTCGTCCTCGGAGTCCTCGGCGTCGGTGGGTTCGCCGACCTGGACGTCCGAGGCGAGCACCGGGTCGGTCGGGGCCAGGGCCGCACCGAGCAGCAGCGCGGCGGCCGGCACCAGACCCGCCCACCACCAGCCGAGCAGCGCCACCGCCGCGATGCAGATCGGCATCGCGATCGCCAGCAACCGCCAGGTCGACGACCAGCGTTTCCAGCTCAACGGTCGGTCGATCTTCAACCCGGCGCCCATCAGCGCCACGATCACGCCGATCTCGGTCAGGTGGGTGGCGACCTGCGGGTAGCGCAGCGGGTCCGGGGAGGGCAGGCCGATGGGCAGCGCGAAAACCAGCATCCCGAGGCCGAGGAACGCTATCGGCATGGACAGCGGGCGGCGCTCCAGCAGTCGGGGGAGCACCCCGGCCAGCAGGGCTCCCGCGCCCACCAGCGCGAACTCGACATCGACCAGTTCCACCCCGACCACCTCTCACCCCCGGCCACGGATGTGGGCGGGGGTGGGACTGTGCCCCGTCGATGGCCGGGCTAAGCCTGGGTGTCCGGCTTGTCTCCGGACCCGTACCCAGGTAGGCAAGATCGCGCTATTTCCAGGTTGTAGTGGTCTACGACCGCTTGAAACCGCCCCGTGGCGAGGCCACTACAACATGGTTCGAGCGCGACCTTGAAGCGTGGCCCCGGCGGGACTCCCGGTCAGGTCGGGGGCAGGAGGATCTCGAACCAGACGGTCGAGCCCCGCACCGTCGGGTCGGTGCCCCAGGCGTCGGAGAGCTGTTCGATCAACCCGAGGCCCCGGCCCCGGCTGCTCAGCGTGTCGGTCTGGGCCCGGGTCACCGTGCCTCGGGTGCCCGAGTCGGCCACCGACACCAGCAGGCGCTCGGGGCTGAGGTCGATCTCCACCCGGGCGGCGGTGCCGGCGTGCAGCAACGCGTTGGTGGTCAGCTCGCTGGTGCACAGCACCGCCGCGCCGATCACCGCGTCGGGCACCTGCCACTCGCCCAGTTGTGCCGTCATCCAGTGGCGTACCCGGCTGGGTGCGGTCGGCTCGGCGGGCATCTCCATCCCGGCGGAGCGGCTCGGCTTGAGCGCGTGCTCCACCGCGAGCACCGCCACGTCGTCCTCGGTGGCGCCGGGGACCGCGCCGGTGGCGACGGCGCAGAGCGCCCGGGGGTCACC
Organism: Micromonospora sp. NPDC048894; assembly: GCF_040649765.1. Lineage (NCBI taxonomy): Bacteria > Bacillati > Actinomycetota > Actinomycetes > Micromonosporales > Micromonosporaceae > Micromonospora > Micromonospora sp. NPDC048894. The sequence goes on along the minus strand of NZ_JBEZFY010000007.1, from coordinate 211,974 downwards.
GCTGGCCGCCCCGGCCACCGCCGCCGCCAACCCGGCCAGGCCGGCGGTGAGGCTCTGCCGTCGCCGCTCGACCACCCCGTCGCTGTAGAGCAGCAGGGTGTCGCCGGGGGCGAGCGGCACGGTGGCGGTCGGGGGTCGGCAGCCCAACCCGAGGGGTGCGCCGGTCGGCAGTTCGACGAAGGTGGCGGTGGCGACGCCGTCCGGCCCGCCGCGCCGGATCAGCGGCGGGGGGTGCCCGGCGCTGGCCAGGGTGATCTCACTCCGGTCGGCGTCGACCACCCCGAAGACCACGGTGACGAAGAGTTCGTGGGTGCCCGTCTCGGTGCCCAGGCTCGCCACCAGCCGGTCCAGCCCGGCCAGGACAGCGTCCGGTCGCGGGTCGGTCAGCGCCAGCGCCCGCAGCGCCGCCCGGACCTGCCCCATCCGGGCCGCCGCTTGCACGTCGTGCCCGGCGACGTCGCCGAGCACCACACCCAGGTCGCCGGAGGGCAGCAGGAACGCGTCGTAGAAGTCACCACCGGCGGCGTTGCCGTCGACACCCGGGTCGTAGCGGGCGGCGATGCGCAGCCGGGGCAGGGCCGGTAACTGCTCCGGGAGCATGCTGCGTTGCAGCAGTTGCGCCGTGCCGTGCTGGGTCTCGAACCGGCGGGCCCGCTCCGCCGCCTGGCCGACCAGCTCGGCCGAGGCGGCCAGCAGTGCCCGTTCCGCCGCCGACCAGCCGTGCGGGGTCTGGTAGCCCACGGCGATCCCGCCCCGGATCACCGACGAGCGCAGCGGCAGTGCGGCCAGCGAGCGAATCTTCTGGTCGTGCCGGTCGACGGCGGTGTCCCGCAGCGGCTGGCCGTCCCCGGCGAAGAAGGGCACCCCGCTGTGTGCACCGACCACCACCGGCGCGGTGGTGTCGGCCGGGACCGGCCGCCACAGCGGGGGCAGCCGCTCGTCGGCCTCGTCGAGCAGTTCGCCCCGGATCCGGCGGACCAGCCGCCAGGCCGGGCCGTCGTCGACCGCGAAGGAGACCTGGTCGGCGTCGAAGGAGTGCAGCGCGTAGCGCAACGTCACCCGGGCCACGTCGTCCAGGGTGAGGGTGCCCGACAGTGCCGCGGCGAAGTCGGACAGGCTCTGCAACTGCTGGGTGAGCTGGCTGGTCTGGGCGGCGACGGTGAGCACGCCGACGATCCGTCCGGTGCTGTCGCGCACCGGGGAGTGCCCCCGGGTGAAGACCGCGTGTTCGCCGGTGGCGTGCTGGTGGACCGGGAGCACCGACTCCTTCTGCAGGAACGACTCCCCGTGCCGGTAGGCCCGCTCGATCACCTCACCGACGCCGGGGGCGTGCCACAGGTCGGCGTACACCTCGGGGGCCGGCCGGCCCAGCGCGCCGGGGTGCCGGTCGCCGATCACCTCGGCGTACGCCTGGTTGTAGAGCAGCACGAAGTCGTCGCCGTAGTGCAGCGCCATCGGTACGGGGGAGGACAGGATCACGTCGACCAGCACGCGGACCGTCACGTCCCAGCCCTGTTGCGGGCCCAGCGGGGTGTCGGCCCACGGGTGGGCCCGCACGGCAGCCACCGCCGGTGAGACCCCGTCCGGTCCCGGTACGGGGGCTGGTGACGTCGGGACCCGCCCGACCGTGCCTGGCATGTCCGCAGCCTATCCGGCGGCGTCCCGGGGCGAACCGATCGTGCCCCGTGCCGCCTGCCCGACGCCGCTGCCGGAGATGTTCGTGCAGGTCAGGGGCCTTTCTAAAGACATGTCGGAAAAATCCGTACGGATTCTGCGGCGTGCTGGTGCGACGGACGGGTAACCGGGCGGCGCAGTCCATTGGACAGGAGGGACATCATGCCGGAAACCCTTGCGGTCAGGCAGGTCGACATCGGTAGCGCCTTGACCGACATGTGGCGGTCGGTGCTGCTCTTTGTGCCGAGGGCCATCGCGTTCATCGTCATCCTCGTGGTGGGCTGGCTCATCGCCCGCGCGGTACTCAAGATCGTGGACGCGGCGCTGGAACGGGTGGGCTTCGACCGGGCGGTCGAACGGGGCGGGATCAGACGGGCGCTGGAACGCACCAAGTACGACGCCAGTGACATCCTGGCCCGACTGGCGTACTACGCGGTGCTGCTGTTCACCCTGCAGTTCGCCTTCGGGGTGTGGGGGCCCAACGCGATCAGCGACCTCATCCGGGGGGTGGTGGCCTGGCTGCCACGGGCGTTCATCGCGATCGTCATCGTGGTGGTGGCCGCCGCTATCGCCAACGCCGTCCGGGACCTGGTCTCCGGTGCGCTCGGCGGCCTGTCGTACGGCAAGGTGCTCGCCGACCTGGTGGCGGTCTTCATCCTGGCGCTGGGCGTCATCGCCGCGCTGAACCAGGTCGGTATCGCCACCACGGTCACCACGCCGGTCCTGATCGCGGTGCTCGCCACCGTGGCCGGCATCCTGATCGTCGGCGTCGGCGGTGGTCTGGTGAAGCCGATGCAGTCCCGCTGGGACGGCTGGCTGGACCGGGCGGCCGAGGAGTCGCGGGCGGTCCAGGAGCACCGGCGGGCCCGCGCGGCCGGGCAGGGCGACATGAGCCGGCAGATGGCCGACCGGGGCGGCGAGCGGACGCAGACCATGCCGCGCGTCGACGAGGCCCGGACGATGGCCGGTGGCCGGGGCACCTACCAGTCGGGTCAGTCCGGCGACGAGACCCAGCAGTTCGGTCGTCCGGGCAGCTGAGTCGGCACGTACCACCGGGAGGGTGTCCGCGCGACGCGGACGCCCTCCCGTTCGCGCTGCGCCGGGCCGTCCCCGCCGCGGTCGGTCAGGCCGGGTCGAGGTGCCGGGGGTCGAGGGTGCGGGCCAGGGCGCAGACCGCGAGCAGCCGGGTCAGCACCCAGTCCGGCGCGGCGAAGTCGGCCGCGCCGACGGGCAGCAGGCCGTGCGCGCCGGCGGTGTCCCGGATCCCCTCGGCATAGCCGGCCAGGGCCGCCGGGGTGAGCGGCCGGCGGTCACCGTCGAGGCTGTCCCGGACGGCTGCGGCGTGCTGGTCGACCAGCGCCAGCAGGCCCGGCCGGGCCCGCGCGGCGGCGAGGCCGGGAGCACCGACCGAGGCGGTGAGCAGGGCCAGCCGGGAGCGTGCCGCGCGCACGGCGGTCCCGGTCGCTCCCTGGGGGTACGGCACTCGCATGAGGACCGAGGTTAGCCACCGGCTGACCGGGGCGGGGTCGGCCGCCCGGCCGGTCCCGGCGCACCCTTGCGGCCGGCCGGCCTCCGCCACGCGGACCGACCCGGTCCCCGGCGGGCAGAGGGAACACCGCGCTCACCGGCCACCTGCGCGGCCGGGACGGGCGGCAACGGGACGACCCGGACACCCGATCCGGGTCCCCCGGCCCGTCCCAGGGCTGGCCCGGGGCGTGTCCCAGGGCTGGCCCCGGGCCCGTCCCAGGCTGGCCCGGGGCCGCGCCTCAGGGGGTCAGCGAGCCGAGCAGGACGGTGCCGGCGCAGGGCAGTTGCCCGACGTTGCCGACGGTCAGGAGGTACTGCCGTTGGCTGGTGCCGTCCGGGTTGATCCGCTGCGCGTACCGGCTCCGGGTCACCTCCAACTGGCAGGCGGTGCCGCCGCCGGCACCCGTCGGGGACGCCCCGGGCAGGTAGACCGCGCTCAGCGGGTTGGCGTTGGTCCAGGTCCAGCTGGCCGAGGCGCCGACGGCCAGGGTGCCGGTCGACCAGGAGGCCGCCGGGCTGGTCTGGGCGAGCTGGAACTGCCCGGAGCAGGTGATCGTGCCGATGTTGCGCAGCACGAAGTAGAACTTCCGGACCCCGTCGGGCTCCTGCCGGTACCAGGTGCGGGTGATCTCCAGCTGGCAGGCGGCCGTCGCGGTCGCCCCGGTCGGCGTCAGCCCCAGCAGGTACGACACCGTCGGCGCGATCTGCTCCACCCAGCCGTAGTTGCCGCTCGCCCCGGGGGCCAACGCCCCGGTCGACCAGTCGTGGGTCGGGGTCAGCCAGGACAGCAGGACGGTGGCCCCACAGCTGGTCGTACCGCTGTTGCGGATCACGAAGTGGAAGCGCCGCTCGCCGCTGGGCTGCCGGGAGTACCAGCTGCGGGTCACCTCGAACTCGCACGGGGTCGTGGAGTTCGCCCCGGTCGGGGAGAAGCCCACCTGGTAGGCGGCGTTGAGCGGGTTGGCGTTGTTCCACACCCAGCCCTGGGTGGCGCCGGCGGCGACCGGGCCGGTGGACCACGACGCCTGCTGCGCGGCGCTGCGGGTGGTGGCCCGGTCGCGGGCGTCCCGTTCAGCGCCGGCCGGGGCGGCCGGGGCGGCCGGGGCGGCCGGGGCGGGCGTCGGGGCGAGCAGCACGGCTGCCAGCAGGCTCAGCAACCAGGTCCACACCGTCGGTCGTCTCGTCACGGTCGGTGCTCCTCAGCGGTCGGGTCGGCGGTGGTCCGGGTGCCGCCGGTGGGCGCACGGTGGTCCGGTTGCCCGGGAGCGGCAGTCGACCTGCGTCGGTCGCTGCCCGGGGCGGCAGCCGACGTGGCTGGTCGTGGTGCCGGGTGCGGCTGGGGACAAGGTCGCACAGGGACGGCCGGCGCGGTGGGGCCGATATCCGACAGCGCGGTAGCGCCCCGTGGCGCCCCGACGTCGCTACAGTCCAGATCCCGCCTGGAAGGAATCCCACCGATGGCAATGTCCCGAACCGGCCGCCGGTGGTGCGGCGCGCACCTCGCCGCCCTCCTCGCGGTGACCCTCGTCGCACCGCTGCCGTACCCCGGCGCGGCGGTCGCCGGCACCGGACTCGGCGACGGCGACGTGCTGGTCGCCCGCACCGCGCAGGACTACGTCTACCGCACCTACCAGCGGCGCTGGTCGGTGGTCGCCGTCCAGCCCGGCGCGACCGCCGACTGGGACCTGACCCTGCGCGACGCCGCCGGCACCACCCTGGCCACCAGCTGGTACGGCGTCGGGCGCACCGACTTCGTGGTGGTCGACTCCACGGCCGGGCACCGGCCGTTCGGCGCGTACACGGCCGCCGTGAGCGCGTACACGGCCGGCCCGTACTGGGTGCAGCAGCGCACGGACACCACCACGATCACCCTGCCGCCGGTGACCCACTCCGGCACCACCGGAGCGGCCGACCCCGACCTGACCTTCTCCAGCCTGGTCGACCACGACGTGATCACCGTCGCCGACCTCTACCTGACGGCGGGGGAGTCGTTCTGGGCGAACACCACGACCGCCGCGTCGTCGCTGCTGCTGGCGGAGAGCGACCCGGCCGACCCGGCGACCTTCGCCCAGGGCCGGGCCACCGTGGCCGCCCGGCAGCACACCCAGGTCCTCGACGGCTGCACGCTCTATACCGCCCAGCGCACCGGCTGGCACGCCCTGGTCCAGCTCGGCGACCGGGCACCCAGCACGCACGTCCCGACCCAGGGGACCGGGTACGCCCTGCACCGGGTCGACCCGGCCCGTCCGCTCAGCTGCCCGCAGCGGGAGTTCCCCGGCCCGACCCCCTGATCAGCGGTACGGCCGGGCGGGTGTCATTCCGCGGGGGTGGCGTCGGCCGGGCGACGACGGCCGGCGTCGTCGGCGATGATCACGGTGGCCACCATCAGCGCGACGCAGAGGCTGAACAGCCACGAGTCGTCGGAGGAGAATTTGGCGGAGACCGGAGCCTGGAGCGCGGCGAGCAGGAAGCCGAGCCAGGCCAGGCGACGCTGACGAGGGGTGAGGAAACCGGAGCCCTGTTGCATCCCGAAAGTCTTGCGCGCCCCCTGCGGATTACCGTCAGCCGAACGGTGGATTCTGGACTACCTGTCCGCTTTCCTGCCCGTCCGGGCGTTCCAAACCACCGGTTCGGGGGAGGCGACAATCACGTCGACCCGTTCTCGATGATGCGGCAGGATGAGCCTCCGTGCCCGTCGCCCCGCCCCGTACCTCCCTGCTCCTGCTCGCCTACCTCGCCTTCGTCAGCCTCGGCCTGCCCGACGGCCTGCTCGGCGTCGGCTGGCCCTCGATCAGCACCGAGTTCGGCGTACCCACCGCAGCGGTCGGCCTGGTGCTCACCGCCGGCACGATCGGCTACCTCACCTCCAGCGTCCTGGCCGGGTTCACCCTCGCCCGGCTCGGCGTGGGCCGGCTGCTCGCCGGCAGCACCCTGCTGGCCAGCCTGGCGCTGACCGGGTACGCCAGCGCACCCGGGCTGACCGTGCTGATCTGCTGTGCGCTGGTGCTCGGCCTCGGCTCCGGAGCCATCGACTCCGGCCTCAACGCGTACGCGGCCGGGGCGTTCGGCCCCCGGCACATGAACTGGATGCACGCCTTCTTCGGCCTCGGCGTGGCGATCGGCCCCCTGGTGATGACCGCCATGCTGAGCACCGGCGCGGGCTGGCGCTGGGGATACGCGGTCACCGCCGCCGCCCAGCTCGCGCTGGCCACCGCGTTCGCGCTCACCGTCGGCGCGTGGCGGGACCGGGCGGGCGGCCCGGGGTCGCCGAAGCGCGCCGGGCCGGCCGGGGAGACCGCCGCCAGTGCACCGGTCGACGCCGTCGCCGCCGCGCCGGTCGGGCCCCCGCAGCGTGGTCCGGTCGACGACGTTGTGCTGGGCGGGGTGGCGACGCCGGGCGGGGCGGCGGAGCCGGCCGTGGTGCGGATCGCCGAGACCCTGCGGCTGCCCGCCGTCTGGTTCGGCGCGCTCGCCTTCGCCATCTACGTGGCCATCGAGGTGTCCGCCGGGCTCTACGCGTTCCTGCTGCTCACCGAGGGGCGAGGGCTGTCCGCCGCGGTCGCCGGGCTGAGCGTCTCCGCCTACTGGGGGAGCCTGTTCGTCGGCCGGGTGGTGCAGGGGCTGGTCGCCGAACGGCTCGGCACCGCCCGGGTGCTGCGGGGCAGCCTGCTGGGGATGGCCGTCGGGGCGGTGCTGATCGCGCTGCCGGCCCCGGGCTGGGTGACGGTGGCCGGCCTGGTCGTGCTCGGTTTCGCCGCCGCGCCGGTGTTCCCGCTGCTCACCCTGAGCACGGCGGAGCGGGTCGGTCGGCAGCACGCGGACCGGGTGATCGGCGTGCAGATTGGCGCAGCCGGGATCGGGGCCGCCCTCATCCCGGCCGGGCTCGGGGTGCTGCTCGGTGACACGTCGGTGCGGTTGCTCGGCCCGGTGCTGACGGTGCTGGCGGTTGCCCTGCTGGTGGCGCACGCGGCAGCCGCCCGCCGCACCGCCGCACCGGCCGACTGAGCGGGCCGTTGGATCACATGGTGTCCGGGCCGGTACGTCCCGTCGTGGAGGGGCGGTAGGCACGCTCGGTGTCGGTCATCTCCCGACGCTCGGCGGCCGGGCCGGCACCCCGGTCCACCGGTTCGGGGCCGTGCCCGAAGGCCGCCTCCTCACCCGCGTCGTTGCCGGTCGGATCGTCGGCCTGCCCGTCGATGGTGGACCGCGCGATCGCCCGGTCCAACTCCTCCAGCGGTGTCTTCTCCTCGTCCCGCCAGACCCTGCCGTCGTTGTCCGTCATCCCTTCGCGGTACCCCGACCAGATGATCGCAAACGGCCAACCCGGGGGCGGACCGCAACACCCCGGCACCGCGGACGGCCGCCGGGGGAGCCGGCGGCCGTCGGTGGAGCGCCTGACGTACGTGCGTGGGTGTGGATCAGGGCTGCGGGCGGTCGACCGACCCGCGCCACGCGCCGGTCTCCTGACCGCGACGCTCGATGAACTGCTTGAACCGCTCCAGGTCACCCTTGGTGCGCCGGTCCACCACGCCGAGCTTGTCGCCGGCCTGCTCGACCACGCCGTGCGGCTCGAAGTCCATCTGCAGGGTCACCCGGGTGTTGTCCTCGTCGAGGCGGTGGAACGTCACCACGCCGGCCTGCTGGGTGCCGCCTGTCGACTTCCAGGCCACCCGCTCGTCGGGCAGCTGCTCGGTGATCTCGGCGTCGAACTCGCGCTTGACCCCGGCGATCTCCACCGTCCAGTGGGTCATCGTGTCCGACAGCTGCCGGACCTCCTGCACCCCCTCCATGAAGTGGGGGAACTCCTCGAACTGGGTCCACTGGTCGTAGGCGGTCCGTACCGGTACGGACACGTCCACATGTTCGATAACGCCGCTCATTGGAAGTCCTCCTCTGCCCGCTGGTGGTCGTCCGGATCGTGGGCCGATCCGGTCACCAGCGCGTCGTCTCGTTTCGGTGCCCGAGGGCGGCCCACACCTCGGAAATCGTCTGGTAACGGGTGCCCTCCGGCAGCCGCTCCAGGGCGGCCACGAGGTCGTCGGGCGCCTGGTTCTCCCGCGCGTTGGCGATCAGGGCCAGGCGGTCCCCCGGCAGGGCCGCCATCGTGATGAACCGGCCCAACCGGCTGCGCGCCTCCACGTCCTCCGAGGTCATCCCCTGGGGGGTGCCGGTCCGCAGGTCGCCCGCCGGGGCCGTGGTGGCGCCCGGCTGGTCCTCGCCGGCCGGCTCCGCCTCGCGGAACTCCTCGACCCGCGAGCCCGCGGTGCCCGGCCCCTGGACGAGGCCGCTGACCTCCTGGCTCATCTGGTCGTCGACCCTCGGTGCGTGCTTGCTGCTGCCACGTTCCATGTCTGGTGTGCTACCCGCAGTCGGTGCGGGGAAACGCCGGGCCGGACACGGGTACCCGACCGGTCACGAACCGGCGGTGGCCTTCGGCGGCAACGCCGGCTCAGCCGCGGCGTCCCGGCCCGCCTGCAACCGGCGTCCCCGCTGCAACTCGGCGTTGATCTGCACCCCGAACATCAGCGCCGAGTTCGACAGGTACAGCCACACCAGGAAGGCGATGACCGCGCCCAGGCTGCCGTAGGTGACGTCGTACGAGCCGAAGTTGGCCACGTAGAGGCCGAAACCGAAGGAGACGACGATCCAGGACAGCAGGGCCACCGCCCCGCCCGGGGTGAGCCAGCGGAACCGGGGCTGCCGGACGTTCGGTGCTATCCAGAACATCAGCGACAAAAGTGTCATCATCACCATGGCCAGCACCGGCCACTTCGCGACGCTCCACACCGTGCGGGCCAGTCCACCCGCCCCCACCAGGTCGCCCACCGCGTCGGTCACCGGCCCGCTGACGATCAGGCCCAGCGCCACCACCGCGAGCAGCACCAGCGACAACGCGGCCATCGCGATCTGCAACGGGCGCAGCCGGTAGAACGGGCGGCCCTCCTCGACCCCGTAGATCGCGTTGGAGGCCCGGGTGAACGCGCCGATGAACCCGGACGCCGACCACAACGCGCCCGCCAACCCGAAGCTGAGCAGCACCTTCGTGCCGCTCTGCTGGTCGACCACCGTGCGGACCACCGAGACGAAACCCTCGTTGCCGACCACCGAGCCGGCCCCGATGTCGCGGGCCAGATCCAACACCGTGTCCACGGTGCGCTCGCCGTCGGAGACCAGACCGACCAGGGCGACCACCACGACCGTGGACGGAAAGAGGGCGAGCACCCCGTAGTAGGTCAACGCCGCCGCCCAGTCGGCGCAGTTGTCCTTCACGAAACCCTGCCCGCTGCGGATCAGCACCCCCCGCCAGGTGGACCAGCTCAACTGGCGCATCCGCCGGGGAATCCGCAGCTGCGGTCCGTCCTCGGCGACCGCGGTCGGCTCCGTCGTCGCTGCCATGCTCGGCTCCTCGTCGCCCGGCGACCCGCGGACCCGACGTCCGGTGCGCGCCTGGGCCGGGCGGTACCCGACGGCGGAAATCGACAAACCCGACGCCCGTGTTTGCCGGTGCGGGCGCAGGGAACCGTGCAGACAGCCAGACAGTCGACGCGGAGGAGGACGAGATGCCCGGGCGCGAGGTACTGCCCAGCACGCTGCGACGCTCCCCGGACAAGGCGCAACGCACCTGGGAGAAGACACACGACTCGGCGGTGCAGACCTACGGCGAGGGGGAACGGGCGCACCGCGCCGCCTTCGCCGCCGTCAAGCACAGCTTCGAGAAGGTCGGCGACCACTGGGAACCCAAGGGACGCAAGGGACCCAGCGACCGGCAGGCCGCAGGCGGTGGCCCCGCCCGCCGGGCACCCACCGCCGGTGGAGTGGACGCCAACGCCACCAAGGACCACCTGATGCAGGTGGCGAAGAAACTCGACGTGCCCGGCCGCAGTCGGATGACCAAGCCGGAACTGGTCAAGGCCATCGAGAAGGCCAACGACCGGGCCACCCGCAAGGCCCGGGGCGACTGACCGCCGGATCCGGTGAGGTACGCGGGCCGCTCCGGTTCGGGGCGGCCCGGCTCACCAGTGCCCGCCGGCCGGCGGTTCCAGGTGGACCGCCTTGACCGCGCTGAACTCGTCCAGCAGTTCCGGGCCGTACCCGAAGCCGTGGCCGCTGCCCCGGCGTGGCTGCGCGGCACCACCCGGAGCGCCCCCGAACACCGCGTTGACCTTCACGGTGCCCACCGGCAGCTCCCGCCAGGCCCGCTGGGCGTGGCTCATCGACCCGGTCAGCACCGTCGCCGCCAGCCCGTACGGCGAGTCGGCGGCACACCGCAGCGCCTCGCTGAACGAGTCCACCGTCACCACCGCCGCCACCGGCCCGAACGTCTCCTCCCGGACCAGCGTCATCTCGTGCCGGCAGTCGGTGACCACCGTCGCCGGATAGAACGCCCCCGGCCCGTCCGGCAGCACCCCACCGGCGCGTAGCGTCGCCCCCTGCGCCACCGCCGCCGTGACCTGCCCGTGCACCTGGTCGCGGTGCCGCCGGTCGACAAGCGGGCCCAGCTCGGTGGCCGGGTCGCGCCCCGGCCCGACGACCAGCGCCCCGGCCCGCTGCACCAGCGCGTCGACGAAGTCCTCCGCGACGTCCCGGTGCGCGTAGATCCGCTCCACCGCCACGCAGAGCTGCCCGGCGTTGGCTAACGCCCCGAGGGCCGCCTGTTCGGCCGCCCAGCCCGGGTCCACCCCGGCGTCGACCACCAGCGGGTCGCTGCCGCCGTTCTCCAGCAGGGCCTTGGCCCCGGTCCGGGCGCAGGCCGCCGCGATCGCCCGGCCGGTCGTGGTGGCACCGACGTGCGCCACCACGTCCACCGGCTGCGCGGCCAACGCCGCACCCACCTCCGCGCCCCCGGTCAGCAGGGACAGCACCCCCGCCGGGAACACCCCGTCGAGCAGCCGGGCCAGCAGCCAACCGGTCACCGGGGTCCGTTCGCTGGGCTTGAACAGCACCACGTTGCCGGTGACCAGGGCGGCACCGAGCAGGCCGCAGGAGACCGCCACCGGGTCGTTCCACGGGGTGATCGCGGCGACCACCCCCCGAGGCTGCGGCGTCATGAAGTCGATCGCGTCGACGCCGCCGTGCAGCGTCCGGCCGCCCCGCAGCGGGCCCAGTTCGGCGTACTGGCGCAGGGTGCCCACGCCGGCCGCCACCCCGCCCCGGGCGTCACCCAGCGGCTTGCCCATCTCCGCCGTGGTCGCCGCGGCCAACTCCTCCGCGTCCGCCGCCACCGCGTCCGCTGCCTGGAGCAGCAGCTCCGCACGCTGCGCCGTCGCGGTGGCCGCCCACTCGGCGGCCACCTCCCGGGCCGCCTCGACCGCCTTGGCCACCTCGTCCGCCGTCGCCACCGGCACGGTGCCGACGGGGGAGCCGTCGGCCGGATCGTGGACCGTCAGCTCACCACCCTCGCCGCCCGCGCCCCACACCCCGCCGATCAGCTGCTCCACCCGGTACATGCGGCGGGATGCCCCGCTCCCGGCGAAGCAAACGCGTTTCGCCCGGTTGCCGGCCGGGTAGCCGGATCTGATGACCGCGACCGGCACGGACAGCGCGGACGCCGTCGTCATCGGCGCCGGACACAACGGCCTGGTGGCCGCCAACCTGCTCGCCGACGCCGGCTGGGACGTCCTGGTGCTCGAGGCGACCGACGCGCCCGGTGGGGCGGTGCGCTCCGCCGAGGTCACCGCCCCCGGCTACCTCAGTGACCTCTACAGCTCCTTCTACCCCCTCGGGTACGCCTCCCCGGTGCTGGCCGGCCTCGACCTGCCCCGCTACGGGCTGACCTGGACGCACGCCCCCGACGTGCTGGCCCATCTGCTGCCCGACGGGCGGGCCGCCGTGATCAACCGGGACCTGGACACCACGGCCGCCTCGCTGGAGACGTTCGCCCCCGGCGACGGGGACCGCTGGCGGCACGCGTACGCCGACTGGGCGCAGGTGTCCGGGCCGATGCTCGACGCCATCACCACCCCCTTCCCCCCGGTACGCGGCGGGCTGGGTCTGCTACGCCAACTGCGGGTCGGCGGCGCGCTGCGCCTGGCCCGCCGGCTGGTCCTGCCGGTACGCAAACTCGGCGGTGAACTGTTCACCGGCGAGGGCGGCCCCGCGCTGCTGGCCGGCTGCGCCCTGCACACCGACCTGTCCCCCGAGGAGGCCGGCTCCGGCGTGTACGGCTGGCTGCTGGCCATGCTGGGTCAGCAGGTCGGCTGGCCGGTGCCGGTGGGCGGCGCGCAGCGGATCACCGACGCGCTGGTCGCCCGGCTCACCGAACGCGGCGGCCGGATCTCCTACCGGGCGCAGGTCGACCGGGTGCTCACCGCCCGGGGCCGGGCGATGGGGGTGCGCACCGTCGGCGGGGCCACCTTTCGGGCCCGCCGGGCGGTGCTCGCCGACGTGCCCGCTCCCGCCCTCTACCTGGACCTGGTGGGTGCCGCTCTGCTGCCACCCCGGCTGGTGGAGGACCTGGCCCACTTCCGCTGGGACGGCTCCACCCTCAAGGTCGACTGGGCGTTGTCCGCCCCGCTGCCGTGGACCAACCCGGCGGTGGCCGGCGCCGGCACCGTGCACCTGGGCGCCGATCTCGACGGGCTCACCACGTACTCCGCCGAACTGGCCCGGGGCGAGATCCCGGCGCAGCCGTTTCTGCTGGTGGGGCAGATGAGCACCGCCGACCCGACGCACTCGCCGGCCGGCACCGAGTCGCTCTGGGCATACACCCACCTGCCGTTCCGGCGGCACTGGCGGGCCGAGGACATCGCCCGGCAGGTGGACCGGATGGAGGACGTGCTGGAGGCCGCCGCCCCCGGGTTTCGCAGCCGGATCGTCGGCCGGCACGTCGCCGGTCCGGCCGAGCTGGAGCAGGGCGACCCGAGCCTGGTCGGCGGGGCGCTGGGCGGTGGCACCGCGGCGGCGTACCAGCAGCTGTTCCTGCGCCCGATCCCCGGCCTGGGCCGGGCCGACACCCCCATCGACCGGCTCTACCTGGCCAGCGCGTCGGCGCACCCCGGCGGCGGGGTGCACGGCGCACCCGGCGCGAACGCCGCCCGCGCCGCGCTGGCCCGCGACCGTGCCGTCACCGGCGGCCTGTACGCCGGGATGATCGACGCCGCGCACCGGACGCTCTACCGCGCCGACCACTGAACCGGGCGGAACCGGCCCTGCGGCGGGCACCGGCGACCCCGGTCACCGGCGCCCGCGTCAGGAGTCCAGGTTGCGGTGCCGGGTACGCAGCTTGAACGGCATCAGCGCGCTCTCCACCTTGGTCGCGGTCGTCATCTTGGACAGGCCGTCGCGACGCTCCTCGAACCGGATCGGCACCTCCAGGATGGTGTGCCCCAGCTTGGTGGCCAGGTAGTGCATCTCCACCTGGAAGCTGTAACCGTTCGACTGCACCCGGTGCAGGCCGATGTCGCGCAACGCGTCGGCCCGCCAGATCTTGAAGCCGGCGGTCAGGTCACGGATGCGCACCCGCAGCAGCGTGTGCACGTACAGGTTGGCCCAGCCGCTGAGCGCCCGCCGGTAGAGCGGCCACGCCTCGTCGAGCTGGCCGCCGGGCACGTACCGGGACCCGATCACCACGCCGGCCTGGGTGGACAGCAACGCCCCCAGCATCCCGGGCAGCGCCTCCGGCGGGTGCGACAGGTCGGCGTCCATCTGCGCCACGTACTCCGCGCCGCCGTCCAGGGCCCGGCCGATGCCGTCGACGTACGCCCGGCCCAGGCCCTCCTTGCCGGCCCGGTGCACCACCTGCACCTTGTCCGGGTGCTCGATGGCCAGCTTGTCGGCCACCTCGCCGGTGCCGTCCGGCGAGTTGTCGTCGGCGACGAGCACCTTCAACCCCGGCAGCGGAAGGGCCAGCAGCCGGTCGACCAACACCGGGAGGTTGCCCGCCTCGTTGTAGGTGGGGACCACGACGGTCAGGCGTGCGTCCCGCCACGGTGACGGCAGCTCCACGGGTTCGATCATGTCGGACATCCTCAGTCGGCGGACGGCATTCCCCCACAGGGTAGCCAAAAGCCCGGCGGGACCCCGCCGAGGCTCCCCGCGACCGCCCGGTCACCGATCGGCGTGCGTGTCGGCCTTCTGCCGTACGGCGATGTCGGAGAGCCGACGCAGGGTCTCCTTGTTGCGCTGGTGCAGCACCAGGTCGTTGAGCTTGGTGCGGAACCAGCGCAACGGGCCGGCGGCGAAGTCCTCGCCGATGCGGACCCGGGTCGCACCGTCACCGGTCGGGGTCAGGGTGAACACCACGATCGCCTCCCCGGCCGGCCACAGGCCGGCCCGCAGCACCAGCCGGTGCGGTGGGTCGCAGGCCAGCACCGTCGAGGCGTCCTCCAGCGAGAACGGCCACGGCCCGGCCCGGTGGTGCAGCCGGGTGCCCACCCGGGGCCACTGCGCGTCGACGTCGCGCACGTGCACCGTGCCGACCACCCAGTCGCTGTACGTCCACCCGTCGGCCAGCACGTCGAAGACCTGCTGCGGGGGTGCATCGACCACTCTCTCCACGATCGCCATCGCTGCCCTGTACCCGGGTCGTCCCGGCCTAACCCGGCGCGTTAGCTTCTCCGGGCCGACGGGTAACGCTGCACCGGCGACCCGACCCACCTGCCGACAGGGTCAGGTTTACTCCCCGGGGCCTCGGGAACCCGCCGCCCGTGCCACGGGACGCGGAGCCATATCAGTGCAGGCCAGGCCGGGTTGACCCGGGCGTTGGCCGGGGCCGTCCCGCGCTGTACGACGCGGTGCTGCTCGACCGGGACGGCACCCTGATCGAGGACGTCCCCTACAACGGCGACCCGGACAAGGTCCGGCCGGTGCCGGGGGCCCGGGCGGCACTGGACCGGCTGCGCGCCGCGGGCCTGCGCCTCGGGGTGGTCACCAACCAGTCGGGGCTGGCCCGGGGGCTGTTCACCGCCGCACAGCTGCGCGCCGTCAACGCCCGGGTGGAGGAACTGCTCGGCCCGTTCGACACCTGGCAGCACTGCCCGCACGACGAGCGCGCCGGCTGCGGCTGCCGCAAGCCCGCCCCCGGCATGGTGCACGCCGCCGCGCGGGCGCTCGGCACCACCGCGGACCGTTGCGTGCTGGTCGGGGACATCGACGCCGACCAGGCCGCCGCCGCTGCGGCCGGTGCCGCCGCGATCCTGGTGCCCACCCCCACCACCCGGGCCGCCGAGGTGGCCGCCGCCGGACACGTCGCCGCCGACCTGCCCGCCGCCGTGGACCTGATCCTGCGCCGGGCCGCCCTGGTCGCCGCCCCGTCCCCGCGCCGCACCGGCACCGTGCTGGTGGTCCGCAGCGACTCCGCCGGGGACGTCCTGGTCACCGGTCCCGCCATCCGCGCCGTCGCCGGTCACGCCGGGCGCGTCGTGCTGCTCTGCGGCCCCCGGGGCCGGGACGCCGCCGCCCTGCTGCCCGGTGTCGACGAGATCGTCGAGTGGCCGCTGCCCTGGATCGACGGCGCACCCGCCCCGGTCGACCCGCAGGACATCGACCGGCTCACCGCCCGGCTGCGGGCGGTACGCGCCGACGAGGCGGTCGTCTTCACCTCCTTCCACCAGTCACCGCTGCCGCTGGCCCTGCTGCTGCGGATGGCCGGTGTCCCGAGGGTCAGCGCGATCAGTGACGACTACCCCGGCTCCCTGCTCGACGTCCGGCACCGGGTCCCCGCCGGGCTGCCCGAGCCGGAACGGGCGTTGTCGCTGGCCGTCGCCGCCGGCTTCGCCCTGCCCGACGGCGACGACCTGCGGCTGCGGGTGCGCACCGACCGGCTGCCGCCCACACCGGCCGGGCTCGGCGGCCCCGGCTACCTGGTGCTGCATCCCGGTTCGGCGGTGCCGAGCCGGGCCGTGCCACCCGACCTGGCCGCCCGGATCGTCCGGGTGCTCACCGCCGCCGGGCACCGGGTGGCGGTCACCGGTGGACCCGACGAGGCCGCGCTGACCGCCCGGGTGGCCGGCGACACCGGCATCGACCTGGGCGGCCGGACCGGGCTGGCCGAGCTGGCCGGGGTGCTCGCCGACGCCGGTGCGCTGGTGGTGGGCAACACCGGGCCGGCGCACCTGGCCGCCGCGCTGGGCGTGCCGGTGGTCAGCCTGTTCGCCCCGACCGTCCCCTACGGACAGTGGGGTCCGTACCGGGTGCCGACGGTCCGGCTGGGCGACGCCGCCGCGCCCTGCCGGGACACCCGGGCCACGGTCTGCCCGGTGCCCGGCCACCCCTGCCTGGCCGCCGTCGAGCCGGGCCGGGTCCTCGACGCGGTACGCCTGCTGGGCGTTCCCGCCGACGCCCCGACCGGCCCGGTCGGCGTGCCGCTCCTCGGCCCCGCCGGACCGTCGCCGGCCGGACCGTCGCCGGCCGAGTCACCGGCCGGACCCTCGCCGGCCGGGGCGTCGCCGGTGACCGTGGGGCGGGGGAGTCACCGATGAACATCCTGCTCTGGCACGTACACGGGTCGTGGACCACGTCCTTCGTGCACGGCAAGCACCGCTACCTGGTGCCGGTCACCCCCGACCGGGGCGCGTACGGGCTGGGCCGGGCGCGCACCTACCCGTGGCCGGACAGCGCCGTCGAGGTGACCCCGCAGCAGTTGCGCCACGCCGACGTCGACGTGGTGCTGCTGCAACGCCCCGAGGAGTACGACCTGGCCGGCGAGTGGCTCGGCCGGCCGGTGGGCCGGGCGGTGCCGGCGGTCTACGTCGAACACAACACCCCGAAGGGCGACGTGCCGAACACCCGGCACCCGATGGCCGACCGGGACGACCTGCTGCTCACCCACGTCACCCACTTCAACGAGCTGTTCTGGGACAACGGGAGCACCCGCACCGCAGTCGTCGAGCACGGGGTGGTGCCCCCCGCCGTCACCTGGACCGGCGAGCTGGACCGGCTCGCCGTCGTGATCAACGAGCCCCTACGCCGGGGCCGGATCACCGGCACCGACCTGCTCGCCCGGTTCGCCGAGATCGCCCCGCTGGACGTCTTCGGGATGAAGGTCGCCGGGCTCGCCGACCACCTCGGACTGCCGGCCGACCGGCTGACCAGCCACGACGACGTCCCGCAGCACCGGATGCACGCCGAGTTGGCCCGGCGGCGGGCCTACCTGCACCTGTGCCGGTGGACCTCGCTGGGGCTGAGCCTGATCGAGGCGATGACCATCGGCATGCCCGTGGTCGCGCTGGCCACCACCGAGGCCGTACAGGCGGTGCCACCGGGGGCGGGGGCGCTGTCCACCCGGGTCGACACCCTGCTCGCCGCCGCCGCCGGGTTCGTCGCCGACCCCGCCGAGGCCCGCCGGGTGGGTGCGCAGGCGCGTACCGCCGCGCTGGGCCGTTACGGCCTCGACCGTTTCCTCGCCGACTGGGACCGCCTGCTGGAGGAGGAAGTATGCGCATCGCGATGATCTCCGAGCACGCCAGCCCGCTCGCCGTGCTGGGCGGTGAGGACGCCGGTGGGCAGAACACGCATGTCGCGGAACTCTCCGCCGCGCTGGTGGCGGCCGGCCACGACGTCCGGGTCTACACCCGGCGCGACGCCGTCGACCTGCCGGTCACCGTCCGGGCCCCGGACGGGTACGAGGTGGTGCACGTGCCCGCCGGTCCGGCCGAGCCGGTCGCCAAGGACGCCCTGCTGCCGCACATGAAGGAGTTCAGCCACTGGCTCACCGCCCGGTGGCGGGGCGGGGACTGGACACCCGAGGTGGTGCACGCGCACTTCTGGATGAGCGGGCTGGCCGCGCTCGCCGCCAGCCGGCAGACCGGGGTGCCGGTGGTGCAGACCTACCACGCGTTGGGCACCGTCAAGAAGCGCTACCAGGGGGTGCAGGACACCAGCCCGGCCCGGCGGATCGGCTACGAACGGGAGCTGGGCCGCGCCGTCGACCGGGTCGTCGCCCAGTGCCGCGACGAGGTCGGGGAGCTGGTCCGCCTCGGTGTCCCCCGGTCCCGGATGACCGTCGTGCCGTCCGGGGTGAACCTGGACACCTTCGCCCCGCTCGGCCCGGCCGTCGAGCGGGAACCCGACCGTCCCCGGGTGCTCACCGTGGGCCGGCTGGTCGAGCGTAAGGGCTTCCAGACGGTGATCCGGGCGATGGCACTGGTGCCCGACGCCGAGTGCCTGGTGGTCGGGGGGCCGCCCGCCGGGCTGCTGGAGACCGACCCGTACGCCCGGCGGCTGCGGGCGCTCGCCGGCACCTGCGGGGTCGCCGACCGGGTCCGGCTGGTCGGGGCGGTGCCCCGGGAGGAGATGGGCCGCTGGTACCGGTCGGCCGACGTGCTGGTCGCCGCGCCCTGGTACGAACCGTTCGGGCTGACCCCGCTGGAGGCGATGGCCTGCGGGGTGCCCGTCGTCGGTACCGCGGTCGGCGGCATCCGCGACACCGTGGTCGACGGGGTGACCGGCGACCTGGTCCCGGCCCGTGACCCGCAGGCGTTGGCCGCCGCGCTGGGCAGCCTGCTCGGCGACCGGATCCGCCGCTTCGGGTACGCCACCGCCGCGTTGCAGCGGGCCCGCCACAGCTACTCCTGGGCGACCGCCGCCGACCGGCTGGCCGAGGTGTACGCCGAGGTCGCCGCCGTGCACCGGCCGAGCCGGGTGGTCGCCTGATGACGACGTCGACCCGGGCGGCGCGGGCCGGCCTGCTGGACGCGCACCTCGACCTGCTGGTCGAGGCGATGCTGCCGTACCGCGCGGCGGAGCCGTTGCTGGCCCGCTGGGGCACCGAGCTGGCCGGCATCCTGGCCGGCGGCGGGCGGTTGCTGGTCGCCGGCAACGGGGGCAGCGCCGCCGAGGCCCAGCACCTCACCGCCGAGCTGGTCGGCCGGCTGCGTGACGACCGGCAGCCGCTGTCGGCGATCGCCCTGCACGCCGAGACCTCGGCGTTGACCGCGATCGGCAACGACTACGGCTACGACGAGGTCTTCGCCCGCCAGGTGCGGGCCCACGGCCGGCCGGGTGACGTGCTGCTGCTGATGTCGACCAGCGGGGCCAGCGGCAACCTGCTCGCCGCCGTCGACGCCGCCCGGGAGACCGGGTTGCGCTGCTGGGCGTTCACCGGCCCCGCGCCGAACCCGCTCGCCGGGGCCTGCCACGAGGCGCTGACCGTCGCCTCCCCGGACAGCCAGGTGGTGCAGGAGCTGCACCTGGTCTCCACCCACGTGCTCTGCGAGTACGTCGACCGGGCGCTGCCCACGGCGCTGGCGGCCCTGGCCGGGCAGTCGGCCGCCGTGGCCGCCGACCGTGGCGTCGCCCCGACCGGGCCGCCGCCCGCCCCCCCGGTCGGCGTCCCGGACCTGCCGGTCGACGGCCCGCCGGCCGACGAACTGCCCGATCCGCTGGTGGACGCCGTGCCCGACCCGTCGGTGGACGCCGTGCCCGACCCGTCGGTGGACGCCCTGCCCGACCCGTCGGTGGACGCCCTGCCCGACCCGTCGGTGGACGGTCCGTTGGTGGATGGTCCGGCGGGGGATCGTCGGCCCGTGCCGCCGCTGGCGGATCCCGGTCCGGTGCGGGCCGGGGTGGAGGTGGTCGTCGACGGGATCGACCCGGCGGCCGACGGGCACCGGGAGGATCCGGCGTGAGGGGCCCACTGGTGGTGGTCGGGGACACCCTGCTCGACCGGGACGTCGAGGGGGTGGTGAACCGGCTCTGCCCCGACTCACCCGTGCCGGTGCTGGACGAGACGGCGTACGCCGACCGGCCCGGCGGGGCGGGCCTGGCCGCCGTCTTCGCCGCCGCCGCAGGTGCCGAGGTGGCGTTGGTGACCGCCCTCGCCGACGACGCCGGGGCGGCCCGGCTCAGTTGCCTGCTGACCGCCGCCGGGGTGCAGGTGTACGGCCTGCCGCTGGCCGGGACCACGCCGGAGAAGATCCGGCTGCGGGCCCGGGGCCGGGTGCTGCTGCGCCACGACCGGGGCGGCGCGGCGGGCGAACCGGGGCCACCCTCCGAGGCGGTCCTCCGGCTGCTCGCGGGGGCGTCCGCAGTGCTGGTCAGCGACTACGGCCGGGGGGTGGCCCGGCAGCCGGCGCTGCGGGCGGCGCTGGCCGCGACCCGGGCCCCGGTGGTGTGGGACCCGCATCCGCGTGGCCCGGTCGCCGTGCCCGGGGTGCAGTTGGTCACGCCGAACGAGGCGGAGGCCCGGGACCTGGCCAAGGTGCCGCCGGGCGGGTCACGGCTGGCGGTCGCGGCCCGTGCCGGGCAGGGGCTGCGGGACCGGTGGCGGGCCGGGGCGGTGGTGGTCACCCTCGGCGGTGACGGCGCGCTGCTCTGCTCTGCCGGGTCGACCCCGCTGATGGTCTCCGCGCCGCTGTCCGCGGAGGGGGACACCTGCGGGGCGGGGGACCGGTTCGCCGCGGCGGCCGGGCTGGCGCTGGCCCAGGGTGCGCTGGTCTCCGAGGCGGTCCAGGCGGCGGTCGGCGCGGCGTCGGCGTACGTGGCGGACGGGGGAGTGGCCACCGCGCTGCCCGCACCGGTGCGGGCCTGCCCGCCGGTGCTGGTCGGCGGCGGGGAGCGGATCGGGGCCGCCGCCGCCGGTGCGGTGGTGGCCGAGGTCCGGGCGGCCGGCGGGACGGTGGTGGCCACCGGCGGTTGCTTCGACCTGCTGCACGCCGGGCACGTGGCGACCCTCCAGGCCGCCCGGCAGCTCGGCGACTGCCTGGTGGTGTGCGTGAACTCCGACGCCAGCGTCACCGCGCTCAAGGGCCCGGACCGGCCGGTGATCCCGCAGGGGGACCGGGCCCGGCTGCTCGCCGCGCTGGGCTGCGTCGACGCGGTGGTGGTCTTCGACGAGACCACCCCGCACGCGGCGCTGGGCTGGCTGCGGCCCGACATCTGGGTCAAGGGCGGGGACTACGCCACCGGCGTCGGTGACGGACCGGCCCTGCCGGAGGCCGAGCTGTTGCGCCGGTGGGGTGGGGACAGCGTGGTGGTGCCGTACCTCGCCGGGCGTTCCACCACCGAGATGATCGCGGCGGCCCGCGGTGGACGCCGGACCGCCGCCCCGCAGCCGGGGCCGGCGGGTACCCCGGCCGGCCCGGCGCCTTCGACGGCGGGCCCGGCACGTACGACAGCGGAGGGAGCACGATGAGCAGCAGTCCACCCGGTGCCGGTCCGGCCGTCCTGGTCACCGGCGGGTCGAGCGGGCTCGGCGCGGCGGTGGTCGCCGCCGTGGCCGGCTCCGGCGGACGACCACTCGTGCTGGACCGACGCCGCCCCGGCGACGGGGTGCCGTGGGTCGAGTGCGACCTGGCCGACACCCGGGCCGCCGAGGAGGCCACCCGGGAGCTGGCCGAGCAGGCCGGCGGGTTGGACGCGGTGGTGACCGCCGCCGGGATGGACGTGCCGGGCCGGCTGGCCGACGTCCCCCGCGACACCTGGGAGCGGATCGTCGTGGTGGACCTGCTCGCCACGGTGGCGGTGATCCGGGCCGCGCTGCCCTACCTGGCGGAGTCCCGGGGCAACGTCGTCACGGTCGCCTCCACCCTGGGCGTCAAGGCGGTCGGGGACGCCACCGCGTACTGCGCGGCGAAGTTCGGGGTGGTCGGGTTCACCCGGTCGCTCGCCGCCGAGCTGGCCGGCAGCGTCGGGGTGACCCTGGTGATCCCGGGCGGGATGCGGACCGCCTTCTTCGACGACCGCGACCCGCAGTACCGACCGGGGCCGGACGCGAAGCTCAACGACCCGGCCGACACCGCCGCCGCGATCATGTTCGCGCTGTCCCAACCACCCGGCTGTGCCGTGCGGGAACTGGTGGTCTGCGCCGAACAGGAGACCTCGTACCCGTGATCCTGGTGCTGCGGGCGCTCGGCGTCGGTGACCTGGCCACCGCGGTGCCCGCGCTGCGGGCGCTGCGGGCCGGATACCCGGACGAGGAGCTGGTGCTGGCCGCGCCGGCCTGGCTGGGCCCGCTGGTCGACCTGGTCGGCGGGATCGACCGGTTACTGCCCACCGACGACCTCGGCCGGCCACCCTGGCCCGATACGACCGGGTGGCCCGACCGGTCGTCCGGTGGTGCGCCGCCCTGGCTCGGGTCGTCGCCGTCGGGTGCGCCGGGGTGGTCCGGGCCGCCGCCGGAGGTGGCGGTCAACCTGCACGGGCGGGGACCGGGCTCGCACCGGATGCTGGCCGGGGCGGGCCGGCTGTGGGCCTTCCGGTGTCCGCCGGCCGGGCACTGCGCCGGCCCCGGCTGGCGCGACGACGAACACGAGGTGGACCGGTGGTGCCGGTTGCTCGCCTGGTACGGCGTCACGGCCGACCGCACCGACCTGGCGTTGCGGCGGCCGGCAGCGGGGCGGATGCCGACCGGGGCGACAGTCGTGCATCCCGGCAGCAAGGTCGAGGCGAAGCGGTGGCCGGCGGACCGGTTCGCCGCGCTGGCCCGGCAGCTGACCGACCGGGGGCACCGGGTGGTGGTGACCGGTTCGGCCGGCGAGCGGGAGCTGGCCGGCCTGGTGGCGGCCGAGGCGGGCCTGCCGGGGTCGGCGGTGCTGGCCGGCCGGACCGACCTGGGCGAGTTGGCCGCGTTGGTGGCCGCCGCCCGGCTGGTGGTCAGCGGGGACACCGGGGTCGGCCACCTCGCGACCGCCTACCGGGTGCCGTCGGTGCTGCTGTTCGGCCCGGTGCCTCCGGCCCGGTGGGGGCCGCCGCCGGACCGGCCGTGGCACCGGGTGCTCTGGGCGTCGGGCGAGGATTGCGACGGTTCGTCCGGGGTACCACCGGCGTCGAGATGGGCGGCGCTCCCGGTCGACCGGGTGCTGGCCGCCGTGGACGAGGCCGAGGAAACGGTACGGGTCTGAGGTGCGACTGCGGCGTAGTGATCCGGGTCGGGCGGGGTACGGGCGTCGCCGACGCGGCAAGGGCTGGACCTTCCTGGACCGGCACGGTGACCGGGTCCGGGACCCCGACACCCTGGCCTGGCTGGGCGACCTGGTGATCCCACCGGCCTGGTCGGACGTGTGGATCGCGCCGTACCCCAACGGGCACATCCTGGCCACCGGCACCGACGCCGCCGGGCGCCGGCAGTACCTCTACCACCCCGAGTGGCGGCGTAAGCGGGACGAGGCGAAGTTCGACCACGTGCTGGAGGTGGCCCGGCGGCTGCCGAGCCTGCGGGAGCGTATCGCCGGTGACCTGGCCGGCCGGGGGCTGAACCGGGACCGGGTGCTCGCCACCGTCGCCCGCCTGCTCGACATGGGCACCTTCCGGGTCGGCAACGAGCAGTACGCCGTCGGGGAGGACGCCACCTTCGGCGTGTCCACCCTGCGCCCGGAGCACGCCCGGTCCCGGGGCGGCTGCGTGGTCTTCGAGTTCCCGGCCAAGGGCGGCATCGAACAGGTCCGCCGGATCGAGGACCCGCAACTGTGCCGGGTGCTGACCCACCTGCGTCGGCGGCGGCGGACCGAGGAACGGCTCTTCGGCTACTGGGACGGGCGGACCTGGCGGGACGTGCGCAGCGACGAGGTCAACGGCTACCTGCGCGACGCCAGTGGCGGCGAGATGACCGCCAAGGACTTCCGCACCTGGCACGCCACCGTGCGGGCGGCCACGGAACTGGCGACCGTGGGGGCGCAGCGTTCCGTGACGGCCCGTCGCCGGGCGGTGGCCGGGGTGATGCGGGAGGTCGCCGAACTGCTCGGCAACACCCCCACGGTGGCCCGTACGTCGTACGTGGACCCCCGGGTGGTCGACCTCTACCACGACGGGGTGGTGCTGCCCGTGGCCGCAGGCTCCCCGCAGGAGCAGGTCGAGCGGCTGGTGCTGGAGTTGCTGGAGGAGGCCTGACCGGCCCCGCCGCGAGTCCTGGGGGGAAGGGCGACGGGGCCGGGGTCGGTGCGGCCGGGGAGCCCACCGCGTGATGTCGGTCGCGCCGGGTGGATGCGGCACCGGGGCGGTCGTCCGTGACCGTGGGTCACGGACGCCACCGCGGTCCCCCGTTACCGTCGGGCCGCACGGTCGGGTGACCGTCGGCCCACGGTCAGTATGTCGGCCCCGGGTTGACTTCGGACGCCGGGCTGTTGACTATCCGTGCCTGTTGCAGGTGGAGCGTCCGGTACGCCTGGGGGGTCAGCTGATGGGCGGCCCGGAAGGCGCGACTGAAGTGCGCCTTGTCCCGGAAACCCCAGCGGGCGGCGATGGCCTGGACCGGCCGGTGCGCCAGCGCGGGATCGGCCAGGTCCCGCCGGCAGCGCTCCAACCGCAGCTCCCGGATGTACGCCGCCACCGTGGTCTGTTCCGCCTCGAAGAGCCGGTGCAGGCTCCGTACGGAGACGTGGTGCGCCTCGGCGATGGTGGCGGGGGTCAGCCCGGCGTCGCCCAGCCGACGTTGGGCGTACGCCCGCACCTGGGCGAGCAGCGCCTGACGGCGTACCTCGCGGGGCAGCTCGTCCTCGGCGACCAGGTACCGGCCCAACATGGTGGAGACCAGGTCCAGCGCCACCCCGCCCAGCCGTTCGGCGTCGGCCTGCCGGTACTGCTCGGGGTACGAGGTGATCCGGGTCAGGTACTGGGCGACCAGCGCGCCGATCCCCTCGCTGGCCGACATCCGGCCGGCCAGCAGCGGCGTGAGCCGATCCGGGGTCAGCGGGATCGACCCGTACGGGATCAGGGCGACGATCGAGGCGGCGTGCTCCGCGCCGTTGCCGTCGCCGAGGTGGCTCACCTCGTGCGGCCGGGAGCCGTCGTAGAAGGTGAACTCGCCCGCGCCCAGGCGGCTCTCCCGCCCGGCCTGCCCGGCGATGCCGGTGCCGTTGGTGGTGAGGGCGAGCATGTGGAAGTCCACCTCGGTGCGGCGGACCAGCTTCGCGGTGCGGACCGCCTCCAACGACGGGTAGCGGTACCGCACCAACTGGAGCGGACCCAGTTCGACGAACTCGGCGCGGGCCCGGAAGTCGTGCTGGTGCGCGGAGCGGATCCGCAGCGGCGCGGCGGTCCGGGCGACCAGGTCCAGCCACATCCCGAACCGTTCCGTCGGTGGCAGTTGTTCGGTGTCGATCACTGTGCGGTGCACCATGTCCGGCCTCCCCGTCGGCGGGCATCACCCCACTATTGTGGACGAAGAGGCCACCCCGCGTGCACCCAGCAAGATCATGCTGCTTCCTGGTTGTAGTGGCCTCCGGACGTGGCGAGGCCGCTACAACCATGTTCGAGCGTGACCTTGAGGCAGGAACCCGCGTACGCGCGGTGCGGTCGGCACGGGTCGACGACGCTGACGACAGCGCGGGCCGGGCCAGCCTGACGGCGGCCCGGCCCGTAGCCGTGCGCGGTGCGGTGTTCAGTCGTTGAGGACCTGGGAGAGACGGTCGCGGAACCTGCGCTCCGAGTCGCTGACCTGGTCGCCGCCGATGCCGAGCAGCCCTCCGCTGGACGCCGCCCCGACCACCTGCTCGGCGATCTCCACCAGCCAGTGCCGGTAGGCCCCGCCCTCGCCCTCGTCGACCTTGGCGGCCAGCAGGGCGGCCGCCTCCCCGGCCCGGACCAGCACGTCGTCGATGAGCGCCTGCGGGTCGGCCGGCGAGATCACCGGCAACTCCTCGCCGGCCTCCGGGTCGCCCACCCGGGACACGATCTCCCCGGCGACGGCGGCGACCAGCGGGCTGGCCGACTCCCGACCGGTGGCGATGGTCTCCAACCCGGCCGCGTTCTCGGCCCGGGTCCGCCGGGCGCCGTCCGACTCGGCGGCGCTCGCCGCGGTCAGGACCGACTGCGGCAGGCCGACCAGCAGCCCCCACTCCTCGTCGGAGAACCCGAACCCGGTGTACGCCGGCTGTTCGATCACGACTGAGCCCCTCTCGGTTCGTTTCACTGCGGGCACCGCACCCGGGCGGTCGCCCGGGTCAGGCTAGTCCAGCGTCAGCAGACCCTGTTCGGACACCACGCGCACGGAGAGCGTCTTGTAGCCCACCTCGTCGAAGAGCACCGTCATCCGGTCGTCCTCGTAGTTGAGGACCAGGCCGGGGCCCCACTCGGGGTGCCGGACCTGGCTGTGCACCGGGAAGGGGCCGACCGCGCCGTCGTTGGCGACGCTGGTGCCGGCGTGGCAGTTGTCGCAGTGCCCGCAGATGTGCGACATCTGCTCACCGAAGTACGCCAGCAGCACCTGCCCCCGGCAGCCGGTGGTCTCGGCGAACGCCCGCATCATGTCGGTACGGGACCGGGTCACGGTCTGCTGCCGTTCCGCCTCGGCCAGGGCCGCCGCGCCGGCCTCCGCCGCGGTGGGGGCGTAGCGCGGGGCACCGATCTTCTGCCCGGCCCGGGGCTCGGCCGCGCCGATCTGCTCCAGCAGGGCCAGGTACTGGCCGAGCTTGCGCGGCCCGAGGCCGGTCGACTCGCGTAGCGCCTTCTTGGTGGCCGGTCGACGACGCAGCAGCGCGGCGAGGTCCCGCAGTTCGGTCTCGTCGGGCAGGCCGCCGGAGAAGTAGCGTTGCAGGCCGACGTCCTCGGCCCGCCACAGCAGCAGCACCCGGGCCGGCGCACCGTCGCGCCCGGCCCGGCCGATCTCCTGGAAGTAGCTGTCCGGCGAGTCGGGCAGCGCCATGTGCACCACCCAGGCGATGTTGGGCTTGTCGATGCCCATGCCGAACGCCGAGGTCGCCACCATGATCGGCACCTGGTCGGCGAGGAACGCCTCGTGCAGCCGGTGCCGGGCGGCGGTGGGCATCCCGCCGTGGTAGTACTCCGCCGGGAATCCGGCGGTGGTCAGTCGCTCGGCCAACTCCTCGGCGGCCCGCCGGGTCGGCACGTAGATGATGCCGGGCCGTACGTCGTCGCGCAGCAGTGCGATCAGCCGTCGCCAGCGGTAGTCGTCGGTCGGGCAGTGGGCGACCTCGACGAACAGGTTCGGCCGGTCCAGCCCGGAGACCACCACCTCGGGGTCACGCAGCCGCAGCCGGGCGATGATGTCGTCGCGTACCGGCGGGGAGGCGGTGGCGGTCAACGCCACCACCGGCGGGCGGCCGAGACCGTCGATCAGGTGGCCCAACGCCAGGTAGTCGGGGCGGAAGTCGTGCCCCCACGCCGAGATGCAGTGCGCCTCGTCGATCGCCACCAGGGCCGGCTCCAGCGACCGCACCTCGGCCATCCGGTCGGGGTTGGCCAGCGCCTCTGGGGTGATGAAGAGGAACTCCGCCCGCCCCTGCCGGATCTCGGTGATCGCCTCGGCCTGCTGGGCCGCGCTCTCGTCGGAGCTGATCCGCACCGCGCGCAGCTCGGGCCGCTGGCGTTCGTTGAGCGCGGCGATCTGGTCCTGCTGGAGGGCCAGCAGGGGGGAGATCACCACCGTCGGCCCGGGGATCAGGCTGGCCGGGATCTGGTAGATCGCCGACTTGCCGGCTCCGGTGGGGAGTACCACCAGGGCGTCGCGTCGTTTCATCACCGCGCGCATGGCGGCGAGCTGGTTGGGCCGCAGCGCTTTCCAGCCGAACAGGCTGCGCGCCGCGCGGCGCAACGTCGTCGAGTGCATGGACAGCTTCATCGAGGGCCGGAGGTACCCGGGGGCATCGATGCCGAAACCGCTCCCACCGGATCGGACCCACCGCCCACGGGGGCCGGTACGTCGCAGGTCAGGCGTCGTGACCGGGCGCGCACACGCGATCGACCACGGGTCACCGACGGCGGTGTGCGTCGGTGACCCGTGGTCGATCGTGGTCGGTGGGGGAGGGGTCAGCGGAGGTGGGGGAGCACCTCACGCTGGTAGAGGTCGAACAGGCCCTGCCAGTGCGGGCCGGCGTTGCCCACGTAGACCTCGTCGAAGCCGGCCTTGGCGTACCGGTCGATCATCTCGAGGTGGGCGTCGGCGCTGTTGCCGCAGACGAAGCCCTGCCGCACCTGCTCCGGGGTGACCAGTTGGGCCGCCTGCTCGAAGTGCCGTGGGGAGGGCAGCACCTGGGACAACTCGCCCGGCACCCCGGCGTTGGGCCACGTCTCGTACGCGATCCGGGCGCCCTCGTCCTCGGTGTCGGCGTACGCGGCCTTGAAACCGGCCTGGCACGGCTTGTCGCCGCCGCCGTTGTCCCGGAACCGGCTGACCAGGTCGCCGTCGGGCATCATGCTCACGTAGCCGTCGCCGATCCGGGCGGCCAGGTCGACGGCCTTGGGTCCGAAGCCGGAGACGTACACCGGCGGGGGTGTGTCGGGCAGCGTGTAGATGCGGGCGTGCTCCACCGTGTAGTGCCGGCCGTGGTGGTTGACGAAGTCGCCCCGCCACAGCTCCCGCAGCACCGCGACGGCCTCCTCCAGCATCTCCAGCCGGACGTCGGTCTGCGGCCAGGCGTCGCCGAGGATGTGCTCGTTGAGCGCCTCGCCGGTGCCGACGCCGAGGACGAACCGGCCGGAGTGCATGACGGCGCTGGTCGCCGCGGCCTGCGCCAGCACCGCCGGGTGGATGCGGACCGTGGGGCAGGTCACCGCCGTGCTCACCGGTAACGAGGTGACCTGGCTCAGCGCTCCGATGACGGACCAGACGAAGGGGCTCTGCCCCTGGGCGTCCGTCCACGGGTGGTAGTGGTCGGAGATCCACAGTGCCTGGAAACCGGCCCGCTCGGCACCCCGGGCCTGCTCCAGCAGTTGCGCCGGGGTGAACTCCTCACTGGACAGGAAGTAACCGATCTTCATGGTGTCCCCTCGCCGGGACGCCGCCGGGTGCGGCGTGACCTCCGCTAGCGGTACCCCGGGTGGTGGGGGATCAGTCGGTCAGCGGCGGCCGAACATGGCGCGGATCGCGGCCAGCAGCAGCAACCCGCCGACCACCAGGCCGAGCAGGCGTACGCCGGGGATGTCGGCCGGGGAGGTGGCGTCGGCGAGCGGCGGCAGGTCCATCCCCGCACTGTCGCACGCCTCCCCGACCGACGCCAGACAGTAACAGTAAGGTTTATTGACTATTACGTCGCCCGGTGTGACCATGGCAGCACCGCGACGGCACCGGGCCGTCGACACGCGACGGGGGTACCGGGGCCGGATGAACGAGCGCAACCTGGCGGGGCTGGCCGCCACCGTCCTGCAACCCGGCTTCGTCGGCACCACCCCGCCCGACTGGGTCTGCCGGTGGCTCGCCGACGGGCTCGGCGCGGTGGTGCTGTTCGCCCGCAACGTCGTCGACCCCGAGCAGGTGGCCGCGCTCACCGCGACGCTGCGCGCCGAGCGCCCCGACGTGCTGGTGGCCATCGACGAGGAGGCCGGCGACGTCACCCGGATCGAGTCCGGCCGGGGCAGCTCCCGACCCGGCAACCTCGCCCTCGGCGCCGTCGACGACCCCGCCCTCACCGAGGAGGTGGCCCGCGACCTCGGCGTCGAACTCGCCGACCTCGGCATCACCCTCAACTACGCGCCGGACGCCGACGTCAACATCAACCCGGCCAACCCGGTGATCGGGGTGCGTTCCTTCGGCGCCGACCCGCAGCTGGTGGCCCGGCACACCGCCGCCTGGGTACGCGGCCTCCAGTCCGCCGCGGTGGCTGCCTGCGCCAAGCACTTCCCCGGCCACGGCGACACCCGGGTCGACTCCCACCACGACCTGCCCCGGATCGCCGCCAGCCGGGCCCGGCTCGACGCCGGCGAGCTGGTCCCCTTCCGGGCCGCCGTCGCCGCCGGGGTGCAGGCGGTGATGACCGGGCACCTGCTGGTCCCCGCCCTCGACCCCGACCTGCCGGCCACCCTCAGCCCCCGCATCCTCGGTGACCTGCTCCGCGAGGAGCTGGGCTTCTCCGGCGTGGTGGTCACCGACGCGGTGGAGATGCGCGCCGTCGCCGACCGGTACGGCTTCGCCGGCACCGCCGTACGGGCCCTCGCCGCCGGGGCGGACGCGATCTGCGTCGGCGGCGAACGCGCCGACGAGGCCACCGCCCGCTACCTGCGCGACGCGATCGTGGCCGCGGTCCTCGCCGGTGAGCTGCCCGAGGAGCGCCTCGCCGAGGCCGCCAAGCGGGTCGGTCAGCTCGCCGAGTGGAGCACCGCCGCCCGCGCCGGCCGGCCCGCCCACGCCCCCCGCCCCGCTGACGGCTCACCGGTCGGCCTGACCGCCGCCCGGCGGGCGGTACGGGTCAGCGGCGACGCGGTCGGCCGGCTGCCGTTGACCGCCGCCGCGCACGTGGTCGAGTTCGCCGCGCCACACAACATCGCGATCGGCGCGGAGACCCCGTGGGGGCTCGGGGCACCCCTGGCCGACCTGATTCCCGGCACCACCACCGTCCGGCTCACCGAGGCCGACCTGCCCGCCGACCCGACCGCCGCGGCGGCCGGCCGACCGCTGGTGCTGGTGGTACGGGACCTGCACCGGCACCCCTGGATGCGGGCCGCGGTCGACCGGGCGTTGGACACCCGGCCGGACGCCGTCGTGGTCGAACTGGGCCTGCCCGAGCTGGTCACCGGCGGGCTGCACCTGGCCACCCACGGCGCGACCCGGGCCGCCGCCCGGGCCGCCGCCGAACTGCTCACCGGAGCCCGCTGACCCGGCCCCGCCGGCCAGCCCCGCCCCGCCGGCCCGCCCCGCTGACCCGCTCCGCCGAACCACCCGGCCGAACCGCCGGTTCAGCGGCCAGGCCGGTCGGCCCCCGGCGGTTCAGCGGCCAGGCCGGTCGGCCCCCGGCGGTTCAGCGGCCAGGCCGGTCGGCCCCCGGCGGTTCAGCGGGCCGCCGGTTCCCCCTGGTCGGTGAGCCGGTCCAGCTCGGCCAGCAACCGGTCCACCTCGTCGAGGGTGTTGTAGTGGTAGACGCTCGCCCGGACGGCACCGCCGCTGTCGCGCCACCCGAGCGCCTGGAAGTACTCGTAGGCGTAGTAGTCGCCGCTGGACAGGCAGAGCCCGGCGGCGCCGAGTGCGGCGGCCAGCCCGGCCGGCGTCCACCCGGCCAGCCGGAACGACACGGTCGGGCAGCGGCGTGCCCCGGCCGGCAGGACGGTCACCGCCGGGCGGGCGGCCAGCCCGGCGGCCAGTCGGGCGAAGACCGACCCCTCGTGCGCCTGGGCGGCGGCCAGGCCGGCCCGGATCCGCGACCGGCGGTCCCCGGTCGCCGTCGGGTCCAGCCCGGCCAGGTGGTCGACGGCGGCGGCCACCCCGGCGAGCAGCGGGAAGCTCGGGGTGCCGGCCTCGAACCGGTCGGGCACCGCGTCGGAGGAGGGGATCAGCTTGGCCGGGTGCAGCCCCGCCCAGCGGGCCGGGTCGGCCACCATAGCCCCCAGGTGCGGCCCGGACCACTTGTAGGCGCTGGTGACCAGGAAGTCGGCACCCGAGGCGGCCAGGTCGGTCGGACCGTGCGGCACCGAGTGCACCCCGTCCACACAGACCAGCGCGCCGACCGCGTGTGCCGCCGCGGCGATCGCCGCCACGTCCGGCATCGTGCCGGTGGCGTTGCTGCCGGCGGTCACCGCGACCAGCCGGGTCCGCTCGCCGACCAGGTCGGCGAACTGCCCGGCGGGCAGTTCACCGGTGCCCGGGTCGAACTCCGCCCAGCGGACGGTCGCCCCCGCCGCCTCGGCCGCCTGCACCCAGGGCCGCACGTTGGCGTCGTGGTCGAGCCGGGAGACCACCACCTCGTCCCCGGGGCCCCAGTCCGCACCCAGCGTCCGGGCCAGGGTGTACGTCAGCGTGGTCGCGCTCGACCCCAGCACCACCCCCTCCGGTGCGCCGCCGAGCAGATCGGCCACCGCCGTGCGGGCCTGCGTCACCAGCTCCAGCGAACGCCGGCCGGGCACGGAGGCGGTGCTGCGGTTGCCCACCGCGAGGCGCATGGCGTCGGCCACCGCGTCGATCACCGGTTGCGGGGTCTGGGTGCCACCGGCACCGTCGAAGTGGGCGAAGCCCTCGGCGAGCGCGGGGTACGCGGCCCGGGTCCGGGTGATGTCGATCGGCATGCCGGGACCCTAGCCCGCCCGCCACCAGGCCGGAGATCCACCCGGGTGGTGGGCTGGGCAACGTCTCGTACCCTTGGTGGGGTGACGAAGCGAAGCGCCACCGCCCCCACCCCCCTCCGTCGGACCGCCGGCCTGCTGGCCGGCCTGGCGCTCGGCGTGGCCGTGCTGGCCGGATGCAGCTCGGACGGCGCCGACACCGACTGCGGGCTGGACGCCTGCACGGTCACCTTCGACCGGGGTGTCGACGCCCGCGCCTCCATCCTCGGGGTCGAGGCGAAGCTGATCGGCGCGCAGGGTGACCAGGTCACCGTCGAGGTGGCCGGCGAGCAGCTCTCGTTGACCATCGGCCAGCAGGCCACCGAGGTGGGCGGTTTCGCGGTCACCCTGGACAGCGTCACCGACCAGCAGGTGCAGATCCGGGTGTCGCGCAACGCCGGCAGCTGACCTGCCCCGGGCCGGCGGCACCACGTTTGGGGATCTTCCCGAACGGAGATTGTGGGCCCATGTCTCTCACCCGGAACGCACAAGCCACCGCTAGCCGCACCGCGGACAGCCGCTGGCTGGAACTCCTCGCCCGGGCCGGTTTCATCGGCTACGGGATCGTCCACCTGCTCTTCGCCTGGGTCATCCTCCAGATCGCCTTCGCCGGCTCCGGCGAGGAGGGCAACCAGAACGGGGCGCTGCGCGCCCTGGGCGCCCAGCCGATGGGCAAGTTCCTGCTGATCGCGATCGCCGTCGGCCTGATCGCGATGGCCATCTGGCAGGCCCTGGAGGCGGCCGTCGGCCACCACGCCAAGCGCGGCAAGGAACGCCTCTTCGAGCGGATCGCCTCGGTCGTGCGTACCGTCGTCTTCCTCTGGCTCGCCTGGACCTCGATCAAGGTGGTGCAGGACGCCAGCTCCAACAGCGCCGACCAGCAGGAGCAGTTCAGCGAGAAGCTGATGGCCTCCAGCGGCGGCCGTGGTCTGGTCGGGTTCGCCGGCCTGGTGCTCGCCGCCGTCGGCATCGGCATGGTGATCTACGGCTACAAGAAGAAGTTCGAGCGGAACCTCAAGACCAACGAGATGAACGGCAAGACCCGGCAGACGGTCCGCCGGCTGGGCATGGCCGGTTACATCGCCCGGGGTGCGGTGTTCGCCGTCGCCGGCCTGCTGATCGTGGTCGCGGCGATCAACTACGACCCGGAGAAGGCCCGTGGCCTGGACGCCGCGCTGCGCACCCTGCGGGACCAGCCGTACGGGCCGTTCATCCTGGCGCTGATGGCGCTCGGCATCGCCGCCTTCGGGGTCTACTGCTTCTTCCAGTCCCGGTTCCGCAAGATCTGAGCCTGGTCGATACCGGAAACGCCGGGCACCATTGGGCCTTTGCCCGATTGCGATCAGCCCGGCCGGAGGGAGACAACCACGTGCAGGACTACCTCGAGACGATCGCCGCCGCGGCCACCGCGGCGGCGATCGCGCTGTTGCTCGTCGAGGTGGTACACCGGGTGATCCGGCGGCTGGGCCGCCGGTCCCACCTGATGACCGAGTTGACCGCACACGTGCACCGGCCGTTGCAGGTCGCCGGCACGGTGGTGGCCGTCCAGTTCGCGGTCCGCTGGACCACCGGCTACGCGGTGGGCACCGGGTGGCGGCAGGCCGTGCTGCACATCCTGGTGCTGGGGGTGGTCGCCGCGGTGGCCTGGCTGGTCGCCTCGTTGCTGGTGGTGGCGGAGGACACCGCGTTGGCCCGGTTCCTGCGGGTCGACGTGCCCGACAACCGGCACGTCCGGCGGGTACGCACCCAGGTGGTGCTGCTGCGCCGGTTGACGATCGTGGTGATCGTCGTGCTCGCCGTCGGTGTGATGCTGATGACCTTCCCCGCGGTACGGGGCATCGGCGCGGGCGTGCTCACCAGCGCCGGCCTGGTCGGTGTGGTCGCCGCGCTGGCCGCGCAGAGCCTGCTCGGCAACGTCATCGCCGGCCTCCAGCTCGCCTTCAGCGACGCGGTCCGCCTCGACGACGTGGTGGTGGTCGAGGGGGAGTGGGGCCGGATCGAGGAGTTGACGCTCAGCTACGTGGTGGTCCAGATCTGGGACGACCGGCGGCTGATCCTGCCCACCTCCTACTTCACCAGCACCCCGTTCCAGAACTGGACCCGGACCGAGGCGGCGGTGCTCGGCACCGCCGAGTTCCACCTCGACTGGTCGGTGCCGGTGCAGTCGATGCGGGAGGAGCTGCGTCGGCTGGTGGAGAGCACCGACCTGTGGGACGGCCGGGTCTGCGTGCTCCAGGTCACCGACGCCACCGGCGGCGCGATCAAGGTGCGCGCCCTGGTCAGCGCCGCCGACGCCGGCAGCCTGTGGGACCTGCGCTGCCTGGTGCGCGAGCACCTGGTCGGCTGGGTCCGCGACCACCGCCCCACCGCGCTGCCCCGGACCCGTACCGAGCTGGGGGACTCCTCGGGCAGCCTGCCCTGGCAGTGGGTGCAGCCGCGCCGGCCGGTCCGCCGCCGGTCCGAGGGCGAGGTGCCCGACGACGCCCGGGTCTTCGGTGGCAGCGACGACGGCGACGCCCGCAGCGAGGCGTTCGTGGGTCCCGACGGCGACGCCCGTGGCGACGGCGTCGCCGTCGGTGCCGACCATGGTGTCGACGGCCGGCGCTGAGCCGATCCGCCGTCCGGCGCTGAGCCGATCCGCCGTCCGGCGCTGAGCCGATCCGCCGGCCGGCGCCGGGCCGGGTGGAAGTGCCGCCGGCCGCCGCCGGGTCGTCACACAGCCCTCGTGACACTTGGTCTCGGGGGCTGTGTCGGTCCCGCTTCCGCGTTTCGCCGGACGATCCGGGCCGACCTGGGGTCAGATGTGGTTGGTCACCGTGTGCAGGATTGACGGACGGCGGCTCCGGGCATACAGCGCGGTGATGACGAAAGGAGGACAGCATGGCTGACGTCGCGAACCACCGTACGTCCCGGACCGGGAGCGAGCCGTCCACTGCCGAACTGGTGCAGCGGGCTACCGAGCAGGTCTCCCGACTGGTCCGGGACGAGCTGGCCCTGGCCCGGGCGGAGCTGACCCAGAAGGGCAGGCACGCCGGGATCGGGATCGGCCTCTTCGGCGGGGGCGGGGCGCTGGCCCTGTACGGGCTCGGCGCACTGGTCGCCGCCGCGATCCTGCTGCTGGCTCTGGTGCTACCCGCCTGGGCGGCGGCGTTGATCGTGGCGGTGGTGCTCTTCCTCATCGCCGGGGTGCTCGCCCTGGTCGGGAAGAAGCAGGTCAGCCAGGCGGTCCCCCCGATGCCGGAGGCGACCGTGCGTAGCGTCCGCGCGGACGTGGACACCGTCACCGCCGCGGTGAAGGACAGGGGACGGGCATGACCGGCACGACAGGAAGCAACGGCAACGGGACCGGAGACACCGAGGCGCTGCGCGAGGAGATCCGGCGGACCCGGGTGGAGTTGGGCGAGACGATGGAGATGCTGGCCGCCAAGGCCGACGTCAAGGCCCGGTTGAAGGACTCGGCGGAGCAGGCGAAGGAGCGGGTGCGTGAGCAGGCCGCGCTGACCGTGGCCCGGGTACGGGGCCAGGCGGCGCAGGGTGTCGACCTCGCGCGGGCCCAGGCGTACGACACGTCGGTGGCGGTGCGGCGCGATCCGGTGCCGTGGGCGACGATAGCGGCCGGTGCGGTGGCCGCGGTGGTGGTGTTGTTGATCATTCGGGGGAGGCGCAGGTGAGCAAGGGCATCAGCAGGACCGCGTACAAGCCGGTCGGGGTGTTGCTGGGACTGGCGGCCGGCGCGCTGGCCGGAACGATCTTCCGGCAGGTGTGGAAGGCGACCGCCGGGGACGGTGAGGCGCCCGACCCGACCGACGAGGACCGCCGCTGGGGCGAGATCCTCGCGGCGGCGGCGTTGCAGGGGGCGATCTTTTCCGTCGTCCGGGCGGCGGTGGACCGGGGCGGCGCGGTCGGCGTACGACGGTTGACCGGGCGCTGGCCCGACTGACCCGTCCCGGCGCGCGCCACCGGGGCCGGCGCGGCGACCGCGCCGGCCACGACGGCGGCCCTCCGGTCCGGTGACGACGACCTGTGGCCCCCCGACCCATCGATGGGCGGGGGGCCCTTTTGCCTGGCTTTGCCGAGCCGGTCAGCAATCGTCGGGCATCCGTCAGGTCACATGTCGAAGAATTTCGTCGATTAGGCTGTGCAGAGTTTTTGGGTACGTGGTTTGCTGATCCCCGCTGTTGCGAGACGGCGTCGGCACGGAGCGGTCTTCCCCTCGTGGGCGGCTGCCCGGGTCACCGCTGCTCGAAACGGCCAATCGGCCGCACGGCGTGCTCGGCCGCCAGTTTTAGAAGGAGATACACATGGCGCAGGGAACCGTGAAGTGGTTCAACGCTGACAAGGGCTTCGGCTTCATCACCGTCGATGGCGGGGGTGCTGACGTGTTCGTCCACTTCTCGGCGATCCAGTCCAGCGGCTACCGCTCGCTGGAGGAGAACCAGCGGGTGGAGTTCGAGATCGCCCAGGGTCAGAAGGGTCCGCAGGCCGAGCAGGTCCGCCCCCTCTGAGCGAAGCCGGTCGGCTAACGCCAGCCCGGGTGATCCGGCCAGCCGGATCAACGAGAAGCCCCGTGTCCACCTCAGGACGCGGGGCTTTCCGCATCGCGCGGCTGCCCGGATCAGGGCAGCCGGCGGGCGCGCAGGCCGCGCCGCAGCAGCACCAGCCCGGCCAGCACCAGCAGCACTCCGGCGACGGCCCAGAACCGTTGGTCGCTCATCAGGCTGCCGTCGAGATAGCCGAGGCCCTGGACGGTCCAGACGGCACCGACCACCACGGCCAGCAGGCCCAGGGTGAGCGTGAGCCACCCTCTCACCGGTCCTCCCTCCCCGGGTCGGAGCCGACCCGGTCACCAGGATGCGGGCCGGGCCGGGCCGATGCGACGACCCGGCCGGCGTGGCTCACCACCGGTCGTGCACCCGGGGGCGGACCAGCTCGTCGTAGACCGACCGGACGGTGTCGAGTTCGGTCGCCGTCAGCGCGGGGGCGCCGGCCGCGGCGGCGTTGCCGCGGGCCTGCTCCGGGTTGCGGGCACCGGGGATGACCACGGTCACCCCGGGCTGGTCGATGATCCAGCGCAGGGCGAACTGGGCCATCGTGCGTCCGTCGCCGACCAGCGGGGCGAGCCGACGCACCACGGTCAGGCCGAGGTCGAAGTCGACCCCGGAGAAGGTCTCGCCGACGTCGAAGCTCTCCCCGTGCCGGTTGTAGGTGCGGTGGTCGTCGGCGGCGAAGGTGGTGTGCTCGTCGTAGCGGCCGGAGAGCAGGCCGCTGGCCAGTGGCACCCGGGCGATGATCCCGACGCCGGCCGCGGCGGCGGCCGGCAGCACCTCGTCGAGGGGCTTGAGCCGGACCGCGTTCAGGATGATCTGGACGCTGGCCACCCCCGGCCGGGCGATCGCGGTGAGCGCCTGGTCGCAGGTCTCGACGCTGACGCCGTACCCGGCGATGCGCTTCTCGGCGACCAGGGTGTCGAGACCGTCGAAGACCCGGTCGTCGGCGAAGACCTCGGTCGGCGGGCAGTGCAGCTGCACCAGGTCGAGGGTGTCCACGTCGAGGTTGGCCCGGGACCGGTCGGTCCAGGCCCGGAAGTTGTCCAGGGTGTACGCCTGCGGCGTCTGCTCGACCCGGCGGCCCATCTTGGTGGCGACGGTCAGCCCGTGCCCGGGGTTGTCCCGCAGGAACCGCCCGATCAGCTGTTCGCTGCGGCCGTCGCCGTAGACGTCGGCGGTGTCGAGGAAGGTGACGCCGGACTCCACGGCGGCGTCGAGGACGGCCAGGGCGTCGCTCTCGCTGACCTGTCCCCAGTCCGCGCCGAGCTGCCAGGCCCCGAGACCGACCACACCCACCTGCCGGCCGAGCCGGTCGAAGCTGCGCTGTTCCATGTGGTGAAGCCTAGTGACCAGGTTGCCGGGGCGCAGCGTGGGCCGTACCGTCGCAACAAAACGTACGTACGGTATGGGGGTAGTCATGTGGGACCCGACCAGCTATCTACGCTACGGCGACGAACGGTCCCGGCCGTTCCACGACCTGCTCGCCCGGGTCGGGGCGGAGCACCCACGGGCCGTCGTCGACCTCGGGTGCGGGCCGGGCACCCTGACCGCGACCCTCGCCCGCCGCTGGCCGGCCGCCCGGATCGCCGGCCTCGACTCGTCCCCCGAGATGATCGACCGGGCCCGCACGCTCGACACCACCGTCGACTTCACCGTCGGTGACGTCGCCGACTGGCGGCCCGCCCCCGACGTGGACGTGCTGGTCGCCAACGCGGTGCTCCAGTGGGTGCCCGACCACCCGGCCCTGCTACGCCGCTGGGCCGGCGCACTGCCGCCCGGTGGGTGGCTCGCCGTCCAGGTCCCCGGCAACTTCGCCGGTCCCGCACACCGGGCGCTGCGGGAGGTCGCCGCAGACCCCCGCTGGGCGGCCACCGTCCGGCCGTTGCTGCGCGAGGACCCCGTCGACGACCCGATCGGGTACGCCGCCGCGCTGACCGCCGCCGGCTGCGCCGTCGACGCCTGGGAAACCACCTACCTGCACCTGCTGCCCGCCGGTGCCGACGCCGAACACCCCGTGCTGAGCTGGCTGGACGGCACCGCCCTGCGCCCCGTGCGGGCGGTGCTCGACGACACCGCCCTGGCCGACTTCCGCGCCACGCTGGCAGCCCGGTTGGCCCACGCGTACCCGGTACGGCAGGGTCAGGTGTACTTCCCGTTCCGTCGGATCTTCGTGGTCGCCCGTACGGGTGCCCGTCAAGAGGAGCAGCAGTGACCGACCTGTCCGCCTTCATCGCCGAACTGCCCAAGGTGGAGCTGCACGTGCACCACGTGGGCTCCGCGTCCCCCCGGATCGTCGCCGAACTGGCCGCCCGGCACGAGGGACGCAGCCCCGTCCCGGCGGACCCGGACGCCCTCGCCGACTACTTCGCGTTCCGCGACTTCGCCCACTTCATCGAGGTCTACCTCAGCGTCGTCGACCTCATCCGCGACCCCGACGACGTCTGGCTGCTCACCCACGAGGTGGCCCGCGAGCTGGCCCGCCAGCAGGTCCGTTACGCCGAGCTGACCGTCACCCCCTACTCGCACGTGCGCCGGGGCATCCCCGCACCGGCGTTCTGCGAGGCCATCGAGGACGCCCGCCGCCGCGCCGAGGCCGACTTCGGCATCGCGCTGCGCTGGTGCTTCGACATCCCCGGCGAGGCCGGCCTACCGGCAGCCGAGGAGACCCTGCGGATCAGCCTCGACGAGCGCCCCGACGGGCTGGTCGCCTTCGGCCTCGGCGGCCCCGAGATCGGCGTACCCCGGCCGCAGTTCAAGCCGTACTTCGACCAGGCGCGGGCGGTCGGGCTGCACTCGGTCCCGCACGCCGGGGAGACCACCGGCCCGCAGACCGTCTGGGACGCCCTGCGCGAGTTGGGTGCCGAGCGGATCGGCCACGGCATCTCCGCCGCGCAGGACCCGGAGCTGCTCGCCCACCTGGCCGAGCGGCGCATCCCGCTGGAGGTCTGCCCGACCTCCAACGTGCGCACCCGGGCCGTCGCCCGGATCGAGGAGCACCCGTTGCGGCAACTGGTCGACGCGGGGGTGCGGGTCACCATCAACTCCGACGACCCGCCGATGTTCGGCACCACCCTCAACGACGAGTACGCGGTCGCCGCCCGACTGCTCGACACCGGCCCCGACGGGCTCGCCGCGCTGGCCCGCCAGGCGGTGTCCGCCTCGTTCCTCGACCCGGCCGGCCAAGCCCGCATCATCGCCGAGATCGACGCCTTCGTGGCGGCCCACTGACCCACCACGGGGTCGGGAGAAGTGGTGTACACGCGGCGGGAGCTGGTGTGGGGGACCGTGCCCCCGCCGCGCGTACCGATCCACCG
Source organism: Micromonospora sp. NPDC048894 (assembly GCF_040649765.1). Classification (NCBI taxonomy): domain Bacteria; kingdom Bacillati; phylum Actinomycetota; class Actinomycetes; order Micromonosporales; family Micromonosporaceae; genus Micromonospora; species Micromonospora sp. NPDC048894. Next base: position 172,055 of record NZ_JBEZFY010000007.1, on the reverse strand, counting down.
GCCGGTGGGTGTCAGGGGCGACAGGCCGGTGGAACTGATGGGTTCGGACAGATCCTGTCAGCCGGCACGTCCCGCGTCGCCGTCGTTAATCCGGATCTAAGGAAACCTTGCGCCGCAGCACAGTCACGGCCGGCGCGACCCGGCCCGCAGGCGGCGCTCAGTCGTCGGTCGGACGCGGCCGGGGCCAGCGGCGGCCACCCTTCTGCTCGCGTGCCTCGCGTGCCATCCGGCCCACCAGACCGAACCGGTTGACCTGCCGGGGCGTCGCCTGCGGATCGGCCAGCAGCATCACCACACTCGCCCCGCCCAGCCGGGCCCGGTCGAGGCTCACCGAGCCGTTGGCCTGCAACGCCACCCGCCGGGCGATGTCCAGCCCCAGCCCGGTCGAGCCCTGGCCGCTGGCACCACGCCGCAACGCCCGGTCCGGGTTGGCGATGCCCGGCCCCGCGTCGTCGATCCGGATCGCCACGTAACCGTCCCGACGGGAGACGGCCACCTCGAACGCGGTGCCCTGCGGGGTGTAGCGGAAGACGTTGCCGATCACCGCGTCCAGGGCGGCGGCCAGCTCGGCCCGGGGCACCAGCACCGGAATCCGGAACTGGGCGCCGCTGACCCGGTGCGGGCGGTTCTGGTCGCCGGCCAGCGCCGCCCAGAACACCATCCGGTCCCGGACCACCTCGCTGACGTCACACTCGGCCGGCCCGGCCTCGTGCGCGACGGACTTACGGGTCGTCTTGATCAGGACGTCGATCTCGCCCTCCAGGGTGACGATCGCCTGCCGGATACGCCGGATCGTGCGCCGCCGGTCCAGCTCCGCCGGGCTGAACGAGCCGACACTGGTGTCGTCGGAGTCCAGCCCCTCGGCGTCCAACCGCAACACCGTCAACGGGGTACGCAGCCGGTGCGACAGGTCCGCCACCAGTTCCCGCTCGTCGGTGCGGGCCGCCACCAGCCGGTCGGCCATCCGGTTGAACGCGTACCCGGCCTCGGCCAGCTCACGGGGACCGCTCGGCTCGACCCGTACCCCCAGGTCACCGTCGCCGACGGCGAGCGCGGCGCGGACCAGCCCCCTGGTGGAGTCGACGGCGCGCGCGGCGACCCGGTCCACCACGACCACCGCCGCGCCGACCAGTGCCACGGCCACCCCGGTGAGCAGCAGCCAGGTGCCACCCGCCCCCTCGTCGAGGACGGCGGCGGGCACGAAGACCTCGACCACGGCGACCCGGCCGTCGAGCACCACCGGGTCGAGCCGCACCAGCCCACCGTCGACGTCGACGACCCGCGACTGCTCCCCGGCGCGGGCCCGCTCCACATCCTCGGCGGAGGCCCGGCCGGCGGGCTGCTCCCCGGCCAGGCCGTGCACCACCGGGCGGGTCGCCGGGTCGTCACCGGTGGCCTCGACCGCGCGGCGGACCGTCGCCGGGGCGGTGCTGACGGCGAGCGCGCCCGTGACCATCGCGCCGCGTCGCGCCGCGTCGGCCAGCGCCTCCTCCCGGACCTCACCGCGCAGGGTCAGCCCGAGCGGAACGAGGAACGCCGACGCGACCAGCGCGCACATGCCGGCCGTCAGGGCGGCCAGCGCCGTCCTCAGTCGGGGGCCACCAGCCGGAACCCCACCCCCCGCACGGTGCGCAGGTAGCGCGGCTTCGCCGCGGACTCGCCCATCTTTCGCCGCAGCCAGTACAGGTGCACGTCGATGGTCTGGTCCTCGCCGACCGACGGCTGGCGCCATACCTCCTCCAAGAGCTCCCGCCGGGACACCACCCGGCCAGGTCGTGCGGCCAGGTACGCCAGCAGGTCGAATTCCTTGCGGGTGAGCGCCAGTGGCTCCCCGTCGAGCACCGCACTGCGTTCGCCCACGTCCACCCGCAGGCCGCTGACGGTGTGCACGGCCGGGGCCACCGTCCGGCTGGCCCGGCCGACCCGGCGCAGCACGGTGGTGATCCGGGCGTCCAGGTGGGCGCCGGTGAACGGCTTGACCATGTAGTCGTCCGCGCCGGCCCGCAGCAACCGGACCACCGACTGCTCGTCGTCGCGGGCGGTGGCGATGATGATCGGTACGTCGGTGATGCCGCGCAGCATCCGCAACGCGTCCGAACCGTCCAGATCGGGCAGGCCCAGGTCGAGCACGACCAGATCGGGGGTCTCGGCGGCGACCCGGCGCAACGCGTCCAGGGCTGTCCCGACCGCGTGCACCGCGTGCCCCCGTTCGCTGAGCGAGCGCAGCATCGCGCCGCGGACGACGTGGTCGTCTTCGACCAGGAGCACGGTGGCCACGTCAGCACCGTACTGCCCGTGGCAAGTCGGGTGCGTTGCGACGGACCCGTGAACCGGGCAAACTGGTACGACGATGCCGTTCACCCTCTTTCCCGACGCACGGCTGGCGCTGGCCCGGGACAGCCTGGCCGGGCTGTCCGTCGGCGACGCCCTCGGTTCCCAGTTCTTCGTCCCGGGCCGGCGGCCCGACGACCTCGCGGCCGGCCGGTTGCCCCCGCCGCCCTGGCAGTGGACCGACGACACCGAGATGGCCTGTTCGGTACTTGCCGAACTCGCCACCCACGGCGACGTCGACCCCGACCGGTTGGCGCTGGCCTTCGCCACCCGGGCCGAGCCCTACCGGGGCTACGGCCCGGGTGCGGTGACGATCCTGCGGTTGATCCGCACCGGCACCCCGTGGCCGGTGGCCGCCGCGTCGGCCTTCGACGGTCAGGGTTCCTGCGGCAACGGCGCCGCGATGCGGGTCGCCCCGCTCGGCGCGTGGTACGCCGACTCGACCACCCGGGCGGCGACCCGGGCCCGCGCCAGCGCCGAGGTCACCCACGCCCATCCGGAGGGGGTCGCGGGAGCGGTGGCGGTGGCCGTCGCCGCCTCACTCGCCGCCCGGACCCGGCTTGAGGGGGAGCACCGTCCCGACGTCACCCGGCTGCTCGCCACCGTCGCCGGGGCCCTCGACCCGAGTACCGAGGTGCACCGGGGGACACGCCGGGCGGCCGGTCTGCTCGGCCGCCCCCTCGACGAAGCGGTCGCGGCCCTGGGTAACGGCTCCCGGGTCACCGCCCAGGACACCGTCGCCTTCACCCTCTGGGTGGTCGCCACCCACCTGGCCGACTACCCGGCCGCCATCCGTGCCTGCGTCGAGGCGGGCGGGGACGTCGACACCACCGCAGCGATCGTCGGCGGGATCATCGGCGGCCACACCGGGGTCGGCACGCCCGGCGGGGTGCCGACCGACTGGGTGGCCGCCCGGGAGGCGCTCCCCACCTGGCTGGACTGAGACCGCCCGCTCCGCGTTCGGCCTGCGGCGGGTCCCTCGGCTCTCCGCGTGCTGCCACCCGGTCGGTGCTCAGCGTGCCGCCAGCTGCTGCCACCAGCTCGGCGCTGGCATCTGCTCGGCGTGCTGGCATCTGCTCAGCGCGCTGCCACCTGCTCGGCGTCGGTGTCGGCGTGGTCGGTCGGGACGTGCTCGTCGAGCCGCCAGCCCTGGTCGGAAGGGGTGCGCCCGACCGGGGCGCGGTCGGTGTCCGACGTCGGGTCGTCGGCCCCGGCGGGCTCCGTGTCCCCGGCGGGCTCCGTGTCCCCGGTGGGCTCCGTGTCGGCGGCGGCCCGACGGCGGGAGCGGCTCGCCACCCAGCCGATCGCCGCGCCGCCGCCCAACCCGACCAGCAGGCCACCGCCGAGCAGCAGGTCGGCGCTGGGGCCGCCGTCGCCCTCCGTCGGTGCGGCGGCGTCCGGGGCGGACTGGGCGTCCGTCGCGTCGGCCGCCCCGCCGTGGTGCCCGGGGGCGGCACCGGGGGCGGGTGGCACCAGTGCCAGCGTCGGGGCGGGATGCCCACCCCCCACCGGGTCGGCCCAGCGCACCACCGTGCCGTCGGAGTAGGTCTGCACCACCTCGAAGGTCATCCGGTCGAGCTGCGGCAGCGGGCCCATGGCCACCGAGAGTCGCGCCGGACCCGACACCGCCGGTCCGGCACCCCGGGTCCAGACCACCGCCGAGGTCACCGTGCTGACCGACGGGGCGTGGATCCCGGCGACCGGCGCGTCCAGGTCGCGGGAGGTGATCAGTGGTGCCCAGCCGTCCACCGACAGCGGGTAGACCTCGCCGATCGGGGCATCCGGCGGGAGCCTGAACTCGATCTTCTCGGTGCGCGCGCCAGGCCGCTCCTCGGGCACCACGAAGGTCAACTCCACCGCGTCGCCCTGCACCGCCTGACCCGGGCTGGACGTCACCCCGTCCGCCGACGCCGCGGTCGGGGCGCCGAACACCCCGGCCGCCACCGCCGCCAGCACCAGTACGGTCCGACGCCGCCGGGCGCCACCACGGGTCGTCGCCATCTTCCGCCCCCATCCGTCTCGCCGCGGCCGACACCGGCTCCGGCCACACCTGGTAGTTCGGACGGCGGGCCGGAAAGGTTCAACGCCGGTGCGGGTCGATACCGCGACCGGGCTTCCTTTCCCGGCGACCGGGGGCGACGGCGGGACCGATAGCATCGAAGCAGCCGGCGCGTCCGGCCCATCCGTGCCGCCTGCCGTTGAGGAGTTCACCGTGTCCGCACCCCGTACCCCCGTCGTGGCCGACCCCGTCGTCGTGGCCGCCGGGACGACGGCGGCCGACGCGGTGGCCGCGGCCGGGCTGCCCGCCGCCGGCCCGAAGGCGGTCGTGGTGGTCCGCGACCCGCAGGGCCAGCTGCGTGACCTGGACTGGGCACCCGCCGAGGAGACCACCGTCGAGCCGGTCAGCCTCGACTCGCCGGACGGCCTGAACGTGCTGCGGCACTCCACCGCCCACGTGCTCGCCCAGGCCGTGCAGGACGTCTTCCCCGAGGCCAAGCTGGGCATCGGCCCGCCGATCGAGAACGGCTTCTACTACGACTTCGCGGTCGACAAGCCGTTCCAGCCCGACGACCTGGCCAAGCTGGAAAAGCGGATGCAGGAGATCGTCAAGTCCGGCCAGCGGTTCCGCCGCCGCCGCTTCGACAGCCTGGACGAGGCCCGCACCGAGCTGGCCGCTGAGCCGTTCAAGCTCGAACTGATCGAGGTCAAGGGCGAGGGGCTGGACACCAGCGAGGTGATGGAGGTGGGCGGCGGCGAGCTGACCATCTACGACAACCTCGCCGCCGGTGAGGACAAGGTCTGCTGGTCGGACCTGTGCCGGGGCCCGCACCTGCCGAACACCCGGCTGATCGGCGCGTTCAAGCTGATGCGTTCGGCCGCCGCGTACTGGCGGGGGTCGGAGAAGAACCCGCAGCTCCAGCGGGTGTACGGCACCGCCTGGCCGACCCGCGACGAGCTGAAGGCGTACCTGAAGCTGCTGGAGGAGGCCGCCCGGCGCGACCACCGCAAGCTCGGCGTCGACCTCGACCTGTTCAGCTTCCCCGACGAGCTGGGCTCCGGCCTGGCGGTCTTCCACCCCAAGGGCGGCATCATCCGCCGGGAGATGGAGAACTACTCCCGGATCAAGCACGAGCAGGCCGGCTACTCGTTCGTCAACACCCCGCACATCACCAAGGGCCACCTGTACGAGGTCTCCGGGCACCTCGACTGGTACGCCGACGGGATGTTCCCCCCCATGGAGGTCGAGGGGGCGAACTACTACCTCAAGCCGATGAACTGCCCGATGCACGACCTGATCTTCCGGTCCCGGGGCCGCTCCTACCGGGAGTTGCCGCTGCGGATGTTCGAGTTCGGCACGGTCTACCGGTACGAGAAGTCCGGCGTGGTGCACGGCCTGACCCGGGTCCGGGGCATGACCCAGGACGACGCGCACATCTTCTGCACCGAGGAGCAGATGGCCGGCGAGCTGAAGTCGCTGCTCGCCTTCGTCCTGGAGCTGCTGCGCGACTACGGCCTGGACGACTTCTACCTCGAACTGTCCACCCGTAACCCGGACAAGTCGGTCGGCACCGACGAGAACTGGGTGCGGGCCACCGAGGCGCTGCGCTCGGCCGCCGAGGAATCCGGCCTCACCCTGGTGCCCGACCCGGGCGGCGCGGCGTTCTACGGCCCCAAGATCTCCGTCCAGGCCAAGGACGCCATCGGCCGGACCTGGCAGATGTCCACCATCCAGGTCGACTTCAACCTGCCCGAGCGGTTCGGCCTGGAATACCAGGCGGCCGACGGCAGCCGGCAGCGGCCGGTGATGATCCACCGGGCCCTGTTCGGGTCGATCGAACGGTTCTTCGGGGTGCTCACCGAGCACTACGCCGGAGCCTTCCCGGCCTGGCTGGCGCCGGTGCAGGTGGTCGGCATCCCGATCCGCGAAGACCACACCGAGTACCTGCACGGCTTCGTCGCGGCGCTGCGCGCCGAAGGCATCCGGGCCCAGGTCGACGCGGGTGACGACCGGATGCAGAAGAAGATCCGCACCGCCCAGCAGCAGAAGATCCCGTTCATGGTGATCGCCGGGGACGACGACGTGGCCGCCGGCACCGTGTCGTTCCGCTACCGCGACGGTTCGCAGCGCAACGGGGTGCCGGTCGCCGAGGCGGTCGCCCACGTGCTCGACGTGGTCTCCTCGCGTACCAACTCGGGGCCGTCCGCCGGCAGCTGACCCCGGCCCGCCACCGGCCGCGTACCCACGGCCGGTGGCGGTCGGCGCGGGAGATCGTAGGATCGGCGGTGTGACTGGGGCGGAGCGGCACCTCGACGGCGACACGGACCACGGCCCGGCGGACGACGGACTGGCGGACGGGCTCGACCGGCTCTGGACGCCGCACCGGATGACCTACATCTCGGGGGAGGACCGGCCGGAGGGCGGCTACGAGAAGCCCGCCGGCTGCCCGTTCTGCCTGGCCCCCGGCCTGCCGCCGGAGCGGAGCCTGGTGGTGGCCCGGGGTGAGCACGTCTTCGCGGTGCTCAACCTCTACCCGTACAACCCGGGGCACCTGCTGGTCTGCCCCTACCGGCACGTGGCCGACTACACCGCCCTCGACCAGGCCGAGACGGTGGAGCTGGCGGCGTTCACCCAGACCGCGATGCGGGTGGTCCGGCAGGTCAGCAGCGCGCACGGGTTCAACCTGGGGATGAACCAGGGCGGGGTGGCCGGCGCCGGCATCGCCGCCCACCTGCACCAGCACGTGGTGCCCCGGTGGGGTGGGGACATCAACTTCATGCCGGTGATCGGCCGGACGAAGGTGCTCCCGCAACTGCTCTCCGACACCCGCGAGTTGCTCGCCCGCGCCTGGCCGTCCTGAGCGGCGGCCCGGGCTGTCCGCGAGTTGCTCGCCCGCGCCTGGCCGTCCCGGCCGGCGGCCCGGGCCACCCGCCACGGCACCCCCGGGTCCGGCGCGGGCCGGTGTGCCGGGGCCGCGTGACGGCACGTCCGGGTCGGGCGCGGGTCGGTGGGCCGGGCCTGCGTGACGGGTGCGGCGGTCGGTGTGGCGACTCCTAGGATGTGATCATGGCGTTGTTGCACCAGGCGGAGATCCGCCCCACGAAACTCGAACTCCTGGCCGGTTGGCTGCCGGGCCGGCGCTGGTATTCCGGGCCGGCGGCCGGCGAGCCGGTCCGGGTGGCCGCCTACCGGTTCGACGACCCCGCCGGTGCCGTCGGTATCGAGACGATCCTGGTACGGGTCGACGCCGGCCCGGTCTACCAGGTCCCGCTGACCTACCGGGACGCGCCGTTGGCCGACGCCGACGAGTGGCTGGTCGGCACCACCCACCACTCGGTGCTCGGCCCCCGCTGGGTCTACGACGGGTGCGGCGACCCGGTCTACGCCGCCGTCCTGGCCGCCGCCATCCTCACCGGCACCGGTCAGGCGCAGGAGTACTTCGAGATCGACGGAGTGCGGGAAGTCCGCGAGCCGTCCATGACGGTGGCCGGCACCGGCAACGTCGGGGCCCCCGTCGTCGGCGCGGTACGCCAGGTGGGCGACGACGACCCGACCAGCATCGGCACCGACACCGTCGACCTGCTCGTCGCCCGCCGGCTGCCCGGTGCCGGACTGCCCGAAGACGGGCCGGCCGCCGCCACCCTTACCGGCCGTTGGCCTGGGCAGTCGACCCCGGTGCCGCTGGCCCGAGCCCTGCCCCGCTGATCACCCGGCGGGCCCCGGCACCACCGGGCGGGCCGCCGTCGTCCGTGCCGCCACCGGGTGGGTCGCCGTCGTCCGGTGTCCGCGTCGCCACCGGTGGGCCGGGTGGGTCGCCGTCGTCCGGTGCCACCCTGCCCGCCTTCACCGCCCGCGACGGCGTGTGCCGACCGGCGGGGTCGGCGAAGTCCGCGCCGCCATCCGCCGTGCCGTGCCGGCGGTGTCGCTTGTGGTCGATCGGGCACGATGCGTCAGCTTCGTCTCCCCACGCGTCCCGAAGGTGACACGATGCGGCGATGGCAGTGACGACACGGATGTTGGGTCGCAGCGGCATCGAGGTCAGCGCCCTCGGCATGGGCTGCTGGGCGATCGGCGGCCCCTGGGCCGAGGGCACCCAACCGCTGGGCTGGGGCGCGGTCGACGACGAGGAGTCGGTGCGGGCCGTCCGCCGCGCGCTCGACCTCGGGGTGACCTTCTTCGACACCGCCGACACGTACGGCGCGGGGCACAGTGAGCGGGTCCTCGGCCGGGCGCTGGCCGGCCGCCGCGACGAGGCGGTGATCGCCACCAAATGGGGGTACACCTTCGACGAACGGTCCCGGCAGGCCACCGGCGAGGACGCCTCCCCGGTGTACCTGCGGCGGGCGGTCGTCGACTCGCTGCGCCGCCTCGACACCGACCGGATCGACCTCTACCAGCTGCACCTGGGTGACCTCCCGCTGCCGCGGGTGGAGGCGCTGGTCGGCACCTGCGAGGAACTGGTCGCCGACGGACTCGTCCGGGCGTACGGCTGGAGCACCGACCGGGCCGACCGGGCCGCCGGGTTCGCCCAGGCGGCTCCGCACGCCACCGCCATCCAGCACAGCCTGTCGGTGCTGCGCGACGCCCCGGTGATGCTGGCCGCCTGCGACAAGCACGACCTGGCCAGCGTCAACCGGGGGCCGCTCGCGATGGGGTTGCTCACCGGCAAGTACACCAACGGCTCCACGCTGCCCCGCGACGACGTGCGGGGAGTGGCGCCGGGTTGGCTGGAGTGGTTCCGCAGCGGTCGACCCGCACCGGAGTGGCTGCGTCGGGTCACCGCCGTGCGGGGCGCGCTCACCGCCGACGGGCGGACCCTGGTCCAGGGCGCGCTGGGTTGGCTCTGGGCGCGCAGCGACCGGACGGTGCCGATCCCCGGTTGCCGTACCGTCGCCCAGGTCGAGGAGAACGCCGCCGCGTTGCGCCTCGGCCCGCTCACCCCGGACCACTTCGCCGAGGTGGAACGGCAACTCGCCGCCCTGCGTACAGCCGCCCTCCGGGACGCCGACCGCCCCCACTGGCCACTACCCCCCGTCCCCGCCGCCCGCCCCTGACCCCCGCCCACCCGTCCCCCACCCCCGCCACCTCCCACCCCCGTCGATCATGGAGTTGTGGGGCCCCGCGTAAGCGACATATGGGGCTCAACACCCACCACAACTCCATGATCGACGCGGTGGGGTGGTGGGGCGGTGGGGGTGGTGGGGCGGTGGGGGTGGTGGGGTGGGGTGGGTGGTAAGGGTGGGGTTGGGTTATTTCGGGGTGGGGGTGGGGGTGTAGTGGGCGAAGGTGCGGCGGAAGGTGCCGGTGCCGGCGGTCAGGGCCCGCAACTGCACGGCGTAGCGCAGCAGTTCCTGGGCGGGGACCTCGGCCCGGACCAGGGTGCGGCCCTCGACGTCCGGGTCGACCTCGGTGCCGAGCACCCGGCCCCGCCGGCCGGACAGGTCACCCAGCACCGCACCGACCGAGGAGTCGGCGACCCGGACCACCACCTCGTCGACCGGCTCCAACAGGGTCGGAGCGCCCCGCTCGGCGGCGTCGCGCAGGGCGAGCGCGCCGGCCGCCTGGAACGCGGCATCGGAGGAGTCGACGCTGTGCGCCTTGCCGTCGACCAGGGTCACCCGCACGTCCACCACCGGATGCCCGGCGACCACCCCGCGGGCCAGCTGCGCCCGGACACCCTTCTCCACCGCCGGTACGTAGTGGTGCGGCACCGCCCCGCCGACCACCCGGTCGACGAACTCGACACCCGCCCCCCGGGGCAGCGGCTCCACCTCGATGTCGCAGACGGCGTACTGACCGTGCCCGCCGGACTGCTTGACGTGCCGGCCGTGTCCGGTGGCGGCGGCCGTGAACGTCTCCCGCAACGGCACCCGCACCGGCTCGGTGTCCAGCTCCACCCCGCCGGCCCGGAGCCGGTCGAGCACCACGTCGGCGTGTGCCTCGCCCATGCACCAGAGCACCAGTTGGTGGGTGTCCGGGTTGCGCTCCAGCCGTAGCGTCGGGTCGCCGACGATCAACCGGCCCAGGTTGCGGGCCAGGGCGTCCTCGTCGGTCCGGCTCCGGGCGGCCACCGCCACCGGCAGCAGCGGCTCCGGCATCTCCCAGGGCGCGATCAGCAGCGGCTCCCCCTTCGCCGAGACGGTGTCGCCGGTCTCCGCGCTGCCCGCCTTGGTGATCGCGCAGATGTCGCCCGCGACGCACGCGTCCACCTCGCGCAGGGCCGCCCCGAGCGGGCGGTAGACGTGCCCGACCCGCTCGTCGGCGTCGTGGTCGGGGTGGCCGCGCTCGACCAGCCCGTGCCCCGACACGTGCACCGTCTGGTCGGGGCGCAGCGTGCCGGAGAAGACCCGGACCAGGCAGACCCGGCCGACGTGCCGGTCGACGGTGGTCCGGACCACCTCGGCGACCAACGGGCCGTCCGGGTCGCAGTCCAGCGGCGGGCGGGGGGAGCCGTCCACCCCGGTCACCGCCGGGACCTCGCGTTCCAGCGGCGACGGGAAGGCCGACACCAGGGCGTCGAGCAGCACGTCCAGCCCGACGCCGGTGGCCGCGCAGACCGGCGTCACCGGGTGGAAGTGGCCCCGGGCGACCGCCCGCTCCAGGTCGGTGACCAGCACGTCGGTGTCGATCTCCTCGCCGTCGAGGTAGCGGTCCATCAGGGTCTCGTCCTCGCTCTCGGCGATGATCCCCTCGATCAGCTCACCCCGGGACTCGGTGATCGCCGGCAGGTGCTGCGGGTCCGGCTCCCGGACGTCGGCGGGCAGCCCGGCCGAGTAGTCGTGCACCCGCCGGGTGATCAACGCGAGCAGCCCGACGACCGCCTCGCCGTCGTCGCCGAGCATCGGCAGGTGCAGCGGGAGCACGTTGTCTCCGAAGACCCGCTGGCACAGCGCCACCGCCTCGTCGAAGTCGGCGCGCGGGTGGTCCAGCCGGGTGACCGCCACGGCGCGCGGCAGGTCCACGGCGGCGCACTCCTCCCAGAGGGCGGCGGTGGCGGCGTCCATCCCGTCGACGGCGGACACCACGAACAGCGCCGCGTCGGCGGCCCGCAGCCCGGCCCGCAGCTCGCCGACGAAGTCGCCGTACCCGGGGGTGTCCAAGAGGTTGACCGTCACCCCGGCGTGCACCAGCGGGGCGCAGGCGAGGCTTACCGAGCGCTGCTGGCGTACCGCGGCGGGGTCGTGGTCGCAGACGGTGGTGCCGGCGGCGACGGTGCCGGCCCGGTCGATCGTGCCGGTGGCCGCGAGCAGCGCCTCGACCAGGGTCGTCTTGCCGGCGCCGGAGTGTCCGACGAGCACCACGTTGCGTACCCGGTCGGGCGTGGTCACCACCGGCGTGTCACCGGTGGCGCCCTGGTCCTGGTTCTTCTGCGCCATCGCGGCGCACCTCCCTGAGCCGGTGGTGGGTGGCGACCGCCGCGCACGACGGGGAGCGGCCCGGTCGGGTGCCGCGGCGATATCCTCCGGTGGCCCGGCGACCGGCGAACGGTCAACGGGCGAGGTGGTGAGCTGGCTCACCTTCCGCCCCGATCCCACACCCGTCGACGGACCCCGCACAAGTCTCGTCGGGCGGGTCGGGCGACCGGCCGTATCGCGCGGCACTGCCGGCCGTTATCGTGGGACCGCCATGGCGAAGATCTTCCAAGTGACGGCCCGCGCGGGGATGACCCGCGTCGTGGAGCCGGTCGCGCGCGGTCTGCTCCGCGCCGGTGTGTCCCCCAACGCGGTCACCGTGGCCGGCACCGTCGGCGTGCTCGTCGGCGCGCTCGGGTTCGGTGCCCGCGGCCAGCTGGTGGCCGGAGCGCTGATCGTGACCTTCTTCGCGCTGACCGACATGCTCGACGGGACGATGGCCCGGATGAGCGGCGGCTCGACCCGGTTCGGCGCGTTCCTCGACTCGTCGATGGACCGGGTCTCCGACAGTGCGGTGTTCGGCGCGGTCGCCTACTGGCTGGCCACCGAGGGCAACCACTCCGGAGTGGCCGCCGCGTTGATCTGCCTGGCCGCCGGAGGGCTGGTCTCCTATGTCAAGGCCCGCGCCGAGGGGTTGGGGATGAGCGGGAACGTGGGCGTCGCGGAACGCACCGAACGGCTGCTGATCGTCGGGGTCGGTGGGCTGCTCACCGGCCTCGGGGTCGGCCCGGCCCTGGAGATCTCGCTCTGGCTGCTCGCCGCCGTGTCGATCTTCACGGTCGGCCAGCGGGTGGCCCACGTTTACCGGCAGGCGCAACTGGCCGGCCCCGAGTGAACCTCACCGAACTCGGCTACGTAGCCGGCTGGCGGCTGGCCCGCGCGCTGCCCCGGCCCATGGTCGCCGCAGCCTTCCAGGTGGGCGCCGACCGCGCCCACCGCGCCTGGGGCAAGGGCGCCACCCGACTGCGCGCCAACCTGCGCCGGGTGGTCGGCCCCGATCTGCCCGAGGCGGAGCTGGACGCACTGGTCAAGCAGGGTCTGCGGTCGTACGCCAGGTACTGGATGGAGGCGTTCCGGCTGCCCTCGCTGAGCCGCCAGCAGATCCTCGACGGGTTCGACCTCGGCGGGTCGGAGCTGCTCGTCGCCGACGTGGCGGCCGGCCGGGGCGCGGTGGTGGCGTTGCCGCACGCCGGCAACTGGGACGCCGCCGGCGCCTGGGTGGCCGCCGCCGGCCTGCCGATCACCACGGTCGCCGAGCGGCTCAAGCCGGAGGGCGTCTACAGGCGCTTCCTCGCCTTCCGCGAGGGTCTCGGCATGGAGATCCTGCCCACCCACGGCGGTGCCCGGCCCGCCTTCGACGTGCTGGTGGACCGGCTCGGCGCGGGCACCGTGGTGCCGCTGCTGGCCGACCGGGACCTGTCCGCCCGGGGCATCGAGGTGGACTTCTTCGGCGGCCGTACCCGGATGCCGGCCGGGCCCGCCCTGCTGACCATCCGCACCGGCGCCCCGCTCTACGTGGCGTCGCTGTGGTACGAACCGGAGATGCCGCGCGCGCAGTTGGAGGGCCCGCTGCCGGTGCCCGACCCGGACAGCGCACCGTTGGACGAGCGGGTCCGGGTGCTGACCCAGCGGATTGCCGACTGTCTGGCGGCGGGCATCGCCCGTCATCCGCAAGACTGGCACATGTTGCAGCGGATGTGGCTGGACCAGCGGGGCTCCACCGACGGCGGGTCCACCGCGGCGCCGCCCCCGGCCAGCGCCGGTTCGGTCTGAGGGGAGGGGGCGCCAGTGCGGATCGGCATCGTGTGCCCGTACTCCTTCGACGTCCCGGGCGGGGTGCAGAACCACGTCATGGACCTGGCCGAGGCGCTGCTCGGACTGGGGCACGAGGTGAGTGTCCTGGCCCCCGCCGACGAGGAGTCGACGCTGCCGCCGTACGTGGTCTCCGCCGGGCGGGCGGTGCCGCTGCCGTACAACGGTTCGGTGGCCCGGATCGCGTTCGGGCCGGTCTCCACCGCCCGGGTGCGGCGCTGGCTCACCCGGGGCGAGTTCGACGTGCTGCACGTGCACGAGCCGCTCACCCCGAGCCTGTCGATGCTGGCGGTGCTCTCCGCCCGGGGGCCGGTGGTGGCGACCTTCCACACCGCGATGACCCGGTCCCGGGTGCTCGCCGCCGCCCAGGGGGTGCTCCAGATCCTGCTGGAGCGGATCACCGCCCGGATCGCGGTCAGCGCGTTGGCCCGCAAGGTGCAGGTCGAGCACATGGACGGCGGGGCGGTGGAGATCCCCAACGGGGTGGCGGTGGCGAAGTTCGCCGGGGTCGAGCCGTTGCCCGGTTGGCCGGGGGAGTGCGCCACCGGCAGCGGCGGGACGCTGGGTTTCCTCGGCCGGTTCACCGAGGCCCGCAAGGGTTTCCCGATCCTGCGCGACGCCTTCGTCGCGTTGGCCGCGCACCGGCCGGGGCTGCGCCTGCTGGTGGCCGGACCGGGTGACCCGGACGACCTGTTCGGGCGGTTCCCGGCGGAGCTACGCGACCGGGTGACGTTCCTCGGTCTGGTCTCCGAGGTCGACAAGGCCCGGATGCTGCGCAGCGTCGACCTCTACGTCGCCCCGAACACCGGCGGCGAATCGTTCGGCATGATCCTCACCGAGGCGCTGGCGGCCGGCGCGACCGTGGTCGCCAGCGACCTGGACGCGTTCCGGCGGGTGCTCGACGGCGGGCGGGCCGGTCGCCTCTTCCCGACCGGTGACCCGGCCGGCCTGCGGACCGTCCTGGCGGAGCTGCTCGACGACCCGGCGCAGCGGGCCGCGTTGAGCGCCTGCGGCGATCAGGTGGTGGCCCACTACGACTGGCCGGTGGTGGCCCGTCGGGTGGTGGAGGTCTACGCGGCGGCCATCGAGGCCACCGACGGTCGGGTCATCGACCAGGAGTGGGCGGGGCTGGGTGGTCCGCGGTGACCCCGACGGTGCCGCAGCTGTGGGCGGTGTCGGTCGCCGTGGTCGTCGTCGCCCTGGTCGTGGTCTACCTGGTCTGGACGGCGGGCCGGGTCGAGCGGTTGCAGACCCGGGCGGAGTCGGCGGCCCGCGCGCTCGACGCCCATCTGCTGCGCCGGGCCGCCGCCGCCGCGGTGCTGGCCGAGCAGCGCCACGGCGTGGAGCTGTACGCGGCGGCGCGGATCGCCCTGGACGCCGTCCCCGAGGAGCGGGAGGCGGCGGAGAACGACCTCACCCGGCAACTGCGGGCGGCCCGGCTGGACCCGGCCGATCCCTCCTGCGGGGCGGTGATCGCGGCGAGCCGGCGGCTGGCGCTGTCCCGGCAGGTGCACACCGACCTGGTGCGGGACGCGCGTAGCGCGCGGAGCCGACCGCTGGTGCGGGTGTGCCGGATGGGCCGCCGCCACCCCTGGCCGCGGTATTTCGACATCGACGACCCCACCCTGGCCCTGCCCGCCGACGTCCCGGCGGGCTGACCGGGGCTGCCGACCGGTTGCTGCCCGACGGTGCGGCCCCTTTCGCGGTGGCGGCCCCGGGTCGCGGTGGCGGCTCGGGTCGCGGTGGCGGCTCGGGTCGCGGTGGCGGGCGGGTCGCCGGGGCGGGCGGCACCGGCCCGGGTCGAGCCGGGGTGACGGGGGCCACAGGGCAGGCCACCGTGGGGCCGATTGGCTGTCGGAGCGGCGTCCGGGGCGTCATAGCATCAGCCGGAGCCAGCCCCCGAGCACGTCCGAGGAGTGATGGACCATGTCCGAAACGACGTCCCCGAGCGCCGATGCCCCCCAGGTCCGGGGCACCGCCCGCGTCAAGCGCGGCATGGCCGAGATGCTCAAGGGCGGCGTGATCATGGATGTGGTCACCGCCGAGCAGGCCAGGATCGCCGAGGACGCCGGTGCGGTCGCCGTCATGGCGCTGGAGCGGGTGCCGGCCGACATCCGCGCCCAGGGTGGCGTGTCCCGGATGAGCGACCCGGACATGATCGACGGCATCATCGCGGCCGTGTCCATCCCGGTGATGGCCAAGGCCCGGATCGGTCACTTCGTCGAGGCGCAGGTCCTGCAGTCCCTCGGCGTCGACTACGTCGACGAGTCCGAGGTGCTCACCCCGGCCGACTACGCCAACCACATCGACAAGTGGGCGTTCACCGTCCCGTTCGTGTGCGGCGCGACCAACCTGGGTGAGGCGTTGCGCCGGATCACCGAGGGCGCGGCCATGATCCGCTCCAAGGGCGAGGCGGGCACCGGGGACGTCTCCAACGCCACCATGCACATGCGGAGGATCCGGCAGGAGATCGCCCGGCTCAGCTCCCTGCCGGCCGACGAGCTGTTCGTCGCGGCCAAGGAGTTGCAGGCCCCGTACGACCTGGTCAAGGAGGTCGCCGAGACGGGCAAGCTGCCGGTGGTGCTGTTCACCGCCGGGGGCATCGCCACCCCGGCCGACGCCGCGATGATGATGCAGCTCGGCGCGGAGGGCGTCTTCGTCGGCTCCGGCATCTTCAAGTCCGGCAACCCGGCGCAGCGGGCCGCCGCGATCGTCAAGGCGACCACCTTCCACGACGACCCGGACGTGCTGGCGAAGGTGTCCCGGGGCCTGGGTGAGGCGATGGTCGGCATCAACGTCGACGAGATCCCCCAGCCGCACCGGTTGGCCGAGCGCGGTTGGTGAGGCTTGGGTCGGGGCTGCTGCCGGTGGCGCGGGAGGAGGGGACGTGGGTGGACCGGTGATCGGGGTGCTCGCCCTCCAGGGTGACGTCCGTGAGCATGTTTCCGCCCTCGCCGGGGTCGGCGCGGACGCCCGTGCGGTGCGCCGGCCAGCCGAGCTGGACGCGGTCGACGGGCTGGTGATCCCGGGTGGGGAGTCCACCACCATGAGCCGGCTGGTGGACATCTTCGGGCTGCGCGCGCCGATCGACGAGCGGATCGCCGCCGGGATGCCGGTCTACGGGTCCTGCGCCGGGATGATCATGTTGGCCACCGAGGTGCTGGACGGCCGTCCCGACCAGCGGGGCTTCGCCGGCATCGCGATGACGGTGCGACGCAACGCGTTCGGTCGGCAGGTCGACTCGTTCGAGGCGCCGGTGGAGATCACCGGGATCGACGGCGGGCCGTTCCACGCCGTGTTCATCCGCGCCCCCTGGGTCGAGCGGGTCGATGCCGACGTCGAGGTGCTGGGCCGGGTCACCGGGGGTCCGGCCGTCGACCGCATCGTCGCCGTCCGCCGGGGCAACCTGGTGGCGACGTCGTTCCATCCAGAGTTGACCGGGGACCTGCGTCTGCACCGTTACTTCGCCGACCTGGTCGGGGCCGCCCACTGAGCCGCCCATCTCCCGGCGAAAGGGGCAATTCCGCGCGGGTTGGTGGCGGTGCCGCGCCGGGTGTGACGGCGGGGTGGGTGCTCTCGGTAGGATTGCCGCGGTTCGGCGCGGGCACTGCCCGTCGCAGCCCTCCAACGCGGCCGGTGCTGGCCCGGAGTCGGCGCGGCCAGCCGACGCGAGGCGTGAGTCAACAGACGGAGGTACGAGATGTCCGGCCACTCTAAATGGGCGACCACCAAGCACAAGAAGGCCGTCATCGACGCCAAGCGCGGCAAGATGTTCGCCAAGCTGATCAAGAACGTCGAGGTGGCGGCCCGCACCGGCGGCGGTGACCCGGCCGGTAACCCCACCCTCTTCGACGCCATCCAGAAGGCCAAGAAGAGTTCGGTCCCGAACGACAACATCGACCGCGCGGTCAAGCGCGGCTCCGGCCTGGAGGCCGGTGGCGCCGACTGGCAGACCATCATGTACGAGGGGTACGGCCCGAGCGGCGTGGCCATGCTGATCGAGTGCCTGACCGACAACCGCAACCGGGCCGCCACCGAGGTCCGCACGGCGTTGACCCGTAACGGTGGTTCGCTCGCCGACGCCGGCTCGGTGTCGTACATGTTCTCCCGCAAGGGCGTGGTGATCGTCCCCAAGGCCGACACCACCGAGGACGACGTGATGATGGCGGTCCTCGACGCCGGGGCCGAGGAGGTCAACGACCTCGGTGAGGCGTACGAGGTGGTCTCCGAGCCGACCGATCTGATCGCGGTCCGCACCGCCCTGCAGGAGTCCGGGATCGAGTACGAGTCGGCCGAGTCCGCCCTGATCCCCAGCGTCAACGTGCCGTTGGACGAGGACGGCGCACGCAAGATCTTCAAGCTGATCGACGTGCTGGAGGACTGCGACGACGTGCAGAACGTCTACGCCAACTTCGACGTCTCGGACGACGTGATGGCGGCGGTGGACGCCTGACGGTCGTGCCGGCACACCGGTTCCCGCCGGGCGACGTGGTCGTCCGGCGGGAGATCCTGCGTGGTGAGGTCTGGTTCGGCTGCCCCACCATCTGCGTGGCGGACACCGACGACCTGTTGGCGCTCTATCTGCCGCCGGGTGCCGAGTTCGGCTTCCCGGAGCACGGCGAATTCCCCTGCGGCCGGCACCCGTGGCAGACGGCGGGGCACACCGCGTGGTCCGGGCACGGCAAGCTGATGCTGCACCGCCCGGGCGAGGCGCACTCGGTCGACGTCTTCTGGACCGGGCCGGACCGCACCTTCGCCGGCTGGTACTTCAACCTCCAGGACCCGCTGCGGCGTACCCCGATCGGGGTGGACACCCTCGACCACGAGCTGGACCTGTGGTGGGCGGCGGACGCCGACCGGTACGTCTTCAAGGACGTGGAGCTGTTCGCCCAGCGCCTCGTCGAGGGGCGTTACCCGGGCATGGCACAGGCGATCCGGGCCGAGGGGGACCGGATCGCCGCGCTGCTCGACGCGGGGCAGCGGTGGTGGGACGAGGGCTGGGCGCACTGGCGGCCGGAGCCGTCCTGGCCGGTGCCGCAGCTGCCGCCCGGCTGGGCTGCCGTGCCGTGTTGACCTGACCCGCCCCCGCGCGGGCCGGGGGTTCCCGGACCGTGCGACGGGCCCGGCGTGGGTACGCCGGGCCCGTCGGGTGCTGGTTCTTTCAGCGCGTCTGGCGGCGTGTCTTCACGGCGCTGTCGATCAGCCCCCAGACCACCACCCCGGCGGCGCTCAGCGCGATGACGACTCCGAGGGTGTCCCGGTTGTCCTGGTCGGCGAGCCAGCTCAGCCGGTCGGCCAGGGCCGGGTTGAGCAGCCGGTCGGAGAGCGCCAGCCAGGCCACCGGCACCGCGAACGCCACGTCGAGCAGGCCCTTCACCCCGAACAGCGGCCAGGTCCAGCGTCCGGTCCGGTACTTGACGATCTCGAACCCGATGCTGGCGGCCAGCACCACGATCAGCGCCGGCAGCCAGAACGACCACAGCGCCGGGTCGAGGATCGGGATGTTGCCGCCGTCGGTGTCGTGCACCCACGACTGGTAGTGCTGGAAGGGCAGGTATCCGATGGTCAGCGCCAGCATGGCCACCGAGGCGACGGTGTCGGCGAGGGAGACGTCCCGGTGGGTGGGTACGTCGGGGAGCTGGTCGACGGTCCAGCCGGGCATCGTGGTGCCCGGCTGGCAGCGTTCGATGAGGGCGAACGTCAGGGTGAGCCAGAAGGTGATCTGCACGCCCACCTGCATGGCGACGACGATCCCCCGGCCGATGGCGCCGAAGCCGTTGCCCTGTGCCACCTCGACGACCACGACGACCGTGCCGACGATCGCCGGGATGAAGCTGAGCAGCAGTTTGAGCAGCCGGAGCCAGACGAGGTAGTAGGTCGGGCCGATGAGCTGGAGCCGGCGGTCGGCGTACCGGGAGGCCAGCAGGTCCGGGTTGCCCAGCTCGGTGAGCACCTCCCGCTCGGCGGTGGCGGTGTGCTGGCCGCCGCCGCTCCGGTCCTCGATCATGTCCTCGATCGAGGCGCGCAACTCGGTGGCGATCTCGTCCCGACGCTCGGCGGGCACCGAGCGGAGCGTCGCCGCGAGGTAGCGGTCGGTCAGGGTGTTCATCGGTCGGCTCCTTCGATCAGCCCGGTCACGGAGGTCTGTACGGCGGCGAGGTCGTCGAGCAGGCGGGCCAGGACCGTCTCTCCGTCGGCGCTGGTGCGGTAGAACTTGCGCGGTCGGCTCTCCTGGGTGTTCCACTCGCTGGTCAGCAGCCCCTGCTCCTCGAGTCGTCGGAGCAGGGGATAGAGGGTGTTGGCGTCGACCGGGAAGCCGTGCCGGGTGAGGCGTTGCAGCAGCGCGTAGCCGTAGCCGGGTTGGCGCAGGGCCAGCAGGCTGGCCACCACCACCGTGCCGCGACGCAGCTCCTGGAGATGGGTCCGCAGGACCTCCTCGCTAATCATGTGTCACACCATACTGTGTGACACACACTAATGTCGAGGACGACAGCAATGTTGGCGATGCCACCATGCGAACCGGGGCGTCGGGGAGAACCCCCGACGCCCCGGCCCGGACCGGCGGTCAGCAGGAGTGGCCCTGGCGGAAGGCCCGCTCGACGTGATCCGCCAGCCCGACCTGGAAGTAGCCGACACCCGGCCGGATCGGGTGCCCGGTGAACAGCTCGACCCGGTTGCCGAACCGCACCAGGTAGGCCGTGGCGTCCCCGGCGTCGTTGTGGATCAGCGCGCCCCGCGGACCGTAGATCTGCTCCAGTTCGGCCCAGGACATGCCCACGCTCGCCCCGGCCGGCGAGCGGGGCGGTGCGGTGGCGGTGCCCACCTCGACCAGCCGCCCGTTGCGGAAGGCCACCATGATCACACCTGCCCACTCACCGGTGACGCCGGCCGTGACCACGCCCTCGCAGTCGAGGGCCGTCCAGTCGATCAGTCCGGCCGAGGTGAGCCGGGTCAGTGACGCGCCGATCCGGAACGGTCCCGCCCCCCGGACGCTGAGCAGGTCGGTGCTGCCGGCCGGGCGGTCCGGCGAGAGGGCCACGGTGGCGCCGGGCCGGACCCCGGGGCCCGGCCCGGCGGCCCCGGCCGGCCCGGCCGGGACGACGGCGGCGGCCACGGCCAGCACGCCGGTGAGCAGGATGGTGGGAAGACGACGCATGACGGCACTCCTTCGCAGGTACGGGTCTGTCGTGCTGTTGGTCTCCGCCCGGCCGGATTCCGTTCGTCGGTTTCCTGACAGGTCCCGGATGCCCCGGACGCCGACAGCGGTCGATGCCGGCTACCGTGCGGTGGGGGTGGGGCGATGAGCACTCCGGCGTGGATCGGCTCCTACCGGATCGAGCGGCTGCTCGGCGCGGGCTCCTTCGCGACCGTCTGGCTCGGCCACGACCCGGTCCTCGACTCCCGGGTGGCGATCAAGGTGCTCGCCGAGAACTGGAGCCACGACCTGCGGGTACGGGAACGATTCCGGGACGAGGCCCGGCTGCTGCGGCGACTCGACCACCCCCGGCTGGCGCGGGTGCACGCGGTCGGTGAACTGCCCGACGGCCGACCGTACGCGGTGCTGGCCCTGGCCGACGGCGGCAGTCTGCGGGACCGGCTGGCCGCCGGACCGCTGCCGGTGCCGGTGGCCCTGGCCCTGCTCGACGAGATCGCCGCCGGGGTCGCCGTGCTGCACCGCCAGCGGGTGGTGCACCGCGACCTCACCCCGGGCAACGTGCTCTTCACCTCGACCGCCGACGGCGAGCGGGTGGTCATCGCCGATCTGGGGCTGGCCAAGGCGCTCGCCGCCGCCTCCGGGCTGACCGCCCGCGCCGGCACCCCCGGCTACATGGCGCCCGAGCAGGACGATCCCCTCGCCGTGGTGGACACCCGCAGCGACGTGTTCGGGCTGGGCCGGCTCGGCCTGCGGCTGCTCGGCGGCCCCGACCAGCGCGTGGCCGGGGTGCCCGCGCCGGTGGCGGCGGTGCTGCGGCGGGCCACCGCACCCCGCCCCGCCGACCGTCACTGCGACGCGGACGCCTTCCGGGCGGCGCTGCGCCAAGCCATCCGCCGGCCCGGCGACCCGGGCCCGGTGAGAGCACTGCCACCGGGGACCGGGTCCGCCGCCGACGCTCCCCGCCCCGCCCCGGCCGGCCGCGCTCTCCACCGTGACCGCGCCGACCGCACCGACCGCACCGACCGCGCGGGTCGTGCCGACCACGCCGACCACGCGGGTCGGGCGGATCGGGTGGTGGCGGGGCCGTCGGGGTTCCGGCGGGGAGCGGCCCACCGGCTCCGCCTGGTCGGGGCCGCTGCCCTGGTGCTCGTCGCGGTGGGGGTGACCGCCGGCGACGCAGGCGCCCCCGCGCCGGACGCCGGGCGGGGTCGCAGCGGCCCGGTGAGCGTCACCCTGCCGGCCGGCTGGCGGGCCGCCGGGACGGGCTGGGCCGGCCGGTACGACGAGCGGGGGCGGCTCGAACCGGCGCTGGTCGTCTCGCCCGACCCCGGCCGGTGGGCGACCGACCCGACGGTGCCCGGGGCCTTCGTCGGGCTCTCCGCCGGCCTGGCCCGGCAGACCACCCCGGCGGACTTCGTCGCGCAACGCCCGCACGCCGACTGCGTGGCCGGGCCCGTGCGGCGCACCCGGCGGGGCGGCGTGGAGTGGGTGGTCGCCGGGTTCAGCTGCCCGGCGGGGCGTCCGGTGCTGGTCGAGGCGGCGGCCCGCGCCGGCCGCGACGGCCTGCTCTATGCGCAGATCGTCCCGCCCCCGGGCGGCGGGCCGGAGTTCGTCGACACGCTGCTGGCCGGGGTACGGGTCCGCCCGGCCGACGGTTAGACCACCACCACCGTGACCGGATATGTCTTGCCGCCCTGCGGGATGGTCACCTGCACCGTGCCGGAGTGGACGAAGCGGATGTCCACCACCCCGGCCTCGTAGTGGCTGGAGACCAGGTCCTCCCGGTCCACCTCGACCTCGCCGGGCCCGATCCCCTGGATGCGGAGCACCCCACCGACGCTCAGGCAGAGCGACTTCAACAGGGCCAACTCGGTGTCGGAGACCACCAGGTCGTAGCGGACCGGGCCGAGGCAGGCCTGCGGCCGGGGGCTCGTCGACGGCGGGCGGGTGCCGGCGGTCGGGGTCCGGCGTGGCGGCGAGGGGGTGTGCCGGGCCGACGGCGCGCTGACGGCGCTGACGACCGGGCCGGCCGAGGTGGGTACCGCCGTGGCCGGGGCGGTCGGGGCGGTCGGGGTCGCGGGGGCGGCCGTCGGGGTCGGCGACCGGACCGGCAGCGGCGCGACCGGGGTCGGTCCGCAGGCCGTCACGGGTACGAGCGCCAGCAGGGTGATCAGCAGCCGGCCCGGCCAGGGGCGCTCACTCACCGGTCAGCCGTTGCCGGACCTGCCGGCGGGCCAGGTGGACCCGGGACTTCACGGTGCCCTCCGGCACGTCGAGCAGGGTGGCGATCTCCCGGTAGGGCAGGCCGAGCACGTCGCGCAGGGTCAGGGCCTCGGCGACCTCGGGGCGGACCGCGTCCAACGCGTCGAGCAGGTCGAGCCGGGTGCCGGCGACCACGCTGGTGCGCCGGGGGTCGGGTGGGTCGGGCAGCGGCACCCCATCGGCCTCGACCTGCCAGCGTCGACGCAGTGCCCGGTAGGTGGAGCGGGCCCGGTTGGCGGTGAGCTGGTAGAGCCAGGTGTGGAACGACGACCGGCCCTCGAACCGGTCGATGCCCCGGGCCACCGCGAGCAGGGCGTCCTGGCAGGCCTCCTCGGCGTCCTCCCGGTGCGGCAGCAGCCGGCCGCAGAGCCGCAGCACCTCGGGGCGCACCGCTGTCAGCAGCGCGTCGAGGGCACCCGGCTCGCCCCGGGCGGCGGCGCCGGCCAGGTCGTCTATGTCGTTCGCGAGGAGCATTCCGGTCCCTGTCCGCCGTGATGTGGTGCCGTAGAGGCTATGTCGCGGCACCGGCCCGGCGGGTTCCCGAGTCGGCCAGCCGACCGATGCGGCCGACCGCCGGACCGCCGGACGGGGAAGCTCACCTGCGGCCGGCCGAGTTTCATGTCACACCATGCAAGTTTGCAGTGGCTGCATCTTTGTTCCTAGGCTCCAGCACATGACCATCGACGAAGGGCTCGGGCGGCGGGACCGCAAGAAGCGTCAGACCCGCGCCGCGTTGGCCGCCGCCGCGCTGCGCCTGGTCGCCGAGCGGGGGCTCGACCAGGTCACGGTCGAGGAGATCAGCGAGGCGGCGGACGTCTCCGCCCGGACCTTCTTCAACTACTTCGCCACCAAGGACGACGCGCTGGTCGGCGACACCGAGGGGGACCGGGAACGGGTGCTGCGGGCGCTGGCCACCGTACCGGCGCAGGTGCCGGCGCTGACGGCGATCCGGTCGGCCCTGTCCGGCGTGATCGACGAGGTGGAGGGTGACGCCGCGTTGTGGCTGCTGCGGATGCAGGTGGTGATGCAGCACCCGGTGCTGCTGGCCCGGCTGGTCTCCGGCAACGCGGCAACCGAGCAGGCCATGGTCGAGGCGCTCGCGGCGCGCACCGGCCATTCGCCGGACGACGGCTATCCCGCCCTGGTGGTGGCGGTCACCGGAGCCGCGTTGCGGACCGCGATGGTCCGCTGGGCCACCGGCGGCGGGTCCCGCTCCCTGGCCGAACTGCTCGACGAGGCGTTCGCCGCCGTCGCCGCCGGGCTGCCCGACCCCCGTACCACCGACCAGCCCGGCGCGACCGCGCCGGGCGTGCACCGCACCCCGTGAGGAAACGTGTCATGACCGCAACTGCCGAGCCGATCCCGCCGACCGGGGCGGGTGCCGGCCGGATGTCCCGCCGGGAGATCCTCCAGGCACTCTCCGGCCTGATGGTGGGCATGTTCGTGGCGATCCTCGCCTCGACGGTGGTGGCGAACGCGCTGCCACGCATCATCGCCGAACTCCACGGCAGCCAGACCGTCTACACCTGGATCGTCACCACCGAGCTGCTGGCGATGACCGCCACCGTGCCGCTGTGGGGCAAGATGGCCGACCTCTACAGCAAGAAGCTGCTCATCCAGCTGTCGCTCGGCCTGTTCGTGCTCGGCTCGCTGATCGCCGGGCTCGCCCGCAACGTGGAGACCCTGCTCGCCAGCCGGATCGTGCAGGGCGTCGGCGCCGGCGGGATGACCGCCCTGGCGCTGATCGTGATGGCCGCCATGATCCCGCCCCGCGAGCTGGGCCGGTACGCCGGCATCTTCGGCGCCGTGTTCGGCGTCGGCACGATCGCCGGCCCGCTGATCGGCGGCGTCATGGTCGACACCTCCTGGCTGGGCTGGCGGTGGTGCTTCCTGATCGGCGTGCCGTTCAGCCTCATCTCGATCGTCCTGCTGCAACGCACCCTGCACCTGCCGGTGGTCCGCCGCAAGGCGCGCATCGACTGGTGGGGCGCCCTGCTGATCACCTCGGGCGTGTCCACCCTGCTGGTCTGGTCGTCGCTGGCCGGGCACCGGTTCGCCTGGGCCTCCGGCTGGACCGCGCTGATGGTCGTCGGTGGGCTGGTGCTGCTGGCCCTGGCGGTCTGGGTCGAGTCGAGGGTGCCCGAGCCGATCATCCCGCTGCGCATCTTCCGCAGCCGTACCGTCACGTTGACCACGGTCGCCAGCGTGCTGGTCGGGGTGGCCCTCTTCGGCGGCACGGTCTTCCTGTCGCAGTACTTCCAGACCTCGCTGGGCAAGTCGCCTACCGTCGCCGGCCTGATGAGCCTGCCGATGATCCTCGGCCTGCTGGTCTCCTCCACCGTCGCCGGTCAGCTCATCACCCGGTTCGGCCGCTGGAAGGTCTACCTGGTGGTCGGGGCGGCCGTGATGACCGTCGGGATGCTGCTGCTGAGCACCATCGACGCCGACACCGGCGTACCGCTGCTCTCGCTCTACATGGCGGTGCTCGGCACCGGCGTGGGCATGCTCATGCAGAACCTGGTCCTCGCCGCGCAGAACGACGTGCCCGCCCACGAGCTGGGTGCGGCCACCTCGGTGCTGACCTTCTTCCGCAGCATGGGCGGGGCGATCGGGGTCAGCGCCCTGGGCGCGGTGCTGGCCAACCGGGTCACCGGCCTGATGACCGAGCGGCTCGGCCCGGCCGCCGGCGCCACCGGCGGTGGCACCACCGAGGTGCCCGACCTGTCCGCGTTGCCCGCCCCGGTCCTGGCGATCGTGCGGGACGCGTACGCCACCGCCACCTCGGAGTTGTTCCTCATCGGTGCCCCGATCGCCCTGCTCGCCCTGATCGCGGTCCTGTTCATCCGGGAGAAGCCGCTGCACGAGGTCAGTGGCGACGAACGGGCCGAGCAGGAGGCGGCGGCCCTGACCGCGATGCACTGACGTCGTCGACGACGGTCCCGGGCCCAGTCTCCGGCCCGGGACCGTCGTCGACGACCAGCGGGGGACCATCGGGTCCGGGGAGCCACCCGTAGTCGATCGTGACCGAACTCGGCGGCCCCGTGCTGCGGTGTCGTCGGGAGTGGATCTCCGGCGCAGGGGACTAGGTGGTTTCTGCCGATGCGAGCCGGCTGAGCACCTTGGCAGGATCGGCTCCATGAGCGAACCAGCGAACGACAGGAAGTCCGGTAGGAGGAGGTGGGTGTCGCTGAGTGTTCGAGCCAGGGCGGCCCTCGCGGTGCTGGTGGCCGGCGTGCTGCTCGCCCCGGCGGTGCCGGCGACGGCAGCGCCACCGGCCGAAGGGCCGCCGTCAGCAGGGGCGGCGGCGGGGCCCGCCCGGTCGACACTGGTCAGCCCCTGCCAGTTGCCCACGCCGGTGACCGGGTGGCAGCACGAGGGGCCGACCAACTACACCACCTGGCTGCCGCCGACCGGCACCGTCCGGGGCATCGTGCTGTTCGTGGACTTCATCAACGCGGCCCCGGTCAGCGGGGAGCGGGCCGGCCGGACCAGCATGTTCGGCGCCGCCCCGAACGTGTTCACCCAGTCCTCGTACGGTGCGCTGAACCTCCAGTTGACCTTCGACACCACGTGGCGGCACATCCCGCAGACCCACGGCAGCTTCGCCGGCTACAAATCGAACTTCTCCATCCAGCGGTCGTACCTGGCCGCCGCGGTGGCCGCCGCGGACTCCGCGATCGACTTCAGCCTCTACCAGATCGTCTACGTGGTGCCGCCGAAGTCCGCGACGACCTTCGACATATCGCCGGCCTGGGTCGCGGCCCCCGGTGACGGAGTGACCGCCGACGGGGTCGAACTGCGCCATGCCGTCACCTTCGGTCAGGACGTCGACTACTGGGGCTACAAGATCCTCAACCACGAGACCGGGCACCTCTTCGGGCTGCCGGACCTCTACTCGTACAACTCGGCCGACAGCATCCACCGGGCGGTGGGCGGCTGGGACCTGATGGGCCTCATCTCCGCCCGGGCTCCCGACCTGTTCGCCTGGCACAAGTGGAAGGCGGGCTGGCTCACCGACTCCCAGATCGACTGCCGGACCACGACGGGGAGCGCGTCGGCGGTCCTGACCCCCCTGGGTACGACCGGTGGCACCAAGGCGGTGGTCGTCCACACCGGCGGGAACACCGCCGTGGTGGTGGAGAACCGGCAGATCAGCGCGCTCGACGTGTCGTCGGGTTGCTTCCAGCCCGGAGTGCTGGTCTACCGGGTGACCACCTCGGTGTTCAGCGGGGGTGCCTCGCCCGGCGGGAGCGTTCCCCCCATCGGCGGGCCCTTCCCGGTCGAGGTGGTCGACCGCACCCCGGGCTCGGATGTCACCAGTTGTGGCACGGACGAGAAGGCGCTGGTCAACGCCACCCTCACCGCGATCGGCCACACCGTCACCTACGGCGGGGTGACCGTGCAACTGACCGCCACCCCCGGGAACAACCGTCAGGTCTCCGTCACCGTCGTCTGATCCGCGGGTGACGCCGGTGGGCGTCGTGGGGGTGCCCCCGCCCGACCGGGCGGGGGCAGCCCTGTCCGCGTCGGCGTCGGGCTTTGCGGGGCCGCGCGGTGACTGTCGGTGTACGGCGTGCGGGACCGCACGACCTCCGCGCGGAGGTCTCCGCGCGGCGGGTTCAGTGGCTTCTCCGGGCGGCGCTATCGTGGACCGGCCTGATCTCGTGACCCATGATCCGATCCGGGGGGATTCCACGCATGGGCGATTCGTTCGCGCATCTGCACGTGCACACCGAGTACTCGATGCTCGACGGGGCGGCCCGGTTGAAGGACCTCTTCGCCGAGGCCAACCGGCTGGGGATGCCGGCGGTGGCGATCACCGACCACGGCAACATGCACGGCGCGAACGACTTCTACAAGCAGGCCATGGCGGCCGGGATCACCCCCATCCTGGGCGTCGAGGCGTACGTGGCGCCGGAGTCGCGCTATCACAAGGCGCGGGTCAAGTGGGGCCGGCCGGAGCAGAAGAGCGACGACATCTCCGGTAACGGCGCGATCACCCACAAGACCATGTGGGCGCGCAACGCGCAGGGCCTGAAGAACCTGTTCACCCTCAACTCCCGGGCCTCCATGGAGGGCCACTACGTCAAGTGGCCCCGGATGGACATGGAGCTGATCGCCGAGCACGCCGAGGGGATCATGGCGACCACCGGCTGCCCGTCCGGCGCGGTGCAGACCCGGCTGCGGCTCGGCCAGTTCGACGAGGCGCTCAAGGTCGCCGCCGCCTACCAGGACATCTTCGGCAAGGAGAACTACTTCCTGGAGATCATGGACCACGGGCTCTCCATCGAGCAGCGGGTCCGTGAGGATCTGATCACCATCGCCCGCAAGCTGGACATCCCGCCGGTGGTCACCAACGACTCGCACTACACCCACGAGGCGCAGGCCGAGGCGCACGACGTGCTGCTCTGCGTGCAGACCGGCAGCAACGTCGCCGACCCCAACCGGTTCCGGTTCGAGGGCGGCGGCTACTTCGTCAAGTCCGCCGACCAGATGCGCGCGGTCGACTCCTCGGAGTTCTGGCAGCAGGGCTGCCGCAACACCCTGCTGGTGGCCGAGAAGGTCGACCCGAGCGGGATGTTCGAGTTCCACAACCTGATGCCGCGCTTCCCGGTGCCCGAGGGGGAGACCGAGGAGTCCTGGTTCCGCAAGGAGACGTTCAAGGGGTTGGCCCGCCGCTACCCCGGGGGCATCCCCGAGGGCCACGTGGTGCAGGCCGAGTACGAGCTGGGCGTCATCAACCAGATGGGCTTCCCGTCGTACTTCCTGGTGGTCGCCGACTTCATCCAGTGGGCCAAGAACCAGGGCATCGCGGTCGGCCCGGGGCGTGGCTCGGCAGCCGGTTCGCTGGTCGCGTACGCGTTGGGCATCACCGACCTGGACCCGATCCCGCACGGCCTGATCTTCGAGCGGTTCCTCAACCCCGAGCGGGTCTCGATGCCGGACGTCGACATCGACTTCGACGAGCGTCGGCGCGGCGAGGTGATCAAGTACGTCACCGACAAGTGGGGCGAGGACAAGGTCGCGCAGATCGCCACCTTCGGCACGATCAAAGCGAAGGCCGCGATCAAGGACTCGGCCCGGGTCCTCGGCTTCCCCTACGCGGTCGGCGACCGGATCACCAAGGCGATGCCCCCGGCGGTGATGGGCAAGGACATCCCGCTCACCGGCATCTTCGACCCCAAGCACCCCCGGTACGCCGAGGCCGGCGAGATCCGGGGCCTCTACGAGTCCGACCCGGACGTCCGCAAGGTGATCGACACCGCCAAGGGCATCGAGGGGCTGATCCGGCAGACCGGGGTGCACGCCGCCGGGGTGATCATGTCGGCCGAGCCGATCATCGAGCACATCCCGCTGACCCGCCGGGACGCCGACGGGGCGATCATCACCCAGTTCGACTACCCGACCTGCGAGTCGCTCGGGTTGTTGAAGATGGACTTCCTCGGCCTGCGCAACCTGACGATCATCGACGACGCGGTCAAGAACATCCAGCTCAACCACGGTCGGGAACTCGACCTGCTGGGCCTGGAGCTGGACGACAAGCCCGCCTACGAGCTGCTCGCCCGGGGCGACACCCTGGGCGTGTTCCAGCTCGACGGCGGGCCGATGCGTTCGCTGCTGCGGCTGATGAAGCCGGACAACTTCGAGGACATCTCCGCCGTGCTGGCGCTCTACCGGCCGGGCCCGATGGGTGTCGACTCGCACACCAACTACGCGCTGCGCAAGAACGGCCTCCAGGAGATCACCCCGATCCACCCGGAGCTGGAGGAGCCGCTGCGGGAGATCCTGGCGCCCACCCACGGCCTGATCGTCTACCAGGAGCAGGTGCAGCGCGCCGCGCAGATCCTCGCCGGCTACACCCTCGGCCAGGCGGACCTGCTGCGCCGGGCGATGGGCAAGAAAAAGAAGGAGATCCTCGACAAGGAGTTCATCCCGTTCCGGGACGGCTGCCGCGAACGCGGCTACTCCGACCAGGCCATCCAGGCGGTCTGGGACGTCCTGGTGCCGTTCGCCGGGTACGCCTTCAACAAGGCGCACTCCGCGGCGTACGGCCTGGTGTCGTACTGGACGGCGTACCTCAAGGCGCACTACCCGGCCGAGTACATGGCGGCGCTGCTGACCTCAGTCGGTGACGACAAGGACAAGATGGCGCTCTACCTGTCGGAGTGCCGCCGGATGCGCATCCAGGTGCTGCCGCCGGACGTGAACACCTCGGCCGGCCCGTTCACCCCGGTCGGCAAGGACATCCGCTTCGGCCTGGCCGCGGTCCGCAACGTCGGGGCGAACGTGGTCGCGGCGATCATGCGATGCCGCGAGGAGAAGGGCGAGTACGCCGACTTCTACGACTTCCTGTCCAAGGTCGACGCGGTGGTCTGCAACAAGAAGACCATCGAATCACTGATCAAGGCGGGTGCGTTCGACTCGCTGGGGCACACCCGCAAGGGCCTGCTCGCCGTGCACGCCGACGCCATCGACGCCTTCGCCGACGTCAAGCGCAAGGAGGCCGTCGGCCAGTACGACCTGTTCGGGGCGGGCTTCGGTGACGCCGACACCGGCAGCACCACCGTGATGCCGACCATCGGCGACGCGGAGTGGGACAAGCGGGACAAGCTCGCCTTCGAACGCGAGATGCTCGGCCTCTACGTCTCCGACCATCCGCTGTTCGGGCTGGAACACGTCCTCGGCGCGGCGGCCGACACCACCATCGCCGCGCTGTCGGAGGAGGGCACCGTCCCGGACGGGGCGGTGGTCACCCTGGCGGGCATCCTCTCCGGCGTGCAGCGCCGGGTCACCAAGCAGGGGCGGGCCTGGGCGTCGGCGGCCCTGGAGGACCTGGCCGGCGGGGTGGAGACGCTGTTCTTCCCGAACACCTACGAGGTGATCGGCCAGTACATCGCCGAGGACGCGATCGTGGTGGTCAAGGGCCGGGTGGACCGGCGTGACGACACCCCCCGGATCATGGCGATGGACATGTCCATGCCGGACGTCAGCAGCACCCCCGGCAGTAAACCGGTGACGCTGACCATCCCGGTGCACCGCTGCACGCCACCGCTGGTGGAACGGCTCAAGGAGACCCTGGTGCTGCACCCGGGCGACACCGAGGTGCACGTCAAGCTGCTCAACGGCGGCAAGGTGACCACCCTGCGGCTCGGACCGTTCCGGGTGGCCGCCACCACCGCGCTGATGGGCGACCTCAAGAGCGTCCTCGGCCCCGCCAACGTCAGCTGACCCGCTGGCAGGTCAGCTCCACGTCGGTCGGCGGCAAGATCGTGCTCGATCCTTGTTCCGGTGGTTTCCCCCTGCGCGGATGCCACTACAACAAGGATCGAGCGGCCAGCGCGTCGTCCCCGCACGACAGCGCGGCGCTCGTCGCACAGACCGGCCGGTCGTCACTTGCCGCCGGTGACGATGCCCGGGTTGATGCACAGCCCGGGGGTGGAGCCGTTCTTCTCGGCGATCTCCAGGCAGCGGGACACCTTGTCGACCTTGGCGTTGGTCTCGGTGATCTGTTTCTGGATCTCGGCGTTCTTGCGGTCCTGTTCGAGGTTGCGGGTCTGGGCGAGCTTGTCCTGGAAGGCCTTGATGTTGCCCTCGGTCTTGTCGTCGTGGTTGACCCGGGTGATGGTGACGGACAGGATGTCGACGTCGCCGGAGAGCCGGCCCTCGGCGTTGCCCCGGATGCCCTCGGCGAACGGCTTCAGGTCGACGTTCAGGTTGCCCGTCCGGGCGTCGATCTTCTCCAGCGGGTTGTAGGTGGCGAAGGCGTCGTTGACCGCGCTGTCCAGCTGCACCCCCACCCGCTGGCCCCGGAAGCTCTCGAAGTCGCCCTTGTAGTCCATGAACTGCTTCGGCGCGTTCTCGGGCTTGACCTGCCACTCGATCAGCACTTCCACGCAGGCGTCGGCGAGGGTGCCGGTGCGGACCCGGACACACTGGTCGCCGCCGATGTGGTCGTACTTCTGCCGGCCGGCGTCCCACTCGCCGACCTTCTGCCAGGGGGCGACCCACTTCAGACCGGAGCCGGTGACCTCGCCGGTCGGCTTGTTGAAGCTGGTGACGATGCCGACCGAGCGGATCGGCACGGAGTGCGCGCTCGCTCCCACGCCGAAGAGCACTGTTCCGGCCAGGCAGCCGAGCGCGACCAGCGCGGCGATGCGCTTGACGCCCGGGTTGCGGGCGATGAGCAGCACCGCACCGGCGATCGCCAGCCCGATGGCGAGAATGACGGCGAACGTGAAGCCGACCGGCATGGAGGATCACCCTTCCGGGTTGGTCACAATGTTGATCTTCAACCTAGGGCACCCTGTCAAGCCCGGACCAGCACTGTGGCCTGCCGAGGCTCCCGCCACTGCCGTCCCGCCCGACCCAGGACCACGGCCAGGACCAGCGCCCGACCCAGGACCACGGCCAGGAGCAGGGCCCGACCCAGGGCCAGGGCGGACCAGGACCAGGACCAGGGCCCGGTCCGGGCCACCCGGCCCGGATTGGCGCTGACGCGCGGGCGGGGGGAGTGGCTAGCGTCGGTGGCATGGAGCTGGAACAGGCACGCGAGCTGTGGCAGCCGGAGCCGGGCTGGTTGAACACCGCCAGCTACGGGCTCCCACCCGAGCCGGTCTGGACGGCGGTGCAGGGCGCGCTGGCCGACTGGCGGGTGGGGCGTACCTCGTGGGAGGGGTGGGGAGAGGCGACCGGGCGGTCCCGGGAGGCCTTCGCCGGGCTGATCGGGGTGCCGGTGGCGGACGTCGCGGTGGCCAGCACCGTGTCGCAACTGCTCGCGCCGATCGCCGCCGCCCTGCCCGCCGGTGCCACCGTGGTCGTCCCGGAGGTCGAGTTCACCTCCAACCTGTTCCCCTGGCTGGTGCAGCAGGAGCGCGGGGTGCGGGTGCGTACCGTGCCGTTGGCTGGTCTGCGGGACGCGATCGACGCCGGCACCGACCTGGTGGCGTTCAGTCTGGTGCAGTCCGCCGACGGGGCCGTCGCCCCGTACGCCGAGATCGTGGCCGCCGCCCGCGTGCACGACGCGTTGGTGGTGGTGGACGCCACCCAGGCGTGCGGGTGGCTGCCGTTCGACGGGTCGCTGGCCGACGCGGTCGCGGTGGGGACGTACAAGTGGCTGATGTCGCCGCGCGGCTCGGCGTTGGCCTATCTGGCTCCGGCGCTGCGGGAGCGGATGCGGCCGGACGCCGCCGGCTGGTATGCGGGTAAGGACCCGCACTCCACCTACTACGGTCCGCCGCTGCGGTTGGCCGACGACGCCCGCCGGTTCGACATCTCCCCGGCCTGGTTCAGCTGGGTGGGCACCGCGCCGGCCCTGGAACTGGTCGCCGCGCTCGGCCCGGCGGTGATCGGCGCGTACGACGTGGGGTTGGCTAACCGCTTCCTGGCCGGGCTGGGTAGACCACCGGGGCGCAGCGCGATCGTCGCGGTGGAGGTGCCCGACGCGCGGCAGCGGCTGGCGCGGGCCGGGGTCCGGGCGGCGGTGCGCGCCGGGCAGGTCCGGGTCGCGTTCCACCTCTACACCACAGAGGCGGACGTGGACCTGGCGTTGACGGCGTTGACGGACTGAGCCGCCGCAGATAATCCACCGACGGCGCATCCAGACCGTGCCGTCCGGGCGAATCCCCTGGTAATGGTGAGCTACCCGGGGGTGCGTCTGGTGTTGACAGATCCGATGCCGGTGGAGGCCGTCGAGACGACCCGCAGGCGGCTCGCGGCAGCCGCCGAGGACCTCGACGCCAACCTGGTCGCCGCGCTGGTGCTGGAGTTCGCCGCCGACGCCGGGGTGGGGGCGGCCTGGGAACGGCTCTGCGTGCCGATGCTGGCCGGGCTGCGGGGGCGCGACGCCGCCGAGATCGCCGTCGAGCACGCCCTGTCCGAGGGCATCCGGATCGGGCTGGACGTGCACCGCCGTGCTCCCGTCCGGCGGTTGCGCGCCGACGGTGTGCTGCTCGCCGGTGCCGAGCACGAGGCGCACTGCCTGGGCCTGCACGCGGTGGCCGCCGCGCTGCGCGAGCAGGGTCGGGGCTGCCTGCACCTGGGGCCGGACCTGCCCTGGGCGGCGCTGCGTTCCGCCGTGCTGCGGGCCCGTCCGCGGGTCGTGGTGGTCTGGTCGCAGACGCCGGTCACCGGCCGCGCGTACCGTCTGGTCCGCTTCGGCCGCGATGTCCCGGGGGTACGCGTGTACGCCGCCGGGCCGGGCTGGATCGGGCCCCTGCCGCCCCCGGCGACCCGGTTGACCAGCTTCTCCGCTGCCCTGGCCGCGTGCGGTGTGCCGGCCTGAGTCGCGCTTCGACCGTCCAGGGTGGCGTGACCCGCACCACATCCGATACGAACCGGTGCCGTATCGAAACATCCCCCTCGTAAGGTGAGTGTCGTTACGAGTCTGCCCCGTATCGTATTGCCGGTACGGGTAAACCGGGGGGAGCACCGGAGCGTATGCAACCGCACGAGAACACCGGACATCCGAGACGATGGGCGATCCTCGGCGTGCTGGTGGTCAGCCTGCTCGTCGTCGTCCTCGACAACACCATCCTCAACGTCGCGCTGCGTACCCTGGCCGACCCGGTGCACGGTCTCGGGGCCAGCCAGGGCGAGCTGGAATGGGCGATCAACTCCTACACCCTCGTCTTCGCCGGCCTGCTGTTCACCTTCGGGGTGCTCGGGGACCGGGCCGGCCGCCGCCGGTTCCTGCTCATCGGCCTGGTCCTGTTCGGCCTGTCGTCCCTGCTGTCGGCGTACGCGCAGAGCCCCGGCCAGCTGATCGCGGCCCGCGCCCTGATGGGCATCGGTGGCGCGGCGATCATGCCGGTCACCCTGTCGATCATCTCCAACGTGTTCGACCCCAGGGAACGGGGCCGCGCGATCGGCGTCTGGGCCGGCGCGGTCGGCCTGGCGGTGGCGATCGGCCCGATCCTCGGCGGCGCGCTGCTGGAGCACTTCTGGTGGGGCTCGGTCTTCCTGATCAACGTGCCGGTGGTGGTACTCGGCGTGCTGCTGGTCGCCCTGCTGGTGCCCGAGTCCCGCGACCCCCGGCCCGGCCGGGTCGACATCCTCGGCGTGCTGCTGTCGGTCGTCGGACTGGTCGCGCTGACCTACGGCATCATCGACGGCGGCGAGCACGGCTTCGGCCGGCCCACGGTCTGGGCCGCCATCCTGGGCGGAGTGGCGGTGCTGGCCTGGTTCGTCGAGCACGAGCGGCGCAGCGACCACCCGTCGCTGGACGTCCGGCTGTTCCGGGTGCCCCGGTTCGCCGCGCCGGTGGCGATCGTCGGCCTGGTCTTCTTCGCCGCGATGGGCGTGATGTTCTTCAGCTCGTTCTACATGCAGCTGGTCCGGGGCTACAGCCCGTTGGAGACCGGCCTGTTCTTCCTGCCGTTCGCCGGGGCCCAGTTGGTCTTCGCGCCGCGCAGCGCCGCGATGGTGCGCCGGTACGGCGGCCGGGCGGTCGCCACGGTCGGCCTCGTGCTGACCGCCGTGGCGCTGGCCGCCTTCGCCTTCATCGACGCCACCACGCCGATCTGGGTGGTGCTAGTGGCCTTCTTCCTCCAGGGCGTCGGGATGGCGAACATCATGCCCCCGGCCACCGAGTCGATCATGTCGGCGCTGCCCCGGGAGAAGGCCGGCGTCGGCTCGGCGGTCAGCAACACCGTCCGCCAGGTCGCCGGCGCGCTGGGCGTCGCGGTCCTCGGCTCGGTGCTGTCCGCCGTCTACCGGCAGGACATCGCCGCGACCGTCGACAGCCTGCCCGCCCCCGCCCGGGAGGCGGCCACCGAGTCGGTCTCCGGGGCGTACGCGGCGGCGGCGCAGGTCGGCCCGGCGGCACCGAAGCTGATCGCGGCGGCCAACGACGCGTTCGTCTCGGCCATGCACTGGGCGGCGGCGATCTCCGCGGTGGTGGCCGCCCTCGGCATCCTCATCGTGCTGCGCTGGATGCCAGGCCGCACCGCCACGGCCACCGACGCGACGCCGGTGGCGGAGCGGGAACTGGCCGCAACCACATAGGGCCGGGAACAATGTCTGACATGAACCCCACCGCCGATGCTCCGCGGTCGCCCGGGCGACCGCGGAGCGTCCGCGCGGACGAGGCCATCATCGAGGCCACCCTGGACCTGCTCGCCGAGGGCAGCACCCTCGAGGCACTGTCGATCGAGGCGATCGCGGCCCGCGCCGGGGTGGGCAAGGCCACCATCTACCGCCGCTGGCCCGGCAAGGACGCCCTGCTGCTCGACGCCCTGCGCCGGCTCAAGGGGGTGGTCCCCCAGCCGGCCGGGCACTCCGTGCGCGACGACCTGGTGCTGCTGGTCGGTGCGGTCGGGCACAACATCGACCCCCGGGCCGAGCGGATCATGCCGTGCCTGGTGCCCGAGGTGAACCGCAGCCCGGACCACTTCCAGCTCTACCAGAACATCATCGAGCCCCGCCGCAAGATCATGCGGGAGGTGCTCCGCCGGGGCGTGGCCACCGGCGAACTGCGCGCCGATCTCGACATCGAGGTGGCCATGGCGCTGCTCACCGGGCCGATGCTGGTCCAGCGGCTGCTGCGCTGGCATCCGGAGCTGGACGACCGGTTGCTCCCCGAACGGGTCGTCGACGGCGTGCTCGACGGCCTGCGTACCCGCTGAGACCCACCGGCGGGCGGCGTGTCCGCCCACCGGCGTGTCGGGGTGGACCAGTAGGGTGTCGAACACCCGTACTGTCGAGGGGCCTGGAGGAGACGGCGTGCGTGTGCTGGGCGTCGACCCGGGGCTGACCCGGTGCGGGGTCGGCGTGGTCGAGGGCGTGCCGGGCCGCCCCTGCTCGCTGGTCGCCTACTACGTCGTCTACACCGATCCCGCCGACGACCTGTCGCTGCGCCTGCTGCACCTGGACCGGTCGTTGACCGACCTGGTGGCCGAGCACCGGCCCGACGCGGTCGCCGTGGAGCGGGTGTTCAGCCAGCACAACGTGCGCACCGTGATGGGCACCGCCCAGGCCAGCGGGATCGCCGTGCTGGCCGGGGCGCGGGCCGGGCTGCCGGTGCAGACCTACACGCCGAGCGAGGTCAAGGCCGCGGTGACCGGGTCCGGTCAGGCCGACAAGAAGCAGATGACCGCCATGGTCACCCGGCTGCTGCGGCTGGCCGAGCCGCCCAAGCCGGCCGACGCGGCGGACGCCCTGGCCCTGGCCATCTGCCACGTGTGGCGGGGCGGCACCCGGTCCAAGCTGGCCGAGGCCGCCGACCGGGTACGACGAGGAGGAGCACGATGATCGCCAGCGTGCGCGGCACGGTGACCGCGACCGGTCCGGACCATGCCGTGGTGGAGGTCGGGGGGATCGGCCTGGCGGTGCAGTGCGCCCCCGGCACCCTGGCCGAGCTGCGGGTCGGCCAGCCGGCCCGGCTCGCCACCAGCCTGGTGGTCCGGGAGGACTCGCTCACCCTCTACGGCTTCGCCGACGACGACGCCAAGCAGCTGTTCGAGCTGCTCCAGACGGCCAGCGGGGTCGGCCCGCGGCTGGCCCAGGCGGTGCTGGCCGTGCACACCCCGGACGCGGTGCGCAAGGCCATCGCCAACGCCGACACCGCCGCCCTGACCCGGGTCCCGGGGATCGGCAAGAAGGGCGCCGAGCGGCTGGTCCTGGAGCTGCGTGACCGGATCGGTCCGGTGCCGGTGGGGCCCGACGGCGCGGCCGGGGTGACCGCCGGGGCCTGGCCGGACCAGGTCCGCCAGGCGCTGGTCGGGCTCGGCTGGACGGCCGGGCAGGCCGACCAGGCGGTGGCCGCCGTGGCGGAGACCGTCGACGGCCCCACCCCGCCGGTGCCGGTCCTGCTCAAGCAGGCCATCCGACTGCTCGGCCGGACCCGATGACCGCCGTGGCGCGGTCGCGGCCGGGGCGGCCGGCATGACCGGCGACGGCCTCGTCTCGGCGTACGCCGACGACGCGGAGCGCGACGCCGAGGTCAGCGTCCGGCCGAAGCGGCTCGACGAGTTCATCGCCCAGCACCGGGTCCGCGACCAGCTCGACCTGCTGTTGCAGGGCGCGATGCGGCGCGGCGCCCCACCCGACCACATCCTCCTGTCGGGGCCTCCTGGCCTCGGGAAAACGACGTTGGCCAACATCGTGGCCGCCGAGCTGGGTTCCGGTATCCGGGTGACCAGCGGGCCGGTGATCGAGCGCTCCGGCGACCTGGCCGCCATCCTGACCAGCCTCGCCGAGGGCGACGTGCTGTTCATCGACGAGATCCACCGGATCGCCAAGCCGGCGGAGGAGCTGCTCTACAGCGCGATGGAGGACTTCCGGGTCGACGTGATCGTCGGCAAGGGGCCGGGGGCCACCGCGATCCCGCTGGACGTGGAGCCGTTCACCCTGGTCGGTGCCACCACCCGGTCCGGCCTGCTGACCGGTCCGATGCGGGACCGGTTCGGTTTCGTCGCGCACCTCGACTTCTACTCCCCGGCCGACCTGGAGGCGTTGCTGCACCGGTCGGCGCGCATCCTGGGCGTGCCGATCACCCCGGAGGGGGCGGTGGAGATCTCCGGCCGGTCCCGGGGCACGCCCCGGATCGCCAACCGGCTGCTGCGCCGGGTGCGCGACTACGCCGAGGTCCGGGCCGAGGGGGTGGTCACCCTGGAGACCGCGCGCGCTGCCCTGACCGTCTACGACGTGGACGCCCTGGGGCTGGACCGGCTGGACCGGGCGGTGCTGACCGCGCTGGTCGACTCGTTCCGGGGCGGGCCGGTGGGCCTGTCCACCCTGGCGGTGGCGGTGGGGGAGCAGCCGGACACGGTGGAGGAGGTCTGCGAGCCGTTCCTCGTCCGCGCTGGACTGCTGGCCCGTACGCCCCGGGGGCGGGTGGCCACCGAGGCGGCCTGGCGGCACCTCGGCCGGACACCACCAAATGGTACATTTGG
Organism: Micromonospora sp. NPDC048894; assembly: GCF_040649765.1. Classification (NCBI taxonomy): domain Bacteria; kingdom Bacillati; phylum Actinomycetota; class Actinomycetes; order Micromonosporales; family Micromonosporaceae; genus Micromonospora; species Micromonospora sp. NPDC048894. Next base: position 133,193 of record NZ_JBEZFY010000007.1, on the reverse strand, counting down.
CATGGAAGCCCCCGCTGTGCCTGATCTGTTCTCGAACGCGCCCGATCCACCGTGATCTGAACGTGATCTGCGCCGCATTCGGCGTTCCCAGGTGCAGGGATTAGACTCGCCGCGGTCTGTACAGGATGTGAATATCCGCCTCCGCTCCGGCGCGCACCGCGCCGAACGGGGGCCAATGGGAAGGTCGCACACCGTGCTTTACGCAGCACAGTCCGGCGGAGGCGCCGGCAGTCTGACGCCGATCATCATGATCGCCCTGCTCTTCGGGGTCATGTACTTCATGATGATCCGGCCGCAGCAGAAGCGCCGCCGCGAGGCCGAGGCCATGCAGTCCGCGCTCGGCCCCGGTGACGAGGTCGTCACCATCGGCGGGCTCTACGGCACGGTCGTGGGCGTCGAGGACGACACCGTGCTGCTGGAGGTGGCCCCCGGCGTGCAGTCCCGTTACGCCCGGCCGGCCATCGCCCGGGTGGTCACCCGGGCGGAGCGTCCGGAGGCCGACGAGCCGGTCATCGAGGACGCGGAAGCCGTCAAGGAGTGAGTGTCCGCCCGCCCCGCCGGGGTGGGCGTGACAGGACAACTGGATAGGTGGGCCGGTCCCCGGGGCCGGCACGCGCGCCCCGCCGTCCGACGCCCCCACGTCGGCGGTGGTACGCCGTGCCGCACGGTCGGGAGCGGTCCGCGCAGAGCACGTCGGGGCGGGAACCCCGCTCCGACCTCGTCGCCGCTGCGCCGGCGGCGCGACCGTTACAGGGAGACAGACAGCCGTGGCACCACCTCAGGGACAGATGCGCCCCGGGCGGCAGCTCGCCGTGCTCGGGATCATCTTCGTCGTCCTCTATTCCTTGGTGTTCTTCTCGGGCGGCGCCAGCGGTAGCTGGAAGGACCGGTTGGAGCCACGGCTCGGCCTGGACCTCATCGGTGGCACCCGGCTGACGCTGGAGGCGACCAACAGCATCGACGGCAAGCCCCCGACGTCGGCCAACCTGGAGGAGGCCCGGCAGATCATCGAGAGCCGGGTCAACGCCTACGGGGTGGCCGAGGCCGAGGTGGTCACCGAGGGCAACCGGAACATCGTCATCTCCCTGCCCGGTGAGAACCGGGAGCTGACCGACGTCGGCAGCGCCGCGGAGCTGCGCTTCCGCAAGGTGCTCAAGGCCGCCGACGGCAGCGGTACGGTCGCCGCTCCGGCTCCGTCCGGCAGTGCGTCGCCGGCCCCGTCGGGTAGCGCCTCCCCGGCTCCGTCGGGCAGCGCGTCGCCGAAGGCCTCCGGCAGTGCGGCGCCGAAGGTGACCGGTTCGCCGAGCGCCGGTGGGCAGGGTGGTGGCGCCCCCGCGCCGAGCGCCAGCCCGAGCGCCTCCCCGTCCGGGTCGGCCTCGCCGAGCGCCCCGGCCGCCTCGCCCAGCGCCACCGAGGCGCCGGTGTCGCAGAGCATCGAGGAGCAGCGCAAGGCCGTCGAGAAGAAGGTCGGTGCACCGGCCTGGGCCGCCGCGAGCGGGCTCCAGGCTCCGGCCGACCTGGCCACCAACCCGGCCCTGGCGGAGACGCTCAAGCCGTTCGGCACGCTCTCCCCGCAGGAGATCGCGGTGCTGAGCCCGCAGATGCAGTTCAACGTGCCGACCATCACCTGCGCCCAGCTCGACAAGCGGCCCCCCGCGTCGATCAAGGACGAGAAGCAGCAGGCGGTCGCCTGTGAGGGTGGTGCGGCGAAGTACCTGCTCGACCAGGCCAAGGTGCTCGGCACCGACGTCAAGGACGCCAACGCCGTCCTCGACCAGGCCAGCACCTGGGTGGTCAGCCTGAACTTCACCGGCGACGGCCAGTCCAAGTGGACCGAGCTGACCCGGGAGGCGTTCAACAACACCGGCGGCGGCTGCGACCAGACGGCTCTGGGCCAGGACGGCAAGTGCCGGGTGGCCGTGGTGCTGGACAACGAGATCGTCTCCTCGCCCGAGATCCAGGGCGTGCTGACCGGCGACTCGCAGATCACCGGCAGCTTCGACAACACGTCGGCCAACGCGCTGGCCAGCCAGCTGCGCTACGGCGCGCTGCCGGTCACCTTCGTGCCGCAGGAGCAGCAGAACGTCACCGCGACGCTGGGCGACAGCCACCTGCGGGCCGGTCTGCTGGCCGCCGGCATCGGCATGCTGCTGGTCATCATCTACTCGTTCTTCTACTACCGGCTGCTCGGCTCGGTCATCTTCCTGAGCCTGGTGCTCTCCGCGTTGCTGGTCTTCGGCGCGCTGGTGGTGCTCGGCCGGTCGATCGGCTTCACCCTCACCCTCGCCGGCATCGCCGGCATGATCGTCTCGCTCGGTGTGGCGGCGGACTCGTTCGTCATCTACTTCGAGCGGCTCAAGGACGAGATCCGGGAGGGGCGCAGCCCGCGTAGCGCGGTGGGCCGGGCCTGGATCCGGGCCCGCCGGACGATCATCTCGGCCAACGCGATCACCCTGATGTCCGCCGTGGTCCTCTACATCGTCTCGGTCGGCACGGTGAAGGGCTTCGCCTTCGCCCTCGGCCTGGCGACCGTCCTCGACCTGGTGGTCGTCTTCCTCTTCCGGCACCCGATCATGACGATGTTCGCCCGGACCCCGGCGTTCCTGTCGCCCCGGGTCAGCGGCCTCGGTCGGGCCCTGCCAGCCCGTTCGGCCGACCCGGCCACCGCCCGCAACTCGCGCGTCAAGGAGGCCTGAGATGGCTAAGAGTGGTCTGGCGTCCCGGCTCTACCGGGGCGAGGCCGGTCTCAACATCGTCGGCCGGCGCAAGTTGTGGTTCACCGTCGCCGGCGTGCTGGTGCTGATCGCCGTGCTCAGCTTCGCGGTGCGCGGCTTCAGCCTGGGCATCGAGTTCGCCGGCGGCAACTCGTTCCAGGTGCCGGCCAGCGTCGGCACCCTAGACCAGGCCGAGGGCAAGGTCAACGACGCGCTGGCGGCCGAGGGCGGCGGCGCCGAGGTGGTGACCGCGCAGAAGGTCGGCAGCACCAGCGGCGAGTACTACGAGCTGCGCACCTCGCAGCTCAGCGCCGACCAGGCCAACGCGGTCAAGGCCGAGATGGCGCAGGAGTTCGGCATCAACGCCGACCAGATCAGCGGCAGCCAGGTCAGCGAGGCCTGGGGCAGCCAGGTGACCTCCCGGGCGCTGCTCGGCCTGATCATCTTCGTCCTGGTGGTGGCGGCCTACCTGGTGCTGCGCTTCGAGTGGCGGATGGCGGTCGCGGCGATCATCTCGCTGTTCATGAACCTGATCCTCACCGCCGGCATCTACTCGCTGGTCGGCTTCGAGGTGACCCCGTCGACGATCATCGGGTTCCTCACCATTCTGGGCTTCGCGCTCTACGACGTGGTGGTGGTCTTCGACAAGGTCCAGGAGAACACCCGGGGCATCACGGCCAACAACAACCAGACCTACGGCGAGGCGGCCAACCTGGCGCTCAACCAGAGCCTGATGCGGTCGTTGAACACCTCGGTGGTCGCCCTGCTCCCGGTCGGCGGTCTGCTCTTCATCGGTGCCGGCCTGCTCGGCGCGGGCACCCTGAAGGACCTGGGCCTGGTGCTCTTCGTCGGTATGGCGATGGCGTTCCTGACCTCGATCCTGCTGTCCACCCCGTTGCTGGTGCTGCTCAAGAACTATGACCCGCGCATCGAGGCGCACACCAAGCGGGTGCTGGCCCGGCGGGGCGCGATCGCCCGGGGCGAGGTCGTCCCGCGTGGCGCGGCCCGGCAGGCGGCCGGCGACGACGCTGCCGACGAGCCGATCGACCCCGAGGCGGCGGCCCTGGCCGGCAGCGCGCCGAAGGTCGGTTCCCGGCCGGCGGCCAAGCGGGCGACCGGTGCCCGGGGTGGTCGTCCCAGCGGCGGCGGGGGCAACCGCCCCGGTGGCGCGAAGCGGCGCTGACCGACGGGCGACCCGCCACACGTCGAGTCGACGGCGTCCGCCATGCTGTGCGAGCAGCATGGCGGACGCCGTCGTCGTAGCGAAGGAGAATCGACCATCGTGACGGAGACCCACAGCACCGCGGTACGGGGAGACAGCGGCCCGCAGGTCGCCCGGCTGGTCGCCAGCCGGGTGCTGGACGTGCCGGACTTCCCCAAGCCCGGTGTCCTGTTCAAGGACCTGATGCCGTTGTTCGCCGACGGCGACGTGTTCCGCGAGGTGATCGACGGCATCATCGACCACCACGGGCGGGACAGCTTCGACATCGTGGTCGGCATCGAGGCCCGGGGCTTCGTGATCGCCGCCGCGATCGCGTACGCGACCGGGATGGGGGTGGTGCCGGTGCGCAAGGCGGGCAAGCTGCCCCGGCCGGCGTACTCGGCCTCCTATGCCCTGGAGTACGGCGAGGCGACGCTCGAGGTGCACCAGGACGCCTTCACCGCCGGGCACCGGGTGCTGGTGGTCGACGACGTGCTGGCCACCGGTGGCACCGCCGAGGCGACCCTCGATCTGGTCGAGCGGGCCGGTGGCACGGTGGCCGGGTTCACCGTACTGCTGGAGTTGGGTTTCCTGGGTGGGCGGGAGCGGCTCGCCGGGCGTCCGGTCCATGCCCTGCTGACCGTGTGACGCCCGGTCGTCCCGCCGACCTGGGACGGACCGTCCGGCGGAGCGGCACGGCACCTACCGTGCGGGTAGCATTGCCCATTGCTGACCGGGCGATCACCCGTCCGGGCGGCGGGCAGGGCGTCGGCCGGGGGCCGGCGGGTAACGCCATCGGCCCCGACGGCGGCCGATGGGAACATGCCGGCGCGACGGCCGGTTGGAAGACAGGCGTCGGCCGCACGGCCGGCGTGGTCCCGGCGATCGGTGAGGAGGCCGGTGTCCCACGATGTCGTCCCTCCGGTGGAGGGCACGGTGCACCCGACAGGCGACGCTGACGGCGCGGTGACCGCTCGGAAGAACGACCCACCGGTCGGCCCGGCGGGGGTCGGCGACGACGTCGGTGCCACGCTCGACGGCATGGCAGCCGGGGCGGCGCTCGACGACGACCCGTCCCCGAGCGCCGGTTTCGCGTTGTCCAACGCGCCGACCGGGCGTCGGGTGCGGGCGCGGCTGGCCCGGTTCAACGCCCCCTGGCAGAGTTCCCAGGTCAGCGAGGTGCTCGAACCGCTGATCGCCAGCCACCGGGAAAACCACCCCAAGGCGGATGCCCGGCTGCTCCAGCGTGCCTTCGACACCGCCGCGCGGTGGCACTCCGGTCAGTACCGCAAGTCCGGTGACCCGTACATCACCCACCCGCTGGCGGTGGCGACCATCCTGGGCAACCTGGGAATGGACACCACCACGCTGGTGGCGGCGCTGCTGCACGACACGATCGAGGACACCGAGTACACCCTCGACCAGATGCGCACCGACTTCGGTCCCGAGGTCACCCTGCTCGTCGACGGCGTGACGAAGCTGGACAAGGTCAAGCTGGGCGACGCGGCCAAGGCGGAGACGATCCGCAAGATGGTCGTGGCGATGGCGAAGGACCCCCGGGTCCTGGTGATCAAGCTGGCCGACCGGCTGCACAACATGCGGACGCTGTCCTTCCTGCCGGCGCCCAAGCGGGAGCAGAAGGCCAAGGAGACGCTGGAGATCCTGGCTCCGCTGGCCCACCGCCTCGGTATGAACACGATCAAGTGGGAGCTGGAGGACCTGGCCTTCGGCACCCTGTTCCCCAAGCGCTACGAGGAGATCCTCCGGCTGATCGGGGAGCACCAGCCGCAGCGGGAGTCGCTGCTCAAGCAGGTCACCCAGAAGGTCGGCACCGACCTCAAGGCCGCGAAGATCAAGGCGGAGACGACCGGCCGGCCGAAGCACCTCTACTCGATCTACCAGAAGATGATCGTGCGGGGGCGGGACTTCAACGACATCTACGACCTGGTCGGGGTGCGCATCCTGGTCGACACGGTGCGGGACTGCTACGCGGCGTTGGGGGTCATCCACGCCAACTGGCAGCCGGTGCCGGGCCGGTTCAAGGACTACATCGCGATGCCCAAGTTCAACATGTACCAGTCGTTGCACACGACGGTCATCGGGCCCACCGGCAAGCCGGTGGAGATGCAGATCCGCACCTACGCGATGCACCGCACCGCCGAGTTCGGTATCGCCGCGCACTGGAAGTACAAGGAGCACAAGGGCACCCAGATCGTCGGCCCGCCCGCGCACATCGACGAGATGACCTGGCTGCGGCAGCTGCTGGACTGGCAGCGGGAGGCCGCCGACCCGTCGGAGTTCCTCGACGCGTTGCGCTTCGACCTGTCCAGCCAGGAGGTGTACGTCTTCACCCCCAAGGGGGACGTCATCCCGCTGCCGACCGGGTCGACGCCTGTGGACTTCGCGTACGCGGTGCACACCGAGGTCGGGCACAAGTGCATCGGGGCACGGGTCAACGGCAAGCTGGTGCCGTTGGAGTCGGCGCTGTCCAACGGCGACGTGATCGAGATCTTCACCTCGAAGTCCGACACGGCCGGTCCGACGCAGGACTGGCTGAGCTTCGTCAAGAGCCCCCGGGCGCGTACCAAGATCCGCCAGTATTTCAACAAGGAGCGGCGTGAGGAGGCGATCGAGGCCGGTAAGGACTCGATCGTCAAGGCGATGCGCAAGCAGGGCATGCCGTTGCAGCGGATGCTCACCTCCGACGCGTTGATGGCGATCGCCCGGGACCTGCACCTCGCCGACGTCGCGTCGCTCTACGCGGCGGTCGGCGACAGCCAGGTGTCGGCGCAGTCGGTGGTGCAGAAGCTGATGGCCGCGTACGGCGGCGAGGAGGGCGCGGCGGAGGACATCGCCGAGACCGCCGTCGCCACCCGTCCGCCGCACAGCCGGCAGAACAGCAGCGATCCCGGGGTGGTGGTGCGGGGCGTCAGCGACGTCTGGATCAAGCTGGCCCGGTGCTGCACGCCGGTGCCCCCGGATTCGGTCTTCGGGTTCGTCACCCGTTCCGGCGGGGTCAGCGTGCACCGCGACGACTGCGCCAACGCCGAGGACCTGCGGGCCCAGGCCGAGCGGGTGGTCGAGGTCAGCTGGAAGCTCACCTCCGCCTCCACGTTCCTGGTGGCCATCCAGGTGGAGGCACTCGACCGGCACAAGCTGCTGGCCGACGTCACCCGGGTGCTCTCCGAGGAGCGGGTCAACATCCTGTCGGCGACGGTCACCACCACCCGGGACCGGGTGGCGGTGAGCCGGTTCAGCTTCGAGATGGCCGACCCGAAGCACCTGGGGCACCTGCTGGCCGCCGTCCGCAAGGTCGACGGGGTCTTCGACGCCTACCGGGTCACCTCCGGCGCCTGACGGGCCTGGGACCCCACCGGGCGGACCACCCGACCGCCTCCGGATCCGTGGGTCCGTAGGGTCCCCGGGAGTGTTGCGGACACCGAGGTAACGAAAGCGCCCGCCGGCTCAGCCGGCGGGCGCTTCGTCGTACCCGAGGGGTCAGCCCTCGATGTCGCTCATGGTCAGCTTGGTGATGGTGACCTCCTTCTTGGGGTGGCCACCCCCGGCCTGCTGCGCGTACGCCTTGTCGTCACCGGCCGCCCCGACCTGCTTGACCAGGTCCATGCCGGAGGTGACGGTGCCCAGCACTGTGTATTTCGCATCGAGCTGCGAGTCGCCGTAGACGATGAAGAACTGACTGCCGGTGCTGCCCGGCTGCCCGGAGTTGGCCATCGCGATGACGCCCTCCGGGTAGGGGGGCCGCTTGTCGGTCGGCAGGTTCTCCTCGGCGAGGCCGTAGCTCGGCCCGCCGGTGCCGTCGGTCTGCCGCCAGCCGGCGCCGGTCGCGCTCGGGTCACCGCACTGGAGCACCTTGATGCCCTCGGTCACCAGCCGGTGGCACTTGGTGTTGTCGAAGAAGCCCTTGCTGGCCAGGTGGGTGAAGCTGCCGGCGGTGCAGGGCACCTTCGTCCGGTCGAGCTTGGCGACGATCGGGCCCAGGTTGGTCTCCAGGGTCAACGTCTGGGTGCCCTTGTTGGCCTGCTGGTTGGGGGGCAGCCCGACATCCTTGATCTGGGCGGGCCGGCCCTCCTTGGGCGCCTCGGTATAGGTGCACTGCGAGAAGCCCTCGGTGCTGGCGGTCTGCTGCTTGTTGTCGTCGTCATCACCGCCGAGGCTGGTCGCCAACCAGACGGTGCCGGCGACCACGAGCACCAGGATCGCGGCGGCCCCGACGATCGCCTGCGTCTGCCGGCGCTTGCGGGCCTTGGCCGAACGTTCGGCCATCTCCCGCTCAAGTCGGGCCCGCGCCGCCGCGCGCTGCCGCTCTCTCGTGGACGTCACGGTCACTCCTCCTGGGCTTTCTCTGGCGCGGCGTGGCCGCAGGTACGGGTGGTGGGCCGGCTCAGCCGGCGCTGGGGCTGGCCGCCGGGGACGCGGCCGGGGAACCGGTCGCCGGAGCCGGCGCGGCCTGCGCCTCGCCGACGGTCAGCTTGCGGATCAGCACGTCGGTCTTGGGCTTGACCTTGGCGCCCGCCCCGTTGTCCACGGTCGGCTGGGCGCCGATCTTCTCGACCACGTCGAGGCCGCCGGTGATCCGGCCGATGATCGGGTACGCCGGCTGGGCCGGGCTGGAGTCCTTGAAGAAGAGCAGGAACTGGCTGCCGTTGGCGCCCGGCGGGTTGCTGATCATCGCGACCGTGCCCTTGGGGTAGGTCGGCGGCTGCCCGGGCGGTGGGCTGGCCGAGGGGCTCGCCTCGGGCGCGGTCGGCACGTTCTCGTTGTAGAACGAGTAGCTGGGGCCGCCCAGGCCGGTGCCGCTCGGGTCGCCGCAACGCAACGCACCCTCGGTGGTGATCTCGTGGCACTTGGTGTTGTCGTAGAACGACTTGCCGGCCAGGTGGGCGATGCTCGCCCCGGCGCACGGCGCCGCGGCGAGGTCAAGCTCGGCGGTGACCGGGCCGCCCTGGTCGGTGTCGATCGTCATGGTGCGTACCCCGGTGGTGGGCAGACCGGTGGTGGCCGGGGTGCCGACGTCCTTGAGGTTGGTGTTGGCGGCCGCGTCCTGCGGCGTCCAGAGGCAGACGTCCTCGGCGGCCTTCTGCTCGGGGTCGCTGTCGAAGGCACCCAGCCCCCAGGCCGCGCCGGCCACGATCAGCACCAGCACCACGGCCGCACCGACCCCGGCCTGGATCTGCCGACGCCGTCGGGCGGCGGCGGCCCGCCGGGCCAACTGCCGGTCGAGCTTCTCCCGCGCGAGCTTGCGCTGCCGGTCCCTGCTGGAAGCCACCCGTGCTCCCCTCCTCTACCCTGGTCGTCACCGGCGGTCGGGCCGTACGCGCCACGATGTCCGCAGGTGCGCCACGCCACACGCCCGCCAGAGTGTACGGGTACCCGCTGTGAAAGTGGTGTACGAGGGCCGGCCTGGGTTTATCAAAGTGCGTCACTGTGCCGTACGGGGCCCGTGGTGCGGGTGGGCGCGGATGTCGGCTCGCGCCGACGACTAGGCTGCCCAGGAGACGGACGACTCGAACGAAAGGGGAGCGGACGTGCTCGTGGCCGGCTTTCCCGCGGACGCCTTCGGCACCAACTGCTACGTGGTGGCGACCGCGCCGGGGGAGCAGTGCGTGGTGGTCGACCCCGGTATCGGGGTGCTCGACCGGCTCGACGCCGTGCTCGCCGAGCACCGCCTGCACCCGGCCGCCGTGCTGCTCACCCACGGCCATCTCGACCACACCTTCTCCGTCGCCCCGGTCTGCGGCGCGCGCGGCATCCCGGCGTACGTCCACCCGGAGGACCGGGAGCTGCTGGCCGACCCGACCAAGGCGCTGTCGATGGACCTCACCGCGCTGTTCGGCGGCCGGCTGCCGTACACCGAGCCGGACGACGTCGCGGAGCTGACCGACGGTGCGACGTTGGCGCTGGCCGGCCTGGAGATCACCGTCGACCACGCGCCGGGCCATACCGGCGGGTCGGTGCTGTTCCGGCTGCCCGGCACCGGCTCGCCCTGGGAGGCCGACCAGCTCTGCCTCTCCGGTGACGTGCTCTTCGCCGGCTCGATCGGTCGCACCGACCTGCCCGGCGGCAGCATGCCCCGGATGCTGGCCAGCCTGCGGGAGAAGGTCCTCCCGTTGGCCGACGACACGGTCGTGCTGCCCGGCCACGGCCCGAGGACCACCATCGGCCGCGAGCGGGTGCGCAACCCGTACCTGGTCGACGTGGCGGGCCCCGGTGGCGCACGTCCGGCCGCGCCCACCCGCGGCCTCTAGCTTCTCCTCCGCGCCGCGCGCGGACCTTTCGCTCTCACCGCGCCCGGCGCGGACCCGCAAGGAGTACGCCATGAGCAAGCCCACGCCCCTGTCCGGCTTCCCGGAGTGGACCACGTCGCAGCGGATGATCGAGCAGTTCGTCCTCGACCGGATCCGGCACACCTTCGAGCTGTACGGGTTCGCGCCGCTGGAGACCCGGTCGGTGGAGCCACTGGACCAGTTGCTGCGTAAGGGGGAGACCTCGAAGGAGGTCTACCTGCTGCGCCGGTTGCAGGCCGACGCGGATGGTCCGGCCGGTGACGATGCGCTCGGCCTGCACTTCGACCTGACCGTGCCGTTCGCCCGGTACGTGCTGGAGAACGCCGGCAAGCTCCAGTTCCCGTTCCGCCGCTACCAGATCCAGAAGGTGTGGCGGGGTGAGCGCCCGCAGGAGGGGCGCTACCGGGAGTTCCTCCAGGCCGACATCGACATCGTCGACCGGGACACCCTGCCGGCGCACTACGAGGCGGAGATGCCGCTGGTGATCGGGGACGCGCTGCGGTCGCTGCCGATCCCGCCGGTGCTGATCCAGGTGAACAACCGCAAGATCTGTGAGGGGTTCTACCGGGGCATCGGGCTGACCGACCCGGAGGCGGCGCTGCGCGCGGTCGACAAGCTCGACAAGATCGGCCCGGACAAGGTGGCCGACCTGCTGGCCGAGACGGCGGGAGCGAGCGCGGCCCAGGCGAAGGCGTGCCTGGCGCTGGCCGGGATCTCCGCCCCGGATGCCTCCTTCGCCGACGCGGTGCGCGCCCTCGGGGTGAGCGACCCGCTGCTCGACGAGGGCATCGCCGAGCTGGTCGCGGTGGTGGAGACCGCCGCCGCGCACGCGCCGGGGCTCTGCGTCGCCGACCTGCGCATCGCCCGGGGCCTGGACTACTACACCGGCACCGTCTACGAGACCCAGCTGCTCGGCTACGAGCGGTTCGGTTCGATCTGCTCCGGTGGCCGGTACGACAACCTGGCCAGCGCCGGTGCCGTGTCGTACCCGGGGGTCGGCATCTCGATCGGGGTGACCCGGCTGCTCGGTCTGCTCTTCGGCGCCGGGGCGCTGTCGGTCTCGCGCAGCGTGCCGACCTGTGTGCTGGTCGCGGTCGGTGCCGAGGAGGAGCGGGCGGGCAGCAACGCGGTCGCCGCGGTGCTGCGGTCGCGGGGGATCCCGACCGAGGTGTCGCCGAACGCGGCGAAGTTCGGCAAGCAGATCCGCTACGCCGAGCGGCGTGGTATCCCGTACGTGTGGTTCCGGGGTGCCGAGGGTGACCAGGTCAAGGACATCCGTTCGGGCGAGCAGGTGAACGCCGTGCCGGCCGAGTGGACGCCGCCCCACGCGGACCTGAAGCCGCTGGTCGGCTGAGTCTCAGTTACTGGCGCGTACGCCGACGGGGACCTACGGTGGCGTAAGTTACGCCACCGTAGGGAGGGGCCCTGTGACCGAGCTGAGCCAGACCGCGCTGCTGCACGAACTCGAACCCGTGGTCGCCAAGAACCTCGACCGTCACCTCTCGGTGGCCAAGGAGTGGTTTCCGCACGAGTACGTGCCGTGGAGCGAAGGGCGGACCTTCGACGGCCCGCTCGGCGGCGAGGCGTGGTCGGAGGGGGACTCTACCCTGCCCGAGGTGGCCCGGACGGCGTTGATCGTCAACCTGCTCACCGAGGACAACCTGCCGTCGTACCACCATCAGATCGCCACCCTGTTCGGTCCGGACGGGGCGTGGGGGACGTGGGTGGGTCGGTGGACCGCCGAGGAGGGTCGGCACGGTACCGCCATCCGGGACTACCTCACGGTGTCCCGGGCGGTCGACCCGGTGGCCCTGGAGCGGGCCCGGATGGTGCACATGACCGCCGGCTACAGCAACTCGCACGACACGTCGATGCTGCGCTCGCTGGCGTACGTGTCGTTCCAGGAGCTGGCGACCCGCATCTCGCACCGCAACACCGGCCGGATCACCGGTGACCCGGTCTGCGAGGCGTTGCTGGGTCGCGTCGCGGCCGACGAGAACCTGCACATGATCTTTTATCGCAATCTGCTCGGCGCGGCCCTCGAGGTGGACCCGAACCAGACCATGCGAGCCATCGACGAGGTGCTGGCAGACTTCCAGATGCCCGGGGTGGGTATCGAGGGGTTCGCCCGCAAGTCGGTGACGATCGCCCTCGCCGGCATCTACGACCTGCGTCAGCACCGCGACGACGTGGTGGCCCCGGTGCTGCGCCAGTGGGACGTGTTCAACGTCGTCGGTCTGGACGCCGAGGGCGAGGCCGCCCGCGACCGGATCGCCGCCCACCTGGACGGCCTGGAGCAGGCCGCGTCCCGGTTCGAGGAGAAGCGCGACGCGCGCGCCGCCAAGCTGGCCGCCCGCGCCTGACCTGACCGTCCCCTCCGGCGTTTCACCACCCCCGTGCCTGCCCGCAGGCACGGGGGTGTGCTGCAACCACGTCGCCACCCCCTGCGGCGGGCGCGTCGGGTGTGCCGTGCGGCGGGCGCGTCGGGTGTGCCGCGCGGGTGGGGACGGCTCTTCCGGCCCCGCCGCTTCGCCCGGGGTCGTGCCGACGTCATGCGTCACCCGGTTGCCCCGTCCGTCCCTCGAAGTCGGTGACTTTCGGTGACAGGTCGGCGGGTGTGACGCGCCGTGACAACGGCTCCTCCCTCGTGCTCCTACCCTTCCGCGCTTTGCTCTGCTGCCCTCGGAGCGCCACCGACCTGAGCTGCCCTTCCTTGCGGCGTGTGATTCGCTGGTCTTCTCATGCATGGCTACCTGAGGTAACTGTCGCGGTGAGGGCGGCAGAGCAAAGGGGACGACCGTCAGGCGGCGGGGTCGACTGATGATGACTCCCGGTGACGGGTGCCGAGTGTTGCCGTTCTCGCCGCCATCGGGCCTGCCGGCACGGGACGTCCTGGTCGGCGGCCCGGTCGTGTCGTGCCGTCCCGGCTGTGGCCGGACCACCCCGGTGCCACCGGTCTCGTCGGACGGTGCGGGGGGCGGGTCGGCTCCGGTCGGTGCGTCCACGGGATCGGCTGCGGTGCCTGCGGGATCGACTGTGGTGCCTGCGGGACCGGGTGCGGCGCGCAACCGGGCCGCCTGCGAACCACTCAACGCCGGGTCGGGACCGCGGCGTCGGACCCCCGGCGGGGGCCGCTTCGGGCTGTCGGCGGTGGCCGCTTCGGGCCCGGCCCGCTGTGGGGGCGGGGCAGGTTGGCGGAGGGTCTGACATGGATGTGTCCACGATGTTGCCTGACCGTCATAACCGCTGGTGGGGTGAATCCGGGCAAACGCATGTCTTGATAACGATCTTAAATATGTGAATACTTCAGTCTCTCGGCCGGTTTCCCCAGGTCGGCCGGTTGTCCCCGGGCGCGTCTTCATGACGCCGCCCGTCACCCCCTTCCGGAGGTTGTTGCATGCGACCCACGAGGTCCTCACTCCGACACGCCGCCGCCGTCGCCATGGCCGGAACCCTGGTCACCGGCGCGCTCATGGGTGCCCCCGCCCAGGCGGCCCCCGCCTCACCCGCATCCCCCGACGCCGCCGCCAGCCTGGCCGAGCGTCTCGGTGACCGCGCCGCCGGCACCTACGCCGACGCCGCCGGCAAGATGGTCGTCACCGTCACCGACACCGCCGCCGCCAAGCAGGTCCGCGCCGCCGGTGCCGTCCCGAAGCTGGTCACCCGGGGCGCGGCCCAGCTCCGCTCCGCCACCGCCGAGCTGGAGCGGTCGGCCAAGATCCCCGGCACCGCGTGGTGGACCGACACCGCCACCAACCAGGTCGTCGTGTCGGTCGACAGCACCGTCACCGGCGCCAAGCTGGAGCGGGTCAAGGCCGCCGCCGCGCGCACCGGTGGCACCGTCCGGGTCGAGGCCGAGACCGGCGTGCTCAGCACCAAGATCTCCGGCGGCCAGGCCATCTACACCGGCGGCGGTCGCTGCTCGCTCGGCTTCAACGTCCGCAACAGCGCCGGTCAGACCTTCTTCCTGACCGCCGGGCACTGCACCAACATCGGCTCGACCTGGTACTCGAACTCCGGCCAGACCAGCGTGCTCGGTACCCGTACCGGCACCAGCTTCCCGGGCAACGACTACGGCATCGTCCGGCACAGCAACGCCGCCAACGCGACCGGCAACGTCTCCCTCTACAACGGCAGCTTCCGGGACGTCACCGGTGCCGCCAACGCGTACGTCGGCCAGAGCGTGCAGCGCTCCGGCAGCACCACCGGCCTCAAGAGCGGCTCGGTGAGCGCCATCAACGCCACCGTGAACTACGCCGAGGGCTCGGTCTCCGGCCTGATCCGGACCAACGTCTGCGCCGAGCCGGGCGACAGCGGCGGTTCGCTGTTCAGCGGCAGCAGCGCGGTCGGCCTCACCTCCGGCGGCAGCGGCAACTGCACCCGCGGTGGCACCACCTACTTCCAGCCGGTCACCGAGCCGCTGAGCGTCTACGGCGTCAGCATCATCTGACCGATCTGCCGCATCCTCTGATGCACCACCGGATCCGCTGATCCACCTTGCGTGAACGGGCCGTCGGGAACACCGGCGGCCCGTTCCGCGCGTCCGGTGGGCGGGCCGGCCTTGCTCACCCCGCAACCGGGCGGACCGGGCGGCTGACACAATGCGGGGGAACAGCCGTACCGCAGATGAGGAGACGCAAGTCGTGATCCGTACCCATGACGCCGGCAGCCTGCGCGCGACGGACGCCGGCACCACGGTGACGCTCGCCGGGTGGGTGGCCCGCCGGCGCGACCACGGCGGTGTCATCTTCGTCGACCTGCGCGACGGCTCCGGCGTGGTCCAGGTGGTGTTCCGCGAAGAGGACGCGCACGCGCTGCGCAACGAGTTCTGCGTCAAGGTCACCGGCGAGGTGACCCGCCGCCCCGAGGGCAACGAGAACCCGGAGCTGCCCACCGGTGAGATCGAGGTGACCGCCAGCGCGCTGGAGGTGCTCTCCGAGGCCGCGCCGCTGCCGCTGCCGGTCGACGACCAGGTCGAGGCGGGCGACGACATCCGGCTGCGCTACCGCTACCTGGACCTGCGCCGCAGTGGCCCGGCCAACGCGATGCGGCTGCGCTCCCGGGCCAACCAGCTCGCCCGCACCGTGCTGCACGAGCGGGACTTCCTGGAGATCGAGACCCCGACGCTGACCCGGTCCACCCCCGAGGGCGCCCGCGACTTCCTGGTCCCGGTCCGGCTCCAGCCCGGCAGCTGGTACGCGCTGCCGCAGTCGCCGCAGCTGTTCAAGCAGCTGCTCATGGTCGGCGGCATGGAGCGGTACTACCAGATCGCCCGCTGCTACCGCGACGAGGACTTCCGCGCCGACCGGCAGCCGGAGTTCACCCAGCTCGACATCGAGATGTCCTTCGTCACCGAGGACGACGTGATCGACCTCGGCGAGGCGATCGTCGCGGCACTCTGGAAGGACCTGGCCGGGCACGAGATCTCCCGGCCGATCCCCCGGATCACCTGGCACGACGCGATGGCCCGGTACGGCTCCGACAAGCCCGACCTGCGTTACGGCCTGGAGCTGACCGAGCTGACCGAGTACCTGCGCGGCACCGAGTTCCGGGTGTTCGCCGGTGCGATCGACGCGGGCGGCTACGTCGGCGCGGTGGTCATGCCCGGCGGTGCGGCGCAGACCCGCAAGGAGCTGGACGGCTGGCAGGACTGGGCCAAGGCGCGTGGCGCGCGCGGCCTGGCGTACGTGGTGCTGGACGCCGAGACCGGCGAGGCGCGTGGGCCGGTGGCCAAGAACCTCTCCGCCGAGCACCTGGGTGGCCTGGCCGACGCGGTCGGGGCCAAGCCGGGCGACGCGGTCTTCTTCGCCGCCGGCACGAACACCCGGGAGGCGCAGGAACTGCTCGGCGCGGCCCGGATCGAGATCGCCAAGCGGGCCAAGCTGATCGACGAGAGCGCCTGGGCGTTCTGCTGGGTGGTCGACGCGCCGATGTTCGAGCGCACGGACGAGGGCGGCTGGACGGCCGTGCACCACCCGTTCACCTCGCCGAACGCCGACTGGGTCGGCCGGTTCGAGGAGGCCCCGGACCGGGCCCTGGCCTACGCGTACGACATCGTCTGCAACGGCAACGAGATCGGCGGCGGCTCGATCCGTATCCACCGGGGCGACGTGCAGCAGCGGGTCTTCGACCTGCTCGGCATCACCCCCGCCGAGGCGCAGGACAAGTTCGGCTTCCTGCTGGAGGCGTTCAAGTACGGCGCCCCGCCGCACGGCGGCATCGCGTTCGGCTGGGACCGGGTCTGCATGCTGCTGGCCGGGGCCGACTCGATCCGCGAGGTGATCGCCTTCCCCAAGACCCGGGGCGGCTTCGACCCGCTGACCGGCGCCCCGACCCCGATCACCACCCAGCAGCGCACCGAGGCCGGCATCGACGCCAAGCCCAAGCCCCCGGCCGCGTCCCCCGGCACCGCCGGCCCCGCCGCCCCGGTGGCCGACCCGGCCTAACCCCCACCCCACCCCACCCCGGCCGGCCCGCCCGGCCGCCCCACCCCGGATCGTTGATCAAGAGGTTTACGTCATCATCACGCCGTGAGGTGACGTGAACCTCTTGATCGCTGTAAGGGGAGTGGTGGGATGCGGGCGTTGGTGGTGGGGGGTAGTGGGTTTCTCGGGGGTGAGGTGTGTCGGCGGGGGGTTGCTGCCGGGTGGTCGGTGGTGGGGACGTGCTGGTCGGGTGCGGTCGGGGTGCCCGGGGTGGCGGCGCGGCGGCTCGACGTGACCGATCGGGAGGCGGTGCGCCAGCTGGTCGCCGAGGTACGCCCCGACGTCGTCGTCGCGACCGCGTACCGCACCGACGACTGGACGGTCACCGCCGACGGGGCGGCGCACGTCGCGTATGCGGCGGCCGAGGTCGGGGCGCGGTTGGTGCACCTGTCCAGTGACGCGCTGCACGCCGGCCGTCCGACCCCCTATCTCGACGACGACGTGCCGACCCCGGTGCATCCCTACGGTGCGGCGAAGGCGGCGGCGGAGACCGCCGTACGGGTGGTCGACCCGGGAGCGGTGCTGGTGCGGACCTCGCTGATCCTGGGGGAGGGCAGCAAGCAGATACAGCTCTGCCGGGATGCGTTGGCGGGTCGGGCCACCCTGTTCACCGACGAGTTGCGCTGCCCGGTCGACGTCGGCGACCTGGCCGACGCGGTGCTGGAACTGGCCGACTCGACAGTCGCCGGCCCGCTCAACGTGGCCGGCCCGGAGCCGGTCAGCCGGGCCGGGCTGGGACTGCTGGTGGCCCGTCGGCACGGGATCGATCCGGCCGGGATGACGACCGCCACGACCACGGCGGCCGGGCTGCGGCGCCCCACCGACGTGCGGCTGGACTCGTCCCGCGCCGTCACCCTGCTGCGGACCCGGCTGCGCGGCGTGACCGAGTTGCTCGCCGACTGACGGGAGACCGTCGGGTCGGCCGTGTCGGGCCCCACAGGAGATCTTGCACAGAATCTATGCACAAATATTGTGCATAGATTCTGTGCACAGTTATTGTGCATGCATGGAGAACGACGACACCGGCGGGCGACCCGCGACCAGCTCCGTCCGGATCGACCACCGGCAGGTCCGCGTCCTGGCCCACCCGCTGCGGCTGCGGCTGCTCGGCGCGCTGCGGGTGCAGGGACCGGCCACCGCCACCACCCTCGCCGGCCTGCTCGCCACCAACACCGGCGCCACCAGCTACCACCTGCGCCAGCTCGCCGACGTGGGGCTGGTGGTCGAGGACCCGGACCGCAGCGCCGGGCGGCAGCGCTGGTGGCGGGCCGCGCACGAGGTGACCGACTGGGAGCCGAGCGACTTCGACGACGACCCCGACGCCCGGGCCGCGATCGAGTGGATCCAGGGCGACCAGGTGCGCCTCCTGGCTGAGCGGGCCGAACGCTGGTTCGCCGTCCAGCAGGACTGGTCACCGGCCTGGCGGGACGCGTTCGGGATGAGCGACGCCTTCCTCAGCCTCCCCGCCGACCGGCTCCAGGCCCTGGAGGACGAGCTGTGGCAGGTGCTGGAGCGCTACCGCACCGAGGCGGACCCGGCGCAGCCGGACGCCGAGCGGGTGCACGTCTTCGTGGCCGCGTTCCCGATGATCGAGCAGCAGTGATGGCCGCGCTGACCGTACGCCAGGTCCGGTTCCGTTATCTCACCCTCTACGGCCTGCGGTGGCTGCCCACCGGCCTGACCATTCCGGTGCTGATCCTGCTGATGCAGGAACGCGGCCTGTCGCTGTCCCAGATCGGTCTGGTCGCCACCGCCCAGGGCCTGGTCGTGCTGGTGCTGGAGCTGCCGACCGGTGGCCTGGCCGACGCGCTCGGCAGCCGGGTGGTCCTGGTCACCGCCTGGTCGGTGAGCCTGCTGTCGCTCGGGCTGTTCGCGGTGGCGGACTCGTTCGCCCTGTTCTTCCTGGTCTGGGCCCTACAGGGGGTCTACCGGGCGCTCGACAGCGGCCCGCTCGACTCCTGGTACGTCGAGTCCACGCTCGCCGCCGACCGGGACGCCGACTACGAGCCCGGCCTCGGCTTCGCCGGCACCGTCGCGGGCGTCACCATCGCCGGCGGTGCGCTGCTCAGCGGCGGTCTCATCGCGCTCGGCCCGGTCGGGCCGGTGAGCGCCCTGACGGTGCCGGTGCTGGTCGCCGCCGCCCTCCAGGCCGTCGCCCTGGTCGTCCTGCTGATCCTGCTGGTCGAGACCGGCCCGGCCCGGGGCCCCGGCACGCTGCGTGCCTCGGTCGTGGCGGCACCCCGGATGGTGGGTCGGGCCGTCGGCCTGTTGCGCCGCTCCCGGGTGCTGCTCGCCCTGGTCTCGGTGGAGCTGTTCTGGGGTTTCGGCATGGTCACCTTCGAGTCGCTGCTGCCGATCCGGCTCGCCGACGTGGTCGGCGACCCCGAGCGGGCGGCGGCACTGCTCGGCCCGGCCAACTCGGCGGCCTGGCTGGTCTCGGCGGCCGGTGCGGCGGCCACCCCGCTGCTGCTGCGCTGGCTCGGTGCCGCCCCCGCCGCCGGGCTGCTGCGCATCCTCCAGGGTGTCACCGTGCTCGGTATGGGGCTGTTCGCCGGGCCGGTCGGGGTGCTGGTCGCCTACCTGGCCTGCTATGCGGTGCACGGCGCATCCAACCCGCTGCACCTGGGGCTGCTGCACCGGCAGGTCGACGGGCCCTACCGGACCAGCGTCATCTCGCTCAACTCGATGATGGGGCAACCGGGGTTCGCCCTCGGCGCGGTGCTGCTCACCGCGCTGGCCGACCGTAACGGGGTCGGCCCGGCGATGGTGGTCGGCGCGGTCGCGCTGGCGGTGGCCGCCCCGCTCTACCTGCCCGCCTGGTGGGCCGGCCGGCGGGCCGCCCCGGCCGCAGCCCCACCCGGCGATGTCCCGGTCGAAGCCGAGCCGGGGAACGTCCCGCTCGAAGCCGGACCCGGGAACGTTCCGGCCACACCGGCCGGGGCCGGACTTCCGGCTGTGCCCGCCGGGGCCGACCACCGGGGCGCCCAGTCGGCCGGGTCGGCGGCCTCAGCCGAGCCACACCGAACTGCGTCGTAGGGTGCCGGTGAAGCCGAGCCGGCGGTAGAGCCGCAGTGCGGCGAGGTTGTCGGCGTAGACGCCGAGCCCGACCTGGTCGTACCGGGTGAGCAGGGCCCGGGTCATCCCGACGGTCAGCGCCGCGCCCAGCCCCCGCCCCCGTCGGTCGCGGGCCACGGTCAGCCCGGCGAGGAAGCCGATGTCGCCGCGACTACGGTCCGCCCCACAGGCGACCAGTCGCTCGGCCTCCCACCTGCCGTACCAGTCGACGACCGTCGGGTCCTCGGGGCGCGACGAGGAGGTGGGGAAGGCGTCGTCGATCAGCGCGGACAGTGCCGGGTGGTCCGCCGGGCCGAGGCGGACCACCCGCTCCTGCCCGGGTTGCCGTGGCGGGGCGGCGGTGGTCCAGAGGAAATCCCAGTCGTCGACCCGGGTCGCGCCGAACCGGTCGACCAGCAGCCTCCGGTCGGCCCGGGGCAGCTGCAGGTACTGCCCCGGGCGCACGAACCCGTCGGTGACCAGCGCCGCGACCAGCTCCACCGCCGCGTCGACCGGACCGACCACACCACCCGCCCGGTCGTTCTCCGCCGCCGGGAGCACCCAGGCCACCGCGCCGTCGCGGACCCAGCCGCGGGGCCGGTCGTCGCGCCGCAACGCGTGCCGTACGTACGGATGGTTGTCGGTGGCGGCGAGGACTGCCGCCCGGCCGGCAAGTTCCCGGTCGGTGTCGATCATGCCAGCAGCCTAGAACCCGGCCGGTCGAGACGCCCCGGCGACGACGATCTCCACGGTGGAGATTGACGAGTCGACCGATTGGGTACATCGGGGCCGACCTACTGGGACCCCCTACCGGAGGACATACACATGCTCGCCATCCTCGCGGCCGTCGTCTTCGGCTTCGCGCTCCTGCTGGACCTGCTCAACACCAACTTCGGCGCCCCCGACCTGTTCAACTGGAACACCCTGGTCCTGATCGGCCTGCTGCTGCTCTCGCTCTACCTGGCCGGCGTCGGCAGCGGCCCGCGCGGCGGTGGCGGCGGCCGGTGGTACCGGGGCCGTCGGCCGGGTCGCGGCTGACCGCACCTGACCGCATCGGATCAGAACGGGCGGGGCCGACGGCGCGATTCCGGCGTCGTCGGCCCCGCCCGGTACTGTCTTCCTGATGGATTCCGACGCCCTCTTCTCCCTCGGTGCACCCGCCGCGGCGCCCAGCGCCCCCGCGGGCACCGTCGGCGTCGACGACTTCGCCTCGGTGGGGCAGGACGCCCCTCTGCCGGTGCGGATGCGGCCTGCGAGCATCGACGAGCTGGTCGGGCAGGAACACCTCCTCGCGCCCGGCGCCCCGCTGCGTCAGCTCGTCGGCGGCGGCGCGGCGCTGTCGGTCATCCTCTGGGGCCCGCCGGGCAGCGGCAAGACCACCATCGCCCACCTGGTGGCCCGGGCCACCGACCGTCGCTTCGTGGCCATGTCGGCGCTGACCGCCGGGGTCAAGGACGTCCGGGCCGTCATCGAGGCCGCCCGTCGGCAGCGCCGCTCCGGCGGCCCGCAGACCGTGCTCTTCATCGACGAGGTGCACCGGTTCAGCAAGACCCAACAGGATTCGCTGCTCGCCGCCGTCGAGGACCGTACGGTCACCCTGCTCGCGGCGACCACCGAGAATCCGTACTTCTCCGTCATCTCGCCGCTGCTGTCCCGGTGCGTGCTGCTCACCCTCCAGCCGCTGGACGACGCGGCCGTGCGGGCGCTGCTACGGCGCGCGGTGACCGACCCGCGCGGCCTCGCCGGCGCGCTGACCCTGGCCACCGACGCCGAGGACCACCTGGTGCGCCTGGCCGGCGGTGACGTCCGCAAGGCGCTCACCGCGCTGGAGGCGGCGGCGGCCTCGGCGACCGCGCTCGACGTCGACCGGATCGACCTGGCCACCACCGAACAGGCGGTGGACGTGGCGGCCGTGCGTTACGACCGCGACGGCGACGCGCACTACGACGTGACCAGCGCCTTCATCAAGAGCATGCGCGGCTCGGACGTCGACGCCGCGTTGCACTGGCTGGCCCGGATGCTGGTCGCCGGGGAGGACGCCCGGTTCATCGCCCGCCGCATGGTCATCTTCGCCAGCGAGGACGTCGGCCTGGCCGACCCGTCCGCCCTGTCGGTGGCCACCGCCGCCGCGCACGCGGTGGAGTACGTCGGCCTGCCCGAGGCCCAGCTCAACCTCGCCCAGGCGGTCATCCACCTGGCGACCGCGCCGAAGTCCAACTCGGCCACCACGGCCCTCGGCGCGGCGATGGCCGACGTACGGGCCGGTCGGGGCGGCGCGGTGCCGCGTGGGCTGCGCGACGCGCACTACTCCGGCGCCCGGGGGCTCGGGCACGGCACGGGCTACCGCTACCCGCACGACGACCAACGCGGAGTGGTCACCCAGCAGTACGCTCCCGACGACCTCGTCGGGACCGACTACTACCGGCCCAGCGGGCACGGTGCCGAGCGGTCGGTGGCCGCCCGGCTGCCCCTGCTGCGCCGGATCGTCCGGGGGCTGTCCACCCCGGTGTCACGACCCGACGGGCCGGTGCCGGTGGTCAACGGCCGTCACCCGTCGGGCCCGGGACACGCCGGTGGGGCGGATGAGGACGGCGGCGACGCCGGGGAGGTTCAGCAGTGACATCGCGAGGTGGGGAGCAACCGCAGGACGGTCCCGACGAGCGGCGTGAACCTCGCGCCAAGGGACGTCGGTGGGGTCGGGGGCGGGGCGGCGACGACACCCCGCCCGAGCCGGCCGGCGAAGAGTTCGGTTGGATCGACGACCTGCGTACGGCGAAACAGCAGCGCACCGAACTCGGCCCGGACGGTGGTCCCGTGCCGCCGGTCCGCCCGGTGCCGCCGGTTGCCGGACGGGGACCGGTCGCCCCGCAGGACGCCCCGGGGGGGCCGGTCGCGCCGCGCGTCGGTCAGCCGGTGTCCCGTCCCGACGGGCCCCCCTCGGCCGGCGTCCGCCCACCGCAGCCGGACCCCCGGCCGCAGCAGGCGCCGCCGGCTCTCCGGCCGCAGCCGGCCCCGCCGGAGCCTCGGCCGCAGCAGCAGCCGGGCGCCCGACCGGAGTCCGGACCTCCGACAGGTCCGCCGGCCGGTTCACCGGGTCCGCGGCGGGAGACGCCGACATCCGGTGGCCCCCGCCCGCCGCAGCCGGGTGGGCCGTCCCCGCTGCCGCCGGTCGGCCCCGCCCGGCCCGGGTCGGCGTCAGCCGGCACCGATTCGCCCCGTCCCGCCCGCCCCGACGGACCTCCACCGGGGCCGGCACACCCCGCTACCCAGGCTGCCCCACCGGTGCGCGGGCCGGGCTGGTCCGCACCCTCCGGGCAGCATCCGCGTCCGGGTGCCGGGCCCTGGCCGGGCCAGGCGTCCGCCGATCACCCCGGCCCGCAGCGGCCCGGACAGGCATCCCACCCGGACGCCACCGCCGGTGGTTCCGGTCCGGGCCGGGCTGCGGTCCCGGCCCCCGGCCGGGCGACGGTCCCCGGCGCCGCTCCCGGCCGGCCGGTGCCACCCGGTCAGGCACCACCTGTCGGATGGGTCGGTCCCGGTGCCCCGACGCCTGCCGGGCCTTCGCACGGTGCCCCGACACCCGCCGGGCCACCCCTGGGCCGTCGGGCGGTACCCGACGACCGGTCGGGGGCGGCAGCAGCGGATGGTCCTTCCCTGCGGGGTCGCCGGACCGTGCCGGACGACCGGCCGAGAGAGCGACGTCCCGGTCCGGTCGAACCGGCGAACCGGCCCGGCCCCGGGCCCGGTGGTCCCGCGCCCGCTGCGGCGCAGCCGGCGGGCACACCCCGCGCCGGGGTGGGTGCCCCGACCGGCGCCGGAGTACTACCGGACCCGACTGCCGGCGGCCCCCGTACCGCCCCGACGGCCCCGCCGGGCGGTAACCCTCCGCCCGAGAGGGCCGGGGGGGTCCGCCGCGCCGAGGCGCCGCCCACCCCAGTGCGCGATCCCGGTGGCCGGCCGGCCGGCGAGCGGGCAGGCCGTCGTCGTGCCGCCGAACCGGACCAACCGGTGGTGCCGCTGACCGGCAACGCGCCACCGCTACCCGGGGCCGCGCCGACCCCACCCGATGTTCCGTCGTCGCCGTCCGTTCCCGGCACCGGCCGGTCCGGTCCGGCTGCCCACGACGACAACGGGCGTCGCCGCCCGCCCACCGACATCGCCCCCCCACCGGGCCGACGGTCCGGTCCGGACGGCGGGCCGGCGGACCACCGTCCCGGGTCGGACGGCGACGGGCCCGGGGGGCGGCGGAACCGCCCGGACGGTGAGGAGCCGTCAGGGCAGTGGCATGTCCGGACCGGGAACGAGTCCGATCCCCAGGGTCGCCCGCCCCTCGACGAGTCGCGCGGCCGGCGGAGTCGGCCGGACGAGGGTACGGCGGCTGGTCGACCGGTCCCGACCGGTCCCGCCCAGGACGAGCGGCCCCGTGGCGACCGGCCGGATCGGCCGGCGGACTGGCTGCGGCAGGCCGGTCGCACCTCACACACCGACCCCGCCCTGCGGGTGCTCAACCGATCGACCCCACCGGGTGGTCGGCCGACCCCGCCGGGCGGCGTTGGTCCGGCCGACCCGGCTGGTCGGGGGCGACCGGGTGACCCGCATCGGCCGGAGCAGGCTGGCCCACGCCGGCCGGAGCACGGTGACCCGCATCGGCCGGAGCAGGCTGGCCCACGCCGGCCGGAGCACGGTGACCCGCATCGGCCGGAGCAGGCTGGGCCGGCTCGGGGGACGGCACGGCCGGTCCCGCCCGAGCGGCCGGCCGGTCCCGGGCCGGTGGGCGATGACCCCGGTCCGGTCCGTGCAGCCCGCCCCGGGCCCGACCCGGCTCGGGGTCCGCGTCCCGGTGGCTCCGATCCCGGGTCCGGCGGCCCCCGGGCCGGTGGTACCGCTTCCGTACCGGTTCCTGGCACCCCGCCGGTTGCGGGGGCTGCGCGCCCCGCCGGTCCCGGTCCGGTGTCCGGTGGCCCCCGGGTCGGCGGCTCGGCCCCGGTGCCCGGCACCGCGCCGGTCCCGGGCGGGTCGCGCCCGGCAGGCCCGCCGCCGGTGGCCCGACCGTCCCGCGACGCCGGTCCGGACGGTGCCGCGACGGCACCGACCTCCGGCGCTCCCCGCTTCGGCGCACCGGGTCCGAACGCTGCCGCCGCGCCCCGCAACGAGGTACGCGCCGGGGGCGGGCCACGTCCGGACGCCCCCGCCCCGCCGGCCCCGCAGCCGGGGGCACCCGAACCGGGCGCACGCCGACCGGGCGCGTCCGACCCGAGGGCGGCGCAGCCTGACCCGAGGGCGGCCAAGCCCGGCGCGTCCGACCAGGTCGCACCCCGTCCCGGCACGTCGTCGCGGGGCACCGCCCGTGCGGAGGGGTCGGTCACCGGCACCGCCCGCCCGGACGGTCCCGCCACCGGCCCGGTCACCGGCGTCGCCCGACCGCCCGCCATCACCGACGATCCGCATCGGGCGGCTGGTGCGGACGGCGGCCGGCCCGCCGGGCCACGGTCCGCTGCCCGACCCGCCGGTACGGGTGGGGCCGTCGCGGCGGCGGCTGTCGCCCGGGCCACCGCGCCGGGCGGACGACCGGTCGCCGGCCCGCAGGACGCCGTGGGCCGGGCAGCACCTCCGGTGCGCCCCCCCGATCGGACGGAGCCGGCAGGTGCTCCGGCCGGCCCGTCCTCCGGTCGGGTCGACGGCCCCGGGGTGGCCCGGGTGACGCCACCGCAGGGGGCCCGGTCTGATCCGGACGGGTCGGCCGGGGCGCCGTTGCGTTCGCCCACGCAGGACGAGCCCGACGGCGCCGACGACACCGGTGGCGAACCGCGTCGCCGGACCGGGCACCGGCGTCGCCTGCGGCTGGGAATCCTGGTGCTGGCCAGCGCGTTGCTCCTCGGGGCGCTCCCGGCCTTCTTCGGGATGCGGACCTTGAGCCGGGACCCGGTCTTCGGCACCCTCGACGAGTTGGGCGTGCCGGGTTGGGCGACGGTGGAGACGGTGGACAACGTCAGTGGCAGCCGCTGGTGCCTGCAGGACTGCCGGCTGCGGGAGCGCACCGTGGAGTCCGACCGCGCGCCGCAGGAGACCACCCAGGTCTACGAACAGGCCCTGCGCGCGCAGGGCTGGCGGCCGTGGAAGGTGACCCGGTGCCCGGAACAGCCGGCCAAGGGCAGCTACACCTGCTGGCGGCGCGACGAGTTGACCCTCGACCTGTGGGTGCGGGAGCCGACCTGTGCGGCACCGCAGGCCAGCGGTGACCCGGCGGTACCGCCGGCCACCCCGGTCCCGCCCGCGGCGGGGGAGTGCACCGGCTCGTTGGTGTCGGTGAAGGTCCGCAACGCGATCGACGACGAGCGGACCCGGCCACAGCCGAGCACCGACCCGTCACTGACCGGTGAGGACCCGTTCCCGACGATCACCGACGATCCGCTCGGCAGCCCGACACCTTCACCATCCTGAGCCGGCTTCCATCACGGACGGTAGGGTCTGGGGCTGGCAGGCCCGCCTGCTCCCGATCGACCCGGTGCGGGTCACGCCGCGACCCGGGTCGCGTGTTCCGGGGCGTCGGGCCCCGGAACCCTGCTTGAGGAGGACATGCGTGGATGGTGGACAGATCGCTGCGCTGATCGCGGCCGGCGCGTTCCTGATGCTGGTGCTCGTGCTGGCGGTACCGATCCTGCGGCTGCGGCACACCGTGGACGCGACGACCCGGATGATCAACGACCTCAACGAGCAGACCGCCCCGTTGCTGGGGGACGTGAACACCACGGTCAAGAACGTCAACGTCGCCCTGGAGCAGGTGCAGACCTCCCTCGACGGGGTGAACCTGCAACTCGCCAAGGTCGACACGATGACCAACCACGCGCAGAACGTCACCGCCAACGTGGCGAACCTGGCCACCGTCGTCTCCGCCGCCGCGGCGAACCCGCTGGTGAAGGTGGCGGCGTTCGGGTACGGCGTCCGCCGGGCCGCCTCGGCGCGGCGTACCGCGGAGACCGAGCGTGAGGTGCGCGACACCATCAAGCAGCAGCGTCGGGCCGCCCGGCGCGGCAACAGCTGACCCGGCCCGGGTCGCACAGGAGGCATGACACATGAGGCGACTTTTCTGGCTCGGCATCGGGCTGGCCGTGGGCGTGGTGGTGGTCCGCAAGGCCACCCGGACCGCCCAGGCGTACACCCCGGCCGGGATCGCCAGTGGGCTGTCCGAATCCGCTGGCGGTCTGGTCGAGTCGCTGCGTAGCTTCGTGGAGGACGTACGGATCGGGATGGCCGAGCGCGAACAGGAGATCCACGAGGCGTTCGCCCGGGGTGAGGCGTTCGACGACCAGTTCGCCGAGCTGCGGGAGGACCCGCGTATCGGTGACCGAGAGATCTTTCCGGAGGAGCACCAGCGATGAAGACGGCGGAGATCAAGCGGCGGTACCTCGCCCATTTCGAGGCGAACGGGCACACCGTGGTGCCGTCCGCTCCGCTGCCCGCCATCAGTGATCCGAACCTGCTGTTCGTCAACGCCGGCATGGTGCAGTTCGTTCCGTACTTCCTGGGGCAGCAGACCCCGGCGTACCGGCGGGCGGTGAGTGTGCAGAAGTGTCTGCGTACGCCGGACATCGACGAGGTCGGCAAGACCAGCCGGCACGGCACGTTCTTCCAGATGAACGGCAACTTCTCCTTCGGAGACTACTTCAAGTCCGGGGCGATCCCGCTGGCCTGGGACCTGGTCACCAAGCCGGTCGCCGAGGGCGGTTACGGGCTGGACGGGGAGCGGGTCTGGCCGACGGTCTACCTCGACGACGACGAGGCGTTCGAGATCTGGCGGTCGGTGGGGGTGCCGGCCGAGCGGATCGTGCGCCGGGGCAAGGCGGACAACTTCTGGTCGATGGGCATTCCGGGGCCGTGCGGCCCGTGCTCGGAGCTGTTCTACGACCGGGGTCCGGAGTACGGCCGCGAGGGCGGCCCGGCGGTCGACGAGGACCGCTACATGGAGTTCTGGAACCTGGTCTTCATGCAGTACGAGCGGGGTCCGGGCAGCGGGAAGGAGGACTTCCCGATCCTGGGTGACCTGCCGGCGCAGAACATCGACACCGGCATGGGCCTGGAGCGGATGGCCTCGATCCTGCAGGGCGTCGACAACCTCTACGAGATCGACGAGGTGCGGCCGATCCTGGACCGGGCGGCGGAGCTGACCGGCAAGCGGTACGGCGCGCACTCGGGTCACGTGGCGAGCGAGTCGCACCCGGACGACGTACGGCTGCGGGTGGTCGCCGACCACGTGCGGACCGCGTTGATGCTGATCGGTGACGGGGTGACCCCGAGCAACGAGGGGCGCGGCTACGTGCTGCGCCGGATCATGCGGCGGGCGATCCGGGCGGTGCGCCTGCTGGGCTGGCAGGAGCGGGCGTTGCCGGAGCTGCTGCCGGTGGCCCGGGACTGCATGTCCCCGTCGTACCCGGAGCTGGCGGCCGAGTTCGACCGGATCTCGCAGTACGCGTACGCGGAGGAGGACGCGTTCCTGTCGACGTTGCGGGCGGGGACGACGATCCTGGACACGGCGATCGCGCAGACCCGGTCGGCGGGCAAGCCGGCCCTGTCGGGTGAGCAGGCGTTCCAGCTGCACGACACGTACGGTTTCCCGATCGACCTGACGTTGGAGATCGCCGCCGAGCAGGGCCTCCAGGTCGATGCGGAGGGTTTCCGCCGGTTGATGGCCGACCAGCGCAACCGGGCCAAGGCCGACGCGCAGGCCCGCAAGACCGGGCACACCGACGTGTCGGCATACCGGTCGGTGCGTGACGACGGTGGTGCGGTGGAGTTCACCGGCTACACCGAGCTGAGCCGGGAGACCCGGGTGCGGGCGCTGCTCAGCGGTGGCGTCACTGTCGGCGCGGCGGTCGAGGGTGACACCGTCGAGCTGGTGCTCGACACCACCCCGTTCTATGCCGAGGGTGGCGGTCAGCAGCCCGACCAGGGGCTGATCACGGTCGGTGCCGGTCAGGTCGAGGTCTTCGACGTGCAGCAGCCGGTGCCGGGTCTGATCGTGCACCGGGCGAAGGTGGTCCGGGGTGAGGTGCGGGCCGGCGAGACCGGCTACGCGGAGATCGACGTGACCCGGCGGCGGGCGATCTCGCGGTCGCACACCGCCACCCACCTGGTGCACCAGACGATGCGCAACTTCCTCGGCGAGTCGGCGACCCAGGCGGGCTCGCTGAACGCCCCGGGGCGGCTGCGGTTCGACTTCAACACCCCGACCGGGGTGTCGCCGAGCGTGCTGCACGACGTGGAGCAGCAGGTCAACGAGGTGCTGTTGGCGGATCTGGAGGTCAACGCCTTCATCACCACCCAGGAGGAGGCGCGGCGGATCGGCGCGATGGCGCTGTTCGGCGAGAAGTACGGCGAGCGGGTCCGGGTCGTCGAGGTCGGCGACTACGCCCGGGAGCTGTGCGGCGGCACCCACGTGGCCCGTTCGGCCCAGCTCGGCCTGGTGAAGATCCTCTCCGAGGCGTCGGTGGGTTCGGGCGTGCGCCGGATCGAGGCGCTGGTCGGGATGGACGCGTTCGGTTTCCTGGCCCGTGAGCACCTGCTGGTGTCCCGCCTCGCCGAGTTGTTCCGGGTGCCCGGTGAGCAGGTCGCCGACCGGGTCGAGCAGACCGTGACGCAGCTGCGTGACGCCGAGAAGGAGCTGGAGAAGCTCCGCGCCCAGCTGGTGCTGGGCGGGGCGGCGGCGCTGGCCGGGCAGGCGAAGGACGTCGGCGGGGTGGCGTACGTCGGCACCGAGGCGCCGGAGGGCGCGGCCGGTAACGACGTGCGGACCCTGGCCCAGGAGATCCGCGGCAAGATCGATCCGGCGCGGCCGGCGGTGGTGGCGGTGGCGGCCCGATCGAACGGCAAGGCGTCCCTGGTGGTGGCCGTGAACGCGGCGGCCCGTGGCCGTGGTCTGGCGGCGAACGACCTGGTGAAGGCGGCCTTCTCCGGTCGGGGTGGCGGCAGCCAGGACGTCGCGCAGGGTGGTGGCCTGCCCGCCGCCGAGGCGCCGAAGCTGCTGCTCACGGTCGAGAAGGCGATCGCCGACGCGTGACGGATCAGCGCACGAGCCAGGGCGGACCAGAGCTGGTCCGCCCTGGCTCGTCACCGGGGAGGGTGACCGACGGTGAGTGAGTTGTCCCGGGGGGTCCGGTTGGGTGTCGACGTCGGGCAGGTCCGGGTGGGGGTGGCCCGCTCCGATCCGCACGGGATCCTGGCCACTCCGCTGGTCACTCTGGCCCGGGATCTGACCACCGGCCCGGACGCGGTGCCCGGTGACCTTGCGCAGCTCGCGCAGCTGGTGGCCGAGCACGAGGCCGTCGAGGTCGTCGTCGGGCTGCCGGTCAATCTGGCGGGCCGGCAGGGGCCGGCGGCCCAGCACGTGTTGGCGTACGTGCGCCGGTTGACCGAGGTGATAGCGCCGGTTCCGGTGACGCTCACCGACGAGAGGATGTCAACCGTCGTCGCGTCTCGTAGGCTTGCCGAGCGTGGCGTCCGGGGAAAGCGCCAACGTGCGGTGGTGGATCAGGCCGCCGCGGTCGAGATCCTGCAGAGCTGGCTGGAAGCGCAGCGGAGGCGGACGGAATGATCGACGATCTGGACCTCGGGTTCGACGAGCAGGAGAGGGGGGAGAAGGGCCGGCACCGGCGTGGCTTCGTCAGCCGACGCAACGGCGCGTCGGGTGGCGGCAAGTCGGGCGGCGGGCACCTGAAGACGATCTTCGCTCTGTTCATGGCCCTGGTGCTGCTGGGTGGCATCGGGGGCGGGGCCTTCTACGGCTTCGACCGGATCCGTAACCACTTCATCACGCCGGACTTCGACGGCCCGGGCACCGGTGAGGCGCTGGTCGACGTCAAGCAGGGCGACACGGCCACCGACATCGGCAACTCCCTCTATGACGCCGGTGTGGTCAAGAGCACCAAGGCCTTCGTCGAGGCGGCCGACGACAACGCGCTCAGCAAGAACATCCAGGTCGGCCGGTACAAGGTCAAGAAGGAGATGCGCGCCTCCGACGCGCTCGCCCTGTTGCTGGATCCGAAGAGCCGGGTGGTCAACGGGATCACCATCCCCGAGGGCATGATCACCCTGGCGATCTACGACCTGCTGGCCAAGGAGACCAAGATCCCGGTCGCCGAGTTCAAGGCCGCCGCGAAGGACCCGGTCAAGTTGGGCGTGCCGGAGTTCTGGTTCAACCGCAAGGACGGCAAGAAGGGGCCACGGAGCCTGGAGGGCTTCCTCTACCCGGCCACCTACGAGCTGCCGCCGAAGGCGACCGCCCCGCAGATCCTGTCGCTGATGGTGGACAAGTTCCTCGACGTGACCGGGGAGATGAAGTTCGTCGAGACGGTCGAGGCCGACCGGGGCATCTCCCCGTACGAGGCGTTGATCACGGCGTCGATCGCGCAGGCCGAGTCGGTCAACCACGTGGACATGCCGAAGGTGGCCCGGGTGATCTACAACCGGGTCTACACCGACCGCTACCACTGCAAGTGTCTGGAGATCGACAGCGCGATCAACTACTGGCTGCGGTTGCAGGGCAAGAACCCGAAGGATTCCGACATCCTCAAGCAGTCCGAGCTGAACGACCCGAAGAACCCGTACCGGACGCACGGCGCGGACGGGCTGACCATCACCCCGATCAGCAACCCCGGCGAGGACGCCCTCAAGGGGGCGATGAGCCCGCCCAACGGCACCTGGGTCTATTTCATGACCGTCGACAAGAAGGGCACCATGGGCTACGGGACGACCGACGCCGACTTCCGTGACCTGCAACGCCAGATGTGCACCAACGGCGTGCTGAGCGGAGAGAACTGCCGGTGAGGGCTGCGGTGCTCGGCCGGCCGATCGCGCACTCCCTCTCCCCGGTGATCCACAACGCCGGTTACGCCGCGGCCGGGCTCGACGGCTGGTCGTACACCCGGATCGAGTGCGGGGCGCAGGAGCTGCCGGCCCTGGTCGCCGGCCTGGGACCGGAGTGGGCCGGGTTGTCGGTGACCATGCCGGGCAAGGAGGCCGCGCTCGCGGTGGCCGACCGGGCGTCGCCGGTCGCCACCGCCGTCGGCGCGGCCAACACGCTGGTACGGCGTCCCGACGGCTCCTGGTACGCCGACAACACCGACGTCTCCGGCATGGTGACCGTGCTGACCTCGGCCGGGGTGCCGGCCGGGGCCGCCGTCACGGTGCTCGGCGCCGGGGGCACCGCCCGGGCCGCCCTGGCCGCCGCCGGTGGGCTCGGCGTGACCACGGTGACCGTGGTGGCCCGCCGCCCGGCGGCGGTGGCGCAGCTGCGGCCGGTGGCGGCGGCCGTCGGGGTGGAGCTGGTCCCCGTGGCCTGGGCCGACGCCGCCGCGTACCTGCGCGCCGACCTGGTCGTCTCCACCGTGCCGAAGGGGGTCGCCGACCCGTTGGCGGACGGGGTCGACTGGGGACCGTCCACGGTGTTCTTCGACGCGTTGTACGACCCGTGGCCGACCCCGCTGGCCGCCTCGGCGCTGGCCGCCGGCCGTCAGGTGCTCTCCGGGCTGGATCTGCTGCTGGCCCAGGCCGTCGGCCAGTTCACCCAGTTCACCGGGGTGCCGGCACCGGTCGAGGCGATGCGCGCGGCGCTGGCGGCGGCCCGCCGCTGACCCGCCCTCCCGCCGGGCCGGCCGGTCCGGCCGGCGTTCCCCGCGACCCTGCCCGGCCGGTCAGGAGCGGCCAGGATGACGGCGAACCGCATCGCCGACTTTCCGGTCAATCAGGCGTAACCTCGGGAAGCCGGCATTCGTTTGCTCGCCCGCCGAAAAGCAACCCCGGCTGCCTTATTCTTTGGTTAAGTCCTGTCGCCACCTTGATTTCACCCCTGCCACAGCCGCCCGTGGTGGTTACGCTGCTGCCGGTAATCGTCGCCCACCCGGGGAGAGTTCCTTGAGCAGGCACGGAATCCACCGCGCCCTTCCGGCCATCACCGGCCGACGCAAGGCGGTCGTCCTCAGTGTCCTGAGCGTCACCGCAGTCGGCGGCATCGTGGCCACGATGATGCCGCTGATCGCCGCCGAGGTGCCGCCGATCGTGCTCTCCGCCGTCGCGGACACCACGGCCACCCAGGTCCCGCAGGACGGCGACAACGGGGTCAAGACCACCCTGGCCAGCTGCCCGCAACTCTGCGACGGCAACCGGGTCGGCCAGCGCGACGCCGTCCTGGAGTTCCAGGTCCGTGGCCTGCCCGCCGACGCGGTGAAGGTCAAGGCGTCCCTGCGGGTGTACGCCTGGCAGCAGTTCACCTCCCGGGTCCGGGCGCACGCCGCCGAGGGCACCGCGGTCGGTACCGGCGCGTGGCACGAACGGCCCGTCCTCGGCCCGGCGCTGGCCACCGTCGACCGGGTCGCCCAGGGCTACAACGAGTGGGACGTCTCCGGCGCGGTCAGCGGCAACGGCCAGGTCACCTTCGCCCTGACCCAGGAGAACTGGAACACCCGCATCTACTGGGCGTCCCGGGAGAACACGAAGGCCACCATCCGGCCCAGCCTGGTGGTGACCTACCAGCGGGGCGGCCGGCCGCCGACCCGGCCACCGGCCACCACGGCCCCGCCGACCACCGCCGCCCCGAAGCCCACGCCGACGCGTACGGTGGCGCCGTCGCCGTCGCCGACCCGGACGGTCGGCCCGCCCGCGCCGACCACGGCCGCCCCCCGCCCCACGCCGACGGTCCGCCCCGGCACGGACGTGCCCGGCTGGCGGCTGGTCTGGTCCGACGAGTTCACCGGGCCCACCGTCGACCTGAAACGGTGGAACCTGCGCGACAACGAGGGCCGCGACATCGACAAGGGCTGCAACGTCGACGACGCGGACAACACCTTCGTCGCCGACGGGGTGCTGACCCTGCGCGCCCAGCGGGAGACCGCGGTGTGCAGCTCGCAGACCCGGCAGTACACCCAGAGTTACCTGGACACCATCGGCAAGGCGTCGTTCACCTACGGCCGGTTCGAGATGCGGGCCAAGTCGCCCAACGGGCCGACCGACTCCAAGGGCCTCTGGCCGGCGTTCTGGCTGCGCCCTGACGACGGCGGCAAGGGCGAGATCGACGTGGTGGAGCTGCCCGGCGGGTCGTCCCTGCACGGGGCCGCCACCCAGGCGATCTTCTACGACTACACACCGGTCAAGCAGGACCAGCGGTGGGACTTCCCGACCGGCTACCCGGGTGACGGCTTCCACACGTACACCACGGAGTGGGAGCCGGGGGTGATCCGCTGGTACATCGACGGCCGGCAGGTCTGGCAGCGCGACCGCAGCACCACCCCGTGGTTCGACGAGGCGTTCAACAAGCCGTTCAACCTGCGGCTGAACTTCCAGGTCGGCGGCTGGCTGGGCGACCCCGACGCGGCCACCCGCTTCCCGGCCGACTTCCGGGTCGACTACGTCCGCGTCTGGCAGCGCTGACCCGGACCGGGCACCGTACGCCGCCCGGTGGGCCTCGGCCCGCCGGGCGGCTGCTTGCCCGCTGCCCCTATCGTGTCCGCCAGCGCGCGGCGCTCGGGCGAGGACGGGAGAGGGCATGACGGCGGTGGCGGACCCACGGACCCGGCAGGACGGCCTGGGCTGGGTGACCCGGGCCATCTTCGGTGACCCCCGGCTCTGGCTCGGCGGTCCGGCCGACCCGGTGCCCACCACCCACCGCCCGGCCGTCCGGTACGCCGTGGTGCCCTCGGTGGAGCGGGCCAGGTTCCTGCTCCCGCTCGTCTCCCGCCGGGTCGGCGCGGCGTCGACCCTGGCGTACAACGCGCTGCGCCCGCCCCGGGTGCGGGCCAACCGGTTGGCCGTCGGGATGCTGGCCGGGCTCGGGGCGACCGGGCTGGCCCGGATGCCGGTGCTGACCGTCGCGGTGCCCACCGACGCCGATCCGGCCGAGTTGCTGCTCGCCGAGCACCTGGGCCGGCTGGCTGGCCGACCGCTGCACGCCGCGATCGGCATCCGGCCGCCGGACCCGCACCACAAGCCGACGTTGCAGCTCTTCGACGACCGGGGCGCCGCGCGGGCGTACGCGAAGATCGGGTGGAACGACGCGACCCGGGCGATGGTCCGCGCGGAGGCCGCCGCGCTGCGGGATCTGCCCCGCGACGGCGGTGACTTCCCGGACGTGCCCCGGCTGCTGGACGAGGTGAGCTGGGGTGACCTGGCGGTGACCCTGGTCGAGCCGATGCCGGCTCGGATCCGCCGGCCGCGTCACCCGCTGCGCCCGGAGGTGGCCGCGATGCTGGCGGTGGCCCGCCGCGGTGGCCCGGCGGCGGCCCGCCGCCCATTGCGCGGCTCGGCGTTCCTGGCCGATGTGACCGCGCGGGCCGCGACCGCCGGTGGTCCGGTGGTCGGGGCGCTGGCCGCCCTCGTCGACCGTGACGGCGACCGGCCGGTGGAGTTCGGGCACTGGCACGGCGACTGGGTGCCGTGGAACCTCGGCCGGCACCGGGGCCGGTTGGTCGTCTGGGACTGGGAGAACAGCGGTGCCGACCGGCCCCTCGGGCTCGACCTCGCCCACCAGGGTTTCCAGAGCGCGTTGTCGCTGGCCGGCCGGGACGTGGCGGGGGCGACCGGCGAGATGGTCGAGCTGTTGGACCGGCACGGCCCGGCGTTCGGCCTGGACCCGGCGGGGCGTCAATTCGTCGCCGACGCATATCTCGTCGAGCTGTGGTTGCGGACGGCGGAACTGGCAGCCGGCGGGGGCGGCTGGAGTGCGAAGTTGCATCCCGCACTGCTGCACACGCTCGCCGACCGGCTGGGCTCACCCCGCCCCTGACCGGCGGTTTCTCCCGGTGAATGGGACAAGTGTCGGGGTCCCGACCGGAAAAACGGCGAAAAGCCCACACTGCCGTCACCGCCGCTACCGAAGCCGGCTCACGTTCCATTAGGGTGGCCCCACTCGATGACCACTGGCCGGCGACGGCGTGGTCGGTGCGGCCCGGGACGGCGTGGGGACCTCGTCCGGGGTGTGGGGAGGCCCGGCCGATGGCCGGCACAATCAGGGAGCACGATGGGATCGTCACGCGTCAATCAGTTCGGGGTCACCTGCGCCCCGGCCGCCGGCCGTTCGGGCGGCGGTGACCCCAGGTGACCATCGTCTACGTGTTGGCCGTGTTGGCCGTGCTGGTGCCCCTGCTGACAGTTCCGGTGCTGGCGGCCCGGTGGGCGTCGGCCGTCGACACCGGCCGGACGGCCGAACGCTTCCGGATCGCCCTCGCCGGGCTGACCGCCGCGTTCGGTCGGACCGGGGCGGCGCTGGTGGTGCTGCTGGCCGGTGCGGCGGCGGTCGTCGCCGTCTGCTGGCCGCTCGGTGAGGCGATCTCCCGACTCGAACCCCACGTCGACCACCCCGTCTTCGACTACGTGCACGCCCACCGGGTCGGCTTCTGGGAAGACGTCAACCTGTTCATCTCCCCGATCGGCGACCGCTACCCGCTCAAGTGGGTGACCGTGGTGGCCGCGATCGGCTTCGCCATCGCCTGGCGTCGCCGCCGCTGGTGGATTCCGCTGGTGGCGATGCCGTTGCAGTTCGTCGTCGAGCAGTACACCCAGACGATCCTCGCGAAGGTCGTCGACCGGGGCCACCCGCCGACCGACCTGGGCACCTACCCCTCCGGCGGCTGCGCCCGGGTGCTGATGACCTTCGGCACCATCCTGGTGCTGGCCGCGCTGACCTGGCGGATCCCCCGCCGGGTGCTGATCGGCCTGGTCACCGCCCTGGCGGTGCTGGTCACGGTGGAGGGCTACACCCGCATCTACGCCGAGAAGCACTGGCTCACCGACGTCTTCGGCGGCTGGTTCTTCGGCACCCTGCTGACCGGCGTGATGGTGCTCGCCGTGCTGGTCGCCGACGGCCGGGTCCGCCCGCCGGGGACGCCTGCCGACCCGGCACCGCGCAACGCCGACCGGCTGACCACCGGTACCTGACCCCCTCCCCGTCCGGACCGGCGCTACCCCTCCCCGCGCCGCGACGGACCCGGCCCCCACCACTCCTCGAACGGAAGTTGGGCCACCACCGTGACCACCCTCCTCGTCGCCTCCACCGGTGGGCACCTCGCCGAGCTGCACGATCTGCTGCCCCGGCTCGGGGTGCAGGACGACTGCGTCTGGGCGACGTTCGACTCCCCGCAGAGCCGCTCGCTGCTCCACGGACACGAGGTCATCCACGTGCCGCCGGCCGCCACCCGGGACCCGGTCGGTGCGCTGCGCGATCTGCTGGCCGCCCGCCGGGTGCTCTGCGGCGGACGGTTCCGCCGGGTGGTCAGCACCGGTGCCAGCGTCGCCATGTCGTTCTTCCTGCCCGCCGTGCGGCACGGCCTCGACTGCCACTACATCGAGAGCGCCACCCGCACCGAGGGCCCGTCGCTGACCGGTCGGCTGGTCGCCCGGGTGCCCCGGACCCGGCTCTACACCCAGTACCCGGGTTGGGCGGGCGGCCGGTGGCGCTACGGCGGTTCCATCTTCGACGGCTACCTGCCCGCACCCGCCGCCCCGCGCCCGGTCTCCCGGATCGTGGTGACCCTCGGCACCCAGTCCCGCTTCGGCTTTCCGCGCCTGCTGCAACGCCTGGTCGACGTGGTGCCCCCCGAGGCGGAGGTGCTCTGGCAGGTGGGGTCGACCCGCATCCCCCGGATGCCGGCCGGGGCCCGCCGGCAGGTGCCGCACGCCGAGATGCAGCAGGCCATGCGGGAGGCCGACGTGATCGTCACCCACGCCGGGGTCGGTTCGGCGCTGGCCGCGATGCGGGCCGGCCGCCGTGCCGTCTACGTGCCGCGCCGGGCCCGGCACGGCGAACACGTCGACGACCACCAGGTCGAGATGGCCCGGGAACTCGACCGGCGGGGCCTGGTGCTGGCCCGGGAGGCCGACGCCGTCACGGCCGACGACCTGGCCAGCGCGGCGTCCTGGACGGTCACCACCACCGGCACGGTCCCGCCGTTCCGGTGGGCGGAGCCGGCGTGAGGCCGGCCGGGACCGGGCAGGCCGGTGACGGGTCCCGCCGGTCGATGCGCAATCCTCGTCCTCCGTGGGTCGCCCGGACGCGACCCGTACGGCAGGACCGGACCGAGCCGGTGGTCGAGTGGACCGGTCGGTTGATGGTGCGAAATGTCCGGGCAGAGCAAGCTACGCGTGATCTCACTTCATTTTTGGGGGCGCCAGTGCTTCACAGAACGTCTCGACCGGTGTGGCGGCGGTGGTTCGCCGCTCTCGCCGTACCGGTGCTCGCGGTCAGCCTGCTGGCCGCGCCCGCCCACGCGGCGGACCTCACCCCGGTGACCAGCACTCTCACGTCGGCGAACCCGGCGGACAACATTCCGCACGCGCAGGACGGCGACACCAAGGCGTTCGCCGAGATCGGTAACACGATCTACGTGGGTGGCTCGTTCACCTCGGTCAAGGCCGCCGGGGGCACGAGCTGGACCTCCCGCAACTACCTGTTCGCCTACGACCGCAGCAGCGGGGCGTTGAAGGCCGACTTCGCCCCGACCCTGGACGGTGCGGTGCACGCCCTCGCGGTGAGCCCGGACGGCAAGCTGATCGTCGGCGGCGCGTTCAAGAACGTCAACGGGGTCAGCCGCAAGAACCTCGTCCAGCTGGACCCGGCCACCGGCGCGACGATCACCGGCTGGGTCGGCCGCAGTGACGGCGGACTGGTCCGCCGGACCGTCGTGGTCGGCAACAAGCTCTACATCGCGGGCGCGTTCCACTGGGTCAACGGCACCGAGCACTCGCTGCTGGCCCGGCTCGACGCGACCACCGGTGCGATCGACCCGAGCTTCCAGATCGACGCCAGCGTCGCCCGGGCCAGCAGTGAGCTGGTCTGGGGTCTCGCCGTCGCACCCGACAACAAGACCCTGGTCGCGGTGGGCAACTTCACCGAGGTCAACGGCCAGCCCCGCAACCAGGTGGTGGTCGTCGACCTGGACGGCACCCCGGCGGTCGCCAACTGGAGCACCCAGCGCTACGTGGCGCCCTGCTACAGCGGCTCGTTCCCGTTCTACGCCCGGGACGTCGACTTCTCCGACGACGGCTCATACTTCGTGATCATCGCCGACGGTGGCCGGGGCGACGGGGCGTACTGCGACGCCATCGCCCGGTTCGAGACCGCTGACCGGGGTACGGCCCTGGACGCCACCTGGGTCAACTACACCGGCACCGACTCGGTGACCTCCCTCGAGGTGGCCGACAACGTGGTCTACGTCGGCGGTCACTTCCGCTGGCTGAGCAACGCCAACGGCAACGACTCGGCCGGCAGTGGCGCGGTCAACCGGTTCGGCCTGGGCGCGCTGGACCCGATCAACGGCCTGCCGCTGGTCTGGAACCCGACCCGGTCGGGCGCCCCGGCGGGCACCACCACCTGGGGCCCGATCATGTGGGAGCTGTGGCGGGGCAGCACCGGCCTGTACGCCGGCTTCGACTCCGACGGGCTGGGCAACGAGTACCACGGGCGGATGGGCCTGTTCCCGCTCGCCGGTGGGCGTACGGTCGCGGCGACCAACGCGCCGACGGCGTCGTCGGGTTACCTGTACGTCGGCACCGGCAACGGGCAGACCACCCGGGTGCCGTTCGACGGCAGCACGCTGGGCACGCCGGCGGGCAGCGCGCAGGCGAACCTCACCGCGGCCGGCGCGGCCTTCTCGGTCGGCAACAAGCTCTACTGGTCCAAGACCGACGCGACCGCCGCCGGTGGCAGCTACCTGGGTGTGTCGATGTTCACCGGCGGTTCGGTGGGCGCACCCTGGGTCAGCAGCGGCTACAACGACTGGTTCAACCCGGCGACCATGGCCGGCGCGTTCTACCTCGACGGCCGGATGTACTACACCAAGGCCGGCACCAACAAGTTGTTCTACCGCTACCTGGAGCCGGACGGCTACGTGGTGGGCTGCACCGAGTTCACCCTGCCGAGCGTGGGCCTGAACTGGGGCTCCGTGCGGGGGATGGCCTGGGTCAACGGCAAGATCGTCTATGGCAACACCAACGGCTCGCTGCGCGCCGTGCCGTTCGACGAGGTCGCCGTCGACGGCGCCGCCTCGGTGGAGATCGCGCCGGCCGGTGCCGGCGTGGACTGGTCGAGCAAGACGCTGTTCTTCGCCACCTCCTGACCCACCTTTGGTACGGGCGGTCCGCCGGTGTCCCCGAGGCACCGGCGGGCCGCCCGTCGCGCAGGGGACCGGTCGGCTGTCGACCATAAGTGAACGGTCGGCGACAATAGGACGACCGGCGGCTCGCACCGGGGCCGACGTCCGGCCCACGCCGACCTGCCCACCCCCCTCATCGCTAGAGGACCTGACTGATGGACGTGACCGACGTCACTCCCGCCCGGCAGCGCCCGGTCGGCCTGGCCGAGTTGGCCCGTATCCCGGTGCGGCGGTGGCGCACGGTGCTCGCCGCCACCGGGTTGGTGCTGTTACTGGTGGCCGCCTACCTGCTGGTCTTTCCCGCCACCTACACCGCCACCACGGCCGTGGTGGTCCGCCCGGTGGTCACCGACCCGTTCTCGGTGCCCTCCGGTGGTGCCGACCGGGCGGTCAACATGACCGCGGAGAGCGGGATCGCCACCAGCAACGGGGTCATCGACAAGGTCGCCTCGATCACCGGCCGGGACACCACCGGCGTGGCCGACGCGCTCACCGTGGAAACCCCGGTCGGTGGACAGGTGATGCGGTTCAGCTACTCCGGGCACAGCGAGGCCGAGGCGGTGGACGGCGCGAACGGCGCCGCCGAGGCGTACCTCGAACTGCGCAAGGGGATGTACGAGAACCAGCGCGCCGCTGTGCTCAAGTCGTACGACGACACGATCGCCCTGGTCACCAGCCAGCGCACCACCACCCAACGGTCGTTGCCGGCCAACCAGAACTCCTCCACCCCGTCGCCGCGCACCAGCGCCCTGCTGGACCAGCTGCGGGCGCTCAACGACCAGCTGGCGACCCTCGCCGAGCAGCGTTCCAAGATCGGCTCGGCGGATCTGAGCCCCGGATCGGTCACCAGCGCCGCCCGCGCCCCCGTCCCGTCGAGCCGGGACGCCGCCCCGCTGATCCTGGTCGCCGGGCTGCTCGGCGGGCTGCTGGTCGGCGGTCTGGTCGCCTTCGTCCGGGAGTCCATGGACCGCCGGGTGCGTACCGCCGACGAGGCGTCCGCGCTGGTCGGTGCCCCGCTGCTGGGGACCGTCGGGCGGGACCGCTCCGGGCGGCTCTCCGACACCGACCTGCGCTACCTGGTGCTGGCCCTGAGCCGCTGGGTGGACGGGCCGAGACCGCTGCCGCTGGTACTGCTGTCCAGCGCCGCCGACGAGCGACGCGAACAGGTCACCGCCGGGATCGCCGCGGCGCTCGCCCAGGGCGGGCACGAGGTGCGGCTCGGGGTGGCCCCAGAGAGCCGGGACCGGATCCGGCCGTTGCTCCAGGACGCCCAGCGCCGCCACCCGGCCACCGAACCGACCCGCCCCCGGGTGCCCCGCCCGCGCCCGGCGCCCAGCGCCGTCCCGGCACCGGCGGCCACCGCCCCGATGGGCAGCCCGGAAGACACCATGATCATCCAGCCGGTCCGCAAGCCCCGGCCGTTCCCCACCGAGGACCCGAAGAACGGCGGGGTCTACCGCTCCACCACCACCTCGGCGGACAAGACCGAGATCATCCCCCGGGTGCTGCCCAAGGAGACCCCCACGGTCGACGGTGAGGAGCTGCGCATCGGGTCCGGCGCGGTGCACCTGGTCCCGCTGGACGCCCCGACCGGCGGTGGCGTCACCGTGATCGACGCGCCTCCCGCCCTGCACGACGAGCGGGGCGTGCGAGCCGCCCGGGAGGGCCGGGCCGTGCTGGTCGCCGCCCGGGACAAGACCCGCACCGGCCGGCTGAGCCAACTGGTGGAACGGCTGCGCGCGGTGGGCGTCGAGCCGGTCGGATTCGTGGTGACGGGAGAGAAACGTGACTGAGTCGACGGCCGTCGGGCAGCACCCGCCGGTGACCGTGGTGATCGCCACCCGGGACCGGCCCGGCCTGCTGGAACGGGCCGTGGGTGCCGTGCTCGGCCAGGACTACCCCGGCCCGGTGGAGTGCATCGTCGTCTACGACCACACCGACCTGCGCGAGCTGGCCGTGGACGTCCCGGCCGGCCGTAGCCTCCGCTATGTCAACAACGCCCACCGGCAGGGCCTGCCCGGCGGTCGCAACACCGGCGCCGACGAGGCCACCGCCGACCTGGTCGCGTTCTGCGACGACGACGACTTCTGGCTGCCGGCGAAGCTGCGCCGGCAGGTCGAGCTGCTGGCGCAGCGCCCCGACGCCGCCGCCGCGAGCTGCGGCATCCGGCTGGAGGGCCCCGGCATCGCCAAGGAACGCCAACTCGACCGGGCCGAGGTCACCCTCCCCGACTTCGTCGAGGACCGGATCATGGAGGTGCACTCCAGCACCATCCTGATCCGCCGCTCGACCTGGGACGCCATCGGCCCGGTCGACGAGGAACTGCCCGGCGGCTACGGCGAGGACTACGAGTGGCTGCTGCGGATCGCCGCGCACGGCCCGGTGGTGATCGTGCCCGAGGTGCTGGTGGTGGTCGACTGGCACGGCGGATCGTTCTTCTTCGGCCGCTGGGCGACCATCGTCGAGGCCACCCGCTACCTGCTGGACAAGCACCCCGAGCTGGCGGGCAGCCGGACCGGCCTGGCCCGGCTGCACGGCCAGATCGCCTTCGCGCTCGCCTCCGGCCGACGGCGGCGGGAGGCGGTCCGGGAACTCGGCCGGGTGGTCCGGCTCAACCCCCGGGAGAAGCGGGTGCTGGTGACCGTCCCGGTGGTGCTCGGGCTGCTCTCCGGGGAACGGGTGCTCCGACTGGCCCAGCGTCGGGGTCGAGGTGTCTGACCGGCGGCGTCGGGCCGGCACGTCGCCGACCGGACTGCCGCCGCTGCCCACCTGGCCGCTGTTGGCCATGTTCGGGTTGATGCCGCTGTGGTGGGCGCTCGGCGGCTTCTACCTCGGCTGGTCGGCGTTCGGACTGGTGCTGCTGGGCCTGATGGTCACCCGGGGCCGGGTGGCGTTGCCCGCCGGCACGGCCTGCTGGATGGTGCTGCTGGCGCTGGTGCTGCTCAGCTTCACCCGGCTGGACCGGGCCACCGCCTACCTCACCTCCGGGTTGCGGCTCGGCTTCATGGTCACCGCCCTGATCGTCTGCGTGTACGTCTACAACCTGGTCCGCGACGGCGTCCCCTGGGCCCAGGTGCTCCGCCCCCTCGGCTGGTACTGGCTGGGCGTGGTCGCCCTGGGCTGGCTGGCGGTGCTGGCACCCCGCTTCCAGCTCACCACCCCGATGGAACTGCTGCTGCCGGGCAGCATGTCGGGGGAGCGGTTCATCCAGGCGCTGACCCACGTGCGGGCCAACGAGTTCAACCCGGTCTCGCGCGCCCCGATCTACCGGACCGCTGCGCCCTACCCGTACACCAACAACTGGGGCACGGCGTACGCGCTGCTGGTGCCGTGTGTGCTGGCGTACCTGACGTCGGTGCGTACCGGCAAGTTCCGGGTGGCGCTGCTGGTGTCGTTGCCGCTGTCGATGGTGCCGGCGTTCATGACCCTCAACCGGGGCATGTTCCTCGGCCTCGGCGCGGGACTGACCTACCTGGGCCTGCGGGCGCTGGTACGGGGCAACGCCAAGCTGATCGCCTCGATCGGCGGGCTGGTGCTGCTGGTCTGGGTGGTCAGCCTGGTGGTGCCCGTGCAGGAGCTGATCGACAACCGGGTCAGCAGCACCGACA
Organism: Micromonospora sp. NPDC048894; assembly: GCF_040649765.1. Classification (NCBI taxonomy): domain Bacteria; kingdom Bacillati; phylum Actinomycetota; class Actinomycetes; order Micromonosporales; family Micromonosporaceae; genus Micromonospora; species Micromonospora sp. NPDC048894. The sequence continues at coordinate 89,694 of NZ_JBEZFY010000007.1, read as the reverse complement.
CCAACGTCGACCGGATGGACCTCTACGTGCGTACCCTCCAGGCCGTCGAACGCTCGCCGCTGCTCGGGTACGGCGCACCCAACAGCGTCGACACCACGCTCGCCGAGGAGCCGCTGGGCACCCAGGGCATGATCTGGCAGGTGCTCTACAGCCACGGCATCCCGGCCCTGGTCGCCTTCCTGGCCTGGCTGGTGCTGATCGCCAAGCGGCTCGCCAGCGCGGTCTCCCCGGCCGGGCAGTGGCTGAGCACGATCCCGGTGATCGCCCTGGTGGTGATCCCCGTGTACGCCTACATCGACCCCAACATGTCGGTGATCTTCTATGCGGTCGGGGTCGGGTTGGCGGCGGTCAGCGGGCCGGTGAACCGCCCGGTGACCCTCGCGCCCGGAGTCGTCGAGCCCCGCGCACCCCGCCCCACCGCGGCGGCCTCCGGCCCGCCGACGGCGGCGCTCACCGGCCCGCCGACGGCGGCGCTCACCGGCCCGCCGACGGCGGCGACCGGAACGGCATCCGTGCCGACCAGGGCATCGGCCACCGTCCCGCCCCCCAGCGCCACCGGCACCGCCCCGGCCACGCGTGGCCGAGCCACCGCCAGCGTCCCGTCCCCGCCCACCAGGGTCACGGCCAGCGCTTCCCCGTCCGCCCCCCGGGGCGCGACCCCACCCCCGACCCCGGTCCCGCCCCGCCCCGCGGCCCCAGCCCCAGCCCCAGTGCTGGCCCCGGCCCCGAGCCGAGTTCCAACCCCGGGCCCGAGTCCGGTTCCGAATCCGGCCCCAGGTCCGGCTTCGGCACCCGCTGCGGACCCGGCTCCCGCTCCCGCCGGCCGGAGCGCGTCGCCGTCGGCCCCGGCCCCGGCCTGGCCCCCGCTCCCGGCTTCCGCTCCGGCTCCGGCTCCCGCTTCCGCTTCCGCTCCGGCTCCGGCTCCGGTTTCCGCTCCGGCTCCGGCTCCGGCTCCCGCTCCGGCTTCCGCCGCTGCGCCGCACCCGGTGCCGGCCGCCACCCAGGCTTCGGTCCGGCCGTCGGTCCCACCGTCGGTGCCGGCCGCTACCCAGGCTTCGCCCCGGCCGCTTTCACCGCCGCTGCCCGCTGCCGCCCAGGCTTCGGCCCGGCCGTCGGTCCCATCGCCGACCTCGGCCCCGGCTCCGGGCGGCGGGTCCCGGCCGGGTGGCGGGGTGGACGCACCCACCGTGGTGCAACCGGCCCGGCCCGACGGGCCCACCCCACCGGTCCGGACCGCCACCCGGACCGCAGACCAGACCGGCACCGAGGACGGCAGGGAGCGGACATGAGCCATCCGGGCACCGGGACCGGGACCACACCCGCGGCTCCTCGGCAGGTCGACCGCCGTGCCACGGCGGCCGACGCACCGGCCGGGCCGGTGGCGGACACCTCCGACGCGGCGAGCGGCGCCGGGGAGGTCCGCCGCAGCGCCCGCAGCGGCGCGGTGGGGCTGGTCGGCGCGGCGGTCAACGGCGCGCTGGGTTTCCTGCTCACCGTGGTCATCGTGCGCGGTTTCGGCACCGACGGATCGGGTGCGCTGTTCACCGCCATCGGTGTGGTCTCCATTCTGGGCGCGATCTGCTGCGCCGGTGCGGACACCGCGCTGGTCTGGGCGCTGCCCCGACGCCGCACCGGTGTCGACGGTGACGCCGCCCGGCTGCTGCCGGTGGCGTTGCTGCCGGTGCTGCTGCTCACCGGGGTCGTCGCGACGGTGGGCGCGTTCACCGCCGACCGGCTCGCCCCGGTCTTCTTCGAGCGGTCGGACGGGCCGACACTGCTGCGGCTGGCGTTCCTCGCCCTGCCGGTCACCGTGGCGATGACCGTGCTGCTCGCCGCCGTCCGGGCGGTCCGCCCGGTGACCGCCGTGATCGGCATCCAGTACGTGCTGGTGCCGCTGGCCCGACCCGTACTGCTGCTGGCGACGGTCGCCACCGGGGCCGGGGTGGCCGTCGGGTTCGGCGGTTGGCTGCTGCCGGTGGCGTTGGCCGTGGTCGCCGCCGCCGTCCTGCTGCTGCGTCCGCTCGGGGTGCTGGCGGGGGCGCGGCTGCGGCCGGACGGCGCGGACTGGCGTACCCTCTGGGGCTTCGCGCTGCCCCGGGCGGTGTCGGCGGCGATCGACGCGAGCAGCATGTGGGTCGGGGTGTTGCTCACCGCGGCGCTGGCCGGTGCGGACGAGTCAGGTGTCTTCGGCGCGGTCGGCCGGTACGCCCTGGCCGGGCTGCTGATCATGCAGGGGTTGCGGGTGGCCGTCGCGCCCCAGCTCTCCCGGCTGCTCGGGCAGGGGCGCACCGCCGACGCGGCGCTGGTCTACCGGCGGGTCACCGTCGTGATCATCCTGCTGTCCTGGCCGGCGTACCTGCTGCTGGCGGTGTTCGCGCCCGGGTTCCTCAGCCTCTTCGGTGACGGGTTCACCGTCGGGGCCGCCCCGCTGGCGGTGCTCGCCTTCGCGATGCTCGTCAACTCCGGGGTGGGGATCGTGCAGACCATGCTGCTGATGAGCGGCAACAGCACCCGGCACCTCCAGGCCACCGTGGTGGGGCTGGCGCTCACCGTCGGCCTGGGTTTCCTGCTCATCCCCGACCACGGGGCGCTCGGCGCGGCGTACGCCTGGACGGCCGGCGTGGTCGCCGAGAACGTGCTGGCCGCGATCGCCGCCCGGGTGGCGATCGGCGAGCCGCTGCTCACCCGGTCGGTGGGTTGGGCGGCGCTCGGGGCCGGCGGCGGTGCGGCCGTGGTGGCGGTGCTCAGCGCGCTGGTCGCCGGCCGGGGCGTGGCCGGTCTGGCGCTGGCCCTGGCGGTGCTGGCGGTCGTCGCCGCCGGGCTGCTGCTGGACCGGCGGGTCCGGGGTACGGTCCGGGCCGCCGTGACGATGCTCAGGCCGAAACCGGCATGAGGCGCTCGGGCGGAGGCCGCCGTGACGATGCTCAGGCCGAAACCGGCGTGACGAGAGGGAGACGATGACGATCCGCGACCGCCTCAAGGGTGTGGTCCCGCACCAGGTCACCCACCAGGTACGCAGCTCGCTGGTCCGGTACGGCGAACGCACCAGCGACCGTCGGCCGCTGCCCGACTTCCTGATCACCGGCACCAAGCGGGGCGGCACCACCTCGCTGTGGCGCTACCTGCTGGCGCACCCCCTGGTGCCCCGGCTCTTCCCGGCCTGGAACACCAAGACCTCGCACTACTTCGAGGAGAACTGGGGTCGGGGCGAGGCGTGGTACCGCTCGCACTTCCCGACCGTGCGGCACCGGCAGGCCCTGGAACGTCGGCACGGCGGGCCGGTCCGCGTCGGTGAGGCCGCCCCGCTGTACATGTTCCACCCGCTCGCCGCGCAGCGGGTAGCCGAGCTGATGCCCGACGTCCGGTTGATCTTCCTGCTCCGGGACCCCGTGGAGCGGGCGTACTCGCACTGGAAGGAGCGGCGCACGGAGGGCAAGGAGCCGTTGGACTTCGTCGAGGCGCTGGCCCGGGAGGAGGAGCGGACGGCGGGGGAGCGGGAGAAGCTGATCGCCGACCCGACGTACTTCAGCGAGGCGTACGACTGGTACACCTACCGGGCCCGGGGCCGCTACCTGGAGCACCTGACGCCGTGGCTGGACCGGTTCGACCGTTCCCAGCTGCTGATCCTGCCCAGCGAGACGCTGTACGCCGAGCCGGCCGCCACGTACGCCCGGGTGTTGGACTTCCTCGGTCTGCCCCCGCACCAGCTCGCCGCGTACGAGGCGCACAACCACCGCCGCAGCAGCGCCATGCCCGAGCAGGTACGGGAAGAGTTGAGCGTGCACTTCGCCCCGCACAACGCGGCGTTGGAACAACGACTGGGTATGCGCTTCGACTGGTCGTGAACCCGGTCGGCGGCCCGCCCGGCGCAGCTCGGCGTCCGCAGGGCGGGACGGACCGGACAGGGTGCCGACGCCGGCACCGGGCGTGACAGACTGACCGTCGTGTTGCGTTGGCTGACTGCAGGTGAATCGCATGGTCCGGCTCTGGTGGCGTTGTTGGAGGGGGTTCCCGCCGGGGTGGCGGTGACTTCTGGTGACATCGTGGGTGAGTTGGCGCGGCGTCGGTTGGGTTATGGCCGGGGTGCGCGGATGGCGTTCGAGCAGGATGAGGTCGAGGTCGTCGGTGGTCTGCGGCACGGCGTCACGCTGGGCAGTCCGGTCGCGATCCGGGTGGGGAACTCGGAGTGGCCGAAGTGGCAGACGGTGATGGCCGCCGACCCGGTGGATGCGGGCGAGTTGGCGAGTCAGGCCCGGAACGCTCCGCTGACCCGTCCCCGGCCCGGCCACGCCGACCTGGCCGGCATGCAGAAGTACGGTCACACGGATGCGCGGCCGATTCTGGAGCGGGCCAGCGCCCGGGAGACGGCTGCGCGGGTGGCCGTGGGCACCGTGGCGAAGGCCCTGGTGAAGCAGGCCCTCGGCATCGAGATCGTGTCGCACGTGGTGGAGTTGGGTTCGGTGGCCGCGAAGCCGGGGCTACGGCCGACGCCCGAGGATGCTGAGCGGATCGACGCGGACCCGTTGCGGTGTCTCGATCCGGATGCCAGTGTCCGGATGGTCGCTGAGGTGGATGCTGCGAAGAAGGCTGCTGACACGCTCGGTGGGGTGGTGGAGGTGTTGGCGTACGGGGTGCCGCCGGGTCTGGGTAGTCATGTGCAGTGGGATCGGAAGCTTGATGCCCGGTTGGCGACGGCGTTGATGTCGATCCAGGCGATCAAGGGCGTCGAGATCGGGGACGGGTGGCAACAGGCCCGGTCCCGAGGCTCGGAGGCGCACGACGAGATCATGCCCACCGCGACCGGGGTGCGTCGGGTCACCGACCGGGCGGGTGGTCTGGAGGGTGGGATCACCACGGGTGAGCCGGTGCGGGTGCGGGCGGCGATGAAGCCGATCTCGTCGTTGAACCGGGCGTTGGCCACGGTGGATGTGACCACGGGTGAGCCGGCGACGGCGATCAACCAACGGTCGGATGTGTGTGCGGTTCCTGCTGCGGCGGTGGTCGCGGAGGCGATGGTGGCGTTGGTCCTCGCCGAGGCCGCCATGGAGAAGTTCGGCGGTGACTCGGTGGCCGAGATCCGCCGCAACCTTGCCGGCTACCTCGACGCGCTGATCATCCGGTGAGCGCCGGCTGCCAAGAAGGGCTGGCCCCGGTGAGGGCGAGGAGTGCAGCGCAGCGGAGCCCCGCAGTCGCGAACGAAAGGCTGGCTTCGGTGAGGGCGAGGAGTGCAGCGCAGCGGAGCCCCGCAGTCGCGAACGAAAGGCTGGACCAGTGAGGGCGAGGAGTGCAGCGCAGCGGAGCCCCGCAGTCGCGAACGAAAGGCTGGACCAGTGACGAAGCCTGTCTGCGTGCTGGTCGGGGCGCCCGGCTCCGGCAAGAGCACCGTCGGCGCGGAGCTGGCCACCCTGCTCGGGGTGGCGTTCCGGGACACCGACACCGACATCGAGCAGATGGCCGGCAAGCCGATCCCGGAGATCTTCATCGACGAGGGTGAGGCGCACTTCCGGGCCCTGGAACGGGCCGCGGTGCTGGCGGCGCTGACGTCGCACGCCGGGGTGCTCGCCCTCGGCGGTGGGGCGATCCTCGCCGAGGATAACCGGGCCGCGTTGGTCGGGCACACCGTGGTGCACCTGTCGGTGGAGTTGCCCGACGCGGTGAAGCGGGTCGGGCTCGGTGCCGGCCGGCCGTTGCTGTCGGTGAATCCGCGCGCCACCCTCAAGCACCTGATGGACCAGCGTCGGCCGCTCTACGCGGAGGTCGCGACGGCGACGGTGGTGACCGACGGCCGCGCGCCGGAGGACCTCGCCGCCGAGGTCGTCGCCCTGCTCAAGCCCTGACCGGGCCCACCCGGCGACGCCGGTGCGGCCGGACGGCCGTCGACCCGTTCCGGCGGGGTTCGGGCCGCCAGGTCACCAGCAGGGCCAGCGCGAGCAGGATCTCGGCCAGGTCGCCGACGTAGTACATCAGGGTCGCCGCCGTCCGTAGTTGGTCGGCGGGGGCGTCGGCGTCGACCAGGCCGGCGTACATCAGCTGGGCCAGGGTGGCGTGGGCGGCGACGGACAGGCCCAGCACCACCAGGCGCACCGGCACGCCGGGGCGGTGCGTCCCGGGGTCGGGGCCGGCGATCGCCCAGGTGAAGGCGTACCCGCTGAGCAGGAAGTGCAGCAGGAGCAGCGGGTGCAGGCCGGGGTGGGTCAGGGTGGCCCGGTACAGCGGCGTCAGGTGCAACAGGTACAGGCCCCCGGCGGTGAGCAGCAGGCCGGTGACCGGGTGGGTGGCCACCGCCACGGCGGGATGCCGCAGCAGCCGCAGCGCGGCCCGGCCGGCCCGGGGGCGTACCGTCCGCAGGGCCAGCGTGCCTGGTGCGCCGAGCACCAGCCCGAGCGGCGCGAGCATCCCGACCAGCAGGTGCTGCCACATGTGCCCGACCAGGTCGTGGGCGGGCAGCAGCAGGGCCACCGCGAGCAGCGCAGCGCCCGCGCCGAAACTGGCGGTCCGCCAGTGGCTCCAACCGGCCCGCCCCGGGTCACGCTGGCGCAGGGCGGCGGCCAGATAACCCCAGAACACCATCGCCGGTACGAGCAGCAGCGGTCCGCCCCCGCCGTCGTGCGCCCCGGTCATCGCGGCCCGGCGCAGGTGTCCACGGCCGTGGCGCGACGCTGGACCGCCCAGCCGAGGGCCACCAGTGCCGCCCCGAGCAGCAGGAAGCCGACGTCCCAGGCGGTCTGGTGCGGACCACCGTGTACGTGGTGGATGCCGAGCAGATGGTGGTCGATCACCCCTTCGACCAGGTTGAACAGTCCCCACCCGACCAGTGCCCAGCCCCAGAGCACCCCGGAGCGCCACAGTCGGCCCCGGGACCGGGTGACCCGGGAGTGGAGCAGGGCCAGCCCGGTGAGCACCGCCACCCAGGTCACCACGTGGAACAGTCCGTCCCACAGGGTGTTCATCTGCAACCCGGGCACGGTGTCCACCGGATACGCCCTGATCCCGACGTTGTCGCTGCCGGTGCTGCTGAGCATGTGGTGCCACTGGAGCACCTGGTGCAGGACGATGCCGTCGACGAACCCGCCGAGGCCGACGCCGAGGATGACGGCCGGCAGCCGGATGTCCGCGCCGTCGATGGTGGTGCCGGCCATGGGTTCCTCCGCGTTCGGGTCGATCCCGTCCCCGGTGCCCGGGTTCTGTCGGGCTAAACGCCGGCCCTGCCGTGCGGTCACGCGGTGGGTCCGGCACGCGGTGGGTCCGGCACGCGGTGGGCCCGGCATCCGGCGGGTCCGGCATGCGACGAGGGTCCGGCATCCGGCGGGTCCGGCACCCGATGAGGGTCCGGTCGGGCGGCCGATGGTCCGATCTCCGGGCCGTGGTCGGTCGGCCACCTCCTCTCCCGGACCGCCACCAGGTGGACACCCGCCGTGTCGAAGCCGACGCTGGACTAGGCTCCCGGCGATGGACGAGGTGACCCGGATTCCGGTCGGCGGCGAACGGCCGTACGACGTACTGGTCGGGCGGGGCCTGCTGGCCGAGCTGCCCGCGTTGCTGCCCGACGCGACCCGGGCGGCGGTGCTGTACGCGCCGCCCCTACGGGCGTTGGCCGAGGAGATCGGCGAGCGGTTGGCCGGGGCGGGGGTCACCCCGCTGGCGATCGAGGTGCCCGACGCCGAGGCGGGCAAGCGGGTCGAGGTGGCCGCCGACTGCTGGGAGCAGCTCGGTGCGGCCGGCTTCACCCGTACCGACGCGGTGGTCGGGGTGGGCGGCGGTGCCGTGACCGACCTGGCCGGCTTCGTCGCGGCCTGCTGGCTGCGCGGGGTGCAATGGGTGCCGGTGGCGACGTCGCTGCTCGGCATGGTCGACGCCGCCGTCGGCGGTAAGACCGGAGTCAACACGGGGGCCGGCAAGAACCTGGTGGGGGCCTTCCACCCGCCGGTCGGGGTGCTGGCCGACCTGGGCACGTTGGACAGCCTCCCGGCGGCCGACCTGGCCGCCGGGCTGGCCGAGGTGGTCAAGTGTGGCTTCATCGCCGACCCGGCGATCCTGGACCTGGTCGAGGGGGACCCGGCCGCCGCCGTCGACCCGACCGGCCCGGTGGCCCGGGAGCTGATCGAGCGGGCGATCCGGGTCAAGGCCGACGTGGTCTCCGGTGACCTGCGCGAGTCGGGTGTCCGGGAGGTGCTCAACTACGGGCACACCCTGGCCCACGCGATCGAGAAGGTCGAGGGGTACCGCTGGCGGCACGGGCACGCGGTCTCCGTCGGCACCGTCTATGCCGGCAGCCTGGCCCGGTTGGCCGGTCGGCTCGACGCGGCGACCGCCGAGCGGCACCGCAGCGTGCTGACCGCGCTGGATCTGCCGACCAGCTACCCGGCGGACGCCTGGCCGGACCTGCTGGCGGCGATGCGGGTGGACAAGAAGGCCCGGGGCAGTCGACTGCGGTTCGTGGTGCTCGACGGGCTGGCCAGGCCGGCAATCCTGGACGGCCCGGACGACGAGCTGCTGCACGCCGCCTACCGGGAGGTCAGCCGGTGACCACCGCCACCCCCCGGGTGTACGTGCTCAACGGGCCCAACCTGGGCCGGCTGGGCACCCGTCAGGTCGACGTGTACGGCGTTACCAGCTATGCCGACCTGGTGACGCTCTGCGTCGAGACGGGCCGCGAACTGGGGCTGGACGTGGTGGTCCGGCAGACCGACGCCGAGCACGAGCTGCTGGGCTGGCTGCACGGGGCGGCGGACGAGGGTGCGGCGGTGGTGCTCAACCCGGCGGCCTGGTCGCACTACTCGATCGCGGTGCGGGACGCCTGCGCGTTGCTGCGTGCGCCCCTGGTCGAGGTGCACATCTCCAACATCCACGCCCGGGAGGAGTTCCGGCACCACTCGGTGGTGTCGGCGGTGGCCACCGGCGTCATCTGTGGGCTCGGCGTGGACGGTTACCGGCTCGCGCTGCGGCACCTCGCCACCCGGCTCGGCGGGGCCGACTGACCCCCGCTTCCGTCACTGTGCGTGACGGTCGGGGTGGTCGGTGGCGGCGGGGCGGTCCCCGGCCGCCGGAACCGCCGCCGATTAGACGCAGCTAGTAGACTTGCCAGGTCTGTCCGCCAATTGATGATCAAGGCAGGAAATGGCATCCACCAACGACCTCAAGAACGGCCTGGTACTCAACCTCGACGGGGAGCTCTGGGCCGTCGTCGAGTTCCAGCACGTCAAGCCCGGTAAGGGTGGGGCGTTCGTCCGCACGACGCTGAAGAACGTGCTGTCCGGCAAGGTCGTCGACAAGACCTTCAACGCGGGCACCAAGGTCGAGACCGCCACCGTCGACAAGCGCACCATGCAATACCTCTACGCCGACGGCGAGGACTACGTCTTCATGGATCTGGAGACGTTCGACCAGATCACCGTCCCCGGCGGCACCGTCGGCGAGGCCGCCAACTACCTCCTCCCGGAGGCCGAGGCGACCGTCGCCACCCACGAGGGTGTGCCGCTCTACATCGAGCTGCCGACCAGCGTGGTGCTCCAGGTCACCTACACCGAGCCGGGTCTGCAGGGCGACCGGTCGACCGGCGGCAACAAGCCGGCCACCGTGGAGACCGGCGCGACCGTGCAGGTGCCGCTCTTCATCACCACCGACGAGAAGATCAAGGTCGACACCCGCGACGGCCGTTACCTCGGCCGGGCCTGATGGCCGAGGGCGCCAAGCAGCAGATGCCGGCGCGTCGCAAGGCGCGTAAGCGGGCGCTGGACGTGCTCTTCGAGGCGGACCTGCGGGACCGGCCTCCGGTCGAGGTGCTCGCCGGCTACGTCGAGCGGATCGAGAAACCGCGTCCCGAGCACCTGGACTACGCGGTCGGTCTGGTCGAGGGGGTCGCCGCGCACCTCGACCGGATCGACGAGGTGATCGCCAGCTACGCCGAGGGCTGGACCCTGGACCGGATGCCGGCGGTCGACCGCAACCTGGCCCGGATCGCCGTCTACGAGCTGCTCTACGTCGACGAGATCGACGACGCGGTGGCGATCAGCGAGGCGGTGGAGCTGGCCCGGCAGATGTCGACCGACGATTCGCCGCGCTTCCTCAACGGCATCCTCGGCCGGATCGCCGAGTACGCCACCCGCTGACCGGGTCGCGCGCGTGCCGCCCCACCAGGGCCGGTCCGCGCCGCCGGGGGCGGGAGACGGTGTGACAGAAGGGCCCGTGCCGGACGGCACGGGCCCTTCGACGTCAGCGACCGCGGATCAGGAGGCGAAGAACGCCCGCGGGTCGGCGACCAGCACACCGTGCTCGGTGAGCCGCTCGATCAGCCCGGACGGCGAGGCGTCGTAGACGATCGCCAGGGCGCGCAGGTCGTCGGCGCGGATGGAGAGCACCCGGCCGTTGTAGTCGCCCCGTTGCTGCTGGATCGCCCGGGCGTACCGGGCGACGTAGGCGAGGTCCTCGGAGGCCTCGTCGTAGAGCCGCTCCAGGTCCAGGACGATCTTGCTGGTGGGCTCGTGCCGTACGCCGCTGCCGTCGGGCAGCAGCTCCGAGACGGGTACGCGGTAGAAGTCGGCCAGCTCCGCCAGCCGGGACACGGTGACGGCCCGGTCGCCGCGCTCGTACGAGCCGACCACCACCGCCTTCCAGCGTCCGTTTGACTTCTCCTCCACCCCCTGCAGGGACAGGCCCTGCTGCTGGCGGATGGAGCGCAGGCGGGCGCCCAGCGACTTGGCGTATTCAGAGGGCATTCGGACACTCCCAGTGCTGTGCTTTGGGGTTCTCCCAGCGATCGCTACGGAGCGTGACGGTACGGGGATTGCGACACGTGGTCAAGTGCTCGTGACATTCCCATCGGAGATAGCGGGGGAGTTGTCCGGATTTCACCGTCCTGATCCAGGGATCAGTGGGTCGCGGTGAACCGCGAGGTGACCGCTGGTAACGTGGCCGCCAGCCCCGGTCGGGCCACCCTGACCCGACCGGACACCCCCGACATCCTTTAACGACCCGTCCCGTGAGGCGGGGAAGGAGGTCCGCCGTGGCCTGCCCACCGGCTGCCCATCCGTCGCCCGAGCGACAACCCTCGGTGAAGGTGATCCTCGCCAGCGCCGACGTCCAGCGCGTCGTCGACCGGATCGCCCACCAGATCCTGGAGAAGACCCAGGGCGCCGCCGACACCGTCCTGCTGGGAATCCCCACCCGGGGCGCCCCGCTCGCCCGACGGCTCGCCGCCCGGATCAGCACCTTCGAGGACGTCGACGTCCCGGTCGGGGTGCTCGACATCACTCTCTACCGCGACGACCTGCGTCGGCACGCCACCCGTGCGGTCGGCCCGACCCAACTGCCCCCGGGCGGCATCGACGGCAAGCGGGTCGTCCTCGTCGACGACGTGCTCTTCTCCGGCCGTACCGTCCGGGCCGCCCTCGACGCCCTCAACGACGTCGGCCGACCCGCCTCGGTGCAGCTCGCCGTGCTGGTCGACCGGGGCCACCGGGAACTGCCGATCCGCGCCGACTACGTCGGCAAGAACATCCCGACCGCGCTCGCCGAGAGCGTCAAGGTCACCCTCGTCGAGACCGACGGCGCCGACGAGGTCCGACTCTGCGGGGGGACCCGGTGAGCGCGCCGCGACGGCATCCGGCAGACGCGAACGAGAGGCGGCCCCGCCCGTGATCAGACACCTGCTCTCCGGGGCCGACCTGGACGCCGACACCGCGACCCAGATCCTCGACACCGCCGCCGAGATGGCCACCGTCGCCGGCCGCGAGGTCAAGAAGCTCCCGGCGCTGCGCGGCCGGACCGTGGTGAACCTCTTCTACGAGGACTCCACCCGGACCAGGATCTCGTTCGAGGCCGCCGCCAAGCGACTCAGCGCCGACGTGATCAACTTTTCCGCCAAGGGCTCCAGCGTCACCAAGGGCGAGAGCCTGAAGGACACCGCGCTGACCCTCCAGGCGATGGGGGCCGACGCGGTGGTCGTCCGGCACCCCGCCTCCGGGGCCCCGCACCGCCTGGCCAACTGGGTGGACGGGTCGGTGGTCAACGCCGGCGACGGCACCCACGAGCACCCCACCCAGGCGCTGCTCGACGCGTACACCATGCGGGCCCGGCTGGGTCGGCTCGCCGGCCTGCACGTGGCGATCGTCGGCGACGTCCTGCACTCCCGGGTGGCCCGCTCCAACGTCCTGCTGCTGAGCACCCTCGGCGCCAAGGTCACCCTGGTCGGTCCGCCGACGCTGATCCCGGTCGACTGGGCCGCCCGCGCCGGCGTCGGGTCCGTGGCGACCGACGCCGACCCCGGCACCGACGTCTGCTACGACCTCGACGCGGTGCTGCCCGGGGTGGACGTGGTGATGATGCTGCGGGTGCAGCGGGAGCGGATGAACGACTCCTACTTCCCGTCCGCCCGCGAGTACGCCCGCCGCTACGGGCTGGACGGGCCACGGATGCGCCGGCTGCCCGAACACGCGATCGTCATGCACCCCGGGCCGATGAACCGGGGGATGGAGATCACCCCCGAGGTCGCCGACTCACCCCGCTCCACCATCGTCGAACAGGTCGCCAACGGGGTCTCCGTGCGGATGGCCGTGCTCTACCTGCTGCTCGGAGGAAACAACCGGTGACCGCGTACCTGATCACGAACGTGAGCGTCGTCGGCGGCCCGCCGACCGACCTGCTGATCCGCGACGGCGTCGTCGCCGAGACCGGAGCCGGGCTGACCGACCCGGAGGCCGCCGTCATCGACGGCACCGGCCTGGTCGCCCTGCCCGGCCTGGTCGACCTGCACACCCACCTGCGCGAGCCCGGCCGGGAGGACGCCGAGACGGTCGACTCCGGCTCCCGGGCGGCGGCGCTGGGCGGCTACACCGCGGTCTGCGCGATGGCGAACACTTCGCCGGTCGCCGACACCGCGGGCGTGGTCGAGCAGGTCTGGCGGCTCGGCCGGCAGGCCGGGCTGGTCGACGTGCAGCCGATCGGCGCGGTCACCGTCGGGCTGGCCGGCGAGCGGCTCGCCGAACTGGGCGCGATGGCCGACTCGGCGGCCCGGGTGCGGATCTTCTCCGACGACGGGCACTGCGTCGCCGACCCCAAGCTGATGCGCCGGGCCCTGGAGTACGTCAAGGCGTTCGACGGGATCATCGCCCAGCACGCCGAGGAACCCCGGCTCACCGAGGGCGCGCAGATGCACGAGGGGGAGGTCTCCACCCGGCTCGGGCTGACCGGCTGGCCGGCCGTCGCCGAGGAGGCGATCATCGCCCGCGACGTGCTGCTCGCCGAGCATGTCGGCAGCCGGCTGCACGTCTGCCACGTCTCCACCGCCGGCAGCGTCGAGGTGCTGCGCCAGGCCAAGGCCCGGGGGGTACGGGTCACCGCCGAGGTCACCCCGCACCACCTGCTGCTCACCGACGAGGTGGTGGCCGGCCGGGGTGAGCAGGCCAGCCCCGGGCTCTCGCCCGACTGGAGCCCGACGGCCAGCTACGACCCGGTCTTCAAGGTCAACCCGCCGTTGCGGACGGGCACCGACGTCGCCGCGCTGCGCACCGCGCTCGCCGAGGGCGTCATCGACGTCGTCGCCACCGACCACGCCCCGCACGCGGTGGAGGACAAGGAGTGCGAGTGGGCGTACGCCCGGCCGGGCATGCTCGGTCTGGAGACGGCGCTGTCCATCGCCCTCGACGTGCTCGGCCCGCAGTGGGACCTGATCGCCGACCGGATGTCACGGACCCCGGCCCGGATCGCCGGACTCGACGGCCACGGCCTCGACCCGGCACCCGGGGTACCGGCCAACCTGACCCTGGTCGACCCGGCCGCCCGACGCGTGATCGAGCCCGCGGAGCTGGCCAGCCGCAGTCGCAACACCCCGTACGCCCGCATGACGCTGCCGGGTCGCATCGTGGCGACCTTCCTGCGCGGCGAGCCGACGGTCCTGGACGGAAAGGCTGTCAAGTGATCCGAGCGAGGAACGTAGCGAAGCGGAGTCCCGCAGTCCGGATCGGAGGTGGGCGCGTGATCCGAGCGAGGAACGTAGCGGAGCGGAGTCCCGCAGTCCGGATCGGAGGTGGGCGCGTGATCCGAGCGAGGAACGTAGCGGAGCGGAGTCCCGCAGTCCGGATCGGAGGTGACGTGTGATGGGTAGGCGCAGATCGGCGATCCTGGTCCTGGAGGACGGGCGCACCTTCCACGGTGAGGCGTACGGCAGTGTCGGGGAGACCTTCGGCGAGGCGGTCTTCAACACCGGGATGACCGGCTACCAGGAGACCCTGACCGACCCGTCCTACCACCGGCAGGTGGTGGTGCAGACCGCCCCGCACATCGGCAACACCGGCGTCAACGGCGAGGACGACGAGTCCGACCGGATCTGGGTCGCCGGGTACGTGGTGCGCGACCCGGCCAGGATCGGTTCCAACTGGCGGTCCACCGGCGGCCTGGAGGACCGGCTCGGCGTCGAAGGTGTGGTCGGCATCGCCGGGGTGGACACCCGGGCGCTCACCCGGCACCTGCGCGAACGTGGTGCGATGCGGGTCGGCATCTCCAGCGTCGAGGACGACCCGCGCGCCCTGCTGGAGCGGGTCCGGCAGTCCCCGCAGATGGTCGGCGCGGATCTCTCCGCCGAGGTGAGCACCGCCACCCCGTACGTGGTCGAGGCCGAGGGCGAGCACCGCTACACCGTCGCCGCGCTGGACCTGGGCATCAAGCGCAACGTGCCGCGGCGGTTGGCCGCCCGGGGGGTCACCACCCACGTGCTGCCCGCCAACTCCAGCATCGACGACCTGCTGGCCACCGGCGCGGACGCGGTCTTCTTCTCGCCCGGCCCGGGTGACCCGGCGACCGCCGACGGGCCGGTGACGCTGGCCCGGGAGGTGCTGAGCCGGCGGATCCCGCTGTTCGGCATCTGCTTCGGCAGCCAGATCCTCGGCCGGGCGCTCGGCTTCGGCACCTACAAGCTGGGCTACGGCCACCGGGGCATCAACCAGCCGGTGCTCGACCGGGCCACCGGCAAGGTCGAGGTGACCAGCCACAACCACGGCTTCGCGGTGGCCTGGCCGGGCCGCGAGCCCGGGGCGGCGGCCGGCGCGGTCGTCCCCGACGAGGTCATCGAGACCGAGTTCGGTGGCGTGCAGGTGTCGCACGTCTGCCTCAACGACAACGTCGTCGAGGGGCTGCGGGCCATGGACGTGCCCGCCTTCACCGTCCAGTACCACCCGGAGGCGGCAGCCGGCCCGCACGACGCCGACTACCTCTTCGACCGCTTCGCCGAGCTGATCGAGGGCCGTGGCCCCGACGGGCAGCCCGGTGCGGGCCGGAACCACAGCGAGGGGCGCACGAATGCCTAAGCGCGACGATCTCAAGCACATCCTGGTGATCGGCTCCGGGCCGATCGTGATCGGTCAGGCCTGCGAGTTCGACTACTCCGGCACCCAGGCCTGCCGGGTGCTGCGCAGCGAGGGGATCCGGGTCAGCCTGGTCAACTCCAACCCGGCGACCATCATGACCGACCCGGAGTTCGCCGACGCCACCTACGTCGAGCCGATCACCCCGGAGTTCGTGGAGCTGGTCATCGCCAAGGAGCGCCCCGACGCGCTGCTGCCGACCCTGGGCGGGCAGACGGCGTTGAACACGGCGGTCGCCCTGCACGCCGCGGGCGTCCTCGACAAGTACGGCGTCGAGCTGATCGGCGCGAACATCGAGGCGATCAACCGGGGTGAGGACCGCCAGCTGTTCAAGGAGATCGTCGCCAAGGCCGGCGTACGGCTGGGGCTGGCCGACCCGGCCGGCCTGGTGCCCCGGTCGCGGGTCTGCCACTCGATGGACGAGGTCCGGGAGACCGTCGCGGAGCTGGGCCTGCCGGTGGTGATCCGGCCGTCGTTCACCATGGGCGGACTGGGTTCCGGCATGGCGCACACCGACGAGGACCTGACCCGCATCGCCGGGTCCGGCCTGGCCGCCAGCCCGGTGCACGAGGTGCTCATCGAGGAGAGCGTGCTCGGCTGGAAGGAGTACGAACTCGAGCTGATGCGCGACCGGCACGACAACGTGGTGGTGGTCTGCTCGATCGAGAACATCGACCCGATGGGCGTGCACACCGGCGACAGCGTCACCGTCGCCCCGGCGATGACGCTCACCGACCGGGAGTACCAGAACCTGCGTGACCTGGGCATCGCGGTGCTGCGCGAGGTCGGGGTGGACACCGGCGGCTGCAACATCCAGTTCGCGGTCAACCCGGCCGACGGCCGGATCGTGGTGATCGAGATGAACCCCCGGGTGTCCCGGTCGTCGGCGCTGGCGTCGAAGGCCACCGGCTTCCCGATCGCCAAGATCGCCGCGAAGCTGGCCATCGGCTACACCCTCGACGAGATCCCCAACGACATCACGTTGAAGACGCCGGCGGCGTTCGAGCCGACGCTGGACTACGTGGTGGTGAAGATCCCCCGGTTCGCGTTCGAGAAGTTCCCCGGCGCGGACCCGGAGCTGACCACCACGATGAAGTCGGTCGGCGAGGCGATGAGCCTGGGCCGTAACTTCACCGAGGCGCTCAACAAGGCGATGCGCTCGATGGAAACCAAGGCGTCGGGTTTCTGGACCACCCCGGACCCGCAGGGGGCGACGCGGGAGAACACCCTCGCCGCGCTGGGGACGCCGCACGACGGGCGGCTCTACACCGTCGAGCGGGCGCTGCGGCTGGGCGCGTCGGTCGCCGAGGTCGCGGCGGCGTCCGGCGGTATCGACCCGTGGTTCCTGGACCAGATCGTCAGCCTGGTCGAGCTGCGGACCGAGATCGTGGCCGCCCCGGTGCTCGACGCCGACCTGCTGCGCCGGGCCAAGCGGGCCGGGTTGTCCGACCGGCAGCTCGCCGCGCTGCGCCCGGAGCTGGCCGCCGAGGACGGCGTGCGCACCCTGCGGCACCGGCTCGACGTGCGCCCGGTCTACAAGACGGTGGACACCTGCGCCGCCGAGTTCGAGGCGACCACCCCCTACCACTACTCGACGTACGACGAGGAGACCGAGGTCGCCCCGTCGGACCGGCCGAAGGTGCTGATCCTCGGGTCGGGGCCGAACCGGATCGGGCAGGGCATCGAGTTCGACTACTCCTGCGTGCACGCCGTCCAGGCGCTGCGTGCCGCCCCGCTGCCCGGCCCGGACGGGTCCGGTGCCGGATCGGGTTCCGGCGGTGGGTCCGGCTCCGGCGGTGGGTCCGGTGCCGGCGGCTACGAGACCGTCATGGTCAACTGCAACCCGGAGACGGTGTCCACCGACTACGACACCGCCGACCGGCTCTACTTCGAGCCGCTGACCTTCGAGGACGTGCTGGAGGTGTGGCACGCCGAGGACTCCTCCGGGAAGGCGGCCGGCGGCCCCGGCGTGGTCGGGGTGGTCGTGCAGCTCGGCGGGCAGACCCCGCTGGGGCTGGCGCAGCGGCTCAAGGACGCCGGGGTGCCGGTGGTCGGCACCTCCCCGGAGTCGATCCACCTGGCCGAGGAGCGCGGCGCGTTCGGCCTGGTGCTGGCCCGGGCCGGCCTGCGTGCCCCGGCGCACGGCATGGCCACCTCGTACGACGAGGCGAAGGCGATCGCCGACGAGATCGGCTACCCGGTGCTGGTGCGCCCGTCGTACGTGCTCGGCGGGCGGGGCATGGAGATCGTCTACGACGATGCCACGCTGCGCGACTACATCGGGCGGGCCACCGACATCTCCCCGGACCACCCGGTGCTGGTCGACCGGTTCCTCGACGACGCCATCGAGATCGACGTGGACGCGCTCTGCGACGCCGACGGTGAGGTCTACCTGGGCGGCGTGATGGAGCACATCGAGGAGGCCGGCATCCACTCCGGCGACTCGTCGTGCGCGCTGCCGCCGATCACGCTGGCCGGTTCGCACCTGACCGAGGTACGCCGCTACACCGAGGCGATCGCCCGGGGGGTGGGGGTACGCGGCCTGCTCAACGTCCAGTACGCCCTCAAGGACGACATGCTCTACGTGTTGGAGGCGAACCCGCGGGCCTCGCGTACCGTCCCGTTCGTCTCCAAGGCCACCGCCGTGCCGTTGGCGAAGGCGGCGGCCCGGATCGCCCTCGGCGCGACCATCGCCGAGCTGCGCGCCGAGGGGCTGCTCCCGGCGACCGGCGACGGTGGGGTGCTGCCGCCCGACGCCCCGATCGCGGTCAAGGAGGCGGTGCTGCCGTTCAAGCGGTTCCGCACCCCGGCCGGCAAGGGTGTCGACTCGTTGCTCGGCCCGGAGATGAAGTCCACCGGCGAGGTGATGGGCATCGACACCAGCTTCGGGCACGCCTTCGCCAAGAGCCAGTCCGCCGCGTACGGCTCGCTGCCGACCACCGGGAGGATCTTCGTCTCGGTGGCCAACCGGGACAAGCGGGCCATGATCTTCCCGGTCAAGCGGCTGGCCGACCTGGGCTTCGAGATCGTCGCCACCACGGGTACCGCCGAGCTGCTGCGCCGGCACGGCATCGCCTGTGAGCAGATCCGCAAGCACTACCAGGCGGGCGAGGGCGCGGACGCGGTGTCGATGATCCTCGCCGGTGACGTGGCCCTGGTGGTGAACACCCCGCAGGGCTCCGGCGCGAGCGCCCGCTCGGACGGCTACGAGATCCGTAGCGCCGCCGTCACGGCCGACATCCCGTGCATCACCACCGTGCCGGGGGTGGCGGCGGCGGTGATGGGCATCGAGGCCCGCATCCGGGGCGACATGCGGGTACGCCCCCTCCAGGAACTCCACGCCGCCCTCCGGGCCGCCCAATGACCCCCCACCCCCCGCTCGGTCCGCGCTCCCCGCTCGGTCCGCGCTCCCCGCTCAGGCCGGTGATCAAGAGGTTTCGGTCACCGGACGGCGGTTGTGGTGACGCAAACCTCTTGATCACCGACGAGGGCGTCACCGACGAGGGCGTCACCCATGAGGGCTCCGGCCGAGGGGGCGTCACCGACGAGGGTGCCGGCCGGGGGAGTGTCGGTTGGGGGGCCGGGGCGTGGTGATGTTCGAGAAGGGGGTCCGGAGGGCGCTGTTCCGGATCGGGGGCGGGGACGCCGAGGCGGCGCACGAGTGGACGTTGCGGCGGTTGGCGACCCTGTCGCGGCGGCCGGCGGCGCTGGCCCTGCTGCGGGCCCGCAACCTGCACCGGGCGCCCCGGACGGTGTTCGGGGTGGAGTTCCCCAACCCGGTGGGCCTGGCGGCGGGGATGGACAAGAACGGGGTGGCCCTGCCGGCCTGGCCGGCGCTGGGGTTCGGCTTCGTCGAGGTGGGCACGGTCACCGCGCACGCCCAGCCGGGCAATCCCCGGCCCCGGCTGTTCCGGCTGCCCGACAGCGCGGCGGTGATCAACCGGATGGGCTTCAACAACGCCGGCGCGCAGGCTCTGGCCGACCGGCTGGCCGCGCTGCCCCGCCCGCTCGGGGTGCCGCTGGGCATTTCGCTCGGCAAGTCCAAGGTGACCCCGCTGGACGAGGCGGTCGAGGACTACCTCGCCTCCTACCGGGCGTTGCGGGGGCACGGTGACTACTTCGCGGTCAACGTCTCCTCCCCGAACACCCCGGGTTTGCGGTCGTTGCAGGACAAGGCACACCTGGATGCCCTGCTGACCGCCCTGGTGGGGGAGAAGCCCGTCCTGGTGAAGATCGCCCCGGACCTCACCGAGCCGGCCGTGGCCGAGCTGTTGGAGGTCTGCCTGGCCCGGGGTGCGGCCGGCGTGATCGCCACCAACACCACCCTGGGCCGGGCCGGTCTCGCCCCCGCCGACGCGGAACGTGGCGCGCAGGCCGGCGGCCTGTCCGGTCGTCCGCTGACCGGACGGGCCCGGGAGATGGTCGCCTTCGTCCACCGGGAGACCGGCGGTCGGCTCCCGGTGATCGGCGTCGGTGGCATCCTCGACCCGGACGACGCGGCCCGGATGTTCGACGCCGGTGCCAGTCTGGTCCAGCTCTACACCGGTTTCATCTACCGGGGCCCGGCTCTGGTCCGGGCCGCCGCCCGCGTCTCGACCGGGTCCGGGATGCCGACGGGTGATCCGGCGGTGAGCGGCCGGTGATCCGGCGGGCGCGTCCGGTGTATCCGGTCGTGCCCGCCGTGGTGCCGCCCGGGAGCCGATCCGACCCCGGCCGGGCCGCCGCGCACCGCCACGGGCGCGGCGCGTGACACCCGCGCGGGTCGCCGCCGCCGCAGCCCTGCGGCGGTCCGGGGGCGTCGCTGTCCCTGTCGCCGCGCAGCCGGGGCGGGGCGTGGCCGTCGGGGCCACCGTGCGGCAGGTCCAGACCCGCCGCCGTCGCCGTCAGGGCAGCAGAGCAGCGCAGGCCGCCGGTGGTGCGGCGGCTGACGAGGGTACGGAGGAACGCGCGTGACGCCCGAGCAGATCCTGGCCGTCGACCGGGCCCGTGTCTGGCACCCGTACGCGGCGCTGCCGCCGGCTCACCCGCCCTATGTGGTGCACAGCGCCGAGGGTGTCCGGCTGCGGCTGGCCGACGGCCGGGAACTGGTCGACGGGATGTCGTCGTGGTGGGCGGCGATCCACGGTTACCGGCATCCGGTGCTGGACGCGGCGGTCACCGACCAGCTCGGCCGGATGAGTCACGTGATGTTCGGCGGGCTCACCCACGAGCCGGCGGTCCGGCTGGCCGAGACGCTCGTCGAGTTGGCCCCGGACGGCCTGGAACACGTCTTCCTGGCCGACTCGGGCTCGGTGTCGGTCGAGGTGGCGATCAAGATGTGCCTGCAGTACCAGCGGGCCACCGGCCGGCCGCAGCGCCGTCGGCTGGCCACCTGGCGGGGCGGTTATCACGGGGACACCTTCCACCCGATGAGTGTGTGCGACCCCGAGGGCGGGATGCACCACCTGTGGGGCGACGTGCTGCCCCGGCAGGTCTTCGCCTCGGTGCCGCCCGGTGGCTTCGCCGACCCGCCCGACCCGGCGTACGTGACGGCGCTGACCGACGCGGTCGCCCGGCACGCCGACGAGTTGGCTGCGGTGATCGTCGAGCCGGTGGTGCAGGGGGCCGGCGGGATGCGCTTCCACCACCCGGGGTACCTGCGGGTGTTGCGCGAGGTGACCCGGGCGCACGGGGTGCTGCTGATCTTCGACGAGATCGCCACCGGGTTCGGCCGGACCGGGCGGATGTTCGCCGCCGACCACGCCGGGGTGACCCCGGACGTGCTCTGCGTGGGCAAGGCGCTCACCGGGGGCTACCTGACCCTCGCGGCGGCGCTGTGCACGCCGGAGGTGGCCTGGGGGATCTCCGCCGACGGGGTGTTGGCACACGGCCCCACGTTCATGGGCAACCCGTTGGCGTGTGCGGTCGCCAACGCCTCCCTGGGGCTGTTGCGGGCCGGTGACTGGGTCGCCGGGGTCGCCCGGGTGGGTGCGGGGCTGCGGGCCGGCCTGGAGCCGTTGCGCGGGACGCCAGGGGTGGTGGACGTGCGGGTGTTGGGTGCGATCGGCGTGGTGCAGTTGGACCACGAGGTGGACGTGGCGGCGGCGACGGCCGCTGCGGTGGCCCGGGGCGTGTGGCTGCGCCCCTTCCGCGACCTGGTCTACGCCATGCCGCCGTATGTGACCGGGGAGGACGACGTGGCCCGGATCGCGGCCGGGATGACCGCTGCGGTGGCGGCCGGCTGACCGGCCGCCCGGGGCCGACGCCGCGGTGGCGACCGCCGCTCGCGGTGAACGCAGGAGCAGACGAGAGGAGCATCGATGGAGACCTTCGGATTTCGATTGCACCGGGCGGTGGCGGAGCGTGGGCCGCTGTGCGTGGGCATCGACCCGCATCCCGGGCTGCTGGCCCGCTGGGGGCTGCCGGACGACGTCGACGGCTTGGAGCGGTTCGCCCGGACCGTCGCGGAAGCGCTCGGTGACCGGGTTGCGGTGATCAAGCCTCAGTCGGCCTTCTTCGAGCGATTCGGGAGCCGCGGAGTGGCGATTCTTGAGTCAACTATCCGACAGTTGCGCGAAGCTGGCGCGCTCGTTCTCCTCGACGTCAAGCGTGGCGACATCGGTTCGACCGTCGCCGCGTACGCCTCCGCGTACCTTGATCCATCCAGCCCGCTGTATGTCGACGCGGTCACCGCGAGCCCCTACCTGGGAGTAGGTTCGCTGGCCCCGATGTTCGAGTCGGCCGTCGCGCACGGTGGCGGAGTGTTCGTGTTAGCGCTCACCTCCAACCCCGAGGGGGCTCAGGTGCAGCGTGCCGTCACGGCCGGTGGGCGGACGGTCGCGCAGCTTGTTATCGATGAGATTTCGCAGCTCAACAGGGGTGCGGAACCGCTCGGCAGCATCGGGTTGGTGGTCGGCGCGACCATCGGCGACACCGGTCACGACCTGTCCCGGGTCAATGGCCCACTGCTCGCGCCGGGGCTCGGCGCCCAGGGTGCGACGGCCGCCGACCTACCCACCGTGTTCGGTTCGAACCTGTCCGCAGTGCTGCCGTCGTACTCCCGGGAGGTGCTCAACGCGGGCCCGGACGCCGACGCGTTGCGGGCCGCCGCGGACCGGGCGGTGGCCGACTGCCGGCACATCCTGGCTGCCCGACACTGACTGACGGCTCGGTCACTTTACGTTGATCATCGCGCGTCCACGTTGCCGAAAGCTCCGCCGAACGCTAGTTTTCCCCGCGCTGGGAACCACGGACCCCTTTGGTTTTCAGCGACACCACGTTTCACAGAGCGACGGTGCGTTCCGCCCGTCGCGATAGGGACCTGAGGAGAACTGGTGCCGCTCCCGTCACTGACCCCCGAGCAGCGCGCTGCCGCGCTGGAAAAGGCCGCGGAGATCCGCAAGGCCCGTGCTGAGCTGAAGGAGCAGCTCAAGCAGGGCAAGACCACCCTGGCCGCCGTCCTTGCGCGAGCCGAGTCCGACGACGTCGTCGGCAAGCTCAAGGTGTCGGCCGTGCTGCAGGCGATGCCGGGTATCGGAAAGATCCGGGCCACCCAGATCATGGAGAAGCTCAAGATCGCCGACAGCCGCCGTCTGCGTGGTCTGGGCGAGCAGCAGCGTAAGGCGCTGCTTGGAGAGTTCGCCGCCAACTGATCGCCGCAGCAGGTAGAAACAAGCGGTGAGCACGGTTGACGAGGCGTGCCCGGCGGCGCGGCTCACCGTCCTGACCGGACCTTCGGGTGCCGGTCGGGGCGGTGTGGTCGGAGCGGTCCGGGCACGTTCTCCCGCCGTGTGGGTGCCGGTCCCGGTGACCACCCGGGCACGTCGCCCCGGCGAGTCCGACGGCGTCGACCGGCTCTTCCGGGAGCCGGCCGAGTTCGATCGGATGATCGCCGCGGGCGAATTGCTGGAGTGGTCCCGGGCCGGGCCGTACCGGCGGGGCACCCCGCGTGCCCCGCTGATCGACCGACTGACCCGGGGGTGGCCGGTGCTGCTCCCGTTGGACCCGCCCGGGGCGCTCGTGGTGACCGAAGCCCTGCCATCGGCCCGGCTGGTGCTGCTGCTCCCGCCCGGACACCGCGCGGACCCGGCCCTGGCGGCCCTCGTCGAGCGCACCGTCCACCACGACCACACCGAGCGTGCTGCCGCTGAGCTGGTAAGCTTGCTCGGTTCGTCCTAATCTGGCTCCCGTCCGACCGCAGACCGTGTTCGAGCGACCAGCAGTGTTCGAGTGACCAGCCGCGGTCGAGCGACCAGCCGCCTCCGCGCGGCGAGCGACCAGCCGCGTCCGCGCGGACACCTTTCAGACGCAGAGGTATTTCGTGGGATCCATCGCCAACCCCGAGGGCATCACCAACCCGCCGATCGACGAGCTGCTCGAGAAGACCACCTCGAAGTACGCGCTGGTGATCTTCGCTGCCAAGCGTGCGCGTCAGGTCAACGCCTACTACAGCCAGCTCGGTGAGGGCCTGCTCGAGTACGTCGGCCCGCTCGTGGAGACCACCCCGCAGGAGAAGCCGCTCTCCATCGCCATGCGCGAGATCAACGCGGGCCTGCTCACCGCCGAGCCGACCGACCAGCCGTAACCCCCGTACCCCCGATGTCCGCCGAGATCGTGCTCGGAGTCGGCGGTGGCATCGCCGCCTACAAGGCGTGTGAGCTGCTGCGGCTCTTCACGGAGTCGGGTCACCGGGTCCGGGTCGTGCCGACCGCGTCGGCGCTCCGCTTCGTCGGGGCGCCGACCTGGGCGGCGCTGTCCGGCCAGCCGGTCGCCGACGACGTCTGGGCCGAGGTGCACGAGGTCCCGCACGTCCGGCTCGGCCAGCGGGCCGACCTGGTGGTGGTCGCGCCGGCCACGGCGGACCTGCTCGCCCGGGCCGCCCACGGCCTCGCCGACGACCTGCTCACCAACACCCTGCTCACCGCCCGCTGCCCGGTGGTGCTCGCCCCGGCGATGCACACCGAGATGTGGGAACACCCGGCCACCGTCGCCAACGTGGCCACCCTGCGGTCCCGGGGGGTGCGGGTGATCGAGCCCGCCGTGGGCCGGCTCACCGGGGCGGACAGCGGCAAGGGCCGGCTGCCCGACCCGGCCGAGATCTTCGCGGTCGCCCGCCGGGCCCTCGCCCGGGGCGTCGACGCCCCCGCCGACCTGGCCGGTCGACACCTGGTGGTCACCGCCGGCGGCACCCGGGAGCCCCTCGACCCGGTCCGCTTCCTCGGCAACCGTTCCTCCGGCAAGCAGGGGTACGCCTTCGCCCGCGCGGCCGTCGCCCGGGGCGCCCGGGTCACCCTGATCGCCGCCAACGTCGCCCTGCCCGATCCGGCCGGGGTCGACCTGGTCCGGGTGGGCACCACCGAGGAGTTGCGCACGGCGACGCTGACCGCCGCCGTCGACGCCGACGCGGTGGTGATGGCGGCGGCGCCGGCCGACTTCCGCCCGGCGACGTACGCACCCGGCAAGATCAAGAAGTCGGACGACGGCAGTACGCCGACCATCGCCCTCGTCACCAACCCGGACATCGCCGCGGAGCTGGGTCGAACCCGTCGTCCGGAGCAGGTGCTGGTGGTGTTCGCCGCCGAGACCGGTGACGCCGAGGCCAACGGCCGGGCCAAACTCGCCCGCAAACGCGCCGACCTCGTCGTCGTCAACGAGGTCGGCGTCGACAAGGTCTTCGGGGCCGAGACCAACGCGGCCACCGTGATCGGTGCCGACGGCGCCGTGCACCGCCTGCCTGAGCAGGCCAAGGAGGATCTGGCCGACCGCGTCTGGGACCTCGTGCTCGCCCGGTGGCCCGCCCGGTCCTGAACGGTGGATGCCGACTCGCCGGGTCGTGAGCGGTACGTGAGGGTGACTAGACTGCTGCGCAACGATTATCTAAAGAGCTTAGGAGTGCCGTGACACGCCGCCTCTTCACGTCCGAATCGGTCACGGAAGGCCACCCGGACAAGATCGCCGACCAGATCAGCGACGGGATCCTCGACGCCCTGCTGACCCAGGACCCGCACAGCCGGGTGGCGGTCGAGACCCTGATCACCACCGGTCAGGTCCACGTCGCCGGTGAGGTGACCACCAAGGCCTACGCCGACATCCCGACCATCGTCCGCGAGACGATCCTCGGTATCGGCTACGACTCGTCGAAGAAGGGCTTCGACGGCGCCTCCTGCGGCGTCAGCGTCTCCATCGGCGCCCAGTCGCCCGACATCGCGCAGGGCGTCGACAACGCCTTCGAGCTGCGCACCGGGGCCTCGGAAAGCGCGCTGGACGCGCAGGGCGCCGGCGACCAGGGCATGATGTTCGGCTTCGCCTGCTCCGAGACGCCGGAGCTGATGCCCCTGCCGATCGCGCTGGCACACCGGCTGGCCCAGCGGCTGTCCGCGGTGCGCAAGGACGGGACCATCCCCTACCTGCGGCCGGACGGCAAGACCCAGGTCACCATCGAGTACGAGGGGCTGCGTCCGGTCCGGCTGAACACCGTCGTGGTGTCCAGCCAGCACGCCGCCGACATCTCGCTGGACTCGCTGCTCACCCCGGACGTGCGCGACCACGTCATCGCCCCGGAGCTGCAGAACCTGGGCCTGGACACCGAGGGCTACCGGCTGCTGGTCAACCCGACCGGCCGATTCGAGATCGGTGGCCCGATGGGTGACGCCGGCCTGACCGGTCGGAAGATCATCGTCGACACCTACGGCGGGTACGCCCGGCACGGTGGTGGCGCGTTCTCCGGCAAGGACCCGTCCAAGGTGGACCGCTCGGCCGCGTACGCGATGCGTTGGGTGGCCAAGAACGTCGTCGCCGCCGGCCTGGCCGAGCGCTGTGAGGCGCAGGTCGCGTACGCGATCGGCAAGGCCCACCCGGTCAGCCTCTTCATCGAGACCTTCGGCACCGAGACGGTGCCGGTGGCCGCGATCGAGAAGGCGGTCGGTGAGGTCTTCGACCTGCGGCCGGCCGCCATCATCCGGGACCTCAACCTGCTCCGCCCGATCTACCGGCAGACCGCCGCCTACGGCCACTTCGGCCGGGAGCTGCCGGAGCTGAGCTGGGAGAGCACCGACCGGGCCGCCGACCTGAAGTCGGTAGCGGGCGCCTGACCGGCACCACGCCCAGCGACCGGCGACCCGCGGACGGGTCGCCGGTCGCGCGGGTTTGCGTGGACGTCCCGCTGCCGCACCTCGACCGGCCCTTCGACTATCTGGTCCCCGCCGGCCTGGCCGCCGACGCGGTCCCCGGGGTGCGGGTCAAGGTGCGCTTCGCCGGTCAGCTGGTCGACGGGTGGCTGCTGGAGCGGGTCGACGCCTCGGCGCACGGCGGCAGGTTGGCCTACCTGGAGAAGGTGGTCTCCGCGGAGCCGGTGCTGGCCGCCGAGGTGGCCCGGCTGGCCCGGGCGGTCGCCGACCGGTACGCCGGCAACCTCGCCGACGTGCTCCGGCTGGCCGTGCCGCCCCGGCACGCCCGGGTCGAGAAGGAACCCCACACCGCCCCCGAGCCGCCTGTCTCCGATCCGACAGTCGCCGATCCGACAGTTCCCGTTCCGGGCGGCGGCCCGGCGGCGCGGCGGCGGGCGGTACCCGACCCGCGCGGGTGGCGGGACTATCCGGCCGGCCCGGCCTACCTGACGGCGCTCGCCGACGGGCGGGCCCCCCGGGCCGTGTGGTCGGCGCTGGCCGGGGAGGACTGGGCGGCCCGGTACGCCGACGCGGTCGCCGCCACCCTCGCCGGTGGCCGGGGCGCCCTGGTGGTGGTCGCCGACGCCCGGGACCTCGACCGGCTCGACGCGGCGTTGACCGCGCTGCTCGGCCCGGGGCGGCACGTGACCCTCTCCGCCGCGCTCGGCCCGGCCCGCCGCTACCGGGCCTTCCTGGCCGTCCGGCGGGGCGACGTGCCGGTGGTGATCGGCACCCGGGCCGCCATGTTCGCCCCCGTCGACCGGCTGGGTCTGGTGGCGATCTGGGACGACGGCGACGACCTGCACGCCGAGCCGCGCGCCCCCTACCCGCATGCCCGGGAGGTGCTGCTCACCCGGGCCCGGCTCGGCGAGGCCGCCGCTCTGGTCGGTGGCTGGACCCGGACCGCCGAGGGGCAGCTGCTGGTGGAGACCGGGTGGGCCCGTGAGGTGGTGGCGGACCGGGCGACCCTGCGGGCGCGTACCCCGGCGATCGCCCCGACCGGGGACGACCCGCAGCTGGCCCGCGACCCGGGCGCGGCGACGGCCCGGCTGCCCAGCCTGGCCTGGACCACCGCCCGGGACACCCTGCGCGCGGACGCGCCGGTGCTGGTCCAGGTGCCCCGCCGGGGCTACCTGCCGTCGGTCTCCTGCGCCGACTGCCGGACCCCGGCGCGCTGCCCGCACTGCGCCGGTCCGCTGGCGTTGCGCGCCGCCGACGCCCCGCCGGCCTGCCGGTGGTGCGGCCGGGTCGCCGCCGCGTACGCCTGCCCGCAGTGCGGGGGGCGACGGCTGCGGGCGGCGGTCACCGGGGCCCGGCGGACCGCCGAGGAGCTGGGCCGGGCCTTTCCCGGGGTGCCGGTGCGCACCTCGGGCCGCGACGAGGTGCTGACCGACGTCCCGGCCGGCGCGAGCCTGGTCGTCGCCACCCCCGGCGCCGAGCCGGTGGCCGAGGGTGGGTACGGCGCGGTCCTGCTGCTGGACTCCTGGGCCCTGCTCACCCGGGCCGATCTGCGGGCCGGCGAGGAGACGCTGCGCCGGTGGCTGTCCGCCGCCGCCCTGGCCCGGCCCGCCCCGGCCGGTGGCAAGGTGGTGGTGGTCGCCGACGGCGCGCTCGCCCCGGTGCAGGCGTTGCTGCGGTGGGACCCGGGCTGGTTCGCCGCCCGGGAGCTGGCCGAGCGTCGGGAGCTGGGTTTCCCCCCGGCGGTGAAGATGGCCAGCGTCACCGGCGGCGCGGAGGCGGTGGCCGACCTGCTGGCGCAGGCCCGGCTGCCTGACGGGGCGGAGGTGCTCGGCCCGGTCCCGGCCGATCAGGACCGGGAGCGGATGCTGGTCCGGGTGCCCCGGTCCCGGGCCGCCGCGCTGGCCGAGGCGCTGCACACCGCCGCCGGGGTACGCAGCGCCCGCCGGGCCGCCGACCCGGTCCGCCTCCAGGTCGACCCGCTCAGCCTTTTCTGAGTCACCAGTCAGCTTCGGAGTGCACCTGGCCAGTCGTCCGTCGCACACCGCGTGCGGCGGGAGGCGATGGGCCGCGTGATAGCATCGCCCGTCATACCCGGGCGCACGATGGCGCGACGAAGGCGCAAACGCGTCGGGCCGACGCCGGATCGATGAAGTCAAGCAGCCGGTGAGCAGGGGTGGGTCAGTCGTGACCGTTCGTCAGTCGATCGTCTTCAACGGTGACCTCGGCAGCGGCAAGAGCACCGTCTCCGTCGAGATCGCCCAGCGGTTGGGCCTGCGCCGGGTCAGCGTCGGTGACCTCTACCGGCAGATGGCGCAGGAGCGGCAGATGACCGCCCTCCAGCTCAACCTGCACGCCGAGCTGGACCAGGCCGTCGACGGCTACGTCGACCAGCTCCAACGCGACATCGCCGCCTCCGGCGAGTCGCTGGTGATGGACTCCCGGCTGGCCTGGCACTTCTTCACCCACGCGCTCAAGGTCCACATGATCACCGAGCCGGCCGAGGCGGCCCGCCGGGTGCTGCTGCGCCCCTCCGGCCCGGCGGAGAGCTACACCTCGCTGGACGAGGCGGAGGCCAAGCTGCGCGAACGCAGCGAGAGCGAGCGCAACCGGTTCATCCTGCGTTACGGCGTCGACAAGGCCCGGCTGCGCAACTACGACCTGGTCTGCGACACGACCCGCGCCTCCGCCGAGGAGGTCATCACCCACATCGTCGACGTGTACGAGGGCCGCCTCGGTGCCGACGTGCTGCGTGACGCCCCGCCGCTGCTGCTGCTGGACCCGGCCCGGGTCTACCCGACCGAGGACGTCGCCACCCTGCGCGGGCTCGACGGGTCCGAGTTCGTCGGCGGGCTGGCGGCGGCCGGCGACGAGGCGCTCGAACCGCTGCGGATCGGCTTCACCGGTGAGTACTTCTTCGTCGTCGACGGGCACCGCCGGCTCAGCGCCGCCCTGCGCAACGGGTTCTCCCTGGTGCCGGCGCAACTGGTCGCCGAGGTGGACGAGCCGGTCGTCGGGCAGACCAGCGCCGTCGACTACTTCGCCGCCCACGTGCGCCCGAGCCTCGTGCACGACTGGGAGGCCGCCCACGGCACCCGGCTCCCGCTGCCCGCGCACGCCCTGCTCGGCGACCACGCGGTGCTGGCCGGCGAACCGGGCGCCAACGCCTGACGCCGGCGTCAGCGGCACCATCCCGACCCGTCGCGGTACGCCGGCCGACACCACCTCGGCACTCCGTAGACTGGTACGGCACCACGCCGTCCAACGAAGGAGCCACCCCGCGTGACCGTCCAGCCCATCCGTCTGTTCGGGGACCCGGTGCTGCGCACGCCGGCCGATCCGGTCGTCGACTTCGACGTCGAGCTGCGTAGGCTCATCGCCGACCTCACCGACACGATGCGTGACCGTGGCGGCGCCGGGCTGGCCGCCCCCCAGCTCGGGGTGGGCCTGCGGGTCTTCACCTTCGAGGTGGACGACGTGCTCGGCCACCTGGTCAACCCGGTGCTGGAGTTCCCCGACACCGAGGAGCAGGACGGCCCGGAGGGCTGTCTGTCCATCCCCGGGCTCTACTTCGACACCAAGCGCCGGCAGAACGTCGTCGCCAAGGGCTACAACGGCTACGGCGACCCGTTGCAGATCGTCGGCACCGGGCTGATGGCGCGCTGTGTCCAGCACGAGACCGACCACCTCGACGGGGTGCTCTTCCTCGACCGGTTGGACCCCGCCGGGCGCAAGGAGGCGATGAAGGCGATCCGCCAGGCCGACTGGTACGACGACGCCGCCCCACCCACCGTCAAGGTCAGCCCGCACGCCGCCGGTGGCCCCTTCGGTCTGGGCCGGTGACCCGCCGATGCGTCTGATCTTCGCCGGCACCCCGGCGGTCGCCGTCCCCGCCCTGGCCGCCGTGCACGCCTCCGGGCACGACCTGGTGGCCGTGGTGACCCGCCCCGACGCCCCCGCCGGACGGGGCCGGGGGGTGCTCCGCTCACCCGTCGGCGCCTGGGCCGACGAGCACGGCGTCGAGGTGCTCACCCCCGCCCGGCCCCGGGAGCCCGAGTTCCTCGACCGGCTCGGCGCGCTGGCACCCGACTGCGTGCCGGTCGTCGCGTACGGCGCGCTGGTGCCCCCGGCGGCGCTGGAGATCCCCCGGTTCGGCTGGATCAACCTGCACTTCTCGCTGCTGCCCGCGTGGCGGGGCGCGGCACCCGTGCAGCACGCGGTGCTGCACGGCGACGAGCTGACCGGGGCCAGCGTCTTCCAGCTGGAACAGGGGCTGGACACCGGCCCGGTCTACGGCACCCTCACCGACGAGATCCGCCCCACCGACACCTCCGGCGACCTGCTGGAGCGGCTCGCCCACTCCGGCGCCGGGCTGCTGGTGGCCGTCCTGGACGCGATCGAGGCGGGCACCGCCCGGGCCGAACCGCAGCCCGCCGACGGGGTGTCGCTGGCCCCGAAACTGACCGTGGACGACGCCCGGGTGCGCTGGACCGACCCCGCCTTCGCGGTGGACCGTCGGATCCGCGCCTGCACCCCGGCCCCCGGCCCGTGGACGACCTTCCGGGGCGAGCGGGTCAAGCTCGGCCCGGTCACCCCGGTCGGCAACGGCCCCGAACTGAAGCCTGGAGAACTGCTGGTGGAGAAGTCCCGCGTGCTGGCCGGCACGGCGACCGTACCCGTTCAACTCGGTGAGGTGCGCGCAGCCGGCAAGCGGGCGATGCCGGCGGCCGACTGGGCGCGCGGCGTGCGGGCCGGTGCCGGGGAGGAACTCGCGTGACCGGGCCGACGCAACGACCCGAGCGCCCTGTCGACGGCGGGCGACGTGAGCAACGCGGCGACGACCGGCGACCTGATCGGCCGAGTGGCGGCTTCCGGGGGGACCGCACCGCCCGTACCGGCGGCTGGGGTGGCCGGGACGACACGCGGGGCGGGCGGCCGGGCCGCCCGGTCCGCCCGGCCGTGGACCTGCCCCGGTACGCGGCGTACCAGGCGGTCGCGGCGGTGCACCGCGACGACGCGTACGCCAACCTGGTGTTGCCGGTGATCCTGCGCGAGCAGGGACTGACCGGTCGGGACGCCGCCTTCGCCACCGAGCTGACCTACGGCACGCTGCGTCAGCTCGGCACCCTGGACACCATCCTCACCGCCGCGGCCGGCCGGGACGTCGAGCGGATCGACCCGCCGGTGCGTGACGCGCTGCGGCTCGGGGCCTACCAGCTGCTGCACACCCGGGTACCGGCGCACGCCGCCGTGTCGTCCACGGTCGACCTGGTCCGCACCGTGGGGGAGGGGGCCACCGGGTTCGCCAACGCGGTGCTGCGCGAGGTGGCCGGCCAGGACCTCGACGCCTGGGTGACCAAGCTCGCTCCGTCCCCGACGGCCGACCCGATCGGCCACCTGGCCGTGACCTACAGCCACCCGCAGTGGATCGTGCGGGCCTTCGCCGACGCCCTCGACGGTGACCTGGGTGAGGTCACCCGGCTGCTGATCGAGGACAACGAGCGCCCGCCGGTGCACCTGTGTGCCCGTCCCGGCCGGGCCGACCCGGTCGAGCTGGCCGACGAGGTCGGCGGCGCTCCGGGCGCGTTCTCCCCGTACGCGGTCTACCTGGCCGGTGGGGCCCCCGGTGACCTGCCGGCGCTGGCCGACGGTCGGGCCCACGTGCAGGACGAGGGTTCCCAGTTGGTGGCGAACGCGCTGGCGGCGGGCCCGCTGGACGGCCCCGACGGGCGCTGGCTGGATCTGTGCGCCGGCCCCGGCGGCAAGGCCGGGCTGCTCGGTGCGCTCGCCGCGCAGCGGGGCGCCCGGGTGACCGCGGTCGAGGTGTCCGAGCACCGGGCCCGGCTGGTCGAACAGGCCACCCGGGGGTTGCCGGTGAACGTGCTGCACACCGACGGGCGCACCGTCGGGGCGGACCCGAAACTGCCGGAGGGGCACTTCGACCGGGTGCTGGTCGACGCCCCGTGCACCGGGTTGGGTTCGCTGCGTCGTCGGCCGGAGTCGCGCTGGCGGCGGCAGCCGTCGGACCTGCCTCCGTTGACCCGGTTGCAGCGGGAGCTGCTCGCCGCCGCGCTGCGGGCGACCCGCCCGGGTGGTCTGGTCGCCTACGTGACCTGTTCCCCGCACACCGTGGAGACGCACGTGACGGTCACCGAGGCCGCCCGTCGCGCCGGGGTGCCGGCGGACTTCGTGGACGCCCGTACCCTGCTCCCGTCCGGCATGCCCGGCCTGGGCGACGGCCCCACCGTCCAACTCTGGCCCCACCGCCACGGCACCGACGCCATGTTCCTGGCCGTCCTCCGCCGCAACTAACCCACCCCAAACCCCACCCCCACCCACCCTCACCCACCCCCGCCTGACCTCGGTGATCAAGAGGTTTACGTCACCCGCCAGCGCGATCCTGACGTAAACCTCTTGATCAACTCGGGTGGGGGTGGGGGGTGGGGTTGGGGTTAGGTGATGGGGAGGCCTTTGGGGCCGGCGCCGCGCATCGAGCGGGTCAGTTTGCGGTCGTCGCTCCAGAGGAAGCAGCGGATGCCGCGGTCGCCCTCCTCCCACTCCCGCTGCGACGGCGGATAGAAGATCGACCCGGCCCGGTACGGCAACTCGCTGTTGTTGGGGACCTCGGCGAAACCGGCGATCAGCGCCATGCACCGCCGGTGCACCCGC
Source organism: Micromonospora sp. NPDC048894 (assembly GCF_040649765.1). NCBI lineage: Bacteria > Bacillati > Actinomycetota > Actinomycetes > Micromonosporales > Micromonosporaceae > Micromonospora > Micromonospora sp. NPDC048894. The sequence continues at coordinate 56,567 of NZ_JBEZFY010000007.1, read as the reverse complement.
TGGTTGGCGCGACTGAAATCGGCCCAGCTCAGGTCGCTGCGTTCCAGGTAGACGCCGACGAACTCGGCGCGGTGCGGCTCGGAGCACAGCACCGGGGCCATGTAGTTGAGGTTGTTGCCGATCAGCTTGGGATCGAAGCAGCGGTGGCTGAGCGGGTTGTCACCGACCATCGCCCCGCGCAGGCTGCCGACCCGGTTGACCGGCCGGGTGTTGTCGATGCTGTCGGTCTCGCTGAGGTCGCACCGGAACCAGCGGGCCCCGCTGTTCCACGCCGAGTTGGACGGCAGCGCGATGTTCATCGTGAGCCGGGCCGAGTGCCAGTCACCGCCGAGCACGGCCCGGGCCCGCTGGTCGCACTCGGTGCGGGCGGGACGCAGCGCGGCGGAGCCCGGCTCGGGCCGCTCGCCCCGGGTCACCGCGCCGGTGAAGGTACCGACGTGGACGGCCTCGGCCAGGTGGCTGCGCGCACAGTCCACCGTCTCGTAGGTGCCGGCCTGCACGACGGGGGTGATCCGGGGCAGGCAGGCGTCGGTGGCGGGCACGAACGACTGGGCCACCGGGAGCACCGGCCAGTCGTCGAGCAGGTCGCCGTCGGCGCTGTGCTGCGACACGCAGCCGCTGAGTGACACCGTCACCGCGCCGGCCACCGCCACCGCCACCGCCACGAACCACCGTCGCATCGTTCGCCCTTCCCGCGCCATGACGGTCCGTCGCCGTGCCCCATGTGGCGTCACCCGTCGACGGGCGAGCAGCATACGTGACCATCCCTGATGGAGTGTCGTCATTTCGGTGCCGTTCGGCCAGTCGCCACCGGCCATTCGTCCCGCACTCCCGCCGAAGGGAGCCGATGCTGCACCGTGGGTCACGCCTGGATCACAGGGCGTCGCTCATGGTGCCGTGCTGTCCGCGGCGGATGGCCGCGTTCGTACACTTGCCCTGTGACCGTACCGCCGTCGATCATCGCGCCCAGCATCCTCGCCGCCGATTTCGCCCGCCTCGCCGATGAAGTCCGCGCCGTCGAGGACGCCGCGGACTGGCTGCACGTCGACGTGATGGACAACCACTTCGTGCCCAACCTGACCATCGGCCTGCCCGTGGTGCAGAGCCTGCGGGCGGTGACCCGGCTCCCCTTCGACGTGCACCTCATGATCACCGACCCGCGGCGGTGGGCCCCCGGGTACGCCGACGCCGGCGCGTACAACGTCACCTTCCACGCCGAGGCGTGCGACGACCCGGTGGCCCTGGCCAAGGACCTGCGCTCGGCCGGCGCCAGGGCCGGGCTGGCCATCGACCGGGACACCCCGATCGAGCCGTTCCTCGACCTGCTGCCCAGCTTCGACACCCTGCTGATCATGACGATCAAGGCCGGTTTCGGCGGGCAACGGTTCATCCCGCAGCTGCTCGACAAGGTGCGGGTGGCCCGGCGGCACGTCGACAGCGGCCACCTGGAGCTGCGCATCGAGGTCGACGGCGGGATCGCCGCCGACACCATCGAGCAGGCCGCGGCGGCCGGCGCGGACGCCTTCGTGGCCGGCACCGCCGTGTACGGGGCGGCCGACCCGGCCGAGGCGGTCCGCCGCCTGCGCGGGCTCGCGGAGCGCGCTGCCCCCGGGGCCTGAGGTGGAACCCGCAGGCGACCGTCCCGACGTGATCCTGGTCGTCGACGACGACGAGGACATCGCCCGCTTCGTCGAGTTCAACCTGCGGCTGCACGGCTTCGAGGTGCTGCATGCCGGTGACGGTCAGGAGGCCCTCGACATGGTCGAGCGGCACCGGCCGGACCTGGCCGTGGTGGACCTGATGATGCCGCGCATCGACGGCCTGGAACTGACCCGGAGACTGCGGGCCAACCCGATCACCTCGGCGCTGCCGGTGATCATGTTGACCGCCAAGGGCATGACCGTGGACAAGGTGCACGGGCTCAGCGCCGGTGCCGACGACTATCTGGTGAAACCGTTCGACACCGCCGAGCTGGTGGCCCGGGTCAGTTCCACGCTGCGCCGCAACAAGGAGTTCCGCGAGGTCTCCCCGCTGACCGGCCTGCCCGGCAACAGCCGCATCCGCCGGGAGATCAGCGACCGGGTCCGCAGCGGCGTCGACTACGCCGTCGGCTACATCGACATCGACCGGTTCAAGAGCGTCAACGACCGGTACGGCTTCGTCCGGGGCGACGAGTTCATCTCCGCGCTGGCCCGCAGCCTGCACCGGGCGGTGGTGGCGATCGGGCTGCCGCCGGCCTTCCTCGGTCACGTCGGCGGCGACGACTTCGTGATCGTCTGCGCCCCCGAGCAGATCCGCCCGCTGACCTCCCGGGCCGTGGTCGACTTCGAGAAGTCCGCCGACACCCTCTACGACCCGACGGACCGGGAGCGCGGCTTCGTCGAGCTGAAGGACCGCCGGGGCAACATCCGGCGGGCCGCCCTGGTCACGCTGTCGATCGGCGTTTCGCTCTCGGACGCCCGCAAACGCTTCACCGACCCCCTGGACGCGATCGCCGTGGCCAGTGAGATGAAAACGGTCGCCAAGAGCCAACCGGGGTCATACGTCGCGGTGGACCGCCGCCGCGCCGACGGGGTGTGAAGTAGCACGCTGGAGGTGGCGGACCTCCCGGGGTGACGTGTAAGACTTCGCATGTACCCACCACGCGCTGGCGGGGCTCGGTGAAATTCCGAACCGGCGGTGATCCACGTAACAGTGGTAAGCCCGCGACCCGGACGGCTGTGCCGCCCGGTGGACCTGGTGAGAATCCGGGGCCGACGGTGGGGGAGCGGTCCGTCCGCACCCCCGACAGTCCGGATGGGAGACAGCGCGCGGGCGGGGCGGGCCTGCGCGGGCGTCATCCGGCCGCGCGTGGGCTCCCCCGGGGGCGGCCCTGCCGTTCCCGGTTCCGCCGCCGCCTGCCCGTTCCTCCCGTACCGCCCGCGCGCGGACCGGCGAGGGAGAGGGCAGGGCATGGGCGGCGTCTCCGTGGACGAGGCGATGCGTCGTGCCATCGAGCTGGGTGCCCGGGGCCTCGGCACCACCAGCCCCAACCCGGTCGTCGGCTGTGTGCTGCTCGACGCGGACGGCACGGTCGTCGGGGAGGGCTTCCATGCCTACACCGGCGGGCCGCACGCCGAGATCGTCGCGCTCGCCCAGGCCGGTGAGCGGGCCCGGGGCGGCACCGCCGTGGTCACCCTGGAACCCTGCGACCACACCGGTCGTACCGGCCCGTGCAGTCACGCGCTGATCCGCGCCGGCATCGCCCGGGTCGTCGTCGCCGTGCCCGACCCCAACCCGGTCGCCTCGGGTGGTGCCGCCACCCTGCGCGCCGCCGGGGTGCGGGTCGAGTTCGGGGTACGCGCCGACGAGGCCGAGGCCGGCAACGTCGCCTGGCTGACCTCGATGCGGCGCGGCTGGCCGTACCTCATCTGGAAGTACGCCGCCACCCTCGACGGCCGGTCGGCGGCGGTCGACGGCAGCAGCATGTGGATCACCTCCGAGGCCGCCCGGATGGACGTGCACGCGCTGCGCGGCACCGTGGACGCGGTGATCGCCGGGGTCGGCACCGTGCTCACCGACGATCCCCGGCTGACCGCCCGTAACCTGCGCGACGGCACCCTGGCCATCCGGCAGCCGCTGCGGGTGGTGGTGGACAGCGCGGGGCGTACCCCGGCCGACGCCCGGGTCCGCGACGGTGCCGCCCGCACCTGGATCGCCACCGTCGCGGAGGTCGGGGCCGGCCCGGACGGCCGGGTCGACCTGCCGGCCCTGCTGGCCGAACTGCACCACCGGGGGGTACGCGCCGCGCTGCTGGAGGGCGGCCCCCGGCTGGCCGGGGCGTTCCTCGCCGCCGGCCTGGTCGACCGGGTCGTCGGTTACGTCGCGCCGAAGCTGCTCGGGGGTGGCCCCACCGCATTGATCGACGCCGGTGTGACGACCATCGCCGACGCCATCGATCTGGAACTCACCGACGTTACCCGGGTCGGATCCGACCTGCGGATCACCGCGCTGCCCCGGAAGAGGGAGGCCTGACATGTTCACCGGCATCGTCGAGGAGTTGGGCGAGGTCGTCCGGATCGCCGACACGGGGGGTGACTCGGCGCTGGTCGCGATCCGCGGCCCGCTGGTCACCTCCGACGCCCGGCACGGCGACTCCATCGCGGTCAACGGGGTCTGCCTGACCGTGGTCGAGGTCGACGGCGGGGTGTTCACCGCCGACGTGATGGGGGAGACCCTGCGGCGTTCGGCGCTCGGCGGGCTGCACCCCGGTGACCCGGTCAACCTGGAGCGGGCCGCCGCGTTGAACAGTCGGCTCGGCGGACACCTGGTGCAGGGCCACGTCGACGGGGTCGGCGAGGTGCTCTCCCGGGAGCCGGCCGCGCAGTGGGAGACCCTGCGGTTCCGGCTCCCCGCCGCCCTGGCCCGGTACGTGGTGGAGAAGGGCTCGATCACCGTCGACGGGGTGTCGCTGACCGTGGCGGCGGTGGGCGACGACTGGTTCACCGTCGGGCTGATCCCCACCACCCTCAAGCTCACCACGCTCGGCGGTCGGGGCGTCGGTGCCCCGGTCAACCTGGAGGTGGACGTGTTGGCCAAGTACGTCGAACGTCTCCTCGGCACCCGCCTGCCCGGCGACGGCGCACCGCCGTCCGCAGGCCCCCACGGGCCGGTGGCCGGGAACGCCGGTGGCCCGGTGCTCCCGTCGGTCGGCGGGGGTGCGCGGTGACCGGCCCGATAGGTTGGCTGCTCGACGCCCAGGTGCAGGTCGTCGGTTCCCCGGTGCTCGTCCGGGAGATCGTCGGCAACGCCTTCGGGCTGGTCTCGGCGCTGCTCGGGTTGCGCCGGCTGGTCTGGGCCTGGCCGGTCGGCATGATCGGCAACGGGTTGCTGTTCACGGTCTTCCTCGGCGGCGTGTTCGCCACCCCGCAGGCGCACGACCTCTACGGCCAGGCCGGCCGGCAGGTCTTCTTCTTCGCGGTCAGCGTCTACGGCTGGTGGCGCTGGTCGAGCAACCGCCGCCAGGGTGGGGACGCCCCGGCGGTCACCCCCCGCTGGGCCACCGGCCGGGAACGGCTGGGCCTGCTGCTCGCCGCCGTCGTCGGCACCGCGCTGGGCTATCCGCTGCTGGCCGCGCTCGGCTCCTGGGGGCCGCTGCCGGACGCCTGGATCCTCACCGGCAGCCTGCTGGCCACCTACGGGATGGCCCGGGGCTGGGTGGAGTTCTGGCTGGTCTGGATCGCCGTGGACGCGGTCGGCGTACCGCTGCTGCTGCGCGGCGGTTTCTATCCCTCGGCGGCGATGTACCTGGTCTACGGCGCACTCTGCGGCTGGGGCTTCGCCGCCTGGTGGCGCACCTCGCGGGCCGCCCGTACGGCGTCCGCGCCGATCCCGCCCACCTACTCGGAGGTCGTGGCATGAGCACGCACGGTGTCACCTTTGCCCGCATCGAGGAGGCGGTGGCCGACATCGCCGCCGGCCGGCCCGTCGTGGTGGTCGACGACGAGGACCGGGAGAACGAGGGCGACCTGATCTTCGCCGCCGAGCTGGCCACCCCGGAGCTGCTCGCCTTCATGGTCCGCTGGACCTCCGGTTACGTCTGCGTACCGCTGACCGAGGCGGAGTGCGACCGGTTGGACCTGCCGCCGATGCACCACACCAACCAGGACCGGCGCGGCACCGCGTACACGGTGACCGTGGACGCCCGGGAGGGGGTCAGCACCGGCATCTCCGCAGCCGACCGGGCGCACACCATCCGGCTGCTCGCCGACCCCGGCACCGACGCGACGGATTTGGCCCGCCCCGGCCACGTGGTGCCGCTGCGCGCCCGTGCCGGCGGGGTGCTGCGCCGACCCGGGCACACCGAGGCGGCGGTCGACCTGACCCGGCTGGCCGGGCTGCGGCCCGCCGGGGTGCTCTGCGAGCTGGTCAACGACGACGGCACCATGATGCGGCTGCCGGATCTGGAAAAGTTCTGCGTCGAGCACTCGCTCACCCTGGTCACCATCGCCGACCTGGTCGCCTACCGGCGGCGGCACGAGAAGCAGGTCGAGCAGGTCGCCGAGGCCCGGATGCCCACCCCGTACGGGGTGTTCCGGGCGCTGGGCTACCGGGCCGAACACGACCCGGCCGAACACGTCGCGCTGGTCTTCGGCGAGTTGGGCGAGGGCGACGACGTGCTGGTCCGGGTGCACTCCGAGTGTCTCACCGGGGACGTCTTCGGGTCGCTGCGCTGCGACTGCGGGCCGCAGTTGCAGGCGTCGCTGGCCCGGGTCGCCCGGGAGGGGCGGGGCGTGGTGCTCTATGTGCGCGGCCACGAGGGGCGGGGCATCGGTCTGCTGCACAAACTCCAGGCGTACCAGCTCCAGGACCAGGGCCGCGACACCGTGGACGCGAACCTCGACCTGGGGTTGCCCGCCGACGCCCGGGACTACGGCACCGGCGCGCAGATCCTCTACGACCTGGGCGTGCGGTCGATGCGGCTGCTCACCAACAACCCGGCCAAGCGTGCCGGCCTGGAGGGGTACGGGCTGACCGTCACCGGCCGGGAGGGGCTGCCGGTCCGGCCGCACCCGGAGAACGTCCGCTACCTGCGGACCAAGCGGGACCGGATGGGCCATCTGTTGGACGAGCTGGACGAGGTGACCGAGGCCCCGATGGGCCGGCCGGTCCCCGGCGACGAGATCGGAGCATGACCATGGCGGGTTTCGGTGAACCGGGAGTGACCCCGGTGGACGCCACCGGGTTGACGGTCGGGGTGGTGGCCGCGCGTTGGCACGGCGAGCTGACCGACCACATGCTCGACCGGGCGGTGGCCGCCGCGCAGGCGTGCGGTGCGCGGGCCGTGACGGCCCGGGTGGCCGGCTCGGTGGAGCTGCCGGTGGTGGCGCAGGCCCTGGCCCGGCGCTGCGACGTGGTGGTGGCCCTGGGCGTGGTGGTGCGCGGTGCGACCGCCCACTTCGACTACGTCTGCCGGTCGGTGACCGACGGGCTGACCCGGGTCGCCCTGGACGAGGGCAAGCCGGTGGCGCACGGGGTGCTGACCGTGGAGACCCTCGACCAGGCCCGGGACCGGGCCGGGCTGCCCGGCTCGGCCGAGGACAAGGGCTGGTCGGCCACCGTCGCCGCCCTCGACGCCGCCCTGGCGATTCGTACCGCCACCACCAACCCCCACCGCGTCGGCTTCGCCCACTGACCACCCGCTGCCCGCCGGTGAGTTGCGCACCATTGACGCGGGACACGCCCCGCACATCCATCGACCGGCCGAGTTCCACGCCGCAGTACGGGCGTTCCTGGACCGCACCCTCGGCTGATCCCGGGTCCCGCTGTCGCGCTGGTCGGGAAGGGCCCCTTCCTATACGGAAGGCGCTGGTGAGGGGCCCTTCCTTACAGGCGGCCGGCGTCGATGATCCGCTTGAGGAACTGGCGGGTCCTCGGGTGGGTCGGCTCACCGAGCACCTGGGCGGGTGGCCCGGCCTCGACCACCCGACCGGCGTCGAGGAAACAGACCTGGTCGGCGACCTCCCGGGCGAAGCCCATCTCGTGGGTGGCCAGCACCATGGTCATCCCGGCGGACTTCAGGTCCCGGATCATCGCCAGCACCTCCCCGACCAGCTCCGGGTCGAGCGCCGAGGTGACCTCGTCGAGCAGCATCAGCCGGGGCGAGTTGGCCAGCGCCCGGACGATCGCCACCCGCTGCTGCTGGCCGCCGGAGAGCCGGTCCGGGTAGGCGTCGGCCTTCCCGCCCAGGCCCACCCGGTCGAGCAGTTCCCGGGCCTGCGCCTCGGCCTCGGCCCGCTCCCGCCGGTGCACCCGGCGCGGCGCGAGGGTGACGTTGTCCAGCACGCTCAGGTGCGGAAACAGGTTGTACGACTGGAAGACCATGCCGATGCGCCGGCGGACCCGGTCGGGGTCGACCCGGGGGTCGGAGATCTCCACGCCGTCCAGCTCGATGGTCCCGTCGTCCAGCTCCTCCAGCAGGTTGACGCAGCGCAGCAGGGTCGACTTGCCCGACCCGGACGCGCCGATCAGGGCGACCACCTGGTGTTCCTCGACGGTCAGGTCGAGCCCGTCGAGGACCACCTGACCGCCGAACTCCTTGCGCAGCCCCCGGCAGGTCAGCACGGCCATCTCAGCCTCCGGACTGGCGTCGGGCCGAGCGCAGCGTCACCCAGTCGGTGACCGCGATCAGCGGGATGGCGAGCAGCACGAACAGCACCCCGGCCAGGATGTAGGGGGTGTAGTTGAAGGTCTGCGCGGTGGCGATCTGCGCCGCCCGGACGGCGTCGATCGGGCCGGCCAGGGAGACCAGGCCGACGTCCTTCTGCAACGCCACCACGTCGTTGAGCAGCGGCGGCGCGACCCGTCGGACGGCCTGCGGCAGCACCACGTGCCGCATGGTCTGCCGGTAGGTCAGCCCCAGCGAGCGGGCCGCCGCGAGCTGGCTCGGGTGGACCGACTCGATGCCGGCCCGGAACACCTCCGCCAGGTAACCGCCGTAGGTGAGCACCAGCGCCAGCCCGCCGAGCACCAGCACCGGGGGCATCCCCTGCAACCGCAGGCCGGGCACGCCGAGGGTGAGCACGTACAGCACGATGATCAGCGGCAGACCCCGGAAGGTGTACGTGTAGCCCGCCGCGAGCGCGCGGACCGGGAAGAAGACCGGCCCGCGCAGGGTCCGCAGCAGCGCGATCAGCAGGCCGAGCAGCAGCGCCCCGACGGCGCAGCAGGCCAGCAGCCGGACGTTGAGCCACAGCCCGGCGAGCACGTCCGGCAGGGCTTCCAGGGCGATCTGCCGGTCGAGGAACGACCGGCGGACCCGGTCCCAGCCGGGCGCGCCGGTGACCGCGACGACCAGCAGCGTGCCGAGCACCGCCGTGGAGGCGGCGGCGACCAGCACGCTGCGGGTCGTCTGCCGACGCCGGTACGCGGCCCGCCGCCGCTGCGCCGTCGACGGGACGTGTCGCCGGGGCGCGGCCGGGCTGTCGTGGTGTGGTGACACCCGGCTCACTGGAGTTCGGTCGCCCCCGCCACCTGGGCGAGCCACTTCTGCTCCAGTTGCTTGAGCGTGCCGTCCCCGGAGAGTTCACCGACGGTCTTGCTGACGCACAGGGTGATCGGTGAGTCCTTGTCCAGCAGCAGCCCGAACGCCTCCGGCGCACCCACCTGCGGCAGTTGGCCGACGATGGTGGCTTCGGGCAGCTCGGACCCGGTGATGTAGAACGCGGTCGGCAGGTCGACCACCAGACCGTCGAGCTGACCGTTCTGCAGGGCCTTCTTGGCGTCGTCGTTGCTGTTGTAGACCTGCGGCTTCACCGTCGGCTTGATCAGCGCGGTGATCGCCTGGTAGCTGGTGGTGCCCACCTGGGCGCCGAGCTTGGCGTTCTTGAGGTCCGCCACCGACTTCTTTCCGGCGATCTTCGAGGACTTGAGCGCGATGACCGTCTGCCGCACCAGGTAGTACGGGGCGGAGAAGTCGACCGCCTGCTTGCGCTCCTCGGTGATGGAGAACTGGTTGATGTCGAAGTCGAAGGTCTTCGGGCCGGGGGCGATGGCGGTGTCGAACTTGACCCGGGTCCAGGTGACGTCCCCCCGGGCGTAGCCGAGCTTCTCCGCCACCGCGTACGCGACGGCGGCCTCGAAGCCCTCGCCGGTGTCCGGTTTGTTGCCCTTGAACCATGGTTCGTACGCGGGTTCGTCGGTGGCGACGGTGAGCTTGCCCGGCGTCCGGGTCTTCAGGCTGTCCTTGGCGCAGGTGGCCGCCGTGGGGACGGCGTCGGGGGTGGGGGTCACTTCCTGGGGTGCGCATCCGGCCACCGCGACGAGGAGAACGGCGGCGGTGGCGGCGGCGCGGGCACGTGAGCTACTGCTGACCATGGCCGCCAGGATAGAGAAGAGCGCCGATCCCTCGAAGGGTGTCCCATCAGGTAGATGAGAGATCGATGTCCAAACGTGTCCGGTCCGTTGCCGGCGTGCCGTCCGGTCGTCCCGGCTGGGCCGGCACGCCACCGGGCTGGCGGGCGCGTCCCAGCCTGCGGGAACCCGGCGTGGCCGGACGACTCGGCCGGACCCCGGAGCGCACGGCGTCGGGGGGCGGCTGGAAGAATCCGGTCCCGTGAAGACGTTCGAGGAGTTGTTCGCCGAGCTCCAGGCCAAGGCCGCCGCCGGCACGCCGGGCTCGGGCACGGTCGCCGCCCTGTCCAAGGGGGTGCACTTCGTCGGCAAGAAGGTCGTCGAGGAGGCGGCCGAGTCGTGGATGGCCGCCGAGCACGAGGGGCCGGAACGCACCGCCGAGGAGATCTCGCAACTGCTCTACCAGGTGCAGGTGCTGATGCTGGCCAGCGGTCTGGAGCTGAAGGACGTCTACCGACATCTGTGAGTGCGCCCGCGTCGTTGATCTGATCCGATCGAAGGAGCACTCCGTCATGCTGCGTGTCGCCGTACCCAACAAGGGCGCCCTGGCCGAGAAGGCCGCCCAGATGCTGCGCGAGGCGGGCTACCGCCAGCGCACCGACCCCAAGGACCTGGTCTGCCCGGACGAGGCCAACGACATCGAGTTCTTCTACCTGCGCCCGAAGGACATCGCCACCTACGTCGGCTCGGGTGACCTCGACGTCGGGATCACCGGCCGGGACCTGCTGATCGACTCCGGCGCCCCCGCCGAGGAGGTGGTCGACCTGGCGTTCGGTCGGGCCACCTTCCGCTTCGCCGCCCGCCCCCAGGACGTCGGTGACGTGCAGGAGCTGGGCGGGCACCGGATCGCCACCGCGTACCCGGGGCTGGTCGAGCGCTACCTGGCCGACCTGGGCGTCAAGGCCGACGTGATCCGGCTCGACGGCGCGGTGGAGAACGCCATCCGGCTCGGGGTCGCCGACGTCGTCGCCGACGTGGTGGAGACCGGCGCGACGCTGCGCCAGGCCGGGCTGGTGGTCTTCGGGGACCCGCTGCTGCGCTCCTCGGCGGTGCTGGTCCGCCGGGCCGGTGCGCCGGCGCACCCGCAGGCGGAGCAGTTGCTGCGTCGCCTGCACGGGGTGCTGGTGGCCCGCCGGTACGTGATGCTCGCCTACGACGTGCCGGCCGGCCTGCTCGACCGGGCCAGCGCCCTCACCCCGGGCATCGAGTCGCCGACGGTCTCCCCGCTGCACCGGGAGGGCTGGGTCGCCGTGCAGGCGATGGTGCTCCGCGACGACGTGCACCGGATCATGGACGAGCTGTACGAGTTGGGCGCCCGCGCCATCCTGGTCACCAACATCCACGCCTGCCGCCTCTGATCCCGCCACCGGGTGGCGGCGCGGGGGTGGGCTGCGGCGGGTGGCAGACTGGAGCGGTGAGCGACACCGAGTTGATCCGCCTGAAGCCGCGCTGTATCCGGGTCGTCTGTTGGGCCTCGGCGATCGCCCTGCTGGTGGTCTTCAGCCTGGTGGCCACCTCGTTGACCGGGGCGACCGGCGAGGGCTACGGCACCTTCCAGCGGGGTGACCAGTTCGCCATGATCGGCCTCGGGGTGTTCGGCGCGCTGGGCATCCTGCTGTTCACCCGGCCCCGGGTCGAGGCGGACGCCCGGGGGGTGCGGGTGCGCAACATCCTCGGCTCGTACGAGTTGCCCTGGGAGGTGGTCCGGGGGGTGCGCTTCGACCGGGGTGCGCCGTGGGCCAGCCTGGAGCTGCACGACGACGACCTGCTGCCGATGGTGGCGCTCCAGGCTGCCGACAAGGAGATCGCGGTCGACGGGGTGCGCGCGTTGCGCCGGTTGCACCAGGCCCACCTGGCCCGCCTGGGCGGCGCCTCCACCATCCGCTGACCGCGCCGACCGACCGGCGACGGGGGTAGCCGACCGGCAGCCGGTCGGCTACCAGGCTGGCCGTGCCGGCCGGTCCGGGCCCGCCGCCGGGCTTCTCGGGCCGTGTTGACCTGCGGGCCCGGTTTGGGGATGGCTGGGGCGGGGGTGTAGTGTTTCGGAGTCGACCAGACTGCCTCCGCCTCCGGCGGTCAGGCGGTCCCGAAGCGGAGCGCCTGCTCCCACCCGAGTCGCCCCAGTCGGTGGCCGGGTCCGGTCACCGGTTCCGGGCATGTCCCGGTGCCGGATGCGCGATCATGTGATCGTGCCGACCGGTCGAGCGGGCCCTGGCATGTGCCGGGGCCTTCTGCTTTCCGAGTCGTCCCCACCCGGGGGCCGCGCGGAGTCGGCCACACAGCAGACTCGACTCGAGGAGGCCCCATCAGCGTCGAACCACGCGTGAACGAGCAGATCCGGGCACGTGAGGTCCGACTGGTCGGCCCTGAGGGTGAGCAGGTGGGCATCGTCCCGCTGGAGCGCGCCCTGCAGCTGGCCGCGGACGTCGACCTGGACCTGGTCGAGGTTGCGCCGATGGCGCGCCCGCCGGTGTGCAAGCTCATGGACTTCGGCAAGTTCAAGTACGAGAGCGCACTCAAGGCGCGCGAAGCGCGGCGTAACCAGCAGCAGACCGTCATCAAGGAGATGAAGCTCCGGCCGAAGATCGACCCGCACGACTACGAGACCAAGAAGGGTCACGTGGTGCGGTTCCTCAAGGCGGGCGACAAGGTCAAGGTGACGATCATGTTCCGTGGTCGGGAGCAGAGCCGCCCGGAGCTGGGTTACCGGCTCCTGCGCCGGCTCGAGTCCGAGATCACGGACCTGGGATACGTCGAGGCCGCTCCGAAGCAGGACGGTCGGAACATGATCATGGTCCTCGCGCCGCACCGGGCCGTGAAGGCCTCCGCGGTCGCCGCCACGGCGTCCCGCACCGGCCCCCGGGACCGGACCGCGGACGAGTCCGCGCCGCCGGCAGACGGCGAGGCCCCGGTGGCCGGCGAGACCGCAGCAGCCGGCGAGACCGGCCCGACCGCTGACACCAGCGGCCAGTAACAGGGAGAAGACGTTCCACATGCCGAAGATGAAGAGCCACACGGGTATGGGCAAGCGGGTCAAGGTGACCGGCAAGGGCAAGATCGTCGCCCAGCAGGCCGGCCTTCGCCACAACCTGGAGAAGAAGCCGTCCACCCAGACCCGGCGGCTGACCGGCACGGTCGAGCTGGCCAAGTCCGACGTCAAGCGCATCAAGAAGCTGCTCGGCCGCTGACGCGCGCCACCTTTACCTAACAAGGAGTTGAGATGGCACGCGTCAAGCGGGCTGTGAACGCCCAGAAGAAGCGTCGTACCCTGCTGGAGACCGCGAGTGGTTACCGCGGTCAGCGCTCCCGGCTGTACCGCAAGGCCAAGGAGCAGGTGCTGCACTCGATGCAGTACGCCTACCGGGACCGTCGTGACCGCAAGGGCGACTTCCGGCAGCTCTGGATCCAGCGCATCAACGCTGGCGCCCGGGCCAACGGCATGACCTACAACCGGCTCATCCAGGGCCTGCGCCTGGCCGGCATCGAGGTCGACCGCAAGATCCTCGCCGACATGGCCGTCCACGACGCCGCGTCGTTCGCCGCGATCGTCGAGCTGGCCCGCGCCGCCGTGACGGCCGAGGGCACCGGTGGCGCCGCAGCCCAGGCTGCCTGACCACCCGCAACAACGGATCGAGGCGTCTCCCATGCAGTCACCAGCGCACGGGAGACGCCTCGACGCCGTCACCGGCCCGTTCACCCCGCGTACCCCCAGGGTGGTCGCCGCCCGCCGGCTGCACCGGCGTCGGGACCGCGACACGGCCGGCCGGTTCCTCGCCGAGGGCCCGCAGGCGGTCCGCGAGGCCCTCGACCGCACCGACACGGTGGTGGAACTCTTCGGCACCCCGACCGCCCTGGACCGGCACGCCGACCTGGCGGCCCGCGCCGCCCGCGCCGACCTGCCGGTCTCCGAGATCACCGACGAGGCCCTGGCCGCGTTGACCGAGACCGTCGCCCCGCAGGGGCTGGTCGCCGTCTGCCGGCACCTCGACGTGCCGTTGCGGACCGCCCTGGCGCGCGGACCGCGCCTGGTCGCGGTGCTCGCCGGCATCCGTGACCCGGGCAACGCCGGCACCGTGCTGCGCACCGCCGACGCGGCCGGCGCGGGCGTGGTGGTCTTCGCCGGTGACACCGTCGATCCCTACAACGGCAAGTGCGTGCGGGCCTCCGCCGGCAGCCTCTTCCACGTCGACGTGGTCCGCGCCGCCGACCCCGGCGCGGCGGTCGCCGGGCTCCGCGCCGCCGGGCTCACGATTCTCGCCACCACCGGGTACGGCGACAGCGACCTCGACGACCTCGTCGACCACGGCCGGCTCGCCGCCCCCACCGCCTGGCTGTTCGGGGCCGAGGCGCACGGTCTGCCCGAGGAGTTGACCGCCGTCGCCGACGCCCGGGTCCGGGTGCCGCTGCACGGGCGGGCCGAGAGCCTGAACCTGGCTGCGGCTGCCGCCGTCTGCCTGTACGCTTCAGCCCGAGCACTGCGCTGACCCCGGTCGGCGCACACCCAGCAGGGGAGTCGGTCACGTGCGGAACGCGCCACGGCGTTCGTTTACCCAGCCCGCCGGTGTCGGCGGGCGGCGGGCCTGACCCTTCCCCGCGCGCAACTCCCACCGGCGGGCTGCGGCGAAGCCGCGCGTCCGTAGACTCGCCTAGCCGCCCGGGAGGGTCGGCGCCGCCGTGAGGGAGTGCCCGTACGCCATGAGCTACCGCAACGATCCGTACGACCCGAAGCAGGTCGCCCTGCTCGACCCGGCCGCCCTGGCCGAGGCGGTGGCCACCGCCGAGCAGGCGTTCACCGCCGCCACCGACCCCGACGCGTTGACCGCGCTGCGCCCCGCGCACCTCGGTGACCGGTCCCCGGTGTCGCTGGCCCGCCGGGAGATCGGCGCGCTGCCGCCGGCCGCGAAGTCCGACGCCGGCAAGCGGGTCAACGAGGCCCGCCGGGCGATCGAGTCCGCGTACGCGGCCCGCGCCGAGGTGCTCGACCGGGAGCAGGCCGCCCGGGTGCTGGTCGAGGAGCGGGTCGACGTGACCCTGCCGTACGACCGGCGGCCCCGGGGTGCACGCCACCCGCTGTCGACCCTGATGGAGCAGATCAGCGACCTGTTCGTCGGGATGGGCTACGAGGTGGCCGAGGGTCCCGAGGTCGAGTTGGAGTGGACCAACTTCGACGCGTTGAACATCCCCGCCGACCATCCGGCACGCGGGCTGATGGACACCTTCCACATCGCACCGCCGGCCGGCGCGGACACCTCCGGCCTGGTGCTGCGCACCCACACCTCGCCGGTGCAGGCGCGCACCATGCTCACCCGCAAGCCCCCCATCTACGTGGTGGTGCCCGGCCGGGTCTACCGCACCGACGAGTTGGACGCCACCCACGCGCCCGTCTTCCACCAGGTCGAGGGCCTGGTGGTGGACCGGGGCATCACGATGGCGCACCTGCGCGGCACCCTCGACCACTTCGCCCGGGCCATGTTCGGCGCGGGGGCGAAGACCCGGTGGCGTCCGCACTACTTCCCGTTCACCGAGCCGTCGGGGGAGTTCGACGTGTGGTTCCCCGAGCACCGCGACGGCCCGCGCTGGGTCGAGTGGGGCGGCTGCGGCATGGTCAACCCGAGGGTGCTGCGGGCCTGCGGCATCGACCCGGAGGTCTACTCCGGGTTCGCGTTCGGCATGGGCATCGACCGGACGGTGATGTTCCGGCACGGGGTCAGCGACATGCGGGACATGGCCGAGGGCGACGTGCGGTTCACCCGCGCGTTCGGGGCCGGGGCGTAGGGCGATGCGGGTACGAGTCACGGAGACGGTGGTCTGAGTCATGCGAGTTTCTGTCAGTTGGCTGCGGGAGTATGTCGATCTCCCCGTCGACCTGCCCACCGAGGATCTGGAACAGGCCCTGGTGGACCTCGGCATCGAGGTCGAGTCAGTGGTGGACCTGCGCCGCACGGTCACCGGTCCGCTGGTCGTCGGTGAGGTCCGCGAGATCGAGGAGCTGACCGGGTTCAAGAAGCCGATCCGGCACTGCCTGGTCGACGTCGGCGCCGCCAACGGCACCGGCGAACTCCAGCAGATCGTCTGCGGGGCGCGGAACTTCGCCCCCGGCGACCGGGTCGTGGTGATCCTGCCCGGCGGGGTCCTGCCCGGCGACTTCACCATCGGCGCGCGCAAGACGTACGGCCGGATGTCGGCCGGCATGATCTGCTCGGCGCAGGAGCTGGGCCTGGGTGACGACCACTCCGGCATCATCGTGCTGCCGCCGGACACCGCCGCCCGACCCGGCGACGACGCCCGCCCGGTGGTGGGCCTCGACGACGTCGTGGTCGAGCTGGAGATCACCCCCGACCGGGGGTACGCGTTGAGCGTGCGCGGCATCGCCCGGGAGCTGGCGTACGCCCTGGGGTTGTCCTTCCGTGACCCGGGCCTGGTGCCCGCGCCGGCCGGGACGGCCGAGCCGGCGTACCCGGTGCAGCTGCGCGACACGGTGGGCTGTGACCGGTTCACCGCCCGGATGGTCCGGGGTGTCGACCCGACGGCGGCCACGCCCGGCTGGATGCGGCAGCGGCTGACCGTGGCCGGCATCCGCAGCATCTCGCTGCCGGTCGACATCACCAACTACGTGATGCTCGAGTTGGGTCAGCCGATGCACGCCTTCGACGCCGACCGGATCACCGGTCCGCTGGTGGTGCGCCGGGCCGAGGCGGGCGAGAAGGTGACCACCCTGGACGGTGTGGTCCGCGCGCTCACCACCGAGGACATGGTGATCTGCGATGCCGGGCTGCCCAACTCCCTCGCGGGCGAGGGCGACGGCGTCCCGATCTCGCTGGCCGCGGTGATGGGCGGCGAGACCAGTGAGGTGGTCGGCGGCACCACCGACGTGCTGCTGGAGGCAGCCCACTGGGACCCGGTGATGGTGGGCCGTACCGCCCGCCGGCACAAGCTGTTCAGCGAGGCGGCCAAGCGGTGGGAGCGGGGGGTCGACCCGGCGCTGCCGCTGGTGGCCCTCCAGCGCGCCGTCGAGCTGCTCACCACGCACGGCGGTGGCGAGGCCGGCGCGGAGGTCCTCGACCTCGACCACGTCCGGCCGATGCGCCCGGTCACCCTCCCGGCCGACCTGCCGTCGCGCCGGATCGGGGTGGACTACTCCCCGCAGCGGGTGGTCGACCTGCTGGAGCAGGTGGGTTGCACGGTGATCCGGGGCGGCGACCGGCTGGCCGAGGACCCGGGGACGGTCGGGACGGCCGCCGATGCCGGCGACGTGCTCACCGTCACCCCGCCGACCTGGCGGCCCGACCTCACCGACCCGGCGGACCTGGTCGAGGAGGTGGTCCGCCTCGACGGTTACGACCGGGTGCCGTCGGTGCTGCCGACCGCGCCGCCCGGCCGGGGTCTGACCTGGCAGCAGCGTCGCCGCCGGGCGGTGGCCCGCTCACTGGCCGAACGCGGCTACGTCGAGGTGCTGGGCCTGCCGTTCGTCGCCCCGGAGCTGGCCGACCAGCTGGGGCTGCCCGCCGACGATCCGCGTCGGCCGGCGGTGCGGCTGGCCAACCCGCTGTCGGAGGAGGAGCCGCTGCTGCGCACCACGCTGCTCGGCCCGCTGCTGGGCATCCTCAAGCGCAACCTGGGCCGGGGCCACCGTGACCTCGCGCTCTATGAGATCGGCACGGTGTTCCACCCGCGGGCCGGGGTGGGTGCGCCGCCGGTCATGGGGGTGGACCGTCGCCCCACCGACGCCGAGTTCGCCGCCGCCGACGCGGTGGTGCCGGCCCAGCCCCGGCACGTCGCGGTGGTGCTCACCGGTGACGTGGAACCGGCCGGCTGGTGGGGCGCTGGCCGCGCCGCCGGCTGGGCCGACGCCGTGGAGGCCGGCCGGGCGGTGCTCGCCGCCGCCGACCTGCCGGCGGACCGGATAGAGGTACGGGCCGCCGAGCACGCCCCCTGGCACCCGGGTCGCTGTGCCGCGCTGCTGGTCGACGGGGTGGTGGTCGGCCACGCCGGTGAGCTGCACCCGACGGTGGTGGCGGCGTTGGAGCTGCCCCGCCGCACCAGCGCCATGGAACTGGACCTGGACGCCCTGCCGGCCGCCCCGGTGGTGTCCGCGCCGACCGTGTCGGGGTTCCCCCCCGCGTTGATCGACGTGGCGTTGGTGCTGGACGAGTCGGTGCCGGCCGCCGACGTCCGGGCCGCACTGGTCGAGGGGGCCGGTGAGCTGCTGGAGCACGTCCGGCTCTTCGACGTGTACGCCTCGGAGTCGCTCGGCGCGGGTCGCCGGTCGCTGGCGTACAAGCTCACCTTCCGGGCGCCGGACCGGACGCTGACCGTGGAGGAGGCGGTGGCCGCCCGGGACGCCGCCGTGGCCGTCGCCGCCCGGCGGTTCGGGGCGACCCTGCGCGGCGCCTGAGGCGCACCGGCCTGACGACGGCCCCGATCCGTTCACCGGGTCGGGGCCGTCGCCGTCACGTCTCGTCGGTGATCTCCCCGCAGGCCCGCAGGGCGGCCAGGTCGCGCACGGTGATCCGCCGGTAGTCGGTCTCCACCAGCCCGTCGGCGCGCAGCTCCCGTAGCGCCTTCTGGATCGAGGTCTCGGCGGCCCCGCAGATGGTGGCGAGTTCCGGTTGGGTCAGCCGGACGTCGATGACCACCGCGTCGCGGTCCTGTCGACCGTGTGAGCGGCACAGGTCCGCCACCACCCGGGCCACCCGGATCTTCACCGAGTACGAGGAGAAGTCGATCCGGCGGCGGTTGGACCAGCGCAGCCGGTCGGAGACCATGGCGGCCAGTTCCAGGGCGGCGTTGGGGTGGCCCCGCAGGAAGGTCTTGAACTGCTCGGGCTGGATGACGCTGTAGCTGGTGGGCCCGCAGGTGGTCACGGTCGCCGATCGGGGGCGGTCGTTAAGGGCCGACATCTCGCCCACCAGGTCGCCGCCGACCCGCAGTGCCAGCAGGGCGGTCCGCCCGTCGGGCAGGGACGCCGTGACCTTTGTCAGGCCGTCCTCCAGTAGCACCAGGTGCGCCTCCCGGTGACCCTCGTGGATGAGGATCTGCCCGGCCGGCACCTGACGCCGGACTCCGGACGCCAGCAACGCGGTCCGCACCGGGTCGTCGAGCCGTTGCAGGAAGGTCCCGTACGGCCAGTCGCCGTCGGGCCGGTCGTGTGGTAGCCGCATCAGCATCAGCACCTTCCTCAGCAGACGAGAAGTGTCGAAGCGTATCCGTGTGGACACGCGTCGCACCGCCCCGCTGCGGACCGCGAGGGCCTCGACGACCAGCAGGGCGAGGATCGCGGCGGGGGACACCCCGAGCGCCAGGAGCAGTTCGGTCAGGTTCGTCCACATGCTGGCAGCAGACCGGATACCGGCTACCACGACATCTGTCCACGGTGGGATGACCGGATGCCGACAGTCCCGCCGATGCCGTACTTCTGAGGGGTCTGCGGGCATCGGGCCGGGTTCGATGTGCCCGGTGGTGCCCGCTCGCCGAGCGGGCCGGCGACGAAGGGTGTGCCGGATGCGACATCCCGAACGGCGTCTGCTGGTTTCCGTGGACATGGAGCGGTACAGCCGACGCAGCAATCTTCAGCAGTACGAGGCACAGGAGAACTTCCACACCCTGCTGCACGCGGCGGCGACCGAGGTGGGCCTGGACCGGGTCGCCTGGACCACCCAGCAGGCCGGTGACGGCGAGCTGGCGATCCTGCCCCGCGACGTCCCGGAGTCCCGGGTCATCGGCCGGTTCGTACCGGAACTCAACCGGCGACTGCGGGCGTTCAACAGCAGCCGGACCGCTCCCGCGCAGATCCGGTTGCGGGTGGCCGTACACCAGGGTCTGGTGCACCTGGACGGGGCCAACGGTTTCCCCGGCCACGCGGTCGTGCACGTCTGCCGGCTCTGCGACGCCACCCCGGTGCGGCAGGCGCTCGCCGCGTTCCCCGACGCGGGGGTCGCGCTGGTCGTCTCGACGGAGATGTACCGCGACGTGGTCTGCGAGTATCCGGAGGAGATGCGGCCGGAACGGTTTCGCCGGATCGAGGTCGAGCACCCGGCGAAGGAGTTCCGGGAGCCCGCCTGGCTCTACGTGGTCGACGAGGACATGTCGTCGTGGCCACCGCCGCAGGAGCCGTCGTCGCCCACCGGGGGACCGCCACCTCCCCGGCCGGACACCGGGGCCGGCACGGCCGGGAAGGATACCGGGGCCGGCGCGGCCGGGTCGGGCATCCGCACCGGCGACATCTGGGTGCAGGGGCAGAACGCGATCGGCCCGAACGCGACGGCCATCGGATCGGTCGGCCGCGACGCCGTCTTCGGCGGCGATGGCGGCGGCCGATGAACGGGACGGCGGATTCGTGGGACCCGCCGGCCCCGGACGACGTCGGAGCCCCCGCACCGGTCGACGCCGCGCCGGACTCCGCCCGCTCCGACGAACGGGGGTCGGGCGAGACCGTGGCCGGGCGGCCCGCGCCGACGGATGCGCCCCCGCCGGGGTCGGCCGCCGAGGACGAACCGCAGGACGAACCGGAGGAGGCACCGGACCCGGCTGCCGTCCTCGCCCGGCTCACCGCACTGCTCGGTGCCCCGTCGAGCATCGGGGTCGGTGACGTACGGGTCCGCGGCCAGAACGCGACCGGTCCGGGGGCTACCGCGATCGGCACCGTGAACATCACCACGGCGACCGTGGGGGCGGGCGGCCGGACCTGGTCGGAGACGCTCAGCGGCACCTGGGTGCGGCAGTTGGCCGACGGCTACGCCCCCGCGCCGAGCGACCAGCGGCTGGACCGGCAGCTCAAACTGCGCCACCTGGTCTGTCTGACCGGCCCCGACGGAACGGGGCGACACACCGCCGGCTGCCTGGCCTCGGCCCGCCGCTACGGCTACGACCGGGTCGGCGTGCTCGACGCGGAACACCTGTCGGACCTGTTGGGCGCCGACGCACCCGTTCGGCCCGGCCACGGCTACACCCTGGCGCTCGGCGACGAGGCGGTCCGGGAGTTGGACGGCCTGACCCTGGTGGGACTCGCGGCGAGGTTGGAGACCCTCGGGAGCAGCCTGGTGCTGGTCGGGGACTTCGCGCACCGGGAGCAGGAGTTCACCGGGCAGCTGGTGCCCCACCGCCCGGCGGCCTCGGTGGAGGTGTTCCGGGCGCAACTGCGCCGGCTGCTGCGTGGGCAGTGCGTCGGCTGGTGCGCCGACCACTGCACCGGTGACTGCGTCGACGCGTACGTCGAGGAGGAGTGCGTCCCGCATCCGCTGCTCGCCGCCCACCTGGCCGGCGGTCCGCGCGCCGGTGAGGTCGTCCGGCTGGCGGAGCTGATCGCCCAGGCGCCGCCGCGCGGCGGCGACCTCACCGAACGGCTGGAGCGACTGCTGCCCCGGCAGTTGCGCGAGCGTGCCCGACGGGTGCTCTGCGCCGAGGAAGACGGTGTCGACGGGTCGTCCCGGTGGGACGTCGACCAGCGACGGGCGTTCCGGCTGTCCTGCGCGGTGCTGGCGGGACAGTCGGTGGTGGAGGTCCAGGCGGCGGCCGGACGGTTGCTCACGGGGCCGGCACCGGACACCGACGGCGCGACCACGCCACCGGTGGGGTTCCTCGGTGGGGTGGTCGACCTGCTGCTCGGACCGGTGCTGCGGCAGGCCGTCGTCCTGGTCGACGACGACCGGCTCAGCGGTGGGCGGCGGATCGAGTTCTCGCCCGGCAACGACCAGTTGCGGACCAGCCTCCTGGAGGTCGCCTGGTCGGACTGGTGGCTGCCGGAGCATCTGCTCGGTTGGCTCGCCACCCTGGTGCGCACGGGGTCGCCCGGGGTCCGGGAGGCCGCTGCGGGAGCGGTGGGCTGGTCCGCCCGGCACGGGGTGCGGGTCGCCCTGGAGACCGTGGACCAGTTGGCCCGGGAACGCCGGGCCGGCGTCCGGCAGGCCGCCGCCATCGCGTTGGTCGCCATGGCCATGCAACCGGAGCTACGCCAGCGCGTACGCACGGAACTGGACCGGTGGGCGTCCGTAGGGCCGGCCCACCTGCGGGACACGGTTGCCCGCGCCTACGCGTTGGGGCTCGCCCGGCTCTGGCCCGACACCGCCCTGCTGCATCTGCGCCAGATCGCCGGGGCGCGGATGCAACGCTGGCACCACTCGGTGGTGCGGGGCCTGGTCGAGGTGCACACGGCCGGTCACCAGGCGACCGTGTTGCCGGCCCTCGCGCAGTGGACGCGGTCGCCGGACCCGGAGGTGTGGCTGCACGCCGGACGGGCGTTGCGGGTGCTCGCCGACCGGTGGGCGCCCGCCCCTCGGGAGCACTGGCCGGAGCTGCTCGATCTGGCGCGGGTCGGCACCGTGTCGACGACCGACCTGGCCGACTGCTGGGCGAACGCGCTCAGCCTTCCCACGACCGCCTACCGCGCGTGGCGCACGCTCGGTTTCTGGCTCAACCGGGCCGACGGGCACCCCGAGGTCGCCGCCCACTGCCTGGAACTGCTCGCTCTGGTGGTGGCGGGCCGGGCACCCCTGCGGCACCGGCTGGACCACCAGCTGAGCCACGTCTGGGGACCCCTGATGCCCCACAACTCCCTGCTCGCCGCCGTACGCCGACTCACCGACGAGGATCACCGATGAACCCGCACCCCAGCACCGCCATGGGCAGCCAACTTCCGATGCCGCAGCGCCGCCACTGGTGGCAGGGCCTGTTCGGCTCGCCGGCTCCGCTGGAGCCGGTGCCGCCGCTGCCACCGCCGCCGCCCGTCACGGTGTCGTTCCGCCAGGACGTCCCGCATCCGCTGCTGGTGCCGGCGAAGGGGGACGCGTTCGATTTCCGGGTGCACCCCGTGTATCTGTGGACCGGCCGGCGGATGACGTTCGACGAGTTGAAGTTCCGTGCCGAGCGGTATCTCGACTGGGCCGGTGGGATCGTCCGGGAGCGGATCGTGGACGTGTCCCGGGAGTTCGAGCCGCACCGCTCCCACGAGCTGGAGCGGGTGCTCAACGAACGGCTCGCCGGGCAGCGGTGGCCGGCGAACGAGTCGCTGCCGCAGTTCACCGCCCACGTGCGGGTCAGCCCCGACGAGCGGGTGCGTGACCGGCTGCGGCCGTACTGGGAGGAGCGGATCCGGCTGGAGTGTGACCACGAGCTGCAGAAGATCCGGGCCCGGCACGTCGACGACCTGACCCGCCGGTGGTGTGCGGTGCTCCAGGCGTTGGAGGCCGATCCGGTGACCGCGCACGCGGCCCGGTTGACCGGGGAGCAGTTCGCCGACGTCTTCCGCCGTTATGTCGACGAGCGTCGGGGAACGGTGCCGGAGCTGGTGGCCCTGCTGCGGGAGGCGGTCCGGGGACACCACGACCTCAACCTGGGCCCGTCGGAGTACACCGAGGCCTGGGACGTGGCGCTGCGGACCTACCAGCGGCAGCACGGGTTGGCCGAGCGGGCGAACTGAGCCGGTGGTCGGGTTCCGGGCCGGCAAGCCGGGACCCGGCCACCTCTGGGTCGGTCGACGTAGCCAGGGCAGCGGGTTCGCCCAGGGTGGTCGGGGCGTGACCGGTGGTCAGGCTTATCATTTACATGCGGACGGATGTATTAACTTGCATCCGGCGCAGGCGCGGACTAGCCTTCTCTGCATAGTCATGCGGAGGTAGGAATGGGTATCCGAGTTGCGGTCGCCGGAGCGAGTGGTTACGCCGGGGGCGAGCTGCTGCGCCTGATCGCCGGTCATCCCGAGTTCGACCTGGTCACCGCCACCGCCCACCGTCAGGCCGGAGCGCCGGTCACCGCCGTACACCCGCAGCTCGTGGGGTTGGACCTGGTGTTCGCGGCAACCGATGCGGCCACGCTGGCCGACGCGGACCTGGTCTTCCTGGCCCTGCCGCACGGCGAGTCGGCGGCGCTCGCCGCCGAACTGCCCGAGTCGGTACGGGTGGTCGACCTCGGTGCCGACCACCGGCTGCGCGACGCCGACGCCTGGTCCCGCTACTACGGCGGCCCGCACGCCGGGGCGTGGACGTACGGCCTGCCGGAGCTGCCCGGCCAGCGGGCCGCGATCGCCGGGGCGACCCGGGTCGCCAACACCGGCTGCTACGCCGTCGCCATCACCCTGGCCCTCGCGCCGCTGATCGCCGCCGGTGCGGTCTCGCCGGCCGACGTGGTCGTGGTCGCCGCCTCCGGC
Source organism: Micromonospora sp. NPDC048894 (assembly GCF_040649765.1). Lineage (NCBI taxonomy): Bacteria > Bacillati > Actinomycetota > Actinomycetes > Micromonosporales > Micromonosporaceae > Micromonospora > Micromonospora sp. NPDC048894. The sequence goes on along the minus strand of NZ_JBEZFY010000007.1, from coordinate 32,536 downwards.
ACCTCCGGGGCCGGCCGGGCCGCCAAGACGCACCTGCTCGGCAGCGAGGTGATGGGGGACCTGTCGCCCTACAAGGTCGGCGCCCACCAGCACGTCCCGGAGATCAAGCAGGCCACCGGCGCGACCGGGCTGTCGCTGACCCCGGTGCTGGCCCCGATGCCGCGCGGCATCCTCGCCACCGTCACCGCCGTGCCCACCGGCGACGCCGACCCGCGCGGGGTGCTGGCCGAGGCGTACGCCGACGCGCCGTTCGTGCACCTGCTGCCCGAGGGGGCGTGGCCGCACACCGCCGCCACCGCCGGGGCGAACTCCTGCCACCTCCAGGCCACCGTCGACGTCGACTCCGGCCGGGTGATCGTGGTCAGCGCCATCGACAACCTCGGCAAGGGCGCCGCCGGCCAGGCGGTGCAGAACGCCAACCTGATGCTCGGCCTGCCCGAAACCACCGGCCTGCCCCTCTTTGGAGTTGCCCCGTGAGCGCGAGGAGCGCAGCGCAGCGGAGCCCCGCAGTCGCGAACGAAAGGTCGGTTCGGTGAGCGCGAGGAGCGCAGCGCAGCGGAGCCCCGCAGTCGCGAACGAAAGGCATGCACTGTGAGTGTCACCGCCCCTCGGGGGTTTCGTGCGGCCGGAGTCGCGGCCGGGTTGAAGAGCGGCGGGGCCACCGACGTGGCCCTGGTCGTCAACGACGGCCCGGACGCCGGGGTCGCCGGCGTCTTCACCACCAACCGGGTCAGGGCCGCGCCGGTGCGCTGGACCCAGCAGGTCGTCCGGGGCGGTGTGGTCCGCGCCGTGGTGCTCAACTCCGGCGGGGCGAACGCCTGCACCGGTCCGGCCGGTTTCCAGGACACCCACGCCACGGCCGAGCACACCGCCGCCGCGCTCACCGCGTCCAGCCCCCGGCTGCGGCTCGGTGCCGGTGACGTGGCGGTCTGCTCGACCGGTCTGATCGGTGAGCGGCTGCCGATGGACAAGCTGCTGCCCGGGGTGCGTACCGCGATCCGGGGACTGGCCCGCGACGGCGGCCCGGCCGCCGCCGTGGCGATCATGACGACGGACACCCGGCCGAAGACCACCGTCGTGCGGGGGGCCGGCTGGACGGTGGGCGGAATGGCCAAGGGGGCCGGGATGCTCGCCCCCGGCATGGCCACCATGCTGTGCGTGCTGACCACCGACGCGGTGGCCGGGCCGGAGCTGCTGGACGCCGCGTTGCGGGCCGCCACCCGGGTCACCTTCGACCGGGTCGACTCCGACGGGTGCATGTCCACCAACGACACGGTGCTGCTGCTGTCCAGCGGGGCGTCCGGGGTGGAGCCCGACGAGGCCGAGCTGACGGCCGCCGTCACCGCCGCCTGCCACGACCTGGCCCAGCAGTTGGTCGCCGACGCCGAGGGGGCCACCAAGCAGGTCGCCATCGAGGTGGTCGGTGCCGCCGACGAGGACGACGCGGTCGAGGTGGGCCGGTCGGTGGCCCGCAACAACCTGGTCAAGACCGCACTGTTCGGCAACGACCCGAACTGGGGTCGGATCCTCGCGGCGGTCGGCACCACCGCCGCCGCGTTCGACCCGGACGCGGTGGACGTGGCGGTCAACGGGATCTGGGTGTGCCGTGGCGGTGCCGCCGCCGAGGACCGGTCCAAGGTCGACCTGACCGGGCGGGACGTCACCATCCGCATCGACCTGCACGCGGGTGCGGCGGCGGCGACGATCTGGACCAATGACCTGTCGCACGCGTACGTGCACGAGAACTCGGCGTACTCGACATGAGCCTGTCCGCGGATCTCACCCGGGCCCAGGTGAAGGCCGAGACGCTGATCGAGGCGCTGCCCTGGCTGGCCCGGTTCTCCGGGGCCACCGTGGTGGTCAAGTACGGCGGCAACGCGATGGTCGACCCGGCGCTGCAACGGGCCTTCGCCGCCGACATGGTCTTCCTCCGGTACGCCGGGCTCAAGCCGGTCGTGGTGCACGGCGGCGGGCCGCAGATCTCGGCGATGCTCGGTCGGCTCGGCATCGCCAGCGAGTTCAAGGGTGGCCTGCGGGTCACCACCCCGGAGGCGATGGACGTCGTCCGGATGGTGCTGGTCGGCCAGGTCGGCCGGGAACTGGTCGGCCTGATCAACGCGCACGGCCCGTTCGCCGTCGGCCTCTCCGGGGAGGACGCCGGCCTGTTCACCGCCGTGCGGCGGCCCGCCTGGGTCGACGGTGAGGCGGTCGACGTCGGTCAGGTCGGTGACGTGGAGTCGGTGGACGTCTCGGCGGTGACCGACCTGATCGCGGCCGGCCGGATCCCGGTCATCTCCACCGTCGCGCCGGACGTCGACGGGGTGCTGCACAACCTCAACGCCGACACCGCCGCCGCCGCGTTGGCGATCGCCCTGCACGCCCGCAAGCTGGTCGTCCTCACCGACGTCGCCGGTTTGTACGCCGACTGGCCGGACACCACCAGCCTGGTCAGCGAGATCGACGCCGAGGCGTTGGCGGCGCTGTTGCCGTCCCTGGAATCGGGGATGGTGCCCAAAATGGAGGCCTGCCTGCGGGCGGTGCGCGGGGGAGTGCCCGCCGCGCACGTCGTCGACGGTCGGGTCGCGCACTCCACCCTGCTGGAGGTCTTCACCTCGGAGGGGTTCGGCACGATGGTCGTCGACACCCCGTCCGGGTCCACCCACGAGGAAGGCACGGTCGGCGCATGAGCACGCTGGTGCAACGCTGGGGCGAGTCCATGATGGACAACTACGGCACCCCGCCGCTGGCGCTGGTCTCCGGCTCCGGCGCGGTCGTCGTCGACGAGGCCGGCCGGGAGTACGTCGACCTGCTCGGCGGGATCGCGGTCAACGCGCTCGGGCACGCCCACCCCGCCGTGGTGGCCGCCGTCTCCAAACAGATCGCCACCCTCGGCCACGTCTCCAACCTGTTCGTCGCGGAACCCCCGGTGGCCCTCGCGGAGCTGCTGCTGGCGTTGGCCGGCCGGCCCGGTCGGGTGTTCTTCGCCAACTCCGGCGCCGAGGTCAACGAGGCCGCGTTCAAGCTGTCCCGGCTCACCGGCCGGTCGCACGTCGTGGCCACCGTCGGCGGTTTCCACGGCCGCACCATGGGGGCGCTGGCGTTGACCGGCCAACCGGCGAAGGCCGACCCGTTCCGCCCGCTGCCCGGCGACGTCGACCACGTCCCGTACGGCGACGTGGCGGCGCTGGCGGCGGCCGTCACCGACGCCACCGCGATGGTGATCCTGGAGCCGGTCCAGGGCGAGAACGGGGTGGTCGTCCCGCCGCCCGGCTACCTGGCCGAGGCGCGGCGGATCACCGCCCGGCACGGGGCCCTGCTGGTGCTCGACGAGGTGCAGACCGGCATCGGGCGCACCGGCCACTGGTTCGCCCACCAGGCCGACGGGGTGGAGCCGGACGTCATCACCCTGGCCAAGGGGCTGGGCGGCGGGTTGCCCATCGGCGCGTGCCTGGCCTTCGGTCGGGCCGCCGAGCTGCTCCGGGCCGGTTCGCACGGCACCACCTTCGGCGGCAACCCGGTCAGCTGCGCCGCCGCCCTCGCGGTGGTCTCCACCATCGCCGGCGAGGGCCTGCTCGACCACGTCAAGCGCACCGGTGAACGGCTGCGTCGGGGCGTCGAGGCGCTGGGCCACCCGCTGGTGGCCGAGGTACGCGGAGCCGGGCTGCTGCTCGGCATCGTGCTCGCCGCGCCGGTCGCCGGCCCGGTGGCCGGCGCGCTGCGCACGGCGGGGTTCCTGGTCAACCCGGTCCAGCCGGGGGTGATCCGGCTCGCCCCGCCGCTGATCCTCACCGGCGAGCAGGTCGACGCGTTCCTGGCCGCCCTCCCCGCCGCCCTCGACACGGCCGTCGACCTTCCGGCCGCTGACGGCACGCCGGCCGCCCACGGCACGCCGACTGCGCCGGCCGCGCAGACCCGCACCGCGCCGCCGTCCATCCCCACCCCGACCCCGACGGAGACCCGCACATGATCCGGCACCTGCTGGCCGACGACGACCTCACCCCGGCCGAACAGTCGGCCGTGCTCGACCTGGCCGCCCGGATGAAGGCCGACCGGTTCGGGTTCACCCCGCTGGCCGGGCCGCGTTCGGTGGCGGTGCTGTTCGACAAGCAGAGCCTGCGGACCCGGATCTCCTTCGACGCCGGCATCGCCGAACTCGGCGGTCACCCGCTCGTGGTGGACACCCAGGTCACCCACTTCGGTCGGGGCGAGACACTCGCCGACGCCGGCCGGGTGCTGTCCCGCTACGTCGCCGCGATCGTGCTGCGTACCCACGGCGACGACCGGATCGCCGAGGTCGCCTCGCACGCAGGCGTGCCGGTGATCAACGCGCTCACCGACGGCTACCACCCGTGCCAACTCCTCGCCGACCTGCTCACCGTCCGCGAGCACTGCGGCGGCACCGCCGGGCGGACCCTGGCGTACGTCGGGGACGCGGCGAACAACCTGTCGCACTCGTACCTGCTGGCCGGGGCGACCGCCGGGATGCACGTACGGGTCGCCGGGCCGGCCGGGTTCCAACCCGATCCGGGGGTGCTGGACCGGGCCGGGAAGATCGCCGCAAGCACCGGCGGGTCGGTACGGGCACTTGTCGACCCGGTCGAGGCGGTCCGGGACGCCGACGTGGTCGCCACCGACACCTGGACCTCGATGGGCCAGGAGGACGACGGGCTGGACCGGATCACGCCGTTCCTGCCCTACCAGGTCAACGCCGCGCTGCTCGGTCACGCCGGGCCGGACGTGAAGGTGCTGCACTGCCTGCCCGCGCACCGGGACGAGGAGATCACCAGCGAGGTGCTCGACGGCCCGCAGAGCGTGGTCTTCGACCAGGCGGAGAATCGGCTGCACGCCCAGAAGGCGCTGCTGACCTTTCTCCTGGAGGCCTCCTCATCATGACCGCCCCGACCCGCGCCGCCCGGCACGCCCGCATCGTCGAGTTGATCCGGGCCAGGGCGATTCGTTCCCAGACCGAGCTGGCCGACCTGCTCGCCGCCGACGGGGTGCAGGTCACCCAGGCCACCCTCTCCCGGGATCTGGAGGAGTTGGGCGCGGTGAAGGCCCGGGGCGGGGACGGGCGGGCCGGCTACCTGATCCCCGAGGACGGCCACCGGCCGCTGCGCGACGCCGAGGCGGCCCCCGCCCGGCTGATCCGGCTGCTGCGCGAGCTGCTCAACGGGGTCGACTCCAGCGGCAACATCGCCGTGCTGCGTACCCCGCCGGGTGCGGCGCACTACCTGGCCAGCGCCGTGGACCGGGCGGGCCTGACCGAGGTCGTCGGCACCATCGCCGGTGACGACACCATCCTGGTGGTGGCCCGCGAGGCCGACGGTGGGGCCGCGCTCGGCGACAAGCTCGCCGGATGGGCCCGCCGCGACGAGGCCGGGGAAGGAAACACCCCGTGACCGCACCGGTCACGGGTTTCCGTACGACGGACGAGCCGGCACCGGGAGTGAACCCCGCAGTCGGTGAGCGAAAGGTGAGCACTGCCAGAATGAGCGGCGTGGACGACAAGAGCCTGACCGAGAACAGCGCCGCGACGAACCGGACGAGCCTGTGGGGTGGCCGGTTCGCCGGTGGCCCCGCCGAGGCCCTGGCGCGGCTGTCGGTGAGCGTCCAGTTCGACTGGCGTCTCGCCCCGTACGACATCGCGGGTTCCCGCGCGCACGCCCGGGTGCTGGCGGGCGCGGGGTTGCTCGACCCCGACGAGCTGGGGCGGATCCTGGCCGCGTTGGACGACCTGGAGGCGGCCTGCGCGTCCGGGCAGTTCCGTCCGACCATCGACGACGAGGACGTGCACACCGCGCTGGAGCGGGGCCTGCTGGAGCGGCTCGGCAGCCTCGGCGGCAAACTGCGCGCCGGCCGGTCCCGCAACGACCAGGTCGCCACCGACCTGCGGCTCTATCTGCGCGACCACGCCCGGGGGGTGGCCGCCCGGCTGGTGGAGCTGGCCGAGGCCCTGGTCGAGCAGGCGGAACGGCACGTCGACACGGCAGCGCCGGGGATGACCCATCTCCAGCACGCCCAGCCGGTCACCTTCGGGCACTGGCTGCTGGCCCACGTCCAGCCGCTGCTGCGGGACCTGGAGCGGCTGCGCGACTGGGACCACCGTACGGCGATCAGCCCGCTCGGCGCGGGCGCGCTGGCCGGCTCGGGCCTGCCCCTGGACCCGGTGGCCGTCTCCAAGGAGCTGGGTTTCCGGACGTCCTTCGCCAACTCCATGGACGCGGTCGCCGACCGGGACTTCGTCGCCGAGTTCCTCTTCGTCACCGCGCTCGTCGGGGTGCACCTGTCCCGCCTCGGCGAGGAGGTGGTGCTCTGGACGTCGCACGAGTTCGGTTGGGTCGAGCTGGACGACGCGTTCGCCACCGGGTCGTCGATCATGCCGCAGAAGAAGAACGCTGACATCGCCGAGCTGGCCCGGGGCAAGTCCGGTCGGCTGGTCGGCGGTCTGATGAGCGTGCTCACGATGCTCAAGGGCCTGCCGTTGGCCTACGACCGGGACATGCAGGAGGACAAGGAGCCCGCGTTCGACGCGGTCGACACCCTGGAGCTGCTGCTCCCGGCGCTGGCCGGGATGATCTCCACGATGACCGTCCGGGTGGACCGCCTGGTCGCCGCCGCGCCGGTGGGCTTCTCGCTCGCCACCGAGGTCGCCGACTGGCTGGTCCGGCGCAACGTGCCGTTCCGCGACGCGCACGAGATCACCGGAAAACTGGTGGCGCTCTGCGCGGCCCGCGACTGTGCCCTCGACGAGGTCTCCGACGCCGACCTGGCGGCGGTCAGCGAGCACCTCGACCCGTCGGTGCGTGACGTGCTGTCGGTCCGTTCGGCGCTGGCCGCCCGGATCACCCCCGGCTCGACCGGCCCCGGCCCGGTCGCCGACCAGCTCGCCGCCGCGTCCGACCAGCTCACCGGCTGGCGGGAGTGGGCCGCCGAGCGGGTCGTACCCCGCTGATCTGACGCGTGCCGGTCGTCCGCGCCCCGCAACTCGGAAGGCGGACGACCGGACCTGGGCCGGCTGGCCGCCGCCCAGGTCCAGCGCGTTCCACCCGGGCCGGTCGACGTACCGCCCGGGCCATAGTTGCGGCCGGTCGTCGCGGGCGGGCTGCCCGCGACGCTGGCTCGCCGTCGTCGCGGCGGCTGTGGCCGTCGTGCCGTGCCGTCTTCGTCGCGCTGTCGGTTGCGGTGCGTGAGCGGGCAACTCCCGCTACGGAGAGCGACTTTTGTCCGGCGAACACCATGACACCTTCTCGCCCTTTGCTCTGCTGCCCATTCCGCGCCACGCCGCTGACCAGGTGAATTGTTGGGGCTGGCTGACGGTTCGGCGCGGGAGGCTGTGACGCTAAGTGTCTGTCGCGTCGAGGTCAGCAGAGCAAAGGGGCGACAGCAGGGTAGTGGGTGGTTGCGCCTTGACTACTCTCAGTATCGATCGGCGAGCCTGGGGGTGGTGGGGCCGCAGACGACCAGGCGGTTCCAGCGGGTCAGGCGGTGCGGGCGGCCAGGCGTTCGTGGCGTTGCTTGGCCGCCTGTGCGCTGCCCAGTCCGAGCCCGAACGCGATCGCCTGCCAGGTCAGTCCGCGGGCCCGGGCCATCGTCAGCAGGCCCACCTCCAGCGCGTCGAGTTCGGCGCGCAGGTGTGGCAACAGGGTCAGCGCGGCGGTGAGGTCCGCGTCGTCGACGGGCTCCTCGTCGGCCTCCCGGGTCGCCCCGCCGGCGGCAAGCGCGGTGACCACCGAGACGGCCTCCCATGGGTCGGCCAGGTACGGGTTGGTGTACCGGCGTCGTCGTGCGTCGGTGTCGGCGTGCCGGGTGCTGATCCGGTGCAGCGCGGCGTAGGTCCGCTCGGCTCGGGCGCGGGCCGCGTCAGGTGCGCTGAAGGTGTCGGTCATGGCACCCATTCCATGCTGACAACGATCCGTTGTCAACAAAATGTTTAAGCAATCCGTCGGGCTGCCCACCGTGACGACCGGCCGGCATGACGACGTCTGCCTGCCCCGGATGCCGACGGGAATACGGTCCTCGGTTTGCCGATCTTCCGCAGGTGCCGTTACCTGGAGCGGTGAACTACCCGTGGCTGCACGCCCCCGCCGCCGAGGTGGCCGAGACGGCGCGCACGCTGCTCGGCTGGGAACTCGCCGCCGGTGGCGTCCGGATCAGGCTGACCGAGGTCGAGGCGTACGCCGGCACCGGCGAGGACCCGGCGTCGCACGCCCACCGGGGACCCACCCCCCGGACCAGGGTGATGTTCGGGCCGGCCGGGCACGCCTACACGTACTTCGTGTTCGGCATGCACTGGTGTCTCAACATCGTCTGCGGTCGCGACGGTGAGGCGGCGGCCGTACTACTGCGGGCCGGGGAGGTGGTCGACGGGCTACCCGCGGCCCGCACCCGCCGGGGGGACGTCGCCGACCGGGACCTGGCCCGGGGGCCGGCCCGGCTGGCCGTCGCGCTCGACGTCACCGCGTCTGCCAACGGCACCTGCGTGCTCGACGGGAGCGGTCCCCTGCTGCTGAGCCCGCCGACCTGCCCGGTCGCCCGCGCCGAGGTCACCGCCGGTCCCCGGGTCGGGGTGGCCGCCGCCCACGACGTGCCGTGGCGTTTCTGGATCACCGGCGACCCGACGGTCAGCGCCTACCGCCGGCACGTGCCCCGCCGGCGCGGCTGACCCGGACCACCATGCCGACCGCCGACGGTGGGCCGACCGCCGACGGTGGGCCGGGGACCGACGGGGCGTCCGTCTCCGGCGAAGTTCGCTAGCATTCGCGCGCAATCGTGACCGGAGGTGGTTCGGATGGACGCAAACGACGCCGGAGTGCTGGTCGGCAGGCTGGCCTGCGTGGCCGTCCCGCTGGTGCTGATGATGGTGCTGGCGGTCGTCGTCGTGGTGGCGGTGCAGCTCGGCCGCCGCCGCCCGCCGCCACCAGGGCCGCCGCCGTCGTGGCCCCCGACCGGCTCGACCGGGTACGCCCCACCCGCCGGCCCGCCCCACCCCGCGCCACATCCCGCCCACCCGCATGCCGGCCAGCCCTCGACCACCGGCCAGCCCTCGACTGCCGGCCAGCCCTCGACTGCCGGCCAGTCCTGGACCGCCGGCCAGTCCACGACCGCCGGCCCGCCCGACGGTTCGCCGTCGGACGTCCGACCGGCCGATCGGGCGCCGTCGGCCGCCAGTGCCCCCGGCGACCCGTCGTCGGACGCGTCGGACCAGGGCGATCCGGGTACCCCGAGGCAGGGGGAGGAGCCGGCGGGACCGTCGTCGGCGGGGTGACCGGTGCCACCCCGGGAATGGCCGACGCCGGAATAGTTGACGCGTCAAATAGGTTGTGCGCGACGTCCGGGTACCACGAACGGCCCGGTATCTCAGACGCGAGGAGCTGGTCATGCAGTTCGGAGTCTTCACCGTCGGCGACGTCACGGTCGACCCGACCACCGGACGGGAGCCGACCGAGCACGAGCGGATCAAGGCGATGGTGACCATCGCCCTCAAGGCCGAAGAGGTCGGTCTCGACGTCTTCGCCACCGGCGAGCACCACAACCGCCCGTTCGTCCCTTCCTCGCCCACCACCATGCTGGGGCACATCGCCGCCCGCACCGAGCGGCTGCTGCTGTCCACCGCGACCACGCTGATCACCACCAACGACCCGGTGAAGATCGCCGAGGACTACGCCATGCTCCAGCACCTGGCCGACGGCCGGGTGGACCTGATGATGGGGCGCGGCAACACCGGGCCGGTCTACCCGTGGTTCGGGCAGGACATCCGCAACGGCATCCGGCTCGCCGTCGAGAACTACGAGCTGCTGCACCGGCTGTGGCGGGAGGACGTCGTCGACTGGCAGGGCAAGTTCCGCACCCCGTTGCAGTCGTTCACCTCGACCCCGCGCCCGCTCGACGACGTCCCGCCGTTCGTCTGGCACGGCTCGATCCGCAGCCCCGAGATCGCCGAGCAGGCCGCCTACTACGGTGACGGTTTCTTCGCCAACCACATCTTCTGGCCCAAGGAGCACACCCAGCGGATGGTCGGCCTCTACCGGCAGCGCTTCGCCCACTACGGCCACGGCTCGCCCGAGCAGGCCATCGTCGGGCTCGGCGGCCAGGTGTTCATGCGACGTAACTCGCAGGACGCCGTGCGCGAGTTCCGGCCGTACTTCGACAACGCGCCGGTCTACGGGCACGGGCCGTCGCTGGAGGAGTTCACCCGCCAGACCCCGCTGACCGTGGGCAGCCCGCAGCAGGTCATCGACCGCACCCTCGGCTTCCGGGAGTACGTCGGCGACTACCAGCGGCAGCTGTTCCTGCTCGACCACGCGGGGCTGCCCCTGAAGACGGTGCTGGAGCAGCTTGATCTGCTCGGCGAGGAGGTCGTACCCGTGCTGCGCAAGGAGTTCGACGCGCTGCGCCCGGCGCACGTGCCGGTCGCGCCCACCCACGCCTCGTTGGTCGCCGCCCGCGACGCCGCGCTGGCCGGGACGGGTGACGCCGGTGACCCGGCCGGGACGGGTGACGCCGGTGACCTGGCTGCCGCCGGGGCGGAGGGGGTCCGATGACCCGCCGCACCCTGGCCGTGGTGTCGGCGGGGCTGAGCCAGCCGTCGTCGACCCGGCTGCTCGCCGACCAGCTCGCCGCCGCCGCCCGCGACGAGCTGGTCCGGCGCGGCGACGAGGTGGAGCTGCGGGTGGTGGAGCTGCGCGACCACGCCCACGACGTGGTGAACAACCTGCTCACCGGCTTCCCGTCGACGGAGCTGCGGGCCGCCCTCGACGCGGTCACCGGAGCCGACGGCATCGTGGCCGTCACGCCGATCTTCAACGCGTCGTACAACGGGCTGTTCAAGTCCTTCTTCGACGTGGTGGACGCCCAGGCGCTGGTCGACCGACCGGTGCTGATCGGCGCGACCGGCGGCACCGCCCGGCACTCGCTGGCCCTGGAGCACGCCGTCCGGCCGATGTTCGGCTACCTGCGCGCGGTGGTGCTGCCGACGTCGGTCTTCGCCGCCCCGGAGGACTGGTCCGGCGGCACCGCCGAGGGGGCGTTGCGGGCCCGCATCGACCGTGCCGGCCGGGAGCTGGCCGACCAGGTCGACCGGCGGCCACCGGCGACCGGCCCGGCCGACCCGTTCGCCCTCACCACCGACTTCGCCCAGCTCCTGGGCAGCCGGGAGGGCTGACCCGCAGCAGCGGCTGTCGGGCTGGCCCGCGCCGGCTCGGCGGTCCTGCGGCGGCCGGCCGGGCGACCTCACCGGTACGGGTGGGCCACCAGCACCGGGCAGTGGGCATGCTGTACCACCGCCTGGCTGACCGAGCCCAGCAGCATACCGGTGAAACCGCCCCGGCCCCGGGTGCCGACGGCCAGCACCGACGCCGTGCCGCTGGCCTCGATCAGACCCTGCGCCACCCCGACCGCCCGGACCGGATGCTCCCGCAGCACCACGTCCGGGTGGTCGGCGCGGACCGCAGCGGACGCTTCGGCGAGCAACCGGACCGCGTGCGCCTGGTACGCCGCCTCGGACTCGGCGACCTCGTCGGGCACCTCCCGGTCCTGCGGGGCGGGGCCGACGTGCACCAGCACCAGCGGCACCCCCCGCCGGACCGCCTCGGCGGCGGCCTGGTCGGCGGCGACCCCGGCGGCCGGCGACCCGTCCACGCCTACCAGCACCGGCCCGTCCACGCCGATCGGCAACGTCTCCGGCCGGACGACCAGCACCGGGCAGTGCGCGTGCGCGGCGACCTGAGCGCCGACCGAGCCGAGCAGCAGCCCGGCGAAACCACCCAGCCCCCGGCTGCCCACCACCACCAGGTCGGCGCGGCGGGACTCCTCGACCAGTGTCGCGCCCGCCCCACCGGCGACCTGACGCACCTGCACCGTCAGCCCCGACCACCGGTCGGCCAGCTCGGCGGCGGTCCGCTCCAACATCTGCTGCGCCTCCTCCGACGGCGCCGGCACCCCCAGGTCGTACGGGTTGAGCGGCACGCCGTAGCCGAGCGGGTGCAGGTAACCGTGCACCAGGTGCAGCGGCGCGGAACGCAGCACCGCCGCGTGCGCGGCCTGCTCCGCGGCGGCCAAGCTGGTCGGCGAGCCGTCCACGCCCACCACTACCGGTCGGTTCATCAGCTCTCCCAGGGTCGGTTGCGCCCATTGTCGACGTGCCGGCCCGTCAAACGCCGGCAGCTGACCAGGCCGGGCGTGCCGCCGCCACCTGCTCCGGCCGGGTGGGCGGTCCCCATCTGCTCCGGCCGGGGTGCCGCCCATCCGTCGCGGACCGGCGATGCCGGCCACCTGATCCGGCCGGGCGTGCCGCCGCCTGCGGCGGTCAGACAGCGTGGTTGCGGACGATCACCAGTGGGCTGTGCGCGTGGTGCAGCACCGCGTGGCTGACCGAGCCGAGCAGCATCCCGCCCAGCGCGCTGCGGCCGTGCGCGCCGACGACGGTGAGCTGGGCCGCCGCCGACTCCTCGACCAGCACCCGGGCCGCCGCGCCGGGCACCAGCCGTCGGGTCACCGGGACGTCCGGATAGCGGTCCGACCAGCCGGCCAGCGCCTCGGCGAGCATCCGCTCCTCCTCGGCGGCGAGCGCCTCCACGTCATAGACCAGCGGCAGCACGTCGCCCGGGCCGAGCGGCGCGGGGGTCAGCCAGGCGTGTACGGCCAGCAGCCCGGTGTCGCGCTGGGCCGCTGCGGCGAAGGCGAACCCGAGCGCCTCGGTGGACAGCGCGGAGCCGTCCACCCCGACCAGCACCGGGCCGTCCGCCCTGGCCTCACCGCGTACCACCAGCACCGGGCAGTCGGCGTGGGCGGAGACCTGCACCGCCGTCGAGCCGATCAGCAGCCCGGCGAAACCGCCAAGCCCCCGGGTGCCGAGCACCAGCAGCGCCGCGTCCTGGGCCTCGCGTAGCAGCACCGGGGTCGGTGCGCCGTCGGACAACCAGCCGGTGACGACCAGGTCGGGGGCGACCTTGCGAGCTTCGGTGACGGCGTCGGCGATGATCCGTTCGGCCTCGTGCCGCAGCCCCGCCTGGGGCGGTCCAGCGGGCCCGGGGCCCAACGGGATGCCGAACAGCGGCCAGATGAACGCGTGCACCACCCGCAGCGGGCGGTGCCGGTCGGCGGCCTCCCGGGCGGCGACCCGGACCGCGTCCAGCGCCGAGCGGGAACCGTCCACACCGACCACGACGGGGGCGCCGGATCTGTTCGTCATCATGTCCTCCTTCATCCGTCTCCAGCCTGGTCGTGCGCGGCCCGCCCGGTCAGGGGCGTCCGGCCCGACCGGTGGGCCCTTGGTCCCGCACCGGACGTTTCCGGCCCGTACCGTCGACCGCCGGATCGGTGACCGCGTCCCGGCTGGGGTCGGTGACCGCGTCCCGGCTGGGGTCGGTGACGGCGGCCGTCGGGACGTCGGTCACCGCGTCGGCGACGGCCCCGGCCGGCAGCCGAAGGTCGGGCGGGATCGGGGTGCCGGTGCCGGTGGCGGTGGCGGGGCGGCGGTGGGCCAGCCGCAGCACCAGGCCGGGCAGGACGCTGACCGCCAGGCAGGCCAGCAGGACGGTGGGGCCGAGGGGTTCGGTGCCGAGCAGCGTCCGCAGCGGTGGCAGCAGCACGCCACCGACCTGGAGCAGCGCCGACCCGGCCACGGCGACGAGCAGCCCCGGGTTGGCCTGACCCGCCCCGGCTGTTCGGGGCGCCCGGACGGCGAGTGCCACCCCGAGCTGGGCCAGGCCCAGCACCACGAAGACCACCGACTGCCAGGGCAGCCCGGCGTGGGCGGCGGTCACCCCGGCGGCCAGCACCACCGTCGAGATCAGCGCCCCGGTCACCAGTACGTCGCGGCCCAGCCCTGCGCCGAGCACCGACTCGCGGGGCGAGCGGGGGGCCCGCCGCAGGGCGCCCGGTTCGGCGGGTTCCGCGCCGAGCGCCACCCCCGGCAGGCCGTGGGTGAGCAGGTTGATCCAGAGGATCTGCGCCGGCAGCAGCGGTACGGGCAGGCCGAACAGCGGGCCCAGCAGCATCACCACGATCTCGGCCACCCCGCCGGAGAGGGCGTAGCGCAGGAACCGGCGGATGTTGTCGTAGATCCGCCGGCCCTCGCCGATCGCCACGGCGACGGTGGCCAGGTCGTCGTCGACCAGCACCAGGTCGGCGGCCTGCCGGGCGACCTCGGTGCCGCCGCCCATCGCCACCCCGATGTCGGCGCGGCGCAGCGCCGGGGCGTCGTTCACCCCGTCCCCGGTCATCGCGACCACGTGCCCCCGGGCCTGGAGCCCGGCGATGATGTCCAGCTTCTGCTCCGGCTGGGTCCGGGCGAACACCCGGGCGTGCGGTTCCGCCTGGGTGGCGTCGTCGGTGTCGCCCCGGACCACCGGGTCGCCGGCCCGCCACAGGCCGAGCTGTCCACCGATCGCGGCGGCGGTGGCCGGGTGGTCGCCGGTGACCAGCAGCAGCCGTACCCCGGCGGTGTCGAGACCGGCGGCGATCCCGGCCGCGCCGGCCCGCAGCGGGTCGCCGACGCCGACCAGCCCCACCGGGCGCAGGCCGACCGGTGCGGCCAGGTCGGGCACCGTGTCGACAGGTGCGGACGCCACCGCGAGCACCCGCAGCCCTTCGGCGGCCAACTGGCGGGCGGCGGCGGTCAGCGCCTCGATCTCCTCGGCGGTGGCGTCGAGCAGGGTGCTGGTCAGCACGTTCTCCGGTGCGCCCTTGCAGACCACCAACTGCCGCCCGTCGCAGCCCCGGTGCACGGTGACCATCCGGCGGGTGGCCTGCTCGAAGGGGCGTTCGGCGATCCGGGGCCAGGCGCGGCGGGTGGCCTCGGGCTCCAGTCCGCACCGGCCGGCGAAGGCGGTCAGGGCGGCCTCCAGCGGATCGCCGACCGGGGTCCAGTCGGGCTGGTCGTCCTGTGGTGGCGACACGGTGGCGTCGTTGCAGAGCAGCCCGGCGCGTGCCAGCCGGCGCAGTTCCTGCGGCGCGGTCACCGTCGTGCCGTCGCGACTGACCTGCCCGTGCGGGGCGTACCCGACGCCGTCGACGGTGTACCGGACGCCGTCGGGGGTGACCGCCGTCCGCACCACCATCCGTCCTTCGGTGAGGGTGCCGGTCTTGTCGGAGGCGATGACCGTCACCGAGCCGAGGGTCTCCACCGCGTGCAGCCGGCGGGGGATGGCGCGGGCCCCGGCCATCCGGCGCGCGCCCAGGGCCAGCGCCAGGGTCACCACCGCCGGCAACGACTCCGGGACGGCCGCCACCACCAGGCTCACCGCCGTCACGGCCATCTCCACCACCGGCCGGCCACCGGCCACCCCGATGGCGAAGACCAGGCCGGACAGGGCCACCACGGCCAGGGCGAGGATCCGGCCGAGACCGGCCAGCCGGCGCTGCAACGGCGTCGGGGCCGGTCGGGTGCCGGCGACCAGGGCGCTGATCCGGCCCAGCGCCGACGCGGCCCCGGTGCGCAGCACCATGCCGGTGGCCCGGCCGGTGGTCACCACCGTCCCGGCCCGCACCTCCTCGTCGTCGTCGCGGGCCACCGGCACCGACTCGCCGGTCAGCGCCGACTCGTCCACCTGGAACCGGCTCGCCTCGACCAGCCGCAGGTCCGCCGGGACGACGTCACCGGCCTCCACCCGGACCAGGTCGTCGCGGACCAGGTCGGCGGCCGGCAACACCACGTCGCGGCCGTCGCGTACCACCCGGGCGGTGGGGGCGGAGAGCTGGTCCAGCGCGGCGATGGCCCGGTCGGCGCGGACCTCCTGCACCACCCCGATGATCGTGTTCACCGCCACCACCAGCACGATCACCGCCGTGTCCGGCCAGTCGCCGAGCAGGGTGGTGACCGTCGCGGCGGCGAGCAGCAGGGCGACGAGCGGGTCGGTGAGCTGGCGCAGCACCCGGCCGGGGAGCCGCCGCCGGGTCGGCGCGGCGACGCTGTTCGGGCCGTCGGTACGCAGTCGCGCCGCCGCCTCGGCGGTGGTCAGGCCGCCGGTGGCCCGTCCCGGGTCGAGGTCGTCGTCCACCAGCACCGCTCCCGCACCGGATGTCGTCACCGGTGACCTCCCCGCCTCGTGCGGCGTGTCCCGGGCACGCCGTCCCGTTCCACCCTCGCGCGGCGGCGGCCGGTCGGGCAGAGGCGATCTTCCCGCAG
Organism: Micromonospora sp. NPDC048894; assembly: GCF_040649765.1. Classification (NCBI taxonomy): domain Bacteria; kingdom Bacillati; phylum Actinomycetota; class Actinomycetes; order Micromonosporales; family Micromonosporaceae; genus Micromonospora; species Micromonospora sp. NPDC048894. Next base: position 16,410 of record NZ_JBEZFY010000007.1, on the reverse strand, counting down.
GTCACGGGACCATTGGCCCTGCCGCGTCGGCGTCTTCGGGAGTGCCATGGAGGGGACGACATCACGGCGAAGGGCACCCCGATGACCCCTCTGGAGATGCTCACCGAGCACCCCTTCCTCGCCGGCCTGCCGCCGCAGTGGTTGCCCCGGTTGACCGGGTACGCCCGGCCGGTGGTCTGGCACCCCGGTCACCGGCTGTTCTACGCCGGCCAGCCGGCGGAGCGGTTCTGGCTGGTCAGGGGCGGGGAGGTGGCGCTGGACTTCCCGGTGCCGGGGCGCGGGGACGTGGGCATCGAGTCGATCGGGCCGGGTGGGGTGCTGGGCTGGTCGTGGCTGTTCCCGCCCTACCGCTGGCAGTTCGGCGCGGTCGCCGTCCGGCGGACCACCACCGTGGAGTTCACCGCGGAGGGGGTACGCCGGCTGATGGAGTCCGACGACGCCCTGGGTCGGCAGCTCACCACCCGGTTCATGAGCGTGGTGGTGGACCGGCTCCAGGCCTCCCGGGGGCGGCTGCTCGACCTGTACGGCTACCCGACCTCGGCGGCGAGCTGACCCGGACGGGCGGCGACACCCGTGCCCGCGTCGACACCCCCGGCGGCGTCGGCCCGGACCGTTGCGTCGGCGTCGGGGCGGTGCGCGCAGTGACGACCAGTCCGGCCGGCTGGACGAAGACCGACCGGCGGGACACCGCCTCGTCCCGGTCGTCGAGCCGGTAGCCGTCGAGCCAGATCCAGCCGTGGTAGGTGGGCCAGTCGAGCACCCGGATCACCCGGAACCGGACCGGCCGGAGGAACTGGACGCTGGCCGCCCGGGTCAGCAGGAGCAGGTCACCCGCCCTCGGCAGGGGCGCGTTCATCGCCGACCGAACACACTGCGGTACCTGCGCCACGCCCTGATCCGGGTGCGGGCGGCCTCCACCACCGGGCAGAAGCCGCTGCCGGTGCACTTGTCGCACCGCCGGTCGCGGTGCTGGTCCAGGCAGCGCCACGCCGATTCGATCAGGTACGGCACCGCGCGGTGTCCACACATCCCGCCTCCCGGGGGTGTCGGGGTCGTCGCGGCACCCCGCCCCGCTGAGCCCCGCTCCACCAGGGCGGGGGCACCGCGTCACCGATTCCACACCGTGAGCGGCACCCCTGTCAACTAGGGCAGGCCCTACAAAATAGTGCCTTGTAGGCCGGGCCGTGTAAGGCAGGCCCTGAGGGGTAGGACCCACTGTGCATACCTTCGGGGGCATGGGCGAGGAGGAAGTTCCGGGTCCGCTCGTCGGAGCCGCTGAGATCCAGCAGATGCTGGGCGTGAGCAGGTCCCGGTTTCGGCAGCTCATCCTGCTGCCCAAGTTCCCCGCGCCGTTTCAGAAGCTGATCGGCGGCTCGGTGTGGCTGCGGTCCGACGTGGAGGCGTACATCAGGGACCACCGTCGGCCCAAGCCGTCAGCCGACGAGGACGAGCAGGGCTGAGCAGCCCCGCCCGTCTGATGGCCGGCGTCTGACCGGCCCTGCCCGTCCGGTGGCCGGCGTCAGGTGACGGTCAGGCCGCGTGCGGCGAACTGGGCCCGGACCCGGGCCACCAGCTCCGGGGACGGCGGTTCCGTCCGGGCGAGTGGAAAGGTGAGCCCCAGCTCGGCGTACTTGTGCGCGCCGAGGCGGTGGAACGGCAGCACCTCGACCCGCTGCACGGTGTCCAGCCCGGCGGCGAAGTCCGCGACCCCGGCCACGTTCTCCTCGGCGTCGGTGAGACCGGGCACCAGCACGAACCTGATCCAGATCGGGGTGCCCCGGTCGGCGAGCCGCCGGCCGAAGCGCAGCGTCGGGGTGACGCACCCGGTGCGGGTGACCCGCCGGTAGGTCGCCGGGTCCCACGACTTGACGTCCAGCAGCACCAGGTCGGTGGCGTCGAGCAGGGCGTCGTCGGCGCGGACGCCGAGGAAACCCGAGGTGTCCAGCGCGGTGTGCAGGCCCAGGTCGTGGCAGCGGCGCAGCACCTCACCGGTGAACCGGGGTTGCATCAGCGGCTCGCCGCCGCTGATCGTCACCCCGCCCCCGGCCACCGCGATGAACCGGCGGTACGGCTCGATCTCCGCCATCAGCTCGTCGACAGTGCGGTGCCGGCCGCTGCGCCGGTACCAGGTGTCCGGGCTGTGGCAGTACCGGCAGCGCAGCGGACAACCGGCGAGGAAGGCCACGAACCGGGTCCCCGGCCCGTCCACCCCCACCGACACGTCCCACGAGTGCACCGCCCCGGTCGGCACGCCGTCGCCCCGCCCGGTGGCGGTGGCGACGGCGTCGCGCGGCCGGACGTTCACAGCGACCCGTGGAAGGTCCGGGACACCACGTCCTCCTGCTGCTCCCGGGTGAGCCGGACGAAGTTCACCGCGTACCCGGAGACCCGCACGGTCAACTGCGGGTAGCGCTCCGGGTGCGCCATCGCGTCGACCAGGGTGGCCCGGTCCAGCACGTTGACGTTGAGGTGGAACCCACCGGCGTCGGTGTAGCCGTCCAGCACCCCGGCCAGGTTGTCGATCCGCTCGTCGCGGGTGTGACCCAACCCGTCCGGGGTCACCGTCGAGGTCAGCGAGATGCCGTCGCGGGCCGCGTCGTACGGCAGCTTCGCCACCGACAGCGCGGCGGCCACCAGCCCGTGGGTGTCCCGGCCGTTCATCGGGTTCGCGCCCGGGGCGAACGGCTCACCGGCCCGCCGGCCGTCCGGGGTGTTGCCGGTGTGCTTGCCGTAGACCACGTTCGAGGTGATGGTCAGCACCGACATGGTCAGCTCCGCGTCGCGGTAGGTGCGCTGCCGGCGCAGCTTCGCCGCGAACGTCTCGGTCAGCCACACCGCGATCGCGTCGGCCCGCTCGTCGTTGTTGCCGTACGTCGGCGGTTCCCCCTCGACCACGTAGTCGATCGCGAGCCCGGTGTCGTCGCGCAGCACCTTCACCTTGCCGTAGCGGATCGCGGCGAGGCTGTCCACCGCCACCGACAGCCCGGCGATGCCGGTGGCCATGAACCGGCGCACCGGGTGGTCGTGCAGGGCCATCTCCAGCCGCTCGTAGGCGTACCGGTCGTGCTGGTGGTGGATCACGTTCAACGCGTCCACGTACGTCTCGGCCAGCCAGTCCAGGGTGCGCTCGTAGGCGGCCAGCACCTCCGCGTAGTCGAGGGTCTCCCCGCCGACCGGGGCGCTGGCCGGGGCGACCTGCTCACCGGTGATCTCGTCGCGCCCGCCGTTGATCGCGTACAGCAGGGCCTTGGCGAGGTTGGCGCGGGCACCGAAGAACTGCATGTCCCGGCCCACCCGCATCGCCGACACGCAGCAGGCGATCGCCGTGTCGTCGTCGTACGCGGGCCGGATCAGGTCGTCGTTCTCGTACTGGATGGCGCTGGTGTCCAGCGACACCTGGGCGCAGAACCGCTTGAAGCCGACCGGCAGCCGGGGCGACCAGAGCACCGTCAGGTTCGGTTCCGGCGCGGGGCCGAGGTTGTAGAGGGTCTGCAGGTAGCGGAAGCTGGTCCGGGTGACCAGCGGCCGGCCGTCGGCACCCATCCCGCCGAGCGCCTCGGTGACCCAGGTCGGGTCGCCCGAGAAGAGCTGGTCGTACTCGGGGGTGCGCAGGAACCGGACGATCCGCAGCTTGATCACGAAGTCGTCGACCAGCTCCTGGGCGTCGATCTCGGTCAGCCGCCCCTCGGCGAGGTCCCGCCGCAGGTAGACGTCGACGAACCCGGCGGTACGCCCCAGCGACATCGCCGCGCCGTTCTGCTCCTTGGTGGCGGCCAGGTAGGCGAAGTAGAGCCACTGGATCGCCTCCCGGCCGGTGGTCGCCGGCCCGGAAATGTCGTAGCCGTAGCCCGCGGCCATCTGTGCCAGCTCACCCAGGGCCCGGATCTGCTCGGCCAGCTCCTCCCGGTCCCGGATCACCTCGTCGGTCGACGGCCGGTCGTCCAGCGCCGCCTTGAGCGCCTTGCGCTCGGCGACCAGCCGGTCCACCCCGTACAGCGCCACCCGGCGGTAGTCGCCGATGATCCGTCCCCGCCCGTACGCGTCGGGCAGCCCGGTGATGACGTGCGAGCGGCGCGCGGCGAGCACGTCGGCCGGGTACGCGTCGAACACCGCGTCGTTGTGCGTCTTGCGGTAGGTGGTGAAGATCCGGTGCACCTGCGGGTCGGCGGGGTAGCCGTACGCCTTCAACGCGGTCTCCACCATCCGCAGCCCGCCGGCGGGCATGATGGCCCGGCGCAGCGGCGCGTCGGTCTGCAACCCGACGATCAGCTCCCGCTCCCGGTCGATGTACCCGGGGGCGTGCGCGGTGATGGTGGACGGGGTGGCCGCGTCGATGTCGTACACGCCGCGTTGGCGTTCCTGCACGAACATCGCCCGCAGCGTCCCCCAGACCTCCAGGGTGCGGCAGGTGGGCCCGGTGAGGAACGACGCGTCCCCGGTGTACGGCTCGTGGTTGTCCCGGACGAAGGCGGCCACGTCGATGGTGTCGCGCCAGGCGTCGCCGGTGAAGCCACGCCACGGGTGCAGAGGTGCGGTGCCGGTCATGATCGGTCCTTCCGCGGTGGTCGGGTCCGGCGGCCTGGGTCGCCGGGGTGTTTCGCCTGTACCCTCAGCCTCGCCGGAGCGGGCCGCCCCGGGCAGAGGCGCAGGACCACCCCCGCCCGGGACCAAAGACCCCCGGCGGCCGGTCAGCGCCGCACGACGAGCCGCTGGGCGCGCAGCAGCCGCGCCCACCACGGCCGGGGCGTCGCCGCGCGCAGCGCGGGCCCCCGCACGCCGCGCAGGCTGACCCAGCCGCCCGGCCCCATGGTCACCGTGCCGATCGCCGGTGGCCGCCGCCGGGCCACCACCGCCACCCCGGCAGTGAGCAGGGCGACGGCGGCGGCACCGGCCGCGGCGGCGAGCACCCGGTCCGGGTCGGGCAGCGCCCGGTACCGGACCCGCCCGTCGGCGAGCACGAACGCGCCGACGGCCCGCCCGTCGCGGGTCACCGGCACCAGCGCGGCGGCCGGCGAGCCGGGCAGGGCCAGCACCGGCCCCACCGGCCCGACCGCCGTCACCGTCGGTGTCACCGCCGGTTCGGGGGTACGGGGCACCGGCGGCCCCAGCGGGGCGGGCCCGGTCGGATTGAAGATCGCGGTCATGACGCTGCCTCCTAGCGGCTGTCGGACGTGTCGGTGGCGGTCTCGACGGCGGCCCGGCCCGCCGCCAGCCGGGCGATCGGCACCCGGTACGGCGAGCAGGAGACGTAGTCCAGGCCGGCGTCGGCGAAGAACGCCACCGAGTCGGGGTCGCCGCCGTGCTCACCACAGACCCCGACGGTCAGGTCCGGGCGGGTGGCCCGCCCCTCCGCCACGGCCAGCCGGACCAGCCGACCCACCCCGGCGGCGTCGATGCTCTCGAACGGCGACACCCCGAAGATCCCCCGCTCCAGGTAGGTGCCGAAGAACGAGCCCTCCACGTCGTCCCGGGAGAACGCCCAGGTCAGCTGGGTCAGGTCGTTGGTGCCGAAGGAGAAGAAGCGGGCCTGCGCGGCGATGTCACCGGCGGTCAGCGCGGCCCGGGGCACCTCGATCATCGTGCCGACCGGCATGGCCGGCGCGTCGGGCACCCCGGCGAGGACCAGGTCGGTCTCCGCCCGCACGGCCGCCAACTCCCGCACGTCACCCACCAGCGGCACCATGATCTCCGGCCGGGGGTCACCCCCGTCGCGCACCCGCTGCGCCGCCGCCTCGGCCACCGCCCGCACCTGCATGGCGAACAGCCCCGGGATCACCAGCCCGAGCCGCACCCCGCGCAGCCCCAGCATCGGGTTCGCCTCGTGCATCCGGCGGACCGCCGCCAGCAGCCGCCCGTCGCGTCCCGGGTCCCGCCCGGTCGCCTCGGCACGGGCGACCCGTGCGGTCAACTCGTGCAACGGGGGAAGGAACTCGTGCAACGGCGGGTCGAGCAGCCGGATCGTCACCGGCAGGCCGTCCATCGCGGCGAGAAGTTCGGTGAAGTCGGCCCGCTGCAACGGCAGCAACGCCTCCAGGGCGGCGGTCACCTCGTCCGGACCGTCGGCCAGGATCAGCCGTTCCACCAGTTCCCGGCGTTCACCGAGGAACATGTGCTCGGTACGGCACAGGCCGATGCCGGTGGCCCCCAGCGCGCGGGCCCGGCGGGCGTCCGGACCGGTGTCCGCATTGGCCCGCACGCCGAGCCGGCGCACCGCGTCGGCGTGCCCGAGCAGCCGGTGCACCGCCGCGACCAGCGGATCGGCCTGCGGGGCCAGCTCACCGGCGAGGTAACGGGCCACCGGGGAGGGCTGCACCGGCACCGCCCCCGGGTAGACCCGGCCGGAGGTCCCGTCGATCGAGATCACCTCGCCGGCCCGGACCACCCGGTCGCCGACGGTGAGCTCGCCGCGCTCCGGGTCGATCCGCAGCGCGTCCGCGCCACAGACGCAGGTCCGGCCCATGCCCCGGGCCACCACGGCGGCGTGCGAGGTCTTCCCGCCCCGGGAGGTGAGCACCCCGGCGGCGGCGATCATGCCGGGCAGGTCGTCCGGGGTGGTCTCCCGGCGGACCAGGATCACCGGCCCGTCGGCGGCGGTCGCCGCGGCCGAGTCGAACACCACCCGGCCCACCGCCGCACCCGGCGACGCGCCCACCCCGACGGTGAGCGGCGGTGGCGCGTCGGCCAGGTCGAACGCGGGGAACATCAGCCGGCCCAACTGCGCCCCGGTCACCCGGCACAGCGCCTCGTCCAGGGTGATCAGCCCCTCGTCGACCAGTTGCGCGGCGATCACGAAAGCGGCGGCGGCGGTCCGCTTGCCGACCCGGGTCTGCAACATCCACAGCTTGCCGCGTTCGATGGTGAACTCGACGTCGCACAGGTCCCGGTAGTGCCGTTCCAGCGTCGCCATGATGCCGGTCAACTGCCGGAAGCTGGCCGGGTCGATCCGCTCCAACTCGGGCAGGGCGACGGTGTTGCGGATGCCCGCCACCACGTCCTCGCCCTGCGCGTCGGGCAGGTAGTCGCCGTACACGCCGGGCGCGCCGGTGGCCGGGTCGCGGGTGAAGGCCACCCCGGTGCCGGAGTCCGGGCCGAGGTTGCCGAAGACCATCGCCATCACGTTGACCGCGGTCCCCAGGTCGTCGGGGATGTGTTCCTGCCGCCGGTAGAGCCGGGCCCGCTCGGAGTTCCACGACGCGAACACCGACCGTACGGCCAGGTACAACTGCTCGTGCGGCGCCTGGGGGAACTGGTGCCCCACCTGCCGCAGGAAGATCTTCTGGTACGTCTCGACGAGGTCGCGCAACTGCTCGGCGGTCGGTCCGTCCGGGCCTGCGGTGGCGCGCAGCGCTGCCAACTCCCGGTCGAACTCGTCCGCCGGCACCCCGTGCACCGTGCGGGCGAACATCTGGATCAACCGCCGGTAGGAGTCCCAGGCGAAGCGGGCGTCATCGGCACGGGCGGCCAGGCCCGCCACGGTGGCGTCGTTGAGCCCGATGTCCAGGATCGTCTCCATCATCCCCGGCATCGAGTACCGGCCGCCGGAGCGCACGGCGAGCAGCAGCGGGTCGTGCCGGTCGCCGAGCCGCCGGCCCAGCCGGGCCTCGACCTCCCGCAGATGGGCGTTGATCTCCTCGAACAGGCCGTCGGGCGGCGACCCGGTGTTCAGGTACGCCCGGCAGGCGTCGGTGCTGACCGTGAAGCCCGGCGGCACCGGCAACCCGAGCCGGGTCATCTCGCCGAGGTTGGCACCCTTACCGCCGAGCAGGTCGGCTCTGCTGCGATCACCCTCGATGAAGTCGTAGACGTACCTGGTCATGGCCCCGGCCCTCCACTCCACTCGCCGGTCGGACCTGTCCCTTCGTTGGTAGCAACGGTCGGGGGGCGGCCGGCAGGGCCGGACGGTACGCCGACCGGGCCACAGGTCCCGAGGTTGTCGGTGCCGGTGCGTATCCTCCGGCGATGACCGACGAGCTGTCCCTGCGGCCCGTGTGCGACGACGACCTCCCGCACTTCTTCGCCCACGAGCAGGACCCGGAGGCGGCCTGGATGGCGGCGTTCGGCCCGGCCGACCCGACCGATCGGGCGGTGTTCGACGCGCACTGGGCCCGCATCCGCGCCGACCCCCGGGTCGTCAACCGCACCGTGGTCGTCGACGGCGCGGTGGTCGGGCACGTGGCGGCCTTCCCGGTGGACGAGCACACCGAGGTCAGCTACTGGATCGACCCGCGCCGGTGGGGGCGCGGCCACGCCACCGCCGCGCTGTCCGCCCTGCTGCGCGAGGTGCCGCAGCGGCCGGTGCGGGCCCGCGCCGCGAAGGACAACCGGGCCTCCCTGGCGGTGCTGCGCAAGTGCGGCTTCGTGGTCGTCGGCGAGGACTCGGGGTACGCCGACGGCCGGGGCGTCGAGGTCGAGGAATGGCTGCTGGAGCTGCCCGCCGTCCCCGCTGACCAGGGCGGGCACTAGTCTCGCGGAGTGAACTGGCTCGAACTCGTCGGCTGGGCCGGCTCCGCGCTGCTGGTCTGGTCCCTGCTGCAGACCCGCATCCTGCGCCTGCGCGCCCTCAACCTGGTCGGCTGCCTGATCCTGATCGGCTACAACGCCGCCGTGCAGGTCTGGCCGATGGTCGGCCTCAACGTGGTGCTCACCGCGATCAACGTGTGGTACCTGCGGTCGATGCTTGCCACCCGGCACGACGACCGCGCCTACCAGGTGGTCGAGGTGGGCGTCGGCGACCAGTTCCTGGCCCACACGCTGCGGGTGCACGCCGCCGACATCGCCCGGTTCAACCCCGACTTCCGCCCACCCCCGGCCGACGCCGACCGGTCGGCCTTCCTGGTGGTACGCGACGACGAGGTGGTCGGGGTGGTGCTGTCGCACGCCGAGCCGGACGGGACCGCCCAGATCGACCTGGACTACGTGACCCGCCGCTTCCGGGACTTCACCCCCGGCGAGTTCGTCTACCGCCGCAGCAGCCTGTTCACCGACCGGGGTTTCCGCCGGGTGGTCAGCCCACCCGGCATGGTCGCCCCCTACTACCACCGGCTCGGCTTCCGCCCCGACGGCGACGCGTACGTCCTCGACCTGGCCCCGGCCGCCGGTCGGCGCTGACCCCCGACCGCCGGGCAGCGCGCTGACCGTCGGCCTCCGGCGGCGGTCAGCGGACGGCCGGTCGCAGCCAGGCCGGCCGTCGGGCCGCAGCCGGTGGGGGCCAGGCCGGCCGTCGGGCTCGCGTCGGGTCCCCCGACGGCCGGACGGGGCCGGACCGCCGTGCGGGCCGCATCCGGTCACCGACGATGGCCGTGGGGAGGGTTCGCCGACCGCGCGGTTGGGCACAGACTGGGCTACGCCGGGCGGGTCCTCCGCCCGGCGGCGTCGGCCCGTCGCCGACGCCCCCCGCCTGAGGGAGAGTGCCGGGCGTGCAGAGCTACTGGAGCCAGTTGGCCCTGGTCGGAGTCTTGGTGGTGCTCAACGCGATCTTCGCGGGCAGCGAGATGGCCCTGGTATCGCTGCGGGACAGCCAGGTGCAGCGGTTGGAACGCACCAGCCGGGCCGGCCGGGTGCTCGCCCGGCTCGCCAAGGACCCGAACCGCTTCCTCGCCACCATCCAGATCGGTATCACCCTGGCCGGGTTCCTGGCCTCGGCCGCCGCAGCGGTCTCCCTGGCCAAGCCGCTCGTCCCGCTGCTCGGTTTCGTCGGCGGCGCCGCCGAGACGGTGGCGATCGTGCTGGTGACCCTGGTGCTGACCTTCGTCACCCTGGTCTTCGGTGAGCTTGCCCCCAAGCGGATCGCGATGCAGCGCGCCGAACGGTGGGCGCTGCTGGTGGCCCGCCCGCTGGACATCCTGTCCAGCTTCACCCGGCCGGCGGTGTGGCTGCTCGGTGCCACCAGCGACCTGGTGGTCCGGTTCGCCGGGGTGGACCCCAAGCAGCAGCCCGACGAGATCGGCCCCGACGAGCTGCGCGACATCGTCGCCGGCAACCACGGTTTCACCAAGGAACAACGCACCATCATCGCCGGTGCGGTGGAGATCGCCGACCGGCAGCTGCGCGCGGTGCTCGTACCCCGGTTGCAGGTCTTCACGCTCGACAGCGGGACCACCGCGGAGGCCGCCCGGCTGCTGCTGGCCGCCACCGGCCACTCCCGGGCCCCGGTGGTACGCCACGGCGGCCTGGACGACGCGGTCGGCGTGATCCACCTGCGGGACCTGGTGGGGGTGCCGGACGACCGGCCGGTCGACGACTGCGCCCGACCGCCGATGCTGCTGCCCGACTCGCTGCCGGTGGTGGACGCGCTGCGCCAGTTCAAGGCGGAACGGCAGCACATCGCCCTGGTGGTCGACGAGCGGGGCGCGGTCGACGGGATCGTCACCCTGGAGGACATCCTGGAGGAGATCGTCGGGGAGATCTACGACGAGACCGACCGGGACGTCCGCTCGGTACGCACCGAGGCCGACGGGTCGCTGGTGATGCCCGGCACCTTCCCCGTGCACGACCTGACCGACATCGGCGTCGAGGTGCCCAACCGGCCGGCCGGTGACTACACCACCGTCGCCGGGATGGTGCTGTCCTGCCTCGGGCACATCCCCACCGTCGCGGGGGAGAGCGTCACCATCGACGGGTGGGAGATGACCGTCACCGGCGTCGACCAGCGCGCCATCTCCCAGATCCGGCTGCACCACGCCCCGACCACGTCCGCCACCGACGAGCAGGAACCCGTCCACGACGAAGCCCACGCCTGACGCCACGACGACGTGGGGCTTGCATCTCAAGCCGCTGGAGATCGCATAGTGGTGGTCGTGAACATGAACGAGCTGTACGCCATCGGGGATGTCGCCCGGCGGACCGGCCTGAGCGTCAGCGCCGTCCGGTACTACGCGGACGCCGGTGTCGTCACGCCGGACGCCACCACCCCGGCCGGCCACCGCCTGTACGACGTGTCGGCCATCGCCCGACTGGAACTGGTCCGGACGCTGCGGGAACTCGACGCCGGCCTGGACGAGATCCGGCGGGTGCTGGCCGGCGAGGCGACCCTGCGCGAGTTGGCGACCACCCACCTCGCCCTGCTGGCCCGGCAGGAGACACGGCTGCGCAGCCGTCGCGCGGTGCTGTCGGCCCTCCTGCGCCAGGACTCCACCGCCGAGCAGGTCACGCTGATGCACAAGCTGGTCGGCATGCCGGACGAGGAACGCGACCGGCTGATCGACGAGTTCTGGGCCGAGGTCTCCACCGGGTGGGAGCCACCGCAGCGGATGGTCGACTGGTGGCGGGCGGCCCGGCCCGAGCTGCCCGAACAACCCACCGCGGCGCAGCTGGAGGCGTGGATCGAGCTGGCCGAGCTGGTCCGGGACCCCGAGGTCCGGCAGGCCGTACGCCATGAGCTGCACCAGGCGTGCACCACCGGGGCCGGGCCGCTGATGAGTTCGCCGCCGATGCTGGACACGCTGGAGACGGGCGCGGCGATCGGCCAACCGGTGCTGGACGCGGCGCGCGAGCGGGTACCGCCGGACTCGCCCCGGGGCAGGGGGATCGCCGACCAGTGGATCGGGTGGTTGACAGGCATCTTCGCGACGCCGGACAGCCCCGGGCTGCCGGACACGCCCGAGTTCCGGATCCAGGCGGCCGACCGGATGCTGGCCGGCGCGGAGTGGGACCGCATGCCGGCGGAGGGACCGTTCGACAGGTACATGGAGTTGGTCGCCACCGTGAACGACGACCCACCGGAGCGGTTCCCGTACGAGTGGCTGGCCGCGGCGTTGCGCGCGTCCGCCCTGCCGGCTCGCTGCGCCGGATAGCACGGTCCCGTGCCGTCCGGCCTGCCCCCGGCCCGCCGGGCTGTCAACCCGACCGGGGTGGCGTCCCGAACGGGAAGCCCGGCACCGGGGGCAGCAGCTGGATCTGGTCGGCGGGGAACTGGCGGGTGTCCCGGCTCAACGCCCGCGCGCTCACCCGGATCAGCCAGGGGCCGGACGGGTGCCGCTGCGCCCCGATCAGCCGGCCCCACATCCGGCTCCACCAGTGGGCGGTCACCAGCACGTCGGTGAGCCGGAGCCGGCCGTCCGGGAAACCACCCCGCACCACCACGTCCACCACCCGCCCCAACCGCCGCCCGTGCAGGTCGTACGCGGTGCGGCCGAGCAGTTCACCCGCTCGCACGGCCGGCGCCCGGTATCCGGTCGATCAGGTGCCGCCGCAGCCAGGTCTCCACCGGCGGGCGGGGCAGCTCGTCGGCGCGGGCCCGCAGCCGGACCGCGCTGTCGATCCGGGCGACCTGATCGAACGGGATGCGCAGCGGCGTCGACGCCCCCTCGGTGAACCGGTCGGCCAGCGCCACCAGCAACCGCCCCATCCGCCCGCCGATCCGCTGCCCGAGCGCCCCCTGCCCGGTCAGCAGGTACGCCACGTAGGGCACGCCCTGCGCGTCGAATGCGAACCCGACGTCGTCGACCTTGCCCAGCAGCAGCCCGTCGGCGTCGACGATCTGCCGGTCGAGCAGTTGCCGGGCGAGCTGGACCCTCACCGTCCCATCCCCGTCCCGACGGCCAACGGGATCGCGGCCACCGACGCCGCCACGATGACCAGCAGGAACACCGCACCGAGCAGGTTGAGCCACGGCCCGTTCACGTCGTCACCCAGGTAGGTGCGGTCGTTGGCGACGACCAGGATCGGCAGGTACGTCAACGGCAGCACCACCGCGCTGGCCACCAGCATGTACTCGGTCAACCGCACCGGGTCGACGGTGGTGGACAGCAGCAGCGTCGCGGCCAGCACGCTGACCAGCAGCACGCTGTGGAACCGGGCGGCCTCCCGGGGACTGACCCGCTTGCCCCACTGCCACCCGAAGTACTGCGCCGCCGCGTACGCCGCCGACAGCCCGGTCTCCAGCGCGGCCCCGAAGGTCACCGCGAAGAACGCCAGCGCGGCGACCGCCAGCCCCACCCCGCCGAACGCCAGCACCACCGGTCGGGCGACCTGGTCGAGGGTCGACAGCGACACCCCGCCCGGGTGGAAGACCACGGTGGCGGCGGCGACCAGCGACAACGCCAGCAGCCCGCCGACCGGGAAGCCGATCAGGACGCTCGACCGGGCATCGGCCAGATCGGCGGCGCTCCAGTTCTCCTCCACCCCGCCGGAGGAGAAGAAGAACACCTCGTACGGGCTGACGGTGGAGGCGAACAACGCCACCGCCACGAACCAGTACGCACCCCAGCCCTGGCCGGCCGTCCCGGGGTGCAGGGCACCGTGGCCGAGCGCCGCCCAGTCGGTCGGCAACCAGAACAGCGCCAGGGCGAACACCAGCAGGGTCAGCCCGGCCAGCCCGAACACCCGCTCCATCAGCTGGAAGCGCATCCGCCACAGCACCAGCCACACGGCGAACGCCGCGACCGGCACCCACAGCAGGTAACTCACCCGGGAGGCCAACTGCAGGGCCAACGCCACCCCGCCCAGCTCGGCGGCCAGGGTCAGCACCGTGACCAGGTAGGACGCCGCCAGGTTGAGCAGCGCGATACGGGGACCCAGGCGTTCGCGGACCAGGTCGAACACCGCCCGCCCGCTGACCGCCGCGATCCGGCCGGCCATTTCCGCGTACGCGCAGATGCCGACCACCCCGAGCACCAGCACCCAGGCGTGGCCCATGCCGAACCGGGCCCCCGCCTGGCTCGCCGCCACCAGGTCGCCGATGTCGACGAAGCCGCCGATGGCCGACAGCACCCCGAGGGTGGCGGCGAGGAGCTTCACGCGGGCCGGCCGACGCGGGGACGCGGTTGTGGCACCCGGGAGCGCCCTCACGGGGGGACGGGATCGGCGGCGGTCATCGAGGCGACGATATCGGCGCAGGAGGCACCGCATCCGGCAAACCGGTCAGGCTTCCCGGGTCACCTGCCCCCGATGCCCGATGCCCGCTGGTCGCCCTGCTCGCTCCGTGCGCTGGTCGCCCTGCTCGCCCTACCCGGCCCGGACGTCCCGCTGGTCGCCCTTCTCGCCCGGCCCGCACGTCCCGCCGGTCGCCCGGGCGGAGGGCCAGGCGGGGGAGCAGCCGGGCCAGGGCGTCGCGGCGTCAGTCCCGGGTGAGGTTCTGCAACCGGACCTGGCCCCGGGAGACCAACCGGCCCTCGGCGTCGGTGATCTCCACCTGCCAGAGCTGCTGGCTGCGTCCCCGGTGCACCGGGGTGCCGACCGCGACCAGCTCACCCTCGCGTACCGCCCGCAGGAAGTCCGTCTGGTTGGACACCCCGACCACGCTGCCCCGGTCGCCGAGCCACAGCGTGCCGCCCACGCTGCCGACGGTCTCCACCACCGTGCAGTAGACGCCGCCGTGCATGATGCCGGCCGGCTGGTGCAGCTCCGGCCGCACCTTCCAGCGGATCACCACCCGGTCGCCGCTGGCCTCGTCGAACGTCAGCCCCAGCAGGCCGACCAGACCATCCGTCATCTCCGGGATCTCCACGGCTTTCCTCCTCGTCGCACCGGCCCGGCCAGCCTAGCCGCGCCGCCGGCCGGCAAACCCGGTACGGCCCCAGGTCGGCAATGGGGGAGAATCGGTGACCGTGACCGACAGCAACCTCCCGCACGGGCGGGACTCCCTGACCGACGACCTGCGGTGGCGCGGCCTGATCCAGGACTCCACCGGCCCCGACGAACTGCGTGCGCTGCTCGACGGCGGGGCGGCCACCTTCTATGTGGGCTTCGACCCGACCGCGCCCAGCCTCCACGTCGGCCACCTGATGCAGGTCACCACCGCCCGCCGGCTCCAACTCGCCGGGCACCGCCCGCTGCTGCTGGTGGGCGGCGCCACCGGCCAGATCGGCGACCCGAAGGAGAGCGCCGAGCGTACCCTCAACCCGCCCGAGGTGGTGGCCGGTTGGGTGCAGCGCATCCGCGACCAGCTCGCGCCCTTCGTGTCGTACACCGGGGAGAACGCGGCGCAACTGGTCAACAACCTGGAGTGGACCGGCGAGATGTCGGTGGTCGAGTTCCTGCGCGACGTCGGCAAGCACTTCCCGGTCAACAAGATGCTCGCCCGTGAGGTGGTGCGGGCCCGGCTGGAGACCGGCATCAGCTTCACCGAGTTCAGCTACCAGCTCCTCCAGGCCAACGACTTCTTCGAGCTGCACCGACGGCACGGCTGCCAGCTCCAGTACGGCGGCTCGGACCAGTGGGGCAACATCACCGCCGGTGTCGACTACGTGCGTCGCCGCGGTGCCGGCCCGGTGCAGGCCTTCACGACCCCGCTGGTCACCCGCTCGGACGGCACCAAGTTCGGCAAGACCGAGGGCGGCGCGGTCTGGCTCGATCCGGAGATGACCAGCCCGTACGCCTTCTACCAGTTCTGGGTCAACGCCGACGACCGGGACGTCACCCGCTACCTGCGGTACTTCAGCTTCCGCTCCCGCGAGGAGCTGGAGGCGCTGGAGAAGGAGACGGCGGAACGCCCGGCGGCCCGCAGCGCCCAACGTGCCCTCGCCGAGGAACTCACCACCCTGGTCCACGGCGCGGAGGAGACCCGGCAGGCCGTCGCCGCCAGCCAGGCGCTCTTCGGTCGGGGCTCGCTGGACGACCTCGCCCCGGAGACGCTGCGTGCGGCGCTGAGCGAGGCCGGCCTGGTGCAGCTCACCGGTGAGCTGCCCGACGTGGCCGGGTTGCTGCGCGACGCGGGGCTGGTCGGCGGGCTCAAGGAGGCCCGTCGGGTGATCACCGAGGGCGGTGCGTACGTGAACAACACCCGGGTCACCGACGTCGACGCCACCGTCGACCCGGTCGACCTGCTGCACGGCCGTTACCTGGTGCTGCGTCGGGGCAAGCGCTCCTTCGCCGGGGTCGAGCTGCGCCCCTGACGGCCGGGTGTGACGTGCGACGCGTCCGCCGGATTTGACGATCAACTCGGCGGACGCGTAACTTTCTCTCTGCCAGCGCGGAACGGACGAACCGGGGTGAATGCCTCGAAGGCCGGAGCGCGGTGTGAGGTTCCGACTTCGTGGGGTTGCTCCTGCGAGGCGCGGACCGGGCGGTGCCCGGATCGGCCCGGGGGGTCGATTTGGTGAGGCGAAACCGACCGGGTAGTGTTTGACGCCGGCAGGGCACCGGGCGAGCGTGCGGGAGACCGCAGCGGCCGGCTTGTCGACAATCGCGGGGTTTCCGGTGTGAGCCGGGGTTTCGTGGTGTGTGGAATTGTGGTTGATGTGGTGTTGATCGTGACAGAGCGGTTTGACACGGCGGATACCACCGGGTAACGTGGTAAAAGTGCCTGGCGCTGGAGCGCTGGACACGGTGAGCGAGATACCCCAGTTCGGGGGTCCTGTTGGTCGGGGCTTTCGGGTGGTGTGTGGTTGTTCTTTGAGAACTCAACAGGGTGCTTGATAAGCCAGTGCCAATTATGATTTATACCCCGTGCTGGGCAGACTTTCGGGTTTG
>NZ_JBEZFY010000006.1:271731-506948 GCF_040649765.1 Micromonospora sp. NPDC048894 | reverse complement strand
GTTCAGTTGACCGGTACTAATAGGCCGAGGACTTGCTTACAAGGCTGCTACGCGTCCACTGTGCAACTCTGAACAAACACCAAACAACCCCCCACCGTGTGTTGTGTGGGTGTGTGTGTTGTTTGATATGTTCATAGTGTTACGGCGGTCATGGCGGAGGGGAAACGCCCGGTTACATTCCGAACCCGGAAGCTAAGCCCTCCAGCGCCGATGGTACTGCACTCGGGAGGGTGTGGGAGAGTAGGACACCGCCGGACAATCTTTGGTTGAGGCCGACCCTTCGGGGTCGGCCTCAACTGTTTTCACGCCCCGAACACGCCAAGCCACACCGTCAAACAGCGGGCCTCAGGTATGAGGTGCCGGGCGTTGGGTGTCGCCGTTTACTCGGGGGCTGACATTGCGGTATCCCAACCGGCCGGATACCACTACCTGTGTCAGCCTCGGGTCTGGATGGCGTCGCGGAGCTGGCGGAACAGGCCGGCCGACTCGTCGACCGGGCGATTGGCGAACATGCCCATCGCCACACTGCCGTGGTCCGCCCACCCGCAGATCGCGAAGTCCCCACCGTCGCCACTGGTGCGACCGCACTTCATCACGCCGCCGTACTTTCCAGCGGGCACCTCACGGACGTCGGTGACCCGGCCGGTCTCGTCGGCCATCAGCCGGAAGAGGCTGTCCAGGTCACGTTCCGGCTGCCAGAGCAGGGTGGTGCCGCCGAAGAACAGCACCGCCCGCTTCTCGTCGGCCGGGTCGCGGTAGACGGTACCGATGCTGCGGTCCAGGTCGATGTCGGCGGCGAATCCGCTGCGCAGGTAGTCGGCGGTGCTGCGGGCCCGTTCCGAGTCGTCGCGGGTCAGACCCGCCACCTGGTCGGGGGTGCCGAGACGGGCATCCTTCTCCCGGGCGATCCGCCAGCCGGCGGTGCCCAACGCGGCGGCACCGGCCAGGCCGACGACCAGGGCGACGGTCAGCGCGATCCGCCGGCGGCGGGACACCCGGCCCAGCGCCCGGGGGCTCCGCTCCGGGTCGTCGTTGCTCAACCGGATCGGCTCGTCGGTCAGCTCGACCGGTTCGGGACCCTCGATGAGCTGACGCTCGGTGAGATGTGCGTCGGACATGTTCGCCACCGTACGCGAATGACCGGTGGCGCACGTCGGGTCCGCCGAAGCGCTCCGTAGACTTTCGCAGGTGACCGAGAGACTGGATGCCCGACGCCCCGACGCCCCGACCCTTGCCGGCCAGTACCAGCCCGGCGAGGTAGAGCAGCGACGGTATGAGCAGTGGGTAGCCGCCGGCCACTTCCGGGCGTCGGCGCAGAGCGACAAGCCCCCCTTCACCATCGTCATCCCGCCACCGAACGTCACCGGTGTGCTGCACATGGGCCACGCCCTGGACCACACCGTCCAGGATTCCCTGGTGCGTCGCAAGCGGATGCAGGGGTACGAGGCGCTCTGGCTGCCCGGCATGGACCACGCCGGCATCGCCACCCAGAACGTGGTGGAGCGGCAACTCGCCGGCCAGGGGCTGTCCCGGCACGACCTGGGCCGGGAACAGTTCGTCGAGCGGGTCTGGCAGTGGAAGGCCGAGTCCGGGGGTGCGATCCTCGGCCAGATGCGCCGGCTCGGCGACTCGGTCGACTGGGACCGGGAGCGTTTCACCATGGACGAGGGCCTGTCCCGGGCCGTGCAGACCATGTTCAAGAAGCTCTACGACGACGGGCTGATCTACCGGGCCAACCGGATCATCAACTGGTGCCCGCGCTGCCTGACCGCGCTGTCCGACATCGAGGTGGAGCACACCGACGACGAGGGTGAGCTGGTCTCGATCCGGTACAGCGACGAGGTGGTGGTCGCCACCACCCGGGCCGAGACGATGCTCGGCGACACCGCCGTGGCCGTGCACCCCGACGACGAGCGCTACCGGCACCTGATCGGCACCACGGTGGAGGTGCCGTTGACCGGCCGGCACATCCCGATCGTCGCCGACGAGCACGTCGACCCGGCGTTCGGCACCGGCATGGTCAAGGTGACCCCGGCGCACGACCCCAACGACTTCGAGATCGGCCAGCGGCACGACCTGCCCGCCCTGACGATCATGGGCGAGCGGGGCGTCATCACCGCCCCCGGCCCGTTCCAGGGCCTGGACCGGTACGAGGCCCGCCCGGCGATCGTCGCCGCGCTGCGCGAGCAGGGCCGGGTCGTGGCCGAGAAGCGGCCGTACGTGCACGCGGTGGGACACTGCTCCCGGTGTCGTACCACCGTCGAGCCGAGGCTGTCGTTGCAGTGGTTCGTCAACACCGCCCCGCTGGCCAAGGCGGCCGGCGACGCGGTACGCGACGGGCGGGTGAAGATCGAGCCGGCCGAGCTGGCCAAGCGCTACTTCGCCTGGGTCGACAACATGCACGACTGGTGCATCTCCCGGCAGCTCTGGTGGGGCCACCGCATCCCGGTCTGGTACGGCCCGGCCGGCGAGATCGTCTGCGTCGGCCCCGACGACACGCCCCCCACCGGCGAGGGCTGGCGGCAGGACGAGGACGTCCTGGACACCTGGTTCTCCAGCGGCCTGTGGCCGTTCTCCACCCTCGGCTGGCCGGAGCGCACCCCGGACCTGGCGAAGTTCTACCCGACGAACGTGCTGGTCACCGGCTACGACATCCTCTTCTTCTGGGTCGCCCGGATGATGATGTTCGGCCTGTACGCGATGGACGGCCGGCAGCCGTTCGACACGGTCGCCCTGCACGGCATGGTCCGCGACCAGCACGGCAAGAAGATGTCGAAGTCGTTCGGCAACGTGGTCGACCCGCTGGACTGGGTCGACCGGTACGGCGCCGACGCGACCCGCTTCACCCTGGCCCGGGGGGCGAACCCCGGCGGGGACGTGCCGGTCAGCGAGGAGTGGTGCCAGGGCTCCCGCAACTTCTGCAACAAGCTGTGGAACGCCACCCGGTTCGCGCTGCTCAACGGGGCGCACACCACCGGTGCGCTGCCGGCCGTCGACCAGCTCTCCACCGTCGACCGGTGGATCCTGTCCCGGCTGGCGCACGTCACCGCCGAGGTCGACGAGCAGTTCGAGGCGTACGAGTTCGCGAAGGTGTGCGACCTGCTGTACCACTTCGCCTGGGACGACGTCTGCGACTGGTACGTGGAGTTGGGCAAGCCGGTGCTCGCCGAGGGTGGGCCGGCCGCCGACACCACCCGCCGGGTGCTCGGGCACGTGCTGGACCAGCTGCTGCGGCTGCTGCACCCGGTGATCCCGTTCGTCACCGAGGAGTTGTGGACGGCGCTGACCGGGGGCGAGACGGTCATGACGGCGGCCTGGCCGACCGCCGACCGTACGCTGATGGACGACGCCGCGGAGCGCGAGGTCGGCACCGTCCAGCGGGTGGTGACCGAGATCCGGCGGTTCCGGTCCGACCAGGGGCTGCGGCCGACCCAGCGGGTGGCCGCCCGGCTGGACGGGCTCGGCGGGGCGGGGATCGCCGCGCACGAGCCGCTGATCCGTTCGCTGGCCCGGCTGGACGCCCCGGCCGACGACTTCCAGGCCAGCGCCACCCTCGCCATGCCCGGTGAGGTCAGCGTGGCGCTGGACACCCGGGGGTCGATCGACGTGGCCGCCGAGCGGGCCCGGCTGACCAAGGACCGTGCGGCGGCCGAGAAGGAGGTCGCGCAGGCCCGCGCGAAGCTCGACAACCCGGCGTTCGTCGGGAAGGCCCCCGAGCCGGTGGTCGCGAAGATCCGCGACCGGCTGGCGGTGGCCGAGGCCGACCTGATCCGCATCGACGCCGCTCTGGAGGCGCTTTCCTCGTGACCGACCGCACCGATCAGACCAGCCGGCCCGGGGCCGGGCGCGGCGAGTTCGCCGCCGTCGACGCCGAGCTGGCCGCGCGCGGGTTCACCCGGATGCATTTCGAGCTGGACCGCATCGAGATGTTGCTCGACCTGCTGGGCAGCCCGCAGCGGGCGTACCCGTCGATCCACCTCACCGGGACGAACGGCAAGACGTCCACGGCCCGGATGATCGACTCGTTGCTGCGGGCCTTCGGCCTGCACACCGGCCGCTACACCAGCCCGCACCTGGAGACCGTCCGGGAACGGATCAGCCTGGACGGGGAGCCGGTCGACGAGGAACGCTTCGTCGCCACGTACCGCGAGGTGAAACCGCTGGCCGACCTGGTCGACCAGCGGTCGGCCGAGCCGCTCACCTACTTCGACCTGACCACCGCGTTGGCCTTCGCCACGTTCGCCGACGCGCCGGTCGACGTGGCGGTGGTGGAGGTAGGGCTGGGCGGCGCCGAGGACGCCACCAACGTGCTCCAGGCCGGGGTGGCGGTGCTCACCCCGATCGGGCTCGACCACACCGAGTGGCTGGGCGACACGCTGGAGGACATCGCCCTACACAAGGCCGGCATCATCCACTCCGGCGCGACGGTCATCGCCGCCGCGCAGGAGGAGGAGGCGGCCCGGCCCATCCTGGAACGGTGCGCCGAGGTCGGTGCCACGGTCGCCCGGGAGGGCGCGGAGTTCGGGGTGCTGCGCCGGGCGGTCGCCGTCGGCGGCCAGGTGCTGACCATCCAGGGCCTCGGCGGGGTGTACGACGAGGTGTTCCTCCCGCTGCACGGGGCGCACCAGGCGCAGAACGCGGCGGTGGCGCTGGCCGCCGTCGAGGCGTTCCTCGGGGCCGGGGCGAAGCGGCAGCTGGACATCGAGGCCGTCCGGGAAGGTTTCGCCGCCACCAGCTCCCCGGGCCGGCTGGAGAAGGTGCGCAACGCCCCGACGGTGCTGCTGGACGGGGCGCACAACCCGCACGGGATGGCCGCCACGGTCACCGCGCTGCAGGAGGAGTTCGCGTTTAGCAAGCTGGTCGGGGTGCTCGCCGTGCTCGGCGACAAGGACGCCGCCGGCCTGCTGGAGCTGCTGGAGCCGGTGCTCGACTCGCTCGTCGTCACCCGCAACAGCTCGCCCCGGGCGATGCCGGCCGAGGAGCTGGCCGAGCTGGCCACGGAGGTCTTCGGCCCGGACCGGGTGCAGGTGGCCGACGAGATGCCGGACGCCATCGAGGCGGCCGTCGCCGAGGCCGAGTACGACGTCCCCGGCGAGTTGTCCGGGGTGGGGGTGCTGGTCACCGGTTCGGTGGTGACGGTGGCCGACGCCCGACGGCTGCTCAAGCGATGACCGGGCCGACCCCGGAGGGCCCGGGCCCGGTCAGCCCCGCCGACCGCCCGGACCCGACCCACGCCGCCCCGTCCGGGGGCGCCGGACCGTCGAAGGACGCCGGACCGACCGGGAGCGCCGGGCCAGCGCAGGAGGCCGGATCGGCGGTGGCGACCGGGCGGCGTTCCGGGCTGCGCAACCCCGAGGCGGCGGTACGGGGCCTCGGGGCCGGGACGCTCGGCCTGGAGGCGCTGGTCCTGCTGCTGGCGATCCAGCCGATCCGGGTGGTCGGCGGGCACTTCGGTGGGGCGGCGATCGCGGCCACCGTGGCGCTGGCCGTGGCGGCGGTGCTGCTGGCCGGCCTGATGCGCCGCCGGTGGGCCTGGTCGGCGGGCACCGTGCTCCAGGGGCTGCTGCTGCTCGCCGGCCTGCTGCACTGGTCGCTGTTCGGTCTCGGGGTCATCTTCGCCCTGGTGTGGGCGTACGCGTTGCACGTGCGCCGGGTCATCCTCGGCTGAGCGGGGTCAGGCGTCGGCGCGTTCCCGCCACTGGGTCAGCGCGATGCCGTGCCCGTCCGGGTCGCGGAACGCCGCGGCCCACACCTCCACCCGGGAGCCACGGTTGACCACCCGGGGGGCGTAGGTGAACCGCAGGCCGGAGTCCTTGAGCCGCCGGTAGGCTGCCTCGATGTCGTCGACCTCCAGGTTGACGTGGACCAGCCGGCGGCTCATCGGGGCCGCCCCGGTCACCTCGCGCAGCACCAGGCGGGTCGCCCCGGAGGCGAGGACGGCGTTGCCGGAGCCCCGGTCGAACTCCTCGAAGCCGAGCACGTCACGGTAGAACTCCAACGACCGGGACAGGTCGGTGACCAGCAGGGTCAGCCCGACGCCGCTGATCGGGGCGGCCAGTTCCTCCGGCTCGGCGGGCGCGGCCGTCGGGTCGTACCCGAAGATCGCCTCGTCGAGTTCCGGGTCGAGCCGCCCCTCGGTGGCGGCGGGGGCGTCCAGCGGCACGTCGACCGGGTCGAGGATCGGCTCGTCGAACCGCTCCTCGGCGGGCGGGCGGGGGGCGGGGGCGGCCGTCGCCGTGGCCCGCCGGGGCAGTGGGCCCGTCGTCGACTGTTCGACCACGGTGCCCTCCAGCACCACCGGGCGGCCGGGCCGCTGGTGCACCACCACCGGCTCCCGCTCGTCGGTGAGCACCTCGACGTCGTCGCGCAGCGGCTCGGCCCGGGCCGGCTCCTGGTGGGGTGACGTCGACCGCGGCGGGTCGTCCGGCGACGCGTCGTCGGGCAGGGGGCCGACGGACGGGGGGTCGCGCAGGTCGTCACGGAACTCGTCGCGGAAGTCGTCGTCGGCCGTGCGGCCGGCCCACGGTGGGGCCTCCTGCTGGATCAGCAGGTCGTCGATCGGCTCGGCCCCGGCGTACTCCGGGGGGAGGTCGGCCATGGTCATGGTCGACTCGGTGTGGGTCGGCACCTCGTCCCAGAGGACCCGGATGTGCCGCTGGTCGTCCAGGGCCACCCGGATCGGCAGGGTCTGCCCCAACGACGGCCACTTCGCCACCGGCACCCGGGGCTCGATGATCTTCTTGGACCGGGGCGGCATACCCGGGGCGTCGATCACCAGCTGGAGTTCGCACCGGCCGAAGGCGTACTGGGTCGGTGGTTCGGAGGCGCTGTGCACGTGGCCGACGCCGACCACCCAGGTGCGTCCGCCCCCGCGCACGGTGCCCAGGGCCACGGCGAGCACCACCAGGGCCACGCCCAGCGCGACGATGGCCCAGCTGGTCATGCCCAGCCCGAACAGGACGACGAAGGTGGCCACGGTGCCGAGCACCGCGGCGATCAGCTTGCGTACCGGCGCGATGGTGCGGTTCCCGCCATTCGCCACAGTGGACCTCCCAGGGGTCAGAGCCAGGCTAGGCCCGACGGCGACCGAGGGAAAGAGCAGCCGCCGCGCCGGTACCGCAACCGGGTCGCTAGGCTGACCGTACCCAGCCGAACCGCCTTGTGCGCACAGGAGGAACCCAGCGTGTCCAGCAGCAGCGCGGATGAGCGCACCCTCGTACTGATCAAGCCCGACGCGGTGCGCCGTGGCCTGGTCGGCGAGATCATCTCCCGCTTCGAGCGCAAGGGCCTGCGGATCGACGCGCTGGAGACCCGGACCCTGGACGGCGGATTCGCCGACCAGCACTACGCCGAGCACGTGGACAAGCCGTTCTATCCGCCGCTGAAGACGTTCATGACCAGCGGTCCGCTGGTGTCGCTGGTGCTCTCCGGTGACCAGGTGATCGAGGTGGTCCGCGCGATGATCGGCAGCACCGACGGTCGCAAGGCCGCCGCCGGCACGATCCGGGGTGACCTGTCGCTGTCCAACCGGGAGAACCTCGTGCACGCCTCGGACTCCACCGACAGCGCCAAGCGCGAGATCGCCCTGTGGTTCCCCACCCTCGGCTGATCCTGCGCTGACGGCGGGTCACCCGTAGGGTTGCCCGGCCACCCCCGGCCGGCAGAACGGGCAGTGGGCCGGGGACGGCAGCTCCGGGTGGGCCCACCGCCCCACACCCCGCTAGGGCGTGGGGCGGTCACGGAACGGGCGGCCCCGGCCGAGGGCGTCGGCGTAGCCCCAGCGGCCCCTGATGTCGAGCAGTTCGATCTGGCCCAGCTCCTCCGGCATCGCGGCGTCGACGGCGAGATGGTCCTCGTACGGTTCGAGCCCGAGCAGCGTGCGCAGCAGCAACAGGGGCGCCCCGGCCGAGGGGGCGTACGGGCTGTCGGTGAAGCCGTGCGGGACGGGAACGTGGGTGGTGGCCCGGTCGTAGCCGGTGAGGTAGGCCGGCAGTCGACCCTGGAAGTGCCGGGCGGCGTCGAGCAGCCCGGTGGCGATCCGGGCGGCCTCGGCCCGGAACCCGGCCCGGCGCAGCCCCCAGGCGATCAGCGAGTTCTCCCAGGGCCAGACCGCGCCGGTGTGGTGGCCGAGCGGGTTGTAGTCGGCTGCCGTGCTGGCCAGGGTGCGGATGCCCCAACCGGAGTAGAGCGCCGGGGAGAACAGGTGCGCCACCATCTGCTCGGCTCGGTGGGCCGCGACGATGCCGGTGCAGAGCAGCTGCCCCATGTTGGAGGTGAGCGAGTCCAGCGGGGTGCCGTCGAGTTGCACCGCCACCGCGTAGTGGCCACGCTCGGGTAACCAGAAGTCCCGGTCGAACCGCTCCCGCAGCCGGGCGGCGTCGCGTTCCCGCTGGTCGGCCCAGCCCGGGTCGCCCCAGAAGCGGCGGGCCATCCGGGCGGCCCGGCGGCGGGCCTCGTAGGCGTACCCCTGGATCTCGCAGATCGCCAGGGGGTAGGTGGGCGGGCGGCCGTCGTGGAAGCAGATCGCGTCGGCGGAGTTGCGCCAGCTCTCGTTCTGCGGACCGGTACGGGTCGGGCGTCGGGTGGACCAGACGTAGCCGCTGCCGGGCGGGTCCGCGTCGGAGTCGAGCCAGCCGATGGCGGCCCGGGCCTCGAACTCGAACCGGCGGACCAGTTCCGCGTCGCCGGTCCAGCGTTCGTACTCGTCGAGCAGGATGACGAAGGCGGCGGTGGTGTCGACCGCGCTGAAGCTGGCGGCCTCCGGGGTGTCGTTGAACGCGCCGGAGTCGCCGTACCGGCTCTCCTGGACGATCTTGCCGGGTTGCTCGCCCCGGAACGGGTCCTGCCGCACACCCTGGCTCAGCGCCAGGATGCGCAGCGTGTTGACGGCCCGTTCGGGCATGAAGGGCAGCGCCTGGAAGCTGCTGATCAGGCTCTCCCGGCCGAGTAGCGCCATCGACCAGGGCAGCCCGGTGGCGGGCAGCGCGGTCTGGAAGTTCAGCCCCGGGTAGTGCAGCGCGGCGAGGTCCCGGATGCCGTACTCGTACGCCTGCTGCAACGGTTTGTGGTCGGCGCGCAGCCGGGGCACCCCGGCGGTGCGGGCGGCGATGTCCCGGCCCCGCTGGTGTTCGCTGCGCCCCACCGAGCTGGTCAGTCGTTCCCGCAGGTCGCGGCGGTGCAGGTCGCGCAGGAGGGCCAGCACCCGTAGCCGGGTGGACCAGGTGCCGTGCGGCGCGACGGTGATCGTCCAGGTCAGGCCGTGGTCGTCGAGCTCGGCCGGCGTGCTGGAGGTGATCACGGTCTCCCGGTGCAGGCTGCCCCGCCGGTGGTGCAGCCGCAGCGCGTCGTCGGCGATGGTCGTGGTCACCGGCCGGGCCCGGCGGAAGCCGTCGCGGACCTCCAGCACCTCGGTGAAGTCCGCGCCCGCGTCGAGCCGGACGACGTACCGCACCGGTTCCGGTGCGTAGTTGAACAGCACGATCTCCTCTTCGAACTCCGGGCCCACCCAGCGGTGGCGCAGCACGGAGGTGGTGGCGTTGACGTAGTGGGTGGGTTCCCCGGGGACCAGCCCGAACTTGGCCTCGTAGGTGGCGACGTCGTCGACGGAGAGCACCGAGAGGGTCTCCGCGTTGACCGTCAGCCGCCAGGTCGACAGGAACCGGGTGTCGAAGGAGAACAACCCGAGCGGGGTGTTCGGGGCGCTGAGCACGTCACCGTTCCGGGCGCTGATCATGAAGATGTTGCCGGCGAAGACGCTGCTGACCTCGTGCAGCCCGATGAGGCTGGGGGTGGTGTGCCGGACCAGTTCGGCGGCCGGCCCCGTGCCGGTGCTGTCGGCGTCGACCGGCAGCAGCCGCCGGAAGGTGAACAGCAGCGCCAGGTCGCCGGCGACCGAGACGTCACCACGCAGCAGCATCGCCACCAGGTTGTCCCGGCCGGCCAGCAACCGGGTGAACGCCTCCGGCCGGACCTCCACCGTGCAGTCGGGGTCGTCCCCGTGCCGGGTCACCCGGGTGTGCCCGTCATCGAGCCGGACGAACCAGGCGGCGGTCCCGCCGTCCTCGGCGACGATCTCGAAGCGGAGCAGCCCGGTGGGGGCGGCGGGCAACCGTCCCCGGCCGTTCGCGGCCAGGTCGGCGAAGAACTCCTCGATCCGCCCGTCCACCGCCCGCTCCCGTCCCACGCCGGCACACCGGCGAAAAGGTCCAGGTGTGCCAAAAGGAACAATACGCCGCGCCGGACGTGGCCGGGCGCGCTTAAGTGGAAGAACGCCACTACGCTGCGCAAACTCCGGGGAGGACTCGATGACGGACAGGCAGACGGCCGCCGGGATGCGGTACCGGACGTACGGGCACGGCGGGCGGGGCACCTTCCTGCTGGTGCACGGCTGGTGCTGCGACCACGACTTCATGGCGCCCCTGGCCCGGCACCTGGCCGACCGGCAGGCCCGGGTGATCGCCGTCGACATGCCCGGCCACGGGGCCAGTCCACCCCCGACCGACGGTTACGGTGTCCCCGAGCTGGCCGGCCACCTGCGGGCCTTCGCCCACGCCCTCGACCTGCGCCGGGTCTTCGTGATCGGGCACAGCCTGGGCGGCGTCTGGTCACTGGTGGCCGCCGCCGGTGACCGGGACCGGTTCACCGGGCTGGGGCTGCTCGACTCGGCGGTGGCCGGGCCACCCGGGGCCGCCGCCGCGATCGCCCAGGTGGCGGCCTCGCTGCGGGACGACACCTCCGGCACGGTCCGGGAGTCGATCGTCAGGTCGTACTTCCCGGCGTATTCCGACCCGCGTCTGGTGGAGCGGGTGGTGGCGGCCATGGCCCGACCCTCGACCGAGGTCGCGTACGCGCCGATCGCCGGACTGGCCGACTGGATCGCCACCGACGGGGACGTGGCCGCCCTGCACCGGTGGGACCGCCCGCTGCTCTTCGTGGGCAGCAACGCCCCGTTCGCCGACTACGCCCGGCTGGCCCAGCTCGCGCCGCAGGCGTTCATCGGGCAGACGGTGGGCTCCGGACACTTCGTCCAGCTCCAGGTGCCGGCCCAGGTCGACGCGATGCTCGACCGCTACCTGGAGGTCACCGGCTGAGCCGCGGCCCGGCCCGGGCCGGCGGGGGTGGCGGTCGCGCCCGCCCGCCCCGCCGACCGCCCGCGCGGTGGGGCCGGCCCGGTGGGCGGCCGGCCCGGGGCTCAGAGGGTGTCGAGCGAGGCGCGACGACGGGACTCCGCCTCGAACACCCGCAGCAGCCCGGCCGCCAGCACGGCGTAGCCGACCCCGACGGCCAGCTCCGCACCGATCGCCGGCAGGACGTCGACCAGCGGGACGCCGCCGGCCAGCCGTCGGGCCGCGTCGGCGGCATGGGTGATCGGCAGCACCGCGCCGACCGCGCGGATGCCCGCCGGCAGGGCGTCGGCCGGCACGTTCACCCCGGTGAACAGCAGCAGCAACGCCACCGCCACGTTGGAGATCAGGAAGACGTCCCGGAACCGCAACCCCAACGCCCCCAGGGTCAGCCCGAAGAAACCACAGGCCAGCGAGGCCGTCGCCAGGGCCAGCAGCAGGCCGGGCAGGGCGGTGGGCGGGATCCGCAGGCCGAGCAGGAGCGCGGCCACGGTGAGCGTGCTCGCCGCGATCAGCAGGCCGTTGCCGGCGTACGGCAGCACCCGGCCGAGGAAGATGGCGGTGCGGCTGCGCGGGGAGAGCAGCACGTGCCCGAGGGTGCCGAAGCGCCGCTCGTTGGCCACCGCCATGGTGCCGCCGAAGACACAGGCCAGTGCGGCGGTGAGCACCGCGTTGCCGACGATGTAGAACCGGTCGTCGGCGACCCCGAACTCGCGCCCCAGGTAGGCGAAGAAGAAGAGCTGGAACAGCGGGCCCACCAGCAGGGTGCCCACGAAGATCGACGGGGTGGTCCAGTTGAACAGGGCCCGGTAGGCGATCACCCCACCGACGCCGACGAGCCGGAACAGCGCGCTCACCGGGGACCTCCGTCGGCCGGTCGGGACGGGACTGGCACCGGTGCCTCCTCAGGACAGGGCCAGGGTCGCGGTGACCCGGGCCCGGCGCTCGACGTACGTCATCAACACCCAGCCGGCGGCCAGGCAGGCCAGGCTGATCGCCAGGCAGACGGCCAGCGCCGGCCAGACCGGCCCGCCGGACGCGGCCTCGTGCACGGCGCGGGCGCCCCAGGTGGTCGGGAGCACCGCGGCGACCGGCCCGGTCCAGCCGGGCAGCGCGGTGACCGGCACGAGCATCCCGGAGACCAGCCAGATCGGGTACTCCAGCATGTTGGCCAGCGCGTTGGCGTGCCGCAGCAGCACGAAGCTGGAAGCCAGCAGCAGCCCGAACATGCCCAGCCCGGCGATGCAACCGGCCACCGCCACCGGGAAGGCCACCGGGTGGGCGAAGTCGAGCGGGATGCCGTAGAGCAACCGGCCCCAGGCCAGCGTGGCGAGCATCGCGTACGTGCCGGTGATGCCGGTGGCCAGGGTGACCGGCAGCAGCACCAGCGCGGGCGACCGGGGCGCCAGCATGATCATTTCCAGGGTGCCCTGCCAACGCTGGTTCTGGATCGCCCCGCCGGAGCCGAACAGCACCGTCGACCAGACCCCCATCAGCCCCGCGCCGACCGCCGCCTCCAGCAGCCGGTCCGGCTCACCGCCGGCCCGGAACAGATAGACCGCCAGGGTCGCCTGCACCACCGGGACGAACAACGCGATGGCGATCTCGAACGGGGAGCGGCTGAGCTGCTTGACGTGCAGCAGCGCACCGACCGCGATCATCCGCAGGGTGCTCACGCCGGCACCGGCCCGGCCACCGGCGTCGGCTCCGCCGCCCGGTTGACGATCGCCACGTACGCGTCCTCCAGGGTGGGCTGCCGGGCGGTCACCCGGCCCAGCCGTACCCCGTCCAGCTCCCGCAGCACGTCGGCCTGCACGTCCACCCCCGCGTCGGACTGCACCCCGAGGACCTGCGCCGCCCCGTGCACCGCCAGGCTCACCTCGCGTACGCCGGGCCGGGCCCGGATGGCGGCCAGCTGCCCGTCGGTCACCCCGTACGCCTGCACCTCCAGCACCCGCCGGCCGTCGGCGTGGTGGCGCAGCTCGGCGGGGGTGCCCAGGGCCTGGATCCGACCGCCCGCGATCACCGCGATCCGACCGCACAACTCGTCGGCCTCGGCCATGTAGTGCGTGGTCAGCAGCACGGTGGTGCCGGTGGCGGCCAGGTCGGCGACGGTCTGCCGCAGCTCCCGGGCGGCCACCGGGTCGACCCCGATCGACGGCTCGTCGAGGAACAGCACCCGGGGCCGGTGCAGCAGCCCCCGGGCGATGTGCAGCCGCTGGCGCATCCCCCGGGAGTAGCCCTCGACCCGGTCGTCCTCCCGGCCGGTCAACCGGACCAGCTCGAACAGCTCGGCGATCCGACGCTTCTGCTCCCGGCCCGGTACGCCGTACAGCTCGGCGAAGTAGCGCAGGTTGTCCCGGGCGGAGAGCCGGTCGTAGAGGCCCCGGTCGCCGCCGAAGACGTACCCGATGCGGCGGCGCACCTCCCGGGTCTGCCGGACCACGTCGAAGCCGCAGATCCGGGCCTCGCCCCCGGTCGGGATGAGCAGGGTGTTGAGCAGCTTGATGGTGGTGGTCTTGCCGGCGCCGTTCGGGCCGAGCAGGCCGAACAGTTCACCGTGGCCCACCGTGAGGTCGACCCCGGCGACGGCGTGCACCTCCCGACGCTGCGGTCGTAGCCATCCGGTCCGGCTGCGGTAGCTGCGGTGCAGCCCCACCGCCTCGATCGCGTGCTCACCCATGGCCGCGAATCTATGGGTCGGGCCGGTGACCCGCACACCCATTACTCGGCGGCGGCGACCCGGACAGGTCGAGTATCCTTACCGGCACAGGCGACGACCCGGCCATCACCGGTGAGCCTCCGGAAGAAAGGGCCCGACGGGCCCGACTAGAACCGGACGGGGCGGCCCGTCACAGCCGGCCAACGAGCGGGCGGTCGATCCTGACCGTCAAGCGGGGTGGTACCGCGGGCCCGGCCCGGGGCGTCGACCACGGCGTACCGGAGCAGGCTCGTCCTCGCAGACCACGACTGAGTGAGCTGCCAGAGGAGAGCGACCCCCGATGGGCTATCCGTTGCACGACCCGACCGCCGCCGGCGTCCCGGCGAGCCCGGACCTGCCCGCGGTCGAACGCCGCGTCCTGGAGCACTGGACCGCCGACCGGACCTTCGAGGCGTCGGTGACGGCCCGGCCGGCCGGCGACGACGGCAAGAACGAGTACGTCTTCTACGACGGCCCGCCGTTCGCCAACGGCCTGCCGCACTACGGCCACCTGTTCACCGGGTACGTCAAGGACGTGGTGCCGCGTTACCAGACGATGCGCGGCCGGCACGTCGAGCGGCGCTTCGGCTGGGACTGTCACGGCCTGCCCGCCGAGGTGGTGGCCGAGAAGCAGCTCGGTATCACCAGCAAGGCGGAGATCCTCGACCTCGGGGTGGCCCGGTTCAACGACGCGTGCCGATCCTCGGTGCTGGAGTTCACCCAGGACTGGGAGCGGTACATCAACCGGCAGGCCCGCTGGGTCGACTTCACCAACGACTACAAGACCCTCGACCTGGACTACATGGAAAGCGTCATGTGGGCCTTCCGGACCCTGCACGACAAGGGCCTGATCTACGAGGGCTTCCGGGTGCTGGCGTACTGCTGGCGGTGCGAGACGCCGCTGTCGAACACCGAGACCCGGATGGACGACGTCTACCGCGACCGGCACGACCCGACGCTGACCGTGTGGTTCGGGCTGACCGCCGACGAGTCCGCCCCGGAGCTGCTGCGCGGGCCGGTCAGGCTGGGCGTCTGGACCACCACCCCGTGGACCCTGCCGTCCAACCTCGCGCTCGCCGTCGGCCCCGACATCGAGTACGCGGTGCTCGACCGCGACGGGGAACGGTTCGTCGTCGGCGCCGCCCGGCTCGGCGCGTACGCCAAGGAGCTGGAGGGCTACCAGCAGGTCGGCACCGTGTACGGCCGGGACCTGGTCGGACGTCGCTACACCCCGCTCTACGACTTCCTCGTCGAGCAGGCCGGCGAGCACGCCTACCAGGTGCTCGGCGCGGAGTTCGTCACCACCGAGGACGGCACCGGGATCGTCCACCTCGCCCCCGCGTTCGGCGAGGACGACCAGAACGTCTGCAACGCCGCCGGCATCCCCACCGTCGTCACCGTCGACGACCACACCCGGTTCACCGCGCTGGTCCCGCCGTATGAGGGCGAGCAGGTCTTCGACGTCAACAAGCCGGTGATCCGGGAGCTGAAGGAGCGGGGGGTGGTGCTGCGGCAGGACACCTACACCCACTCGTACCCGCACTGCTGGCGCTGCGACACCCCGCTGGTCTACAAGGCGGTGTCGTCGTGGTTCGTCGCGGTGACGCAGTTCCGGGACCGGATGGTGGAGCTGAACCAGCAGATCAACTGGACGCCGGGTCACATCAAGGACGGCTCGTTCGGCAAGTGGCTGGCCAACGCCCGGGACTGGTCGATCAGCCGCAACCGGTTCTGGGGCTCGCCGATCCCGGTGTGGAAGTCCGACGACCCGACCTACCCCCGGGTCGACGTCTACGGTTCGCTGGCCGACATCGAACGGGACTTCGGGGTACGCCTGACCGACCTGCACCGGCCGGCGGTGGACGACCTGACCCGGCCCAACCCGGACGACCCGACCGGCCGGTCGACGATGCGCCGGGTGCCGGAGGTGCTGGACTGCTGGTTCGAGTCCGGGTCGATGCCGTTCGCCCAGGTGCACTACCCGTTCGAGAACGCGGACTGGTTCGAGCACCACTACCCGGGCGACTTCATCGTCGAGTACATCGGGCAGACCCGGGGCTGGTTCTACACCATGCACGTGCTGGCCACCGCGCTGTTCGACAGGCCGGCGTTCCGCAACTGCCTCAGCCACGGCATCCTGCTCGGCTCCGACGGGCGCAAGATGTCCAAGAGCCTGCGCAACTACCCGGACGTCTACCACGTCTTCGACGCGTACGGCTCGGACGCGATGCGCTGGATGCTGATGTCCTCGCCGGTGCTGCGGGGCGGCGACATGGCGGTCACCGAACCGGCGATCCGCGACGCCGTCCGGCAGGTGCTGCTGCCGCTGTGGAACGTCTGGTACTTCTTCTCGCTCTACGCCAACGCCGCCGGTCACACCGCCCGGCGGCGGGTGGACAGCACGCACCTGCTCGACCGGTACGTGCTGGCCAAGACCCGGGAACTGGTCGAGACGACCGGCGCGCAGATGGACGCGTACGACATCTCCGGGGCGTGCGGCACCGTCCGGTCCTACCTCGACGCGCTGACCAACTGGTACGTGCGGCGATCCCGGGACCGGTTCTGGTCCGGCGACGCCGACGCGTTCGACACCCTGTGGACCGTGCTGGAGACGCTCTGCCGCGTGGTGGCGCCGCTGGCCCCGCTGACCGCCGAGGAGATCTGGCGCGGGCTGACCGGCGAGCGGTCGGTGCACCTGACCGACTGGCCGTCGGCGCAGGACCTGCCCGCCGACCACGACCTGGTCGCGGCGATGGACGCCACCCGGGACGTCTGCTCGGCGGCGCTGTCGCTGCGCAAGGCCAAGGGGCTGCGGGTCCGGCTGCCGCTGCCGAAGCTGACCGTGGCCTCCCCGGCCGCCGACCAGTTGCGGCCGTTCGCCGACCTGGTCGCCGACGAGGTCAACGTCAAGGAGGTGGAGTTCTCGGCGGAGGTCGCCAGCTACTGCCAGCAGGTGCTGACGGTGGTGCCCCGGGCGCTCGGCCCCCGCGTCGGCAAGCAGGTGCAGCAGGTGATCAGGGCGGTCAAGGCGGGGGAGTGGGAGCTGCACGACGGCGCCCCCGTCGCCGCCGGGGTCACCCTCGCCGAGGGTGAGTACGAGCTGCGCCTGGTCGCCGCCGACGCCGAGCACTCCGCGCCGCTGCCCGGTGGTGAGGGCGTGGTGGTGCTCGACACCGAGGTCACCCCGGAGTTGGCCGCCGAGGGGCTGGCCCGGGACGTGGTCCGGGTCGTGCAGCAGGCCCGCCGGGACGCCGACCTGGACATCTCCGACCGGATCGTGGTGTCGGTGTCGGCCTCCGAGCAGGTGCGGGCGGCGGTGTCGGCGTACACCGGGTTCGTGGCCCGGGAGGTGCTCGCCGACACGGTGGACTTCGCCGACGGCCTGGCCGGTTTCACCGGTGAGGTCGGCGACGGCGAGCGGGTGACGGTGACCGTCCGCCCGGTGTGAGGTCGTCGGTGGGGTCCCGGCCCGACGGGTCGGGACCCCACCGACCACCCGCGCCATCCAGCAGGCGGACGCGCGTGCACCCGTTGGGTCGCGGGGGCGTCCGTCCGCTACCGTGACACCGCCTGTTCACCGTACGACCGCCGGAGGACCCGTGCCGCTGCTCTACACCATCGGCAAGCTCACCGTGGGACCCGCGATGCGGCTGGCCTTCCGCCCGGCCGTCGAGGGACTGGAGCACATTCCGGCGAGCGGTGGCGCGATCTTCGCGGGCAACCACCTCTCCGTCGCCGACGAGCTGCTGCTCGGCACCGTAGTCCCCCGGCACCTCGCCTTCTGGGCCAAGTCGGAGTACTTCACCGGCACCGGCCCGAAGGGCGCGCTGTCCAAGTTCGTGCTCACCGGCCTGGGGGCCATCCCGGTCGAGCGGGCCGGTGGCCGGGCCGCGCTGTCCGCGTTCGACGCGGCCATCCCCGCGCTGCGCTCCGGTGACCTGGTCGCCGTCTATCCCGAGGGGACCCGGTCGCCCGACGGCCGGCTCTACCGGGGACGGACCGGCACCGCCCGGCTGGCCGTGGCGGCCGGGGTGCCGGTGATCCCGGTCGGGGTGACCGGCACCGACAAGGTCCAGCCGATCGGCACCCGCATCCCCCGCCCCGGCAAGGCGAAGATCGTCATCCGGTTCGGCAAGCCGCTGGACTTCACCGGCCGCGCCGACGACCGCACCTCACTGCGGGAGATG
The DNA here is from genome assembly GCF_040649765.1 of Micromonospora sp. NPDC048894. Taxonomy (NCBI): domain Bacteria; kingdom Bacillati; phylum Actinomycetota; class Actinomycetes; order Micromonosporales; family Micromonosporaceae; genus Micromonospora; species Micromonospora sp. NPDC048894. The sequence continues at coordinate 488,937 of NZ_JBEZFY010000006.1, read as the reverse complement.
ACCGACGAGCTGATGGCCGAGATCCAGAAACTCACCGGTCAGGAGTACGTCCCCCGCTACGCCCCCCGCCGGGCCGAGCCCACCCCGGGCGAGACCCCGGCCTGACCACCCCCGGTCTGCGGGGTTCTGCGCACCCGACCCGAGCTGACCTCGCCGGGCCGGCGCGTGCTCAGCCCTGCTTGGGGGTGACGATCTGGGCGCGCATGGTGGCGAGCAGCCGGGCGCTGTCGTCCACCGAGAGCCGGGTGAAGACCCCGGTGGCGCTGCTGCCGTAGTCCACCGACGTGCAGACCACCACGGCGGTGCCGCTGGAGGAACCGGTCGCGCAGCGCTCGTACCGGCCACGGACGCCGCTGTCCACCGGTTGGGGCGTGCCCAGCGTGAACGTGTCGGTCAGCCGCACCATCGTGTCGTCCGCCTCGGACTCCGGCCGGAACCGGAAACCGGTGTCGCCGAAGACGGTCACCCGCTTGCCGTCGGAGGTGCTGTACACCCCGGCGTAGACGTCCTCGGCCAGCAGGTTCGCCTTGCGTACCTCGGTCTTGAGCTTCTCGACCTCGCTGCCCGAATCCTCGCGCAGGGTCAGGTCGGCCACCTGGGTCGGCAGGGCGGCATCGGCCGGGTACTGCTGCCAGGCCGGCCTACCGAACCAGGCGGGGCAGCCACAGCAGCAGGCCAGGCTGAGCAGCAGCACCCAGGGCCAGCGCCGACGCTTGCGGCGGACGTACCCCTTGGGAGGTCGGCCCGGGTTCGGCGGTGGGGCGGCCGGTTCCGGGCGGACCCGCCGCTGCTTCGGCGGCCGGGGTGGCGCGGGCGGCGGCGCAGGTGGCAGCGCCGGGCGGGCCGGCGGCGGGGACGCCGGCCGCGCGACCGGCACCGGCGCGACCGGGTACGGCCGGGTCGGTGAGGGTGCGGCGGGGCCGGCCGACGACACCGACGGGTACGCCGGCGCCGGGGAGTTCGGCTGGGGCGGGGTCGGGGTGGGCGTGTGCTGGTGGGGCGGGGTCGGGGTCGGGGGGTGCTGGTGGGGTGGGGCCGGGTCGGCGGCCGGTGGGTAGGGGCGGGTCGGCGGAGACGGGGGGTAGGGCAGCGCGGCCAGCTCCGGGTGGTGCAGGTCCCAGCCGCCGGTGTCCACGCCCGCCCACGGGTCCACCGGGGCGCGGTGTTCGGGCAGCTCCGGCGGAAGGGGCGGCGGAGGCGGCGGCACCGGGGCGAACTCCACCGACTCACCCCAGCTGCGGCGGCGGGGCGGCGGCGCGGGCACGGCGGCGGAACCACTCCAGCGGGGGGCCGCGGGCTGCTCCAGCGTCGGGTCGGGCCGCTGCTCCAGCCGGGTGGCGTCGGGGCGCTGTTCGAGCCGGGTGGCGTCGGGCCGGTGCTCCACCCGGGTGGCGTCGGGGCGAACGGCGTCGGGGCGGGGGGTGCCGGGGTGCTGCTCCACCCGGGTCGGGTCGGGTCGACCGGGCGGCGGCTCGGGTGTCGGCGGCTCGGGTGCCGTGCTCCGGGCCGGAACGGTGGCCGACCCGCGCGCCGGGGTGGTGGGGCCGGGTGCGACCCCCCGTGCCGGGCTTGCCGGTTCCGCCGCCGTGCCGGGCACCGGCGGGCTGAACTGTCCGGCCGGGCCTGTCGGCTCCGGCGGGCTGGCCTGGGCGGTCGGGTCCGGCCCGGTGGCCGGCTCGTCCGGCTCGGCCGGTTTCGGCGGGGTGGCCTGGTTGGTCGGCTCTGGCGGGGTGGCCGCGTCGGTCGGGTCCGGCGCGGTGGCCGGCTCGTCCGGGTCGGCCGGTTTCGGCGGAGTGGCCGGCTCGTCTGGGCCTGTCGGCGCGGGCGGGTCGGCCAGGCTGGCTGGCTCCGTCTGGGTGGTCGGCTCCGTCTGGGTGGTCGGCTCCGGCGGGGTGGAGTCGGCGGGCGGGGAAGACTCGCCGGCCGGGTGCGTGGGGTCGCCCTGCGTGACCTCAGCGGGCTCCTCGGCCGGCGCTGCGGTGTCGGCAGGGTCGCTGTCAGGCGGTACGGGGAGGTCGGCTGGCCCGGCGGAGACCACCGGATCCTGCTGCCGACCCGGGACCGGGTCGCCCCCCTCGGCCAGCCGGTCTGTTCCCGGCTGCGGCTGCGGCATCGCGGCAATCTCCTCTCGCACCGGTTGCGAGGTTAGTACCGGGGCGCCACCTCGACCAATCGGCGGTACCGCGACCGCCCGCCCCGCGTCCGGGAATCCCCGGCCCCGCCACCGGCCGTCCGCCCGCCCGCCGGGCACCGGACACCAGCGGGCCGTCGGGGCGGTGGGGGAGACCGGCGGTGCGGCGTGCCGTCCGTGGGTGGACGCGTACCCTTGGGCTCCATGAGTGCTCCGTCCACGACCCCGCGCCCCGCCGCGGCCACGCCCGACGACGCGGCGGTCGCGTCGCCGCACCACGACACCACGCTGTCGGTGTGGCCCCGGCTGGAGGCGCTGCTGCCCCAGGTGACCAAGCCCATCCAGTACGTCGGTGGCGAGCTGGGCGCGGTGGTCAAGGACTGGGACGCGGCGACCGTCCGATGGGCGCTGATGTATCCCGACGCGTACGAGGTGGGCCTGCCCAACCAGGGTGTGCAGATCCTCTACGAGGTGCTCAACGAGCTGCCCGACGTGCTGGCCGAGCGGACGTACGCGGTGTGGCCCGACCTGGAGGCGCTGATGCGCACCCACGGCGTGCCGCAGTTCACCGTCGACGCGCACCGCTCGGTGCGCCGCTTCGACGTGTTCGGGGTCTCGTTCTCCACCGAGCTGGGCTACACCAACCTGCTCACCGCGATCGACCTGGCCGGCATCCCGATGCTGGCGGCCGACCGCACCGAGGCCGACCCGGTGATCGTGGCCGGTGGGCACGCCGCGTTCAACCCGGAGCCGATCGCCGACTTCATCGACGCCGCCGTGCTCGGCGACGGCGAGGAGGCGGTCCTGGAGATCACCACGATCGTCCGGGAGTGGAAGGCGGAGGGTTCCCCGGGTGGCCGCGACGAGCTGCTGCTGCGGCTGGCCCGCACCGAGAGCGTCTACGTGCCGCGCTTCTACGACGTCGACTACCTGCCCGACGGTCGGATCCAGCGGGTGGTGCCCAACCGCCCGGACGTGCCGTTCCGGGTGCACAAGCGCACGACGATGGACCTGGATGCCTGGCCGTACCCGAAGAAGCCGCTCGTGCCGCTGGCCGAGACGGTGCACGAGCGGTACGCGGTGGAGATCTTCCGGGGCTGCACCCGGGGTTGCCGGTTCTGCCAGGCCGGCATGATCACCCGCCCGGTGCGGGAGCGGTCGATCACCACCGTGGGGCAGATGGTCCAGCAGGGGCTGGAGTTCTCCGGCTTCCACGAGGTGGGGCTGCTGTCGCTGTCGTCGGCCGACCACTCCGAGATCGGCGACATGTGCTCCGGCCTGGCCGAGCAGTACGCCGGCACCAACGTGTCGCTGTCCCTGCCGTCGACCCGGGTGGACGCGTTCAACATCGACCTGGCGCAGGAGCTGTCCCGCAACGGACGGCGGACCGGGCTGACCTTCGCCCCGGAGGGCGGGTCGGAGCGGATCCGCAAGGTCATCAACAAGATGGTGTCGAAGGACGACCTGATCCGTACGGTGGTCACCGCGTACACCAACGGTTGGCGGCAGGTGAAGCTCTACTTCATGTGCGGCCTGCCCACCGAGACCGACGCCGACGTCCTCGAGATCGCCGACATGGCGCACGAGGTGATCCGGGCCGGGCGGGCGGCCACCGGCTCCAAGGACATCCGCTGCACCGTCTCGATCGGCGGGTTCGTGCCCAAGCCGCACACCCCGTTCCAGTGGGCGTCGATGGAGCGGCCCGAGGTCATCGACGGTCGGCTCAAGCTGCTCAAGCAGGCCATCAACGCGGACCGGTCGCTCGGCCGGGCCATCGGTTTCCGTTACCACGACGGCGAGCCGTCGCTGATCGAGGGGCTGCTCAGCCGGGGTGACCGCCGGGTCGGTGCGGTGATCCACGAGGTGTGGCGCAACGGTGGCCGGTTCGACGGCTGGAGCGAGCACTTCTCGTACCGGCGTTGGGTGGACGCCGCCGCCGCGGTGCTCCCGGGCTTCGGCGTGGACCTGGACTGGTACACCACCCGGCAGCGCGACGAGCTGGAGGTGCTGCCCTGGGACCACCTCGACTCGGGCCTGGACAAGGACTGGCTGTGGCAGGACTGGCAGGACTCGCTGGGCGAGTACGAGCAGGACGACTGCCGGTGGACCCCGTGCTTCGACTGCGGCGTCTGCCCGTCGATGGACACCGAGATCCAGATCGGGCCCACCGGCCGTAAGCTCCTGCCGCTCACCCCGGTCACCGCGCTGAAGGTGCCCACCGGCGCCCAGCAGTGACCGCCGACGGGGCGGGGCCGGCGCGCTGTGGCGGGCCGCCCGTCCCGTTCCGACGATCGTGAAGCTATCGTCACCGGCAGTTCGCGCCCCGGGTCGACCCGGGGCGCGGCACCACCGGCCGGCGTCAGACCGAGGAGTACGACGATCAGCAGGAAACCACAGCCGGAGGGCGGGCAGGCGCCGGTCGTCCAGCGTGTCCGGATCCGGTACGCCAAGCGCGGGCCGTTGCGGTTCACCTCCCACCGGGACTTCGCCCGTGCCTTCGAGCGGGCCCTGCGCCGGGCCGCCGTGCCGGTGGCCTTCTCCCAGGGCTTCACCCCGCATCCGAAGATCTCCTACGCCAGCGCCGCCCCCACCGGCGTCGCCAGCGAGGCGGAGTACCTGGAGGTCGGCCTCCAGGCGACGGTCGACCCGGAGCAGCTGCGGCTGGCCCTCGACGCGGCGCTCTCACCGGGCCTCGACGTGCTGGAGGTGGTCGTCGCCGCCGGGGGGAGCCTGGCCGAGCGGATCGAGGCGTCGCACTGGCGCATCGAGCTGCCCGACGTCGACCCGGACGTGGCACGACGGGCGGTGGCCGCCTTCGTGGCCGCCGACGAGGTGCAGGTCGAGCGGATGACCAAGCAGGGCCGACGGACGTTCGACGCCCGTGGCGCGGTGACCCACATCGATGTGCTGCCGCCGGGGGAGACGCCTTCCGGGGCAGCGGACTCGTCATGTGCGATACTCGAACTGGTCGTACGGCAGGTCACCCCGTCCGTACGACCCGATGACGTCCTTTCCGGCCTCCGCGTGGTGGCCGCCCTGGAGCCGCCGGTCTCCCCGAGGGTGATCCGGCTGGCGCAGGGCGTGTTGACGGCGCAGGGTGCGATCGTGGATCCGTTGGACGCGGATCGCGACGGGGCAGCCATCGGAGAACACTGACCGTCGGTCAGCGTTCTGGCAGGCAGACTTCGGCGGTCGCGCACGTCGCGTGCCCGGCGGAAACACTTTTGCGGCGATCCTGCGTGGCAGCGCTCACCCGCGCCCGGGGCCGCCAGAACTGGAGAACGTCCATGCTCGAGAACGAGCCCGAGGGCGGCGAACGGACCGGTTCCCAGCCGGCCGGCGACACCGCCGACAGCACCGTCGACGGCGGCACGGGAGCCGCCGCCACGCCACCGGAGGGCGCTGCGGCGTCGCCGGACGGCGCGGCGGCCCCCCCGACCCGGCGGCGGACCACCCGACGGCGGGTCGCGCCGCTGAGCCAGCCGGAGTTGACCGGGGGAGCGCCCGCCGAGGCGTCCGCCACCGCCACCTCGGCCACCGACGAGTCACAGCAGGCCGAGGTGATCGTCCCGGTCGCCGGTGAGTTGGACTCCGCGCCGAAGACCACCCGACGTCGCCGCAAGGCCACCCCGGCCAAGGCGGCCGAGGAGCCGGTGGTCGCCGACGGGGTGGAGGAGGGCAGCGCGGAACTCGTCCCGCCGGTGAAGGTGACCCGTACCCGGCGGAAGAAGGCCGTCGCCCCGGCGGCGACCGAGCCACCCGCCGAGACCCCGGCCGCGCCGCTGCCGGCCGCCGAGGCCCCTGCTGCTCCGGCGGCGGTGGCTCCGGTTGCCGCAGCTCAGGAGCCGGCCGTCGCGGCGGAGGAGCCCGCCGTGGAGGCGGCTGCCCCGACCGAGCCGACCGTCGCCGACGAGGCCGAGGAGCCCCTGGTCGGGGAGCCCGTCGCGGAGGAGCCCGCAGCCGACCGGCCGACCTCCGTGTCGACGCCGCCGGCCGCGGCCGGTAACCGGACCGGGGAGGTGCCGCCCGGGGTCGCCGTGCCGGCCGCCGACGAGGCGGTGGAGCCGGCCGAGCCGCAGCCGCGGACCCGTCGGCGACGGGCCGCGATCGCCGCCCCGACGGTCCTGTTCATGGCCCCGCAGCCGGAGGAGCTGCCCACCTTCCGGGTGGTCGAGCCCGGCCCGGCCGCCGAGGCGCCGGTCGAGGAGCCCGCCGAGGAGCCCGTCGAGACCGGGCGGCGGCGTCGCCGTGGCCGCCGGGAGACCGAGCCGGTCGAGGCCGTCGAGCCGGTCGAGCCCGTCGTGGAGGAGCCCACCGGCGAGGCCGAGGAGGGCGCCGAGGACGACGGCGACGACGAGGACGACGACGAGTCGGCCGCCGCGCGCCGCCGACGCCGCCGGGGTCGGCGGGGTCGGGGCCGGGGCAAGGGCGGCGCGGACGACGCCGACGAGGACGACATCGAGGAGCCGGCCCAGGCCGAGGCCGAGGGGGACGACGCCGAGGACGAGGGCGACGGGGACGGGCTGACCCGTCGTCGGCGTCGGCGTCGCCGTCGGGGTGCCGGGGACGTCGAGGGTGGCGCCGACGACGGCGTACCCACGGTGGTCAAGATCCGGGAGCCCCGCAAGGCCGTCGACGAGGTGCAGGGCGTCTCCGGCTCGACCCGGCTGGAGGCCAAGCGCCAGCGTCGCCGGGACGGCCGGGAGCAGCGCCGGACCCGGCCGCCGATCCTGAGCGAGTCGGAGTTCCTGGCCCGCCGGGAGGCGGTCGACCGGGTGATGGCGGTCCGCCAGCGCGGCGACCGGACCCAGATCGTGGTCCTGGAGGACGGCGTCCTGGTCGAGCACTACGTCACCCGCAACTCGTCGGGCACCATGGCCGGCAACGTCTACCTGGGCAAGGTGCAGAACGTCCTGCCCAGCATGGAGGCGGCCTTCGTCGACGTCGGGCGGGGCCGCAACGCCGTCCTGTACGCCGGTGAGGTCAACTGGGACAGCAGCGGCCTGGAGGGGCGTTCGCGCTCGATCGAGCAGGCGCTGCGCTCCGGCGACTCGGTGCTGGTCCAGGTCACCAAGGACCCGATCGGCCACAAGGGTGCCCGGCTGACCAGCCACGTCGCGCTCTCCGGCCGGCACCTGGTCTACGTGCCCAACGGCAACGCCTCCGGGATCAGCCGCAAGCTGCCCGACAACGAGCGCAAGCGGCTGCGCGACGTGCTCAAGAAGCTGGTCCCCGACGGCGCGGGCGTGATCGTCCGGACCGCCGCCGAGGGGGCCAGCGAGGACGAGTTGGCCCGGGACGTCAAGCGGTTGCAGGCCCAGTGGGAGGACATCCAGGCCAAGGCGACCGGTGGCGGCGCTCCGGTGCTGCTCTACGAGGAGCCCGACCTGGTCATCCGGGTGGTCCGGGACCTGTTCAACGAGGACTTCCGCGAGCTGGTCATCGAGGGTGAGCAGTCGTACGGCATGGTCGAGTCGTACCTGTCGCACGTCTCGCCGGACCTGGTCGACCGGGTGCGCCGGTACGTCGGCACCGCCGACGTGTTCACCGAGTACCGCATCGACGAGCAGATCATCAAGGGGCTGGACCGCAAGGTCTTCCTGCCCTCCGGTGGTTCGCTGGTGATCGACCGTACCGAGGCGATGACCGTCATCGACGTCAACACCGGCAAGTACACCGGCTCCGGGGGCAACCTGGAGGAGACGGTCACCCGCAACAACCTGGAGGCGGCCGAGGAGATCGTCCGCCAGCTGCGGCTGCGCGACATCGGCGGCATCGTGGTGATCGACTTCATCGACATGGTGTTGGAGTCCAACCGGGAGCTGGTGCTGCGCCGGCTCACCGAGTGCCTGGGCCGGGACCGCACCAAGCACCAGGTGACCGAGATCACCTCGCTTGGCCTGGTGCAGATGACCCGTAAGCGGATCGGCGCCGGCCTGCTGGAGGCGTTCAGCGAGCCCTGCGAGTGCTGCAAGGGCCGGGGCCTGGTGATCCACACCGAGCCGGTGCCGGAGAAGCCGCGTGCCGTCAACGGCGGCGCGGGCGACCGGGTCAAGGCCGTCGCCTCGGCGGTCACCGCCCCGGCGGCCGAGCCGCCGGTCAGCGCGTCGTCGCGGCGGCGGGCCCGCAAGGCGGCCACGGCGGAGCGGACCGTGGTCGAGACCACCGACGCCACCGACGTCGAGGTCGCCGCCCCGGCGGTCGACGCCGGCTACGACGACACCATGGGCTACGACCTGTCCCGGTACGAGACGCAGACCCCGGCCGTGGCCGACGCCCAGACGGGCGAGTCGGCCCGGCTCGCGGGGGCGGACGACCCGGACGCGCTCGGCGAGGCCGACGGCGACGACGACGGCGGGGAGGCCGGCACGGGCCGGCGTCGTTCCCGCCGGGGCGGTGCCCGTCGCCGTACCCGGCCGTGACGGGCTGACCCGCACCTGGCAGCACCGGACCCCTTCCCCGGCACACCGCCGGTGGGAGGGGTCCTGCCGTGCCGGTGGCCGACGATACGATCGGGCACCCCGGCTAGGAGATGACATGCGCCGCCTGCCCGCCGCCATCGTGGTGGCCACCGTCCTGCTGACCGGCGTCGGGTGCTCCGGCGACCGGGCCGACCCGCCGACCACCTCCGGCCAACCGTCCGGTGCCGTGACCCCCGCCACCGTGGTCCCGTCCGCCGTGGTGAGCGGTTCCCCGGCGGGTGGCAACGGGCCGCAGGTGTGCGCCGACGCGGAGGCCGCGTCGACCACGGCGGTGCGCACCTACGTCGAGGAACTGGGCAAGATGATCGCGGCGGTCGGCGCGAACGACAGCACGGCGGCGGACACCGCCCGCAAGCGGGCGGAGACGGCGCTGACCACGTGGCGGACCGTGTTGCGGCAGCAGTCCGGCCGGGCCACCGACTCCCAGTTGAAGGCCCTGCTCGCCGACCTGGCCACCGAGATCGGCCGGCTCGGCACCGACGTCGACTCGATCGACGAGACCGAGCTGGACCGGCTCCAGCAGCGGCTGGACCAGCTCTGCTCCCGCTGACGGCGGTCGGTGGCGGTGTGGTCGGTCGACCCGCCCGGCCGCCGGGAGGTCCGCTCGACAGGGGGGGTCGGTTTGGGGCGCGGGTGGATGATGGCGTACTCTTTCCTGCGGCGCACTTTGGTGTGCCGAGTTCCCGCGTGCCCGCGCTGCCGGTGTCACAGCTACCCGGCGAGTTGCCATGGGAACGACCGCCAGCAGCCTCAACGACAGGGAGTCCGCCTCCGATGTACGCGATCGTCAAGACCGGCGGCAAGCAGTACAAGGTCGCCGAGGGCGACGTGATCGAGGTCGAGAAGCTCACCGGTGCCCCCGGTGACGCGGTGAAGCTCACCGCGGTGCTCCTCGTCGACGGTGACGACCTGGTGACCGACGCGGCGAAGCTTGCCAAGGTCGCGGTGTCCGGCGAGATCGCCGCGCACACCAAGGGCCCGAAGATCCGGATCCACAAGTTCAAGAACAAGACCGGCTACCACAAGCGCCAGGGTCACCGCCAGCCGTTGACCCAGGTCAAGGTGACCGGCATCTCCAGCGGGAAGTAGGTCGTCGGACAATGGCTCACAAAAAGGGTGCGTCCAGCTCGCGTAACGGTCGTGACTCCGCGGCCCAGCGACTCGGCGTGAAGCGCTTCGGTGGTCAGGTCGTCAGCGCGGGTGAGATCCTCATCCGTCAGCGTGGCACCAAGTTCCACCCCGGTGACCTGGTCGGCCGTGGTGGCGACGACACGCTCTTCGCGCTGGCCGCCGGCTCGGTCCTGTTCGGCACCAAGCGGGGTCGCAAGACCGTCAGCATCGTGCCGCAGTAGCTCGAAGGCGAAGCGGGCCGCGGACCTCGGGTCCCGGCCCGCTTCGCCGTTTCAGGTGGGGGGTGCTCCCACCGCCGGGTGCCCGTCGCCGTCGCGCCGGGGCCCGGGGGGTGTTTTCAGGTGCGGGGCCGGACCCCGCTGGAAGGATTGGCGTCGTGACGACGTTCGTTGACCGGGTCGTCCTGCACATGCAGGCCGGCGACGGCGGGCACGGCTGTGTCTCCATCCACCGGGAGAAGTTCAAGCCCTTCGGCGGCCCGGACGGGGGCGACGGCGGACACGGCGGCAGTGTCTCGCTGGTGGTCGACCCGCAGGTGACCACGCTGCTGGACTTCCACTTCCGCCCGCACATGAAGGCCGAGAACGGCAAGGGCGGCGCGGGTTCGAACCGGGACGGCGCCAAGGGCCACGACCTGCTGATCAAGGTGCCGAACGGCACGGTCGTGCAGACCCTCGACGGTACGGTGCTGGCCGACCTGGTCGGTGTGGGCACCACCTTCGAGGCGGCGCGGGGTGGGCGCGGCGGGCGGGGCAACGCCTCGCTGGCCAACGCCCGACGCAAGGCGCCCGGCTTCGCCGAACTGGGCGAGCCCGGTGACCGGCTCGACGTGGTGCTCGAACTCAAGAGCGTCGCCGACGTCGGCCTGGTCGGTTTCCCGTCGGCGGGCAAGTCGTCGCTGATCTCGGTGATCTCCGCCGCCAAGCCGAAGATCGCCGACTACCCGTTCACCACCCTGGTGCCCAACCTGGGCGTGGTCCGGGTGGACAACCACACCTTCACCGTCGCCGACGTGCCGGGTCTGATCCCGGGTGCGGCCACCGGCAAGGGGCTGGGCCTGGAGTTCCTGCGTCACGTCGAGCGGTGCGCCGTGCTGGTGCACGTGGTCGACACGGCGACCCTGGAGCCGGGCCGGGACCCGTTGGCCGACATCGACACCATCGAGGCGGAGCTGGCCGAGTACGGCGGGCTGGCCGACCGGCCCCGGCTGGTGGCGCTCAACAAGGTCGACGTGCCCGACGGGCAGGACCTCGCCGACATCGTCCGCCCCGACCTCGAGGCGCGTGGGTTCCGGGTGTTCGACGTCTCCGCGGCCACCCGGGAGGGGCTCAAGGAGCTGACGTACGCGATGGCGGAGCTGGTCGACCAGGCCCGCCGTGCCGCGCCGCCGGCCGAGCCGACCCGGGTCGTGATCCGCCCCACGGCGGTCGACGACGCCGGCTTCACCATCGAGGCGGCGGCCGACGGCTCGTTCACCGTCCGGGGGGTCCGACCCGAGCGCTGGGTACGCCAGACGAACTTCGACAACGACGAGGCGGTCGGCTTCCTCGCCGACCGGCTGGCCCGGCTGGGGGTGGAGGAGAAGCTGGCCAAGGCCGGCGCGAGCCCCGGTGACCTGGTCCGGATCGGCGAGCGGGAGTTCGACTGGCAGCCGACCCTGTATGCCGGCGTCGACTTCGTCCCCGGCAACCGGGGCACCGACGTGCGGCTGGAGGAGAAGTCGTCGCGCCCCGCGGCGGCCGAGCGGCTGGCCGCCCGCAAGGCCCGCCGGCAGCGCCCCGAGGACGAGCTGGCCTCGGCCCCGCATGACCTGCCGGACGACGACGAGGATGACGACGAGGACGAGGAGTAGCCCCGTACCGGTCGGGCCCGGGTCGTTTTCCGGAAACCTCCGCGAAACGGACCCGGCCTAGCGTGGGGTGATGCTGATCGAGTCCCGTCCCGCCACCGACCCGGAGGTCGACGCGCTGGTCGCCGCCCAGCAGCGGGAGCTGCGCGAGGCCGACGGCGGGCTGGACGGGCAGGCCACGGTGGTGCACGACGGCATCCGCTACCTGGTGGTGGTGGACGGCGGCCGGGTGGTGGCCTGTGGTGGTGTCCAGTCCCTCGACGCCGACACCGGCGAGTTGAAGCGGATGTACGTCCGCCCGGGTTACCGGGGGCGGGGGATCGCCCGGCAGTTGCTCAGCGCGCTGGAGGAGTTGGCGTTCCAGCAGGGCCACTCGGTGCTCTGCCTGGAGACGGGCAGTTACCTGCCGGCTGCGATCGGCCTCTACACCTCCTGCGGCTACCGGCCGATCCCGGTCTACGGCGAGTACGTCGACAACCCGTACAGCGTGTGCTTCGCCAAGCGGCTGCCCGTGGCGGCCTGAACGCGAGGGTCAGCCCCGGTCGGGTGGGACGTCCAGCCGACCGCCCGTGCCGGCGTCGTTGGACAGCAGCAGGCCGACGGCGAGCATGCCGAGGCCGAGCATGAGGTGCAGCCAGCTGTCCGCGTCGTTGAACGGCACGATGTTGGCCGGGGTGTCCCGGGTGACGGCGAAACCGTAGAGCCAGAGCGCCAGGTAGAGCACCCCGCCTACGGTGAGGTAGAGCCGGGCCCCGCCGAGCCGGCGGGCCAGCACCAGGCCGACCAGGCCGAAGACGAGGTGCAGCAGGTTGTGCAGCACCGACACCTGGAACACCCCGAACAGTTCCGCGCCGGAGTGGTGGCCGGCGAAGGCCAGCTCCCCGTAGCCGGTGGTGACGCCGGGGACGAAGCCGAGGATGCCGAGCAGCAGGAAGACGGCCGCGACGATGGTGGCGACCATCTGGACCCGGGGCTTCGGGGCGGCCGGGGCGGGCCGTCGCGTGGCGTGGGCCATCGCTGTCACCTCCAGGGGCCGACGGTCGGACGATCTCCATATTCTGGGCGGTGTGGCGGCCCTGGGCGGGGGAAACGACGAAAGGACCCCGACCACCTGCTGCGGCACCCGCGCGGTGGCGGCCGGCCGGCAACGGCCGGTTCCGGCGGCCGGACCCCATGACCGGCCGGCCGGTCGGGCCCGGTCAGCGGCCCGGGTGGTCGGTGAGTCCCGGTCAGCGGCCCGGGGTGGTCGGGTGAGTCCCGGTCAGCGGCCCGGGCGGTGGGTCAGGCCCGGTCAGCGGCCCCGGGTGGCGGGATCGGCGCGGATCCACCGGGTCAGGTCGCTGGGCTCCACCGGGGTCAGTTGGCGACGCAGCGCCCGTACCGAGTGGGCCGGCAGCCGGACCCGTCGACCGGCGTGGCGGACCCCGCCGCGACCCACCCGACGGGCCAGCGCGAGCCAGCCGCAGACCCCGCGTTCGAGCAGCCAGAACGGCGCGGCCAGCGCGGTGGTCGGGGGGAACACCGCCGATCCGCCGGCCCGCCGTCGGCCGACCTCCGCCACCGCCACCGCAGTGGCCGCCGCGCCGGCCAGCAGACCCGGCCGGCGGGCCAGCACCGCGGTCAGCGCCCCGGGCAGCACCGCCAGCGCGACCAGCAGCCGTGCCGGCCGGGCCAGGTCGTCGTACGCCTGGCGGACCCGCTGCCTGCGGAAGTGCGCCACACCGGGCGGCAACCGTCGTACGTAGAGCCAGGCGGGGCTGGCCTCGGTCCCGCCGTACGCCCGGACGGTGCGGACCAGTTCCAGGTTCTCGAAGAGCACGTCCGGGTCGTAGCCGCCCATCGCCCGGAAGGTGCTGCGCCGCACCGCCAGGGTGCCCGGCCGGTCCGCGCCGAACGCCCGGTTGAGCAGGGTCCGACCGGTGTCCCACCAGGCGTGCCAGGGCAGCGGGTGGAAGTAGTGCTGCGGGCGGACCAGGTCGGCGGTGTCCAGCAACCGGTGCACCGCCCGCAGCCCCGCCTCGTCGTACCGGACGTCGTCGTCGGCGATCACCACGTGTTCGTGCCGCGCCGCCGCCACCCCGGTCAGCACCGCGCGCACCGTGGCGTTGACGCCGTGCACCGTCGGATCGGGTGGCAGGTGGCGCAGCAGGCCGTGCCAGCGGGCGGCGTGCCGGGCGAAGACCTCCGGCGGTGAGCTGTCGACCACGGTCACGTCGACCAGCCGGCCCAGCGTGCGCAGGTAGCCGGTCAGCTCGTCCGGGCTGTCGTCGTCACCGTGGCACAGCGGTAGGACGTACTCGACGGGGAGCCGGGGTGGGCCGCCCGGCGTGGCGGTCGGGCGGGACCCGACCGGGACCGGCCGCGCGGCGGGGGCGCTCATCCGCCCGCCGCCCAGTGGCCCTGGAAGGTGCCGGTACGGCGGTGCCGGCCGGTGCGGCGGGCCCGGCGGGTGACGGTGGCGGGCAAGGGTCCTCCCGGTGACGGCGGTCCCCGGGCATCCCCCACCCGCGCCGTGACAAACCGCGTGGCTCCCCGGTACGCCTCGGTTCACCCGCCGGTGTCCGGCAACCCCGCGCCCGGCTACCGGCTTCCAGTCCCCGATGCCCGATGCCCGACGCCCGGTGCCCGGTGCCCGGCGCCCGGCGCCCGACGTCAGGCTTCTGGTTTCCGGCTCCCGGGTCGGCTCCCCGGTCGGGTTCGGGTGGCGGGACTGGTCAGTCGGCCCGGCGGCTCAGTCGGCGCGCTGGACGCCGGTGAGCACGAAGCCGCTGGGGGGCAGGGTCGGGACCCGCGACAGGTCCAGGGCCAGGTCCTGTGGTGGCACCTGGTAGTCCATCGCCCCGGCCAGCAGACCGACCGCCTGTTTCATCAGCTCGATGGTGATCCACTCCCCGGCGCAGCGGTGGCCGCCCAGGTGGCTGCCTCCGCCCTGCGGCACGAAACCGTACGGGTCGTCGCGCCAGCCGGCGAACCGCTCCGGGCGGAACTGCTCCGGTTCGGGCCAGAGCCGGGGGTGGTGGTTGGTGCCGTACAGGTCGAGCAGCACCCGGCGGTCCTTGGGAAAGTGGTGTCCCTGCCACTCGAAGGAGTGCCGCACCCGGGCGAAGGCGACCGGGAAGAAGGGGTAGTAGCGGCGTACCTCCTGGACGAACCACTCGGTCGGCTCGTCGCCGGTGCGGACCCGGTCCCGCCAGGCCGGGTGGTCGTGCAGGGCCAGGGCGGCGAAGACCACGTACCGGTCGACGGCCACGGTGGGGCGCAGCACGTTGATCAGTTCCACCGCGGCGACCCGGCGGGGCAGCAGCCGCCCCTGGGCGTCGCGGTGTTCGGCGATGACCGCCAGCGCGCTTCCCGGCGGCGCGGCCAGGGTGCCGATCCGTACCCGCTCCACCACGTCGGCGATCCAGCGTTCGGCGCGCAGGCGTCCGCGCAGACCACGCCAGTGCCGAAGACCCAGTGCGGCCGGCCCGTCGATCATGGCCTGCATCTGGGCGTTGCGCCGGACGACCTCGCTCTCCGGCAGCGGTACGCCCGCCCAGGCGCAGACGGCCCGCAGGAGCAGTGGGCCGACCTCGTCGCGCAGCACCACCGGGCCGGGTCCACCCCAGCTCGCCAGTCGGGTGCGCCACTGGTCGGCGAAGAGTTGGCCGAGCCGCGCGACGCCCGACGGGGTCATGATCGACATGAACATGGCCTTGCGTTCGGTGTGGGCCGCGCCGTCGAGGCCCTGCACCCCGCCCTGCCCGGTCAGCGTCCGCTGGCCCCGCTTGGGTGCCGCCCCGGCCCGCCGGAACCGCTCGGTGTCGTAGAACAGCTCCGCCGCGTCCCGCCCGCGTAGGAAGATCGTCGGTTCCAGCAGCAGCCGCGCGGTGAAGATGTCGGTGTCGTAGCGCTCGCACCGGGTGCTGATGAACCGGTAGCCCTCGCGGAAGAACGCCAGGGTGCTCTCCGGGCTGCGGTCGGCCGGGGTGGTGGCCATCGGGCTCTCCTGACGCGGTGACGGTGGGCGGACCCGGCTGGTCGGCCTTGGGTGTTCTACCCGGGTTTGGGGCATTTAATCCCCCGGCCGGCCCCCGCCACCGCGGCGGGCCGGGTCGGCTGTGGGCCAGCAGCCGGGCGACCGCTGGCCCCTCCCGCGACGCCGGAAACCTGCTTGGCTCAGCGGTACGGCCACCACGGGGGCCGGTTCGACGACGGGGGAGGCCCGATGCGGGAGAACACATCGCCGTACTGGCGGGAGCGGCGGCTGGTCGACCTGCCCGGTGGGCCGGGTGGGGTCCGCCCGCCGGATCAGCCGCTGATCCGGCGTCCCCGTCGGCCACCCCGACACTTCACCGTGCACCTGGGTTTCGCCGCCGACGGGCCGGAGCAGGCCCGGGAGTTGGCGGTGGCGTACGCGCAGGCACTGAGCCTGCTCCGCCCGGAGCTGGTGCTGGCCTCGGCCGCCCTGTCACCGGCCGGCTCCTGGCGGGCCGCGCAGCGGCTCTTCTGTCACGTCGTCGGCCCGGACGGCGAGCGCTGCGTCGACGTCGCCGGCCACCCGGGGTTCCATTACGCACCCGGGCCGGGCGGGCTCGGCTGGGGCGAGGGGGACGGGTGAGCCGGGGGCCCGACACCGGTCGACCGGCCGGCCGCCCGATGGCCAGCCGGACGCCCACCGGGCCGGTGCCCCCGGGGGTAGGGTGTCTCGCCACCTACCGCCCGGGGGTCGGCGTCCGGCACTCAGTCGAGGTCGAACTCGCCGTCCTGCGCGCCTGCGACGAACGCGTCCCACTCGGCCTGGGTGAAGACCAGGACCGGGCCGTCCGGCTCGGCCGAGTTGCGCATCCCGATCAGGTCGTCCACGAAGGCCACCTCGACCGCGCTGTCGGAGGTGTCTCCCTCGGCTCGCTGCCAGACCGCCCGGGACAGGTCGAAGTCGCCCTTGGGGTGCTGACCCATTGTTGATCCTCCATTGCCGCGCGTATCGGGAAGCCCGGCCGGCTCCCCGTCGGGCAGGATAAGCGGATGCCGAGCCTGACCCGTGTAGAGGCGACCGCGCGTCGCGCACTGATCGATGTCGAGTCCTATCAGGTGGACCTCGATCTGACCGGTAGCGAGGAGCGCTTCCGGTCGACGACCACCATCCGGTTCCGGGCCACCGCCGGTGCCGAGACCTTCGTCGAGGTCAAGCCCGCGACCCTGGAGACGGTCCGGCTCAACGACCGGGAGCTGGACCCGGGAGCGCTCACCGACGGCCGGTTCCCCCTCACCGGGCTGGCGGCGGAGAACACCCTCACGGTCACCGCCGAGATGGCCTACTCCAACACCGGTGAGGGGATGCACCGGTTCGTCGACCCGGCCGACGGGGCGACGTACCTCTATGCGATGTCGTTCCTGGACGAGGCGCCGCGCATCTTCGCCGCCTTCGACCAGCCCGACCTCAAGGCCCCGGTGACCCTCGCGGTGACCGCCCCGCCAGAGTGGACGGTGGCCGCCAACGGCCCGCTCACCGCCAACCCGGCCCCGGGCCGCTGGGAGTTCGCCCCCACCGCGCCGCTGGCCAGCTACTTCGTCACGCTGATCGCAGGCCCCTGGCACGTCCGGCGGGACGACCACGACGGCATCCCGCTCGGCGTCTACTGCCGGCAGTCGTTGGCCACCCACCTCGATGCCGACCTCGACGAGATCCTCACCGTCACCAAGCAGTGCCTGGACCGCTTCCACCAGCTCTTCGCCGAGCCCTACCCGTTCGTCAAGTACGACCAGGCGTTCGTGCCGGAGTTCAACGCCGGGGCGATGGAGAACCCGGGCCTGGTCACCATCCGCGACGACGACATCTTCCGCTCGGCGGTCACCGACAGCGAGCGGGAGCAGCGGGCCACCACCATCGCCCACGAGATGGCCCACATGTGGTTCGGTGACCTGGTCACCATGCGCTGGTGGGACGACCTGTGGCTCAACGAGTCCTTCGCCGAGTACCTGGGCAACCGGGTCACCGCCGAGGCGACCCGGTTCGACCGGGCCTGGACGACCTTCGCGATCCGCCGCAAAGCCTGGGGGTACGCCGCCGACCAGCGCCCGTCCACCCATCCGGTCGCTCCGGACGAGGTCGCCGACGCCGCCCAGGGCCTGCTCAACTTCGACGGCATCTCGTACGCCAAGGGCGCCAGCGTGCTCCGCCAGCTCGTCGCCTGGCTCGGCGACGACGCCTTCCTGGCCGGGCTCAACCGGCACTTCGCCGCCCACCGCTTCGGCAACGCCACCCTGGCCGACCTGCTCGCCAACCTCAGCGCCGCCAGCGGGCGGGACCTCACCGACTGGGCCGCCCGGTGGCTGCGTCAACCGCAGGTCAACACGCTGCGGACGGAGACCTCGGTGGACGCCGACGGCCGGTGGTCCTCGGTGGCCGTGGTGCAGACCGCGTCGCAGGAGTACCCGGTGCTGCGCCCGCACCGGATCGCCGTCGGCCGGTACACCCCCGACGGCGCGGCCGAACGGATCGAGGTCGACCTCGACCCGGCCGCCGACCGGGGGCGTACCGAGCTGCCCGAGCTGACCGGTCGGGTCGCCGAGGGCCTGCTCCTGCCCAACGACGGTGACCTCACCTTCGCCAAGATCCGGCTCGACCCGGCGTCGGCGGACGCGGTCGGCACCGTGCTGCCCACGCTCACCGACCCGCTGGCCCGCGCCCTGCTCTGGGAGGAGTCGTTGGACGCGGCGACCGACGGCGAGCGGCCGGTGTCGGCGGTGGTGTCGTTGCTGACGGTGGCCCTGCCCGCCGAGACCGAGGTGGCCGTCGCCGAGAGCGTGCTCGCCCGCAGTCGCAACCTGGTCGACCGCTACCTCGACCCGCTCGCCCGCGACGCCGCCCTGCTGCGGACGGCCGAAGCGTGCGCCACGTTGCTCGCCGCCGCCCCGGCCGGCGGTTCGCTGCAACTGGCCGCTGCCCGGGGGCTGCTCTCCGCCACCGCCGACGCCGACCTGCTGGCCGGGTGGCTCGCGGGCCGGGAGGTGCCGGCCGGGCTGGCCGTCGACGCCGAGCTGCGCTGGGCGCTGCTGCACCGGCTGGTGGTGCTGGGAGCGGCCGGCGAGCCCGAGATCGCCGCCGAGGCGTCGGCCGACCGCAGCGCCACCGGTGCCGAGCGGGCCGCCCGGTGCCGGGCGGCCCGGCCCGAGGTGGCCGCGAAGGACGCCGCCTGGGAGATCATCACCCGGGACACCAGCTGCTCCAACCGGCTCGTCGAGGCGGCGGCCGAAGGGTTCTGGCAACCCGATCAGGCTGAGCTGACCGGCACGTACGTCGACCGGTACTTCACCGAGATGCCGGCGGCGGCGCGACGGCGTACCGCGTGGGTGGCCGAACGGGTCGCCCGGCTGGCCTTCCCCCGGTACGCCGTGGCCCAGCCCACCCTGGACTCGGCCGCGGCCCTGCTCAGCCGGGACGACCTCACCCCCGGGCTGCGGCGCAGCGTCGTCGACGCCGCCGACGACCTGCGCCGGGCGCTGGTCGCCCGGACGGCGGTCGCCGCTGCCGCCGCCTGACGGGGCCGGTGGGGATGCCCGGCATCCCCACCGGCCGCTCAGGCGGGGTGGGCCGGGCCTACGATCATCGGGTGGAGGAAGACATCCGGCGGATCGGCATCATGGGCGGCACCTTCGACCCGATCCATCACGGCCACCTCGTGGCGGCCAGCGAGGTGGCGGACCGGTTCGGCCTGGACGAGGTGGTCTTCGTGCCGACCGGCCAGCCGTGGCAGAAGGCGGACACCCCGGTCAGCCCGGCCGAGGACCGTTACCTGATGACGGTCATCGCCACCGCCTCCAACCCGCGTTTCCAGGTCAGTCGGGTCGACATCGACCGTGGTGGCCCCACCTACACCGTCGACACCCTGCGTGACCTGCACCACGAGTACGGCCCGAAGGCGCAGCTGCACTTCATCACCGGCGCGGACGCGCTGGAGCGGATCCTGTCCTGGAAAGACCTGGACGAGATCTTCGCGTTGGCCCACTTCATCGGGGTCACCCGGCCCGGGTTCGCGTTGACCGACGAGCACCTGCCCGCCGACACGGTCAGCCTGGTGCAGGTGCCCGCGATGGCGATCTCGTCGACCGACTGCCGCGACCGGGTCGGTCGGGGGGAACCGGTCTGGTATCTGGTGCCCGACGGTGTGGTGCAGTACATCGCGAAACGACGGCTCTACCAGCAGTGATTCCGCCCGGTAACCGCCAGTTCGTCCCGGTAACCGGCCAGAACTGACAAGTCGTCTCCGCGTCGGGTGTGAGACGCTTGACGGGTCGCACGGTTGATCGAAGGAGAACGGTGACAGTTTCCGAACGCGCTCACGAGCTGGCGATGGCCGCCGCCCAGGCTGCGGCTGACAAAAAGGCGCAGGACATCGTCATCATCGACGTGGGTGACCAGCTCGCCATCACCGACGCGTTCCTGGTGGCCTCGGCGCCCAACGAGCGCCAGGTGATGGCCATCGTCGACGCCATCGAGGAGCGGTTGCTGGAGCTGCCCGAGAAGGCCAAGCCGCTCCGCCGCGAGGGCGAGCGCGGTGGCCGCTGGGTGCTGCTCGACTACGTCGACATGGTGGTCCACGTCCAGCACACCGAGGAGCGCGAGTTCTACGCCCTCGACCGGCTCTGGAAGGACTGCCCGCAGCTCCCGTTCGTCGACCGCGACCTGGTCGACGCCGACGCCACGGGTGCCGCCGCCGAATGACCCGCCTGATCATCTGGCGGCACGGCAACACCGACTGGAATGCTGCCGGCCGGGTCCAGGGGCAGACCGACGTACCCCTCAACGACCTCGGCCGGGAGCAGGCCCGTAGCGCCGCGCCGCTGCTCGCGGCGCTGCGCCCGGACGTCGTCGTCGCCTCCGACCTGTGCCGCGCCGCCGACACCGCCGCCGCGCTCGCCCAGCTCACCGGCCATCCGGTCCGCCCCGACGCGAGGCTGCGGGAACGCCACTTCGGCCACTGGCAGGGCCTCGCCCTGACCGACGCGGCCGAACGGTTCCCCACCGAGTACGCCCGCTGGCGGGCCGGCGACCCGGACCCGGGCGCGGGCATCGAACCCCTCGACGACCTCGGTAAGCGCGTCGGTACGGCGCTGCTGGCCGCCGTCGAGCTGGCCGACGGCGGCACGGTCGTGGTCGCCACCCACGGCGGCGCGGCCCGGCAGGGCGTCGGTCACCTGCTCGGCTGGGACCATGACGTGCTGCGCAGCGTCGGCGCACTGGCCAACTGCCACTGGACCGAGCTGCGTCGCAACGACGTCCGGGGCTGGCACCTGCGCGCCCACAACGTCGGCCCGCCGGCCCGGCCGGCGTCGTCCGAGCCGGTCTGAGCCGGCCGGCGCGGGCGACCCGCCCCGGCATCGGCTAGCGTGCCGGTCATGTCCGTCGCGGTCGTCACCGACTCCACCGCCTACCTGCCCCCCGAGCCGGTGCGGGCGCACCGGTTGACCGTGGTGCCGTTGACCGTCGTGCTCAACGGAGCGGAAGGGCTGGAGGGGGTGGAGACCTTCCCCGCCGACGCCACCCGGGCACTCGGCGGCCGGCGGGTCTCGGTGAGCACGTCCCGACCGTCGCCGGCCCAGTTCGTCACGACGTACCGGCGGTTGCTGGCCGACGGTGCGGACGGGGTGGTGTCGGTGCACCTGTCGGCGGAGCTGTCCGGCACGGTGGCGGCGGCCCGGCTCGCCGCCGCCGAGGTCGGTGGCCGCGTCGAGGTCGTCGACAGCCGGTCCGCCGGGATGGGGCTCGGCTTCCCGGTGCTCGCCGCCGCCTCGGCCGCCGAGACCGGTGCCGACCTGGCCGGGGTACGCGCCGCAGCGCTGGCCGCCGTCGACCGGACGACCATCTTCTTCTATGTCGACACGCTGGAGTTCCTGCGCCGGGGCGGCCGGATCAACGCGGCCGAGGCACTGCTCGGCACCGCCCTGTCAGTCAAACCGATCATGCACATGCCGGACGGCGCGATCGTGGTGCGCGACAAGGTGCGTACCGCCAGCCGGGGGGTGGCCCGCCTGATCGACCTGGCCGTCGAGGCAGCCGGCGACGCCGACGTGGACCTCGGGGTGCACCACCTCGCCGCCCCGCAACGCGCCCAGCAGTTGGTCGAGGCGCTCACCGCCCGGCTCGGCGACCGCCTGCACGACACCTACGCCTCCGAGGCGGGTGCGGTGGTCGCCGCCCACGCCGGACCGGGACTGGCCAGCGTCGTGGTCCACCGCCGGCCGGCCTGACGCGGGGTGGGTGAGCGGCACCGATGGCCGGCTCCCGCCCGTACCGCGCGCGGAGCGGGTCGTTTCGTGCCGGGGTCAGGCGCGCTTGGCGAACCCGACGAACGACCGCCAGGTCGTCGGATCGAAGGCCAGCACCGGGCCGGACGGGTCCTTGCTGTCGCGCACGGCCACGACACCGGGCAGGTTGTCCGCCACCTCGACGCAGTCGCCGGAGTTGCCACTGCTCCGCGTGCTCTTGTGCCAGATCGCGCCGGTCAGCTCCACGACTCTGCCACCTCCGAGATCAACTTGAGGGTGGCCCTTTGGGCATAGCCGCTGCGCGCACAGACTCCCAGGCCTGCCGCAGAGAGTGTACGTCCGCCGCCCGCTCGACGATCGATCCCTGTAGCTGGTTGTCCAGGTAGGCGACGTCGTCACCCTCCGCCGGGGTGGCGATCACGAAGGCGCCGTTCAGCCCGTGGTACGCCCCCGTGCCCTTCGGGACCAGGCGAATGTGGACTCGTGGCCGCTGCGCCACTTCCCGGAGGTGGAGCAACTGCTCGTGCATCACCTTCTGGCCACCGATCGGGCGCTCCAGGGCGGTGTAGTCGAACACCGCCACGAACAGTGGCGGACTGTCCCGCTCAAGGATCTCCTGCCGCTCGATCGTGACCCACTCGCGGAACCACGGCATCAGGCTCTCCCTGATCAGGGCGTCCCGTATCCGACTGAGCAGGCCGTCCGCCCGTACCGCACGTCGCCATGCGCCCGCTGTGCCGCTGCCGCAACTGCGGCAGGGAGTGGCCGTGCCAGCCGGCCAAGCTCGCGCTCCTCGTCGAGTACCGGGGAAACCGGACCGCCCCGCTCGTCTACCTCGGCACCCTGATGCAGGAGGCGGGGAGCCAACTCACCCAGCTCAACCCCGACTGGCACGCGGACCTGGCGGACCGCTTCGTCGCCTGGGCGCGGGCCCGAGGATGAGGGCCGGTGTACGTACGGGCCGACACGTCCTGCCTGCCCGTGCCATAGCAGATCCCGGCCATGGTCAGGTGGTTGTCCACAGCCCTCGTCGTCGTCCACAGCCGACCTCCGTCGGGCTGAGCGGGTGCCGTCCGTCGGCCTAACCTCGCGCCGTGTCGGAGGATGAGGAAACCATGGTGCGGCGACGGCTGTACCGGCTGACCGACGGGGTGTCGACGGTGCGGGCGGCAGGGCCGCCGGAGCCGCCACCCCGCCCGTACCGGCCGGCGGTCGGGCTTCGCGTACCGTCCGGCGACGGCGCAGGTGGGGTGCCGGCCGGACGGCCCGGCCCGGCCGGCGGCTCCAGATCCCGCCGGGCCGCCTCACCGGAGGTCGGTGGTCTCCCCGTCGGCGGTTCACCCGGGGTGGGCGCGCGCGTCGTCGACCCTCCCGCTGTCGACCGGTCGCGTCAGGCAGACCTGGACGATCCGGTCCCGGGTGGTGGGGCGCCCCGCCGCGAGGCACTCGACCCCGACCGGCTGCCCCGCCGCGAGGCACTCGACCCCGACCGGCTGCCCCGCCGCGAGGCACTCGACCCCGACCGGCTGCCCCGCGCCGACGGTGACGACCCGGCGTCGGTCGGTCGGCTGCCCGGCCCCGGTGCCTTCGACCCTGGCCGGCGCGGTGTCCGGGCGTTGGCTGCCGTGGCGGTGGTCGTGGTGCTCGGTGCCGGGTTCTGGGCCTGGCGGTCGCGCCCCGAGGCGGAACCGGTCCCGACGGCGACGGCGGTGGCCGGGCCGGAGTCCTCCGCCGGGTCCGCGTCGGGCCCGGCCCCGAAGCCGACAGGTGAGCTGGTGGTGGCGGTGGCCGGCAAGGTACGCCGCCCCGGGCTCGTCCGGGTGCCGGCCGGGGCGCGGGTCGCCGACGCGGTCGAGGCGGCCGGCGGTGTCCTGCCCGGCATCGACGTGGCGTTGCTCAATCCGGCGCGGAAGGTGGCCGACGGCGAGCTGATCCTGGTCGGCGTGACCGCCCCGCCCGGCGCGACCGGGCCGGACGCCGCTGCGGCCGGCCCAGCCGCGCCGGGCGGGGGTGTGCCGGGTGGCCGGGTCAACCTGAACACCGCCACGTTGGCGCAGCTCGACGCGTTGCCCGGGGTCGGTCCGGTGCTCGCCCAACGCATCCTCACCCACCGCGACCAGCAGGGCGGCTTCCGCAGCGTGGGCGACCTGCGTCAGGTCGACGGCATCGGCGACGCCCGGTACGAGCAGCTCAAGGACCTGGTGACGGTGTGACCGGCGGTCCCGGGTGGGATGACGGTGCGACCGGCGGTCCCGGGCCGCTCCCGGATCGGTGGGGCGTCACCGCCGGTCGGTGGCCAGGGCCGGGCGGACCGGCTGCCGACGGCTGCACACCGGCCACCGACCCCGGCGGTCCTGCCCCCTACCGGACCCCGGCCGGGACGCCGCTCACCGACCCCGGCGGTCCTGCCTCCGACCGGACCCCCGACCTGCGACTGGCGGGGCTGGCGGTGGCGGCCTGGCTGGCGGCGCTGAGCTGCCTGCACCTCACCACCCGCACGGCGGTCCTGCTCGCCGCATCCGCCGCCGTCCTCGCCGCGCTGCTCGCCGGGCATCTGCACGGCGTGCTGGGCACCCCGGCCACCCCGGTCCGCCGGTACGGCTGGATCGCCGTCGCCGTGTTGCTCGGCGTGGTCTGTGGCAGCACCGCCACCGGAGCCCGCCTGCACGTGCGGGACGCCGCCCCGGTGCGTGCCCTGGTCGACGACCGGGCCCGGGTCACCGCCGACCTGGTGCTCCGCGACGATCCCCGCCCGGTACGCGGCGCACCCGGCCGCCCGGCGACCCTGCTCGTCACGGCGGACCTGGCCACGCTCACCGACCCCGAGGGGCACCGCCTGCGGGCCCCGGTACGCGTGCTCGTGCTCGCCACCGACCCGACCTGGCGTGGTCTGCTGCCCGGACAGCGACTGACCGCCCAGGGGCGGCTGGCCGCACCCCGGGGCGGTGACCTCACCGCTGCCGTGCTGAGCGTGCCCGGTCCACCGGTGCGGCACGGGCCACCGCCGTGGCTCCAGCGTGCCGCCGGCACCCTGCGGGCCGGTCTGCACCGCGCCTGCGCCCCACTCCCGCCCGACCAGGGTGGTCTGCTGCCCGGCCTGGTCGTCGGGGACACCAGCCGGTTGCCGGCCACCGTGGAGGAGGACTTCCGCGCCACCGGGATGACCCACCTCAACGCGGTGTCCGGTGCGAACGTCACTTAGGGGTAGTGCTACGGTACCAGGTCATGCGAGCGGTGATCTACACGCGGGTCTCATCCGACCCGAACAACCTCGGGCGAAGCGTCGATGAGCAGGAAGCCGACTGCCGTGCAGTCTGCCAGCGGGAAGGCTGGCAGGTCGTACGAGTGTTCTCCGACAACGACCGCTCAGCCAGCCGCTACGCGAAGAAGGAACGACCGCAGTATCAGGCGCTGCGTGCCTACCTTGAGGGCGGCAAGGCGGACGTGCTGGTGATGTGGGAGGGCAGCCGGGCTCAGCGAGACTTGGAGGCGTACCTCTCGCTACGCAACCTGTGCGCTCGGGACGGGATCGGCTACAGCTACTCGGGCAAGCTGTACGACCTGACCCGCACGGATGACCGCTTCACCACCGGCCTTGACGCTCTGCTCGCCGAGCGGGAAGCCGACGTCACCCGAGACCGGGTGATGCGCGCGGTACGCGCCAACGCTGCGGCAGGGAAGCCCCACGGCCGGCTGCTCTACGGCTACCGGAGGGTGTACGGGGACACCGGGCAGTACGTCGCTCAGGTCATTCACGAGGAACACGCCGAGGTGATCCGGGAAGCTGCTCGACGGGTGGCCAGCGGAGAGCCGTGCCGGTCGATCGCGTTGGACTTCAACCGTCGGGGGATTCCTACGCCAAGGGGTGGCGAGAAGGGGTGGAGCCTGAGCCAGATCGGCCGGATGGTGCAGAACCCCGGGTACATCGGGAAGCGGGTGTACCTCGGGAAGATCGTGGGCGATGCTGACTGGCCACCCCTGCTCGACGCAGAGACGTACGCGGTGTGCCGGTCGATCCTGACGGACCCTCGGCGGAAGACGCAGCGAGACACAGCCGTACGCCATCTGCTCTCAGGCCCTGCGCTCTGCGACGTGTGCGACTCCCGGCTACGGGTGCAGAAGAACCGGACGCACTACGGCTACGTGTGCGCCGAACGGTTCTGTGTCTCGGTGAAGACGACGGTGCTTGAGCAGTTCGTTGTAGCCGTGCTCATGGGCCGGCTATCCCGGCCAGATGCGCTCGACCTACTCGCCCCGCCAGAGGACCGGGGAGCGGTTGAGCGGGCGCGAGAGGAAGTCAAACAGAAACGGGCACGGCTGACTGAGTGGTACGCAGCAGCCGCACGCGACGAGATCACGCCCACCGGCCTGGCTGCTATCGAGCGGACTTTGCTCGCCGAGATCGATGATGCCGAACAGCGTGCGGAACATATTGAGGTGCCTCCGCTGGTCCGCAACCTGGTCGGCCCGGCCGTTGAGCAGAGATGGGAACGACTGACCATCGGCCAGCGGCGCGAGGTGGTGTCCCTTTTGCTTGAACTACGCGTCGGCAAGACGTACCGGGGTGCGCGTTCGCTCGACCCTGCCAGGTTGGGCAACTCCCGGTGGCGGGGGGACTCGCAGACGTGGGCGGAGCGTGGGTTGGTCTGACTCGGCCGCCTGGTCGATCTAGCCGACGAACGGGATCAGCCGGCCGGGACGCGACGCAAGCCCAGGTCCACACGGGACGTTGAGTAGGCTGGTCACAGGGCGACTGGCAGAGAGGTAGGGGCAAGGTGGGGGAGCGGTTGTTGCTCGCGAGCGAATGGACGCTCGGTGAGCGCATCGGGCGTGGCGGCTTCGGAAGGGTGCTGGAGGCGAGTTCCGACCGGGTTCCGAACGCCGTAGCGAAGCTTGTGCCGAAGGGCCCAGGAGCTGAGCGGGAGCTGCTCTTCGTGGACCTTGCCGGGGCTCAGAACGTTGTGCCCATCATTGACAGCGGCGAATGGCGTGACAACTGGGTCCTTATCATGCCGAGGGCTGACAAGTCGCTGCGTGATCACATCAAGAGCGCGCAAGGCCGGCTCCCACTAGGCGAGGCACTGACCATCCTTGCGGACATCGCAACTGCCCTAAGCGACTTGCGCGGCAAGGTCGTTCACCGTGACCTCAAGCCCGAGAACGTCCTCCTGCTCGACGGTCGCTGGTGCCTGGCCGATTTTGGCATCTCCCGATACGCCGAAGCTACAACGGCACCGGACACCCAGAAGTACGCGAAGACCCACCCATACGCCGCACCTGAGCAGTGGCGAGGGATCAGAGCAACCTCTGCTACAGATGTCTACGCCCTCGGGGTGATCGGGTACGAGTTGCTTGCGGGGAACCGGCCCTTCCTTGGCCCAAGCGAGCACGACTTTCGCGAACAGCACCTGCACAAGAACCCCGAGCCGCTCAGCGGCGTTCCCCTGCCGATCGTTGCGCTGATCGACGAATGCCTCTTCAAGGGGCCGGATGCGAGACCGAACCCCTCCAACCTGCTCGCTCGCCTGACGCGAGCGGTCGAGGCAACGCCATCGGCTGGCTTGGCACAGTTGCAGCAGGCGAACCTTGCTGAGGTAAACCGGATCAGGGATGAGGAACGCGCAGCATCCGAAGCCCGCTCGGAAGAGGAGCGGAGGGAAGAACTGGCTCAGGCAGGAATTCGATCGTTGATCCGAATGATGGACTACCTGAAGGATTCCATCCTTGCGAACGCTCCCGCAGCAGCCTGCAGTGTAAACATCCCCAAGACCCGGCCGTCCCCGGAAGGCTGGGTCATCGGACTAAACGAGGCACGGCTGACCTTCGAGGCCCCGGTTTCACTGGAACGGCATGCCTGGGGGCATCATCCTGGAGCTGTCTTCGATGTCGTGGCGCACGCAAACTTACGTCTCATCACATCTAACAACCACGAAGGCTACCGAGGGAGAAGCCACTCCCTCTGGTACTGCGATGCGCAGACGGCCGGTGAGTACCACTGGTACGAAACGGCCTTTACGCATTCGCCGACCTTGGGATCAGGTCACGTCCCGAACGACCCGTACGCGCTAAACCCTGCAACTGACGCGGCGGACGCCATCGGTCCCGGGCTCACGCGAGTGCAGGTAGCGCGGCCGTTCACCCCTCTGTCGATCGATGCGATGGATGAGTTCGTCGACAGGTGGGCAGGCTGGCTTGCGCTGGCATCCCAGGGCAAGCTGCAGCGGCCCATGCTGATGCCCGAGAAGCAGGCGAAGGGAAGCTGGAGAGTTCGGTGAGGATGACCCTGGGGGTGTAAAACCCCTTGGCCAGGGGCTACGTTGCTGGTGAGGTGCCGGATCTGGTCACTGTTGCAAGGTCGACCAGCCCGGGACGCCGGGAGTCGGGTTGCCGGATCGCTCCGACAACCCCGCCTTCTCCCTGTCCGCCTACATGTGGTGCCTCGTGTTCCGGTGGTGGCAGTCCTGACGCGGGTTGGCCCGCGCTGGTCTCTGAGTCGTGGTGTTCGGCCATGAGATGCTGTGGTCTCGGCGGTAGGGCGGGGAACGTGGCCGCCCAGGACTGCCCGACGTGCACCGGCCCTGTTGGGGCCCGATAAGCTACTCAAGTAGCCCCGGAAACGGGAACCAGCCACGTCGAACGGGTCCAACGATTGGACTCGTTCTTTGTCTCTACGGGCGCAAGCCGTCTACACACCTTCTCTTCCGACTGGGGGGTAAGTCTGTCCATTTCTAGGGGCCGCGCATCCAATCGCGGCAGATCAGGCATGCTCAAAAGTGCCGAGTTGGAAGCGTGCATTCGGCGAATTGCTAATGGGGCCCCGCCTCTTTCGTCGGAGCAGCGGGCGCGACTTAGAGGGCTGTTCGGGCACGCTCAGTGAGAACAAAGCGGAGTCTGCATCGTGACGCAAGAAATGATCACGCTCCTTGAGTGCCTAGTGATTGCCGCCGCCAATATTTGCGAACCGCAGACCGTTTGCACGGGCAAGGGTTAACCCTGCCCGAAGAAAGGACGTCAAAATGACACAGGAAGTCATCAGGCTGCTTGAGCGGCTGGTTATCGCCATTGAGGAAGGCAACGCGCTAAAGCGAATCGATATGCGCCGTTTGGGTGCTCTGCCGGATGACGGCAGACCTCCTAAGCGGCGGTAGGCAAGGAGGATGCAAGCAAGCATGAGAGAACCGACGTGCCCGCACGGCACTAAGACGCTTTCCCCTGGTGGGGAATTCTGGAACTGTCCGGCTCCACTGGGCACGGTGGGCACCTGCCCGCCGGAGCGTGTGAACGCCGGACCGCCTCAAGGTGCGGTCATCCGCCCCCGGGAATCGACCGTCACGACCAGGGCCCCGACGCGGGCCCCCACCCGTAAGCCCCCGACGGGGGCCCCGAGGATCCACGGTGACTGGCGCATCCGGTGGCGGCAAGCCGTAATGACGGTGAAGCGTCCCAACGGCCGGAATTTGACCATGACGGCGTTGAAAGCTGCCGTTGCGATCTCTGACTCGTTCGCTGACAAGCCAGTGCCCCCGCCGACCCGGGGCACATGGGTGCCTCAGGACGAGATGGTGAGGCGTACTGGCCTGTACGACCGGAAAGAGTTCAAGACCGGCTACCGCGAGCTTGAGGCTGCCGGGCTGCTGCGGGTGCTGACCGGCGACCAGGCGGAGAAGCACGTTGCCGCCTCTATGGGCGACACGTACGACCCTGGCAAGCGTCCCCAGAACCGGACGGTCTACCTCCCTGTGCTCCCCCGGGATCAGGGGGGGTGGTCACCCCCGTGAGGTAGGGGGGTGGGAGAGGGGGGGTGGTCACCCCGCCATATCTCTCCAAAGAGAGAGGGAACCTCTGTTGAGGTTCCTACTAAGCTATAAACCGAAGAGGGGCCTAACGGCCCCGTCTGTATAGCTCTCTTGGTTCGAAGCTTCGCTCTCAGCCTGACGGCTGACGCTCGCTGATGCCGGGGTGGAGTTGAACGACACCACGGAACTATTGGGCAGCTAGCGGCTGCCCTACTACTGACATCCCAACCAATCCACCAAGGCAAACCAGCGTGTCCGGGCCTGCTTGCCGGGGGCAGACGGGTACGTTGCCCGGCATGGCGGTTACTGATGAGCGAGGACGAACGCTCTCCTGGGTGTGCGGCGGGTGCGATGAGTACATGGTTGTCGGCACCAAGCCCTCTCAGGCACCCCGTCTCGCAGGGGCACCCATTCTCGCAGACGACACTGTGATGGTGGACTACCAGCATGGGCAACCGAGGTATCGGCTGTGGCATCGCGGGTGCATGACGGTGGTAGCGGAAGCCTAACTTAAGAGGGGAGGGGGGTCGAAACTTTGACCGATTCCCCTCCCGGACCCATCAATTTAGGCGCGTGTACGTCTCCGGGATTGCCCCGAGTATGTGGGAATTCCATCAGCTCGGATGTGATCCCCTGCAATCCATCGGATTACTGATCAATGGTTGCCGGGGGTGCGGGCATCACCCCCGATCAGCCCAGTTAGACCGTCACAGGCTCTTGAGAAGCCAGAACAGCCCGCACCGTAGACGGGTACCACTTCTTTCCGCCCTGAGCCGTAGGGACGCTCTCAGCGTTCAGCTCACGGGCGATGCTGGCGAGGCTCTTGCCGTCCGCGTGGTCAGTCATGATGCGGGTACGGACCTCAGCCGGAAGGGACGCCGGCCGGCCGAGACGAACCCCGGCAGCCTTCTTGGCTGCCAGGCCCTCACGGGTGCGCTGACCGATGATGCGCCGCTCCCACTGAGCGGCAGAGGCCATGACCGAGGCGAGAAATTCACCAGCCGGGGTGGCAAGGTCGATGCCGAGGTCAAGGGCAATCAGGTTCCAACGCTTGGACCGTGCGCGCTCCATCAGGGCGGCGAAGTCGATCAGGGACCGGGAAAGCCGGTCCAGCTTCGCGACCACCAGCGTTTCGGCCTGCCGGGACTCGATCAGCTCCAACGCCTCGGCGAGGCCAGGGCGACCCTCAAGCGACTTCCCGGAAGCAGCCCTGTCGCCCTTCCAGGCCACGATGGTCCAGCCCCGCCGGTCCGCTTCCGCAAGGATGGCGGCCCGCTGCGCCGCGAGTCCCGCACCGGACTCCGCCTGCTCATCAGTCGAGACGCGGATGTAGGCAACAGCAGTGTTCGCAGGGGCGTTCTTCACTCGGGCCATGTGTTGATCATACAGCAAACGTCCGATTGCTGTATGAACTCTCTGCTCTCTCGCGAGATGCGTCGCTAGGTCACGCGCGATCGGGACGGCCAGCGATTGGACAGTCGTAGTCGGCTTGCTGAAACCCTGCGGCAGCCGGGCGGGCCTCAAAAAGGGAGTATTTGGCCATGCCAGACAGTCAGCTGTCCTCAACCCGACATTGACAAAATGGCGTCGCTACCTCTCGCAGGCCAGCCCGGGTCTGTCATCTCACTGAAGTCTTCCCAGATGCCGCCTTGATCGATATGTTGCCTTTTTCAGGGGAGGCATAGGGAGCCGCATGAAGGCGGAGACTTGGCAGAAGGAGCAGATCAGTTGCGCCTACCTGCACGCCATCGCCGCGCGTGAGGGTTTCACGGTGGCAAGCTGGAACGTTGACAAGGACGGGGTAGATGCAACGATCCGCAGGGGCGGTCCCATGGTGGACATCCAGCTCAAGTGCACGCAGCGAGCCCGGACAACGGGTGAAGCTCACTCCTTCGACCTGGACGTAGCTACCTACGACAAACTTCGAGCCCCAGACAGGTCAGCGCCTGGCTATCTCGCAGTGGTAATAGTCCCACCTGATATCGAGAGCTGGATTGTGCATGGCGATGAAGACCTGCTGCTGCGGTGCAGGGGCTATTACGCACGTATCCAGGACTTGCCCGATGCGGCCGGGCAGTCCACCGTGGCGATTCGCCTGCCGTTCGAGAATCGCCTAGACGGTAAGGCGCTCCAATCGATGATCGATCACTCCAGGCAGCGCATCCTCGGCGGGCGGCCTCATGATTGATACGGACATCGACCTCGCGCACATCATCAGCTATATGAGCAACGCCGGCTGGCAGCGGTCCGCTGCTGGCGATGTAGCCGAGTTCTGGACGAAGAACAACGAGTTCGAGGTGCTGGTACCTCGGAGACGGAACGCACCCGACTTCGAGGCGCGACTAAATATCCTTACCCTCGACCTCGAAAGGGTCGAGGAAAGGCCGGCAACCGCCATTAGGGACGACATAAGTAGACAGTTCCTAGACATCACGCATGTTCGAGCTGAACATGAGTTTGGCGAGATGTTCATCCCGCTGGACGCCGGACACAAGCTCTTTGCCACGGCCAAGGACTTAGTCGTTTCAGCAGCCGCCTCAACGCTCCATCGCCGTGGATACTATGGCCGGTCGATGCCGAGAAGTGCCAGAGAGCAAGCCAAACGCACACTTGTGGGCCACACACGTCCAGGTTCATACATTGTGCCTGTCATAACCCAAGCCCGCCTGCCTGAACTGCCTTGGCAATCCGACCAGCCACACCTAATCGAGCATGTCGAAGCCGCCGCCTTCGAGCGTCGCGCAACGACGACCTTGGCACACGCCCTAGGTGCCCTTGAAGAGATCGCCACTTCCCGTAGCCGGCCGAGTGTCCGGGTGGTTAATGAGGCCGTTGGCGAAGGTCTTTCTTTCGAGATGTGCCGGGCTATCAGCCGACCCCTGCAAGACAGCATCATTCACAAGGTGAACGTGGACATCGCTTGGGCACCCGGAGTTACCGCCCCGGCTGGGGCTGGCACCTCGTTCAACTTCCCGAAAGAGTCTGCGGATAACCTGAAGGTTATCTCTGCAACCTTGAAGAATGACCCTCTGGACAGCCAAGAAGTCATCTACGGTGTGGTCGTCAGCCTGAAGAGCCGAAGTGGCGACGATGGGGGCCGAGTAGAGGTGGAGACCCTCATAGACGGCGCGAAACGTCTGGTTCGAATTGAGCTGAGCGAGCAAGCCTACGAAATTGCCCGAACGAGCCACAAGCGTAGCCCGGTGGTCGCCAGAGGCACCTTGCACAGAAATCCCGGCCGAATGGCGGTGATGGAGGCTGCGTTCTTTGAGCGTGACTTGTCCCTCCCTCTTGAGGAGTCGATACAGTAATGACGGATCGGCAGCCGGTGGAGCTCGCAGAAATATTCCCTGGATGGTTCGGGCACAGCATCGAGAACGACCTATTCTTTGAGCGTGGCCTCGTCACGCTGGATGCAAACATCCTGCTTGCTCTCTACCGGATATCTCCAAAAGCGCGCCGCGAATTGCTGTCAGTCCTGACAAAACTGGGTGACCGCCTATGGGTACCCCACCAGGCAAGCCTTGAGTTCGCCAGAAGTCGCACGAAAGTTATAGCGGACCGTAACGCAAAGTTCACGAACGTAAATCAATCGCTGCGGAATGCGTGCGACAAAGCGGCAGCCGAACTTAACTCAGCAGTTGGCACCCTGAAGCGTTTGCGAAGTTCGGTAGTTTCCTTCAATGACTGGAATGAGAGCGACCACGGACTCACGCATGAGGAGATCAAGCAGGCGGTAAGGGCTCTGATTCGGCCCGCTCTTGATGAGCATGACCGATTGAAGGAAGAGCAGGACCTTTCTCCGCAAGACGTTCGCGATCAAGACGATCCAGTGATGCGAGAGCTTCGCCCTCTTTTGCGAGGTCGCGTGGGTTCAAGGTACCCGGCCCCTAAGCTGCATTCCTTAATCGAGCACGCCGTTTCGTTTCGGTATCCTAACGAGATACCGCCAGGCTATCTCGACCTTAAGACGAAGCTCCCCGCCCGAGCTGCGGGAGACTTCATCTTATGGAGCCAGTTGATAGACCATGCTCGACTACTGGGCCCGGTGCGCGACATGGTCATCCTGATTACGAATGACGCAAAGCCCGACTGGTGGGAACTAGACAGCAAAGGAAATCCCGTTGCTCCGCGTCGAGAGTTGGTTCAGGAATTCTACGAAGAAGCCGGCTCGAAGCTGCTAGTGCTTCGACTTGATCAATTTCTCGAAGGTTCCCGTAGCTACCTTGCCGAAGACGTGTCGCCCGAGACG
Organism: Micromonospora sp. NPDC048894; assembly: GCF_040649765.1. NCBI lineage: Bacteria > Bacillati > Actinomycetota > Actinomycetes > Micromonosporales > Micromonosporaceae > Micromonospora > Micromonospora sp. NPDC048894. Next base: position 455,045 of record NZ_JBEZFY010000006.1, on the reverse strand, counting down.
GTTGAAGAGGCACGGGACGTCGTCTCAGAGGACCAAGCGGCGGCGCTGGAGTTAGACTCCACTAAGAGTCGATTTGTTCAAGACTTCAGCTATGAGGAGTTGTTAGATTTTGTCATTGTAATGTTCACTTCCCTTGGTCATGACATAGTTGCTTCGCCGGACATGTCCTTCGCTGACCTAATCCTCGAACGAGAGGGAAAACGTTCCGCCATCCGCGTCAAGAAGGCGGATGTCGTTTCTTCTAGCGAGGTAAACCGCATGGCCGAGGCCATCGCAGTGACCAAGTCGGAGAGAGGGGCAATCATAACCAATGGAATCTTCAGCGGGGCCGCCGAGGTGGCTGCATTAAATGCCCGCACCCAGATCGTTCTGGTGGATGGGAACAATTTGCAGCAGCGATTGGATGAGATTTTCCCGTCACAACGAGAAGGCGGCAAATGAGCGGTCCATGATGTCGGGGTCTATAGGCGATCGGATCACCCGGCGGAGGGGCCCGGCAGGGGCAGACGCTAGCCACCAGCTTCCGTAGGCTGCTATCGATCGATCACCGTGGGTGAGACTAGATATCTGGCGAGCGGGAGGCCGCATGGGAGCACCAAGATTGGGCATTCAGTTGGAGCCGGTGGCATGAGCGGCGATTTCTTCGTGGCCCCTGCGGGACTGAACGGCTTATACAACCTGCTCCATCGCGCGTCTGAGGATGCGGCGGACGCCCACGGCTACACCGCACGTCACTGTGATCTAACGTTCGATCAGCGGGGCTTGCTGCTGATGCTCGCCGGCCCGCACCGCACCGCCTACCGGCGCATGACGGAGGGCTTAGAACGGCTCAAGACCCTGACCGCTGGCGCAGCAACTCAGGTCAACCTGGCGCAGCGGGAGTACGCCGCTTCCGATGCGTCTGCGGCGGCCAGGTTGGACCAGGGCTATCCCGGTGCCCGTGACCCGGCACGGCTGCGCGGCACCCTTGCCGGCCCCGTCCGGCCGGATCTGTGGCCTACTGTGCCCCGTGTGTCGTTCGCTGATGTCGCCGAGCCAGCGGCGCGGTTGGTGGCCCCGAACTACGCCACCGGCATTGAAATGTTTCAGCTCAACCCGCTGGCCGATCTGATCAGCCCGGCGGCGTGGCTGAGGCAGGTCAGCGTCTGGCTGTTCGGGGAAGACCCGTTCGAGGGCTGGGGCCAGGCGTTCAGTGGTGACTGGGACGCCTACGTACGGTGTGCCGCCGCGTGGCGGATCATCGGTGACGCGATGGACGATCTCGGCCGCAACCTGATCAACGGTGCCGCTGACGTGCCCACCGTGTGGCGCGGCAACGCGGCGGAGGCCGAACAGGAGTACCAACTGTCTCTCGGCATCGCCGCGCAGGCCCTACATCCTGTCTGTGACCAGTACGCCGACCTCTACACCCGCGCAGCCGAGGCCGCGAAACAGCTCTACTCGGTGGTTACCGGTCTGATCAGCAAACTGATCGACGTGCTGATCATCGTCAACGCCGCGTCGGCGGTGGGCACGGCCACCATCGAGACCGGGGTCGGCCCTGTGCTCGGCTACGGAGTCGCCGCGTACTACGCCTGGCAGGCGTACGACTTGTACAACGAGATTTCGACCTTCTACGGCAACGCCGAAGCGACCTTCAAGGGCATCGCTGGCTCCATCGAAGTCGTCAAGGCGGGCATGGAAGTTGCGTCGCTGCCGGATTTGAAGCCCTACCAGCACCCGGGGCAGGCTCCGCGATGACTGACGACATCACCCGAGATCCGCTCGCCCGTGCCGTGCTCGCCAAGCTGGCCCGTACCCGGGGCCCCAACGACCCCCTTGGTTCGCTGGCACAAACGGTCCTCAGCGGGGAAGCGGACCTCTCTACCGCTGCGTCGATGTCCTGGCATGGCACCGCACTACACGCCGCATTCGCTGAGGCCATGGCCCGTCGTGATGCGATGTCACCTGAGGAGCGAGCCGAGTTCGAGCGGCAGGCTCGACTGCTGCATGATGCTGGCGACTTGGCGTTACCAGGCTCGGACGGCACGGCCGACCCGGGCCACCTTGAGGAGGGCCGACCACGATGAGCGTTTGGAAGCGGTGGAGGATCGCCTTTCCGCTGCTCGCCCTCAGCCTGCTGATGTTCGTGCCGGCAGTGTTCGGCACTTGGGCTTGGTGGTCTGAGAACGGCACGGCGTACCGGGTGCTGTCGGTCTTCATCTGTCTGGTCGTCGCCGGCTGCGTCGGCGTCTCCCTGTCTGTCGGCATCAAGCGGGCTGAGGATGTGCCGTGGCTCCGTATCGGGCTCGTCGCCCTGGGCGTGCTCGTCACCTGTGGACTGGCTGTCGTCCGCGACTCGGTGTGATTGAGATGGCTCGGCGGGCCCGCCTCCGGCCTGCATGAAGCTACGCGCAGACACGTCGGTCCTGTACCACTGACGCCAACGCTCAAGTTGCGAGCGCCCGATCCCAAGATGCGGGAAGGTTTCCACGGTAGTCGGCCGCACCGCACTGCGGCGTCTGACCGTCCTTCGAAACGTGGGCGGGAGGGCCTCCGTGAGGCCCGGTGACAGGCTCTCTTTAATTCCCAGCGGGCGCTGGTGTCCCAAGATAAAGAGAAATTTCTACGAGCCAATCAGGGCTGCCTGCAGCGCGCTCCCTACCCACTGGCCTGCTTGACCCACTCTCCGCAATGGACAACTATTAGCAGTCGACGACGTCGAGCCATCATTGGCCCGAAAGAAGCGACGCCCGGGATTGCCCCCCAGGCGTCGCTAGCAACTCCGTCGTCTTTCCAGTGGTGACGAACTTATAGGAGCCAGTTTGAATCTACACAAACTAAAGAACGGGGTCAACGCAAGCAAGGACGCTGAGGACAAGACTTCCCACGATCATGATGAGGATCATGCGGAAGAGCAGGAACAGCGACACAGGCGGCGGCTTGAGTTCATGCGCGCGATGCTGCCTATCCTGCAAGCCGCAGCGGGACTGTTAGGTTCCGTGGGAAGCCTGGTCGCTGTCTTCCTCAAGAACTAACGGTGCAGCGAAGGGCCCGGCTTCGGTCGGGCCCTTCTCGCACACTACGGCCGGCCCTCGATACCTCACCTACCTGCTCAGCGAACAAGATCGTGTCGCGTGTATAGGTCGGCGTTCCCCTGCTTGCCCTTTGCCTGAGGTACATGACCCACTCGTCGCTGTAGCCGCTTTTTGGCTGCGTCGTGCGACCAGGGCAGCACTCCGGCGTCTACCGCCTGCCGCAGCGTCAGGAAGTCCCCGGCAGGGATTGATGGGCTGCTGACCTGGGATGTCTCCGGGGACCGGGGACACGCAAGCTGTCGCGCCTCGCTCGCCGTCAGATAGGCCACCTGTGTCTCTGTCACCTGGTCGCCTATGACCACTTGCCACCGGCCACGGGCCCGGGACGCACGGGGCATGGCTGCTTGCGGGGCAAGCATCTTCCAGGCGTTGGCGGTGTACCGGGCGAGGCAGCGCACCCCGAAGTTCTCCCGGCTCTCCGGTCCGCCGATGGCTCGGGCGGTCAGCATTTGAGCCACGCCGATTACGTTGACCTTGGCGCTGCGTCCCATGAACAGCAGTTCGCCGAGCGCCCCGACAGCCGGGGACCGCTTCGGGTCGCCCTTCTCCCGGTTGTCCGTCCACCAGTTCGCGAGCTGCGTCAGGGTGGCGTTCAGTTCCTCGCAGATCACCAGCACGCGGGGGCCGGGGTTCCAGTCGTCCGGGGCGTGGAAGGCGAGCGTGTTCCGCTCGTCGGCAAGGGCAGCCAGCTTGACCAACGCGGCGTGCATCTGCGCTGGCTTGGTGCAGTAGTCGACCCCGCCCGCCCCGAGCGCCCAACGGTGCGACCCCTTGCGGTCCAGGATCACCACCTGGCCACCACGGCGAAGCACCTGCACCGCGATGAGTTGGGCAAGCACCGACTTGCCCGCACCTGTACCGGCAGAGACCGCGATGTGTGGGGAGTCGTCGTCAAGGCTGATGGTCACCGGCTGGTTCCCAGCACCCTGCCCGAGGTAGAAGACAGCGTCATCGTCCGGCAGGTGCGCGGCTACCTGGTCGACGCCTACCCGGGCCGGCGGACGCTTGCGCACAGTCCAGACGGCGCGCACCCGAGGGCCGACCTGGTGCCACGTCTCCACCAGGTCAGTAACGGGAATCTTGCTGCCGATGATCGAAGAGACCAACTGCCGCTGTTCCTTGGTCAGGTACGGGGTGTCTGCGGTCAGCTCGATACGCGGCCCCTGGTCGCCATCGACGGGCCGGCGGAACACGGCCAGCTTGGACGTGACCGGCTCGGCGGTGCGCTGTACCGACCACGCCGCCCGCTGAGCACGCTCAGGAAGCCACCTGATGATCGGCTCAACGTTCTCCCCGTACCAGGTCCGCACGGCTGTCTCCGCCGGGCTCAGCGGCTTCACGAGTCGGGGCGTGAGGTTGCCGAGCGGGGGATCAACGTGCAGGCGTACGCCGGTCTGCATCCCCATTGCCGGGGCGAGGGCAGCCAGGGTCGGCGCGATGTACTCCCGGTTGAACCGGCGCATCGTGAGCCGTCGCCTGAGCCGGTAGCTGGCCACCAGTGCAGCCGACCCGACCGACCAGCCGACCTGCTCAGGCTGAGCCACAGCCAACACGGCGATAGCCGGTACGCTGAGCCGGATCACCTGCCGTTGCCAGCCGGCCAGCCGGCCCGGTCCACGGTGTTGGTACGGATAGCCAGGCTTGCCGCTGAGCGGCCTACCGGAGGCGTACCGATAGGCCACCCGCGACACGGTGTGCTGCCGACGTAGCCGGCGGATCAGCCGCTCAACCTCGGTCATGCCGCCACCCCCGCCAGTTCGGGCGTACGGCCAGCGGAACGGGACGGCCGGTACCGCTTCACCGTCGCCACAGACACCCCGGCAAGCTCCGCGATCCGGGGGTGAGTCGCTTCGGGCTCGGCCAAGTGAGCCGACATGACCCGGTCAGCCGACGTGCCGGTGACCCGCTTGCGGGTCGGCTTCGTGGTCTGCTCGACCTGCTCGACGGCAACCGGCTCGGCTACGGGCTCAGGCTCGACGGCAACCGGCTCAGCGATGGTGGCCAGCTCGACCTGCTCGACGGGCTCAGTGTGGATCAGCTTGCCTCGACGGCTCAGCACCTCGACGGCCAGTAGGAATGCGACCGGCGGAACGGCAGCAACCGCTCGTGCCGTCCAGGTCGGCTGAGCCGACGCGATGTTGGCGGCAAGGGTGGCGATGATGCCGAACACCACGGCCAGCCGAGCGGACAGACGAGGCTTCCGGTTGCTGCGCTTGTCGTCCAGCATCGCCAGCGTGCCGACCAGGATCAGACCATCGATGGACAGAGGCAGCACCGACGCAACCGAGACGTGCTCACCGGCCGACCGGGCAACCGCGTAGATGTGGGAGAACGAGGCGTACCCGGCAACCAGCGCAACCAGGCCGGTGGTCAGGCGAGAGGTGACGGCGGTCGGGTTCACGATCGGATCTCCTTGCGGGTGGCGGTGGCAATCTGGTCGGCGTGCTGGTTGACCAGCAGGCGAGCGATGGCGAACGGCGAGAGCATCGCGACGGGTCCGCCGATGAGGACCAGGGCGAGCGCGTAGACGGCGGTGGCGTTCATCGGCCATCCACCAGAGCCTCGGAGCGGCACGCGCCGCAACGGCCGGCAGGCATCCCCCGGTGCGTCGGGCACTGCGCCACGTCCCGCTGGACGGGCAGGGCAGCGCCGGTCAGAGCCCGGGGGGTGAAGGTCTTCTTGCCGCTGATCTTGGGAGAGGTCTCTCCCGCGCTTGCGCGGTTGAGGGTTCTTTGACGGTTCAAGGACGGTTCGTGTGAAGCAGGCTTCACCCCGGTCGGTACTGCACTTCCTGCCGCTCGGAAGCCTGCTTCACCCCGGTCGGTAACCGGGAGGAAGTCAGCTTCACCCCGGTTATCCACAGCCTCGGGAACCTTGGTCGGCTTGCCGGATGCCGGCTCGGCGAATGGGTCGAGCGAACCGGGAACGGTCCGCCGACGCTCCATCGCGAGATCCCAGACAACCGGCCGTCGGTCGGTCGGCAGGTGTAAGACGTGCCGCTGGTCGCCCCGCCGGATGATCCCAAGGCGTTCCAACTCCTTGATGTCGTTCGCCACCGCGCGGACCGACTTGCGGGCGTAGTGGGCGAGCCGTTCCCGGGACGGGTACGCGGCCCGGCCGTTCGCGTGGGCGTGGTTGGCGAGACCGATCAGCACGGCCAAGCAGGAAGGGGGTAGGTCGGGCGCGTCGTTCAGCGCCCAGGTCAGGGCCTCTACACTCATGGGCGGGCGGACCTCCTGTGTCCGTCAAGGCCCCGGGTAACAGGTGTTCCAGCACCTGCCGGGGCCGTTCTTATGTCTTCGACTCACCTCCCTAACTGACGTTCTCCGGGTCGAACGTGGCGATCGTGGTCGGCGCGGTGCTGCTGCTGGCCCGCTGGGTCCGGGCCGGTCCCCGGCTGGCGGTGATCCTCTGTGGGCTCGCCCTGATCGGTTTCGTCGTCCTGGTCCGCCCCTCGCCCAGCGTGGTCCGGGCGGCCACCATGGGGGCGATCGGGCTGGCCGCGTTGGCTGCCGGGCGTCCCCGGGCGACCCTGCCTGCGTTGGCTGCGGCGGTGGCCGTGCTGGTGCTGGTCGACCCGGAGCTGGCCGGTGACGCCGGTTTCGCGCTGTCCGTACTGGCCACCGGTGGGCTGCTGCTGCTCGCCCCGGGCTGGCGGGACGGGCTGCGTCGCCGGGGCGTACCGGCGGGGTTGGCGGAGGCGCTCGCCGTTCCGGCGGCGGCCCAGCTCGCCTGCGGGCCGGTGGTGGCGGGCATTTCCGGCACGGTGAGCCTGGTGGCCGTACCGGCGAACCTGCTCGTGGTGCCGGCTATCGCCCCGGCCACGGTGCTGGGGGTGGCGGCGGCGGTCGTCTCCCCGGTGTGGCCGGCCGGTGCGGAGTTCACCGCCTGGTTGGCGAGCTGGCCGGCCTGGTGGCTGGTCACCGTGGCCCGGGTCGGGGCCCGTCTGCCGGCCGGCACCCTGCCCTGGCCGGGCGGACTGCCGGGCGCGTTGCTGCTGGCCGGGCTGACCCTGGGGTTGTTGCTGGCCGTCCGCCGCCCGTTGGTCCGCCGGCTGGTGGCGGTCGGTGCGGTGGCGGTGGTGCTGGGCACCCTCCCGGTCCGGCTGGTCGCCAGCGGGTGGCCGCCACCCGGGTGGGTGGTGGTGGCCTGCGCCGTCGGCCAGGGAGACGCCCTCGTGTTGCCGGTGACGGCAGGCCGGGCGGTGGTGGTGGACGCCGGCCCGGAGCCGTCGGCGGTGGACGGCTGCCTGCGCCGGCTCGGCGTCCGGGAGGTTTCGCTGCTGGTGGTCAGCCACTTCCACGCCGACCACGTCGGGGGTGTGGCCGGGGTGTCCCGGGGCCGACGGGTGGCCATGGTGGTCGCCCCGGCGTTGGCCGAGCCGGCGGCGGGACGGGAGTCGGTGACGCTCGCGGCCGGTGCCGCGCGGCAGGTGGTGCCGGCGGCGGGCTGGTCGTACCGGTCGGGTGGGGTGGAGTTGGTCGCGCTCGGTCCGCCCTATCCGATGCGGGGCACCCGGTCCGACCCGAACAACAACTCCCTCGTCCTGCGGGCCACCGTGGCCGGTGTCCGCATCGTGCTGCCGGGGGACGCGGAGACGGAGGAGCAGCGGGCACTGCTGGACCGGACGCCGCCGCAGGAACTGCGGGCCGAGGTGCTCAAGGTGGCCCACCACGGCAGCGCATACCAGGAGCCGGCCTTCCTCGATGCGGTCCGGCCGATGGTCGCGTTGGTGCCGGTGGGAGCCGACAACGACTACGGCCATCCGAGTCCGGTGATCCTGGATCGGCTCACCCGAGCCGGTGCCCGGGTGCTGCGTACCGACACCGACGGGGACGTGGCGGTGGTGCTGCGGTCCGGCCGGCTGGCAGTGGTCGGTCGGGGCCTGCCCCCGGGTCGCCGCTGACCCGGGTGGGACGAAACGGTGCTTCCGGGCCTGCCCCGGTTGGTGGGGTGGGCGGCTGGCCAGCCCGGGGCAGGCCGGACGAAGGTGAAGGGAAATCAGGAATCAGAGCCATATTGCGCCTACTGCCCGACAATCAAGGTAAATGTCTATATTTGCGCTGAGTGCGGGGTGGGCCGTCGCAGCCGTCGACGAGCAGGCACGATCAGCCGCCGAGCGTGCCAAGATGAGCGACGTGACCGGCGTCGACCTTGCTCCTATTCTGCTCGTCCTCGGCGACGAGGAGCTGCTCGCCACGCGCGCGGTGAGCGAAGCCGTGGCGAAGGCCCGTAGCGTCGACCCCGAGGTCGACGTCCGGGAATACCAGGCCGGGGCGTTGGCCGTCGGCGAGATCGCCGAGATGCTCAGCCCGTCGTTGTTCGGCGGGCGGCGGGTGCTGGTGCTGCGGTCCGCCCAGGATGCCCGCAAGGACCTGGTCACCGCCCTGCTCGGCTACGCGAAGAACCCCGACCCGGACGTCCAACTGGTGGCGCTGCACCTGGGCGGGGGCAAAGGCAAGGCGTTCGCCGACGGGCTGCGCGCCGCCGGGGCGACGGTCATCGCGGCGGCGAAGCTCAAGGGGCACCGCGAGCGGGTGGCTTTCGTCCGCGACGAGATCCGCCGGGGCGGTGGCAGGTGCACCGACGACGCGGCCGACGCGTTGATCGCCGCCGTCGGCACCGACCTGCGGGAGCTGGCCGCCGCCTGCTCCCAGCTGATCGCCGACACGGATGGGCGGATCGGCGCGGACACGGTGTCCCGCTACTACCGGGGTCGGGTCGAGGTGAGCGGCTTCACCGTCGCCGACGCCACCATGATCGGCGACGTCCCCGCCGCGCTGGAGGCGTTGCGCTGGGCGCTGCACGTCGGGGTCGACCCGGTGCCGATCGCCGACGCCCTCGCCGACGGGGTCCGGACGGTGGCCCGGGTCGCAGCCGCCGGCCGGGGCGATCCGTACCAGCTGGCGAGCACCCTCGGCATGCCCGCCTGGAAGATCAAGAATGCCCAGCAGCGGGCCCGGGGCTGGACACCGGAAGGGCTGGTCGAGGCGATGCGGGCGGCGGCCGAGTGCAACGCGGCGGTCAAGGGCGGTGCCGACGACCGGGCGTACGCCCTGGAGAAGGCGGTCTTCTCGGTCGCCGCCGCCCGGCAGGGCACCGCCCGGTGACCGGCCCGATCCGCCCGGCGGCCGGCCACCTGCGGCAGGTGGATGGCGTGCACCGGCCGGTGAGCGGGACCACCCGCCCGGTGACGGGGCACGGCCGGCCGGGCTGGTCGACCGTGCCGGCGGACGACCAGCGTTACCGACCGCTCTACGCCCGGCTGCTCGGCCTGCGCTTCGTCAACCCGGGTGGGGTGCTCTGCTTCCTCTTCTTCGAGGGGGCGGTGGCGCTCGCGGTGCTTCTTGCCCTGGCCGAGTTGGTCAACTGGTGGGCGGTGCCGGTGCTGCCGATGGCGGTGGCGGTCATGGTGAAACTCAACGACGAGGTCGCCGAGCGGGTGGTCCACTCGGCGGCGCTGGTGCCGGAGCAGGAGCGGGACCGGTTCCGGCGGCAGGTCGAGCCGGTGGTCGGACGCGCCCGGGTGCCCTACGCCCTGCCGGGCGCGATGGTCACCACCGCACCTGCCCGCTGGGAGCCGGCCGACTCGCCGCCCCCGCCCGTCTCCCGCAGGTAGACCCGACCCGCCGCCCCGCCCGTCTCCCACGGGTAGACGCGACTCGCCGCTCGTCTCTCCCGGGTAGACCTGACTCGTCAGGGCAGCGCGGACGACGGGTCGAGGCCCGGAAAGTACGAAGCCGTAGGCCCCGGAGCACTGCTCCGGGGCCTACGGTCGGGTTTGGGTCGCTCGGTCAGGCCGAGAGCGAGCCGACGCGCTTCGAGATGGCCGACTTCCGGTTGGCCGCCTGGTTGGCGTGAATGACGCCCTTGCTGGCGGCCTTGTCGAGCTTGCGGGCGGCGTCACGCATCAGGGCGGTGGCCTTCTCGGCGTCACCGGCCTCCGCAGCCTCGTGGAACTTCCGGATGGCGGTCTTCAGCGACGACTTGACCGACTTGTTACGCAGCCGGCGCTTCTCGTTCTGCCGGTTGCGCTTGATCTGGGACTTGATGTTCGCCACGCGACAGCCTCGTCTTGATAGCTCGGTTTGGTCTGCATTACCGCGCGCGACGAGCATGCGTCATCGCCACGCGAAAAGCCAGGCTACCAGGTCGGTCCGGACGAGCCAAAACGCCCCACCCCCGCCCGGACCGGCCAGCCCGGCACGGCAGGTGGTCACCACCAGCCCTGCCGGGCGGCGAGCCAGCGCAGAGCCTGCTCCCCGCTGAACCGTCGATGCACTCCCAGCAGCGCGGACGGGCCCGCCGCCCCCGGGCCGCCCGCCCCCTGGGCAGCCGCCGGGTAGCCCCCGGCCGGTGGGGAGCCCCCGGCCGGTGGAGAGCCGCTGGCCGCCGCGAGGCAATCAGCCGCTGAGGAGCCGGCGACCGTTGAGAGGCCGCCAGCCGGCGGGGGGCCGCCAATCGGCGGGAGAGCGTCAGCCGGCGGGGAGGCGGCGGCTGAGGGTGGGCCGGCGGCGGTGAGGTAGTAGCCGCAGAGGGCGGCAAGCGTCACGTCCAGGGCGTCGGGCGGGGCGTCGGCCGCCGCCGGGTGGGCGGCGAAGGCCGCATCCAGGTCCACCCGGTCGCCGTACCCGGTGATCAGGAGGCCGGCCAGGTCGAACCAGGCGGGGCCGTGGCAGAGCCAGTTCCAGTCGCAGAACCAGGCCCGCCCGGCTGGGTCGAGCAGCACGTTGTCCAGCCGCAGGTCACCGTGGGCCAGGCCGGGTGCGGCTGCCGCGTAGCCGGGCAGCCGGGACTCCAGCGCGACGAGGTCGGGTAGCCGGTCGCGGGCCGCCGGGGGCAGTGCGGGCATCGGCTCCCGGCCGGCGGCCACCTCACCCCACCAGAGGATGTCGTCGCGGGCCAGCTGGGCCAGCCGGGGGAGGCCGAGGGCGGTCAGTGCGGCCGGCGGGTCGACCAGCGCGGCGGCCACCTCGGCGTAGCCGGTGAGCACGGCGGCCAGGTCGGCCGGGTCCCAGGGCAGGCGGGGCGTCCGCCCGTCCAGGGCGTCGAGGCCGACCGCGTACCAACCGGCCGCGTCGAGCGCCCAGCGTGGGCGGGGGACCGGCAGGCCGGCCGGCAGCCGGGCGAGGACGGCCAGCTCGCGGGCGTACCAGTCGGCCAGGTGGCGTTGCCGGGCCAACTCGGCGGCCTTGACGAAGACCCGGGTGCCGGCTGCCGTCTCCAGCACGGCGGCGAAGCCGCCGGTGAAGCCCGCGGTCGCGGTCCGGGCCGTGACCACCGGCGCACCGAGCCGGGCGGTGACCGCGTCCCGCAGGCCGGCGGGCAGCTCCCGCCAGTCGGGCCGCACGGCGGTGCGGTGGTACGGCGGCGGCGTCGTGGACACCCCACCATCGTGCCCGGTCGGGCCGAACCGGGTGCACCGCCGACCCGCGCGGCGCGTGCGCCCCGGCCGGGACGACGGTGGCCCGGCGTCGACCGGGTGCCGGCGGGGGTCTGGGAGACTCCAGGCCATGAGGACCGACGACTTCTGGCAGCTGATCGACCAGGCCCGGGCCGGGGGCGGGGGCGAGGCCGGCGCGGTCGCCGCCCGGGCGGTCGCGCTGCTCGCCGAACGCACCCCGCAGGACATCGTCGGGTACGCGCACCACCAGCAGCGGGTGCTTGCCGCTTCCTACCGGGTCGACCTGTGGGGTGCGGCGTACCTGATCAACGGGGGTTGCTCCGACGACGGGTTCGAGTATTTCCGGGGTTGGCTGATGACCCAGGGGCGGGCGGTCTTCGCCGCCGCGGTGACCGCGCCGGATTCGTTGGCCGAGGTGCCCCGGGTCCGGTCGGCGGCGCTCAGCGGTGAGGAGTTCGAGTGCGAGGACATGCTGGCGGTGCCGTGGGACGCCTACCGTAAGGCGACCGCCACCGACCTGCCGGCGGAGCGGGACCGGGTGCCGGTGCCCGACCTGAACGACTTCTGGGACTTCGACGACGAGCAGGAGGCCCGCCGTCGGCTGCCGAAGCTCGCCGCCCTCTTCGTCGAGCCGCCCGAGGAGTGAACCCCGCCGGGCCCGCCCTCTCCGTCGAGGTGGCCGAGGAGTGCACCCCGCCGGGCCCTGCCGCGTCGGGTCCGGTCCGGGTACCCCAGGAGTGATCGGACCGGGTTCGCGGCGACGTGGGAGCATAGAGGGGGCCGGCGTGCGTCGGCCCGCTCCCGTCAGCCGACCAGAACGGACCGCTGTGCCACCGACGCTCGATCCCGGCGCGAACGCTCCTGGTGCCACCGACCCGGCGCGCATCCGGAACTTCTGCATCATCGCCCACATCGACCACGGGAAGTCGACCCTGGCCGACCGGATGTTGCAGCTGACCGGCGTGGTCGATCCCCGGCAGATGCGCGCGCAGTACCTCGACCGGATGGACATCGAGCGCGAGCGCGGCATCACCATCAAGAGCCAGGCCGTCCGAATGCCGTGGACCATCCGCGAGGGCGAGCGGACGGGTGAGCAGGCCGTCCTCAACATGATCGACACCCCGGGCCACGTGGACTTCACCTACGAGGTGTCCCGGTCGCTGGCCGCCTGTGAGGGGGCGCTGCTGCTGGTCGACGCCGCCCAGGGCATCGAGGCGCAGACGCTGGCCAACCTCTATCTGGCGCTGGAGAACGATCTCAAGATCATTCCGGTGCTCAACAAGATCGACCTCCCGGCCGCCCAGCCGGAGAAGTACGCCGAGGAGCTGGCCCACCTGATCGGCGGCGACCCGGCCGACTGCATCAGGGTCTCCGGCAAGACCGGTGACGGGGTGCCGTACCTGCTCGACGAGATCGTCAGGCAGTTCGTCCCGCCGGTCGGTGACGCCGACGCGCCCGCCCGCGCGATGATCTTCGACTCGGTGTACGACGTCTACCGGGGCGTGGTCACCTACGTCCGGGTCATCGACGGCCGGATCAGCGCCCGGGACCGGATCAAGATGATGTCCACCGCCGCCGTGCACGAGCTGCTGGAGATCGGCGTCATCTCGCCCGAGATGGTCAAGGCCGACGCGCTCGGCGTCGGCGAGGTGGGCTACCTGATCACCGGTGTCAAGGACGTCCGGCAGTCCCGGGTCGGTGACACCGTCACGATCAACGCCCGGCCGGCCACCGAGGCGCTCGGCGGCTACAAGGACCCCAAGCCGATGGTCTACTCCGGCCTCTACCCGATCGACGGCTCGGACTACCCCAACCTGCGTGAGGCGCTGGACAAGCTCAAGCTCAACGACGCCGCGCTCGACTACGAGCCGGAGACGTCCGGGGCGCTCGGCTTCGGCTTCCGCTGCGGCTTCCTCGGCCTGCTGCACCTGGAGATCATCCGGGAGCGGCTGGAGCGGGAGTACAACCTCGACCTGATCTCCACCGCCCCGAACGTGGTCTACCGGGCCATCACCGAGGACGGCCAGGAGATCGTGGTGACCAACCCGAGCGAGTACCCCACCGGCAAGATCGCCGAGGTGTACGAGCCGGTGGTGCGGGCCAGCGTGCTCACCCCGAACGACTACGTCGGCGCGGTGATGGAGCTGTGCCAGGGTCGGCGCGGCAGCCTGCTCGGCATGGAGTACCTCTCGGCCGACCGGGTGGAGCTGCGCTACACCCTCCCGCTCGCCGAGATCATCTACGACTTCTTCGACCAGTTGAAGAGCCGCACCAAGGGCTACGCCTCGCTGGACTACGAGCCCACCGACGAGCAGGCGTCCGACCTGGTCAAGGTGGACATCCTGTTGCACGGTGAGCCGGTGGACGCGTTCAGCGCGATCGTGCACAAGGACAAGGCGTACAACTACGGGACCACGATCGCGGCGAAGCTGCGCACCCTGATCCCGCGCCAGCAGTTCGAGGTGCCGATCCAGGCGGCCATCGGCAGTCGGGTGATCGCCCGGGAGACCATCCGCGCCATCCGCAAGGACGTGCTGGCCAAGTGCTACGGCGGTGACATCAGCCGTAAGCGCAAGCTGCTGGAGAAGCAGAAGGAGGGCAAGAAGCGGATGAAGATGGTGGGCCGGGTGGAGGTGCCCCAGGAGGCATTCATCGCCGCGCTCTCCTCGGACTCCGGCGACGCCAAGCCGGCCGGCAAGAAGTAGCCGCCCGCAGCGGGCGCGTACGCCCGGCCCGTCGGCTCGGCCGCGCCCGCGCCGCACGGCCGGTCCAGGTGTCCCACGACGGCCGGCGGACCCGGTGTTCCGACCGGGCCGCCGGCCGTCGGCATGCGCGCCCCGGTGTCGTACGGACGAATTTTTCCGCCCCGGCGTCGCTGCCGGATGGGCTGGCGCGAGTGCCCTGAGCTGCACGGACATCGACGGCCGGCGAACCGACGCAGCGGTGGTCGATCGACGTGCGGCGACATGTGTGGTGGTGAGTCGGTTTGGTTTTCCGGCGGGTCGGGAATCTAGCTGTCACGACAGGAACCACACATACCGTGTGACTCAATCTTCAGGAGGAGGGCGACCGTGGAGTTCACCGTCTGGGGCATCATCACCGCGCTCGTTGTTGGTCTCATCATCGGCGCTCTGGGCCGTCTGGTCGTGCCGGGCCGCCAGAACATGCCGATCTGGCTGCACATGCTGATCGGTGTGGGCGCCGCGCTGCTGGGTACCGTGCTGGCCCGGGCGATGGGCATCGCCACTCAGACCGCCGGCATCGACTGGACCGAGCTGCTGGTGCAGGTCGTCCTCGCCGCCATCGCCGTGGCCCTGGTGGCCGGTGTGGGTCGCCGCCGCAGCGTCACCCACCGGTAAGTCAAGCGGCACCGCTGAGCGGGCGCCCGACCCCCACGGGGGTCGGGCGCCCGCTGGCGTACGGGGCCGGGCGGCCGGGGGTCGTCGCCGGTGGCGGGCGGTCTAGACCAGATCGTTACCGGAGTCGGTTTGGAAATTCTCCGCTTCGGGAACCTATCGATCACCACAGCAACAAACACTCACCAACGACATATCTACTGAAGGAGGACGGCCGTGGAGTTCACCGTCTGGGGCATCATCACCGCGCTCGTCGTCGGTCTCATCATCGGCGCTCTGGGTCGCCTGGTCGTGCCGGGCCGCCAGAACATGCCGATCTGGCTGCACATGCTGATCGGTGTGGGCGCCGCGCTGCTGGGCACCGTGCTGGCCCGGGCGATGGGCATCGCCACTCAGACCGCCGGCATCGACTGGACCGAGCTGCTGGTGCAGGTCGTCCTCGCCGCCATCGCCGTGGCCCTGGTGGCCGGTGTGGGTCGTCGTCGGGGCGTCAGCCACCGGTGACCCCGCCCGTCGGTCGGTGACCGGCCGGCACGGACCAACTCAGCGGATGCCCGCCCCCGGTTCGGGGGCGGGCATCCGCTCGTCCGGATGGTGACCATCGATCCCGACGGGTCGTCGCGGGGCCTGCCAGAGCGGCCCCCGCCTGCGATACGGTCGCCTCGCCGAACGCCCCGCCGTCCGCCGCCGTGCCGTCGACGGTCCGCTCGCGCGGGGCGGCACCCACCCCTGTCGTAAAGGAAATTTTCCTACTAGGGTGCGGCTGAGAAGGTAAATGCCGGACAGCGCGAGGGAGAAGTGGCGTGAACAGGTGGAAACGGCTGGCCCCGGTCACCGCCATCGTGGCCTCGGCCGCGATGGTGCTCGCCGGTTGCGGCGGTTCCGGCGACGACGAAGCCGCCGACGACAGCAAGCTGACGGTCTGGATGATGGGCGAGGGGAGCGACGCCCAGACGACGTTCCTCGACGGCGTCGAGACCGAGTTCCGGCAGCGGCACCCCGACACCGACGTGGTGGTCCAGTACATACCCTGGCTGGAGGCGCCGAAGAAGTTCCAGGCCGCGCTCGCCGGCGGCGAGGGCCCGGACGTCACCGAACTCGGCAACACCGAGACCCAGGGCTGGGCGGCCCAGGAGGCCCTCGCCGACGTCTCCGGCAGGTTCGGCAGCTGGGCCGACGGCAAGGACGTCCTGCCCGACCTGGTGCGCAACGCGCAACTCGACGGCAAGCAGTACGGCGTCCCCTGGTACGCCGGGGTGCGCGCGATCTACTACCGCACCGACTGGTTCGCCGAGGCCGGCGTGCAGCCGCCGAAGAACTGGGACGACCTGGTCGCGGTCGCCAAGGCGGTGCAGGCCAAGAAGCCCGGCACCTACGGCATCGCCCTGCCCGGCAACTCCGAGCTGCCCTTCTACTCCTTCCTTTGGGGTGCCGGCGGCGAGATCGCCACCGACCAGGGCGGCACCTGGAAGTCCGGTTACACCAGCCCGCAGGCGCGGCAGGCGGTGAAGTTCTGGACCGACCTGGTGACCGTGCACAAGGTCGCCCCGCCCGCCGCCGCCGGATGGAACGAGATCGACGCCCGTACCCAGTTCGCCACCGGCAAGGCGGCGATGGCCTTCGCCGGCAGCTGGCAGGCCGGCGCGATCAAGAAGGACAACCCCGACATCGAGAAGGTCTGGGGCACCTTCCCGATCCCCGGCCTGGACGGCAGGCCGGCCCCGGCCTTCGCCGGCGGCTCGGACATCGCCCTGTGGCGCGACAGCAAGCGGCAGGACCTGGCCTGGGACTACCTGACCGTGCTGCTGAACAAGAAGAACGCCCAGACCTTCGCCGGCAGCCTGGGGTTCTTCCCGGTCTACGCCGACCTCGTGCAGGGCGGGAACTACGCCGACGACAAGCTGATGTCGGCGTTCGCCAGCACCATGCAGCGCACCCGGGTGACGCCGCTGACCCCCAAGTGGGTGGAGGTCAGCCGGACGAAGACGGTCACCCAGGCGATGAACAGCTCGGTCATCAAGGGGCAGAAATCGGTCGAGCAGGCCACCGGTGACGCCGCCGCCGAGATGGAGAGCATCCTCAACGCCAAGTGAGCACGCTGACCGAGCACACCCGGACGGACGCCGCGCGGGAGACCCCCGCGCGGCGACGGTCCCGGGTGGACCGCCTGCCGTACCTGCTCCTGCTGCCCTGCCTGGTCGTGATCGGGGTGCTGCTGCTCTGGCCGTTGGGTCAGGTGGTGACGATGTCGTTCTTCCGGCTCGACAACGTCCGGCAGCTGCGCGGGGACCGGGAGTGGCCGTTCGTCGGGCTGGCGAACTACACCCAGATCCTCGGCGACCCGTTCTTCCGTACGGTGCTGCGCAACACGGTGCTCTTCGCCGCAGCGAACGTGCTGCTGACGATGGTGCTGGGCACCCTGGTCGGGCTGCTGCTGCACCGGCTCGGCCGGAAGATGGCCACCTTCGTGGCCGGTTGCGTGATGCTGGCCTGGGCCACCCCGGCGCTGACCGGCACGATCGTCTGGAAATGGATCTTCGATGACACCTCCGGCCTGGTCACCTGGGCGTTCAACGCCCTGCCCGACGGGCTGTCGCAGGCGCTCTTCGGCCGCACCGACTGGTCGGGTTACGGCTGGTTCAACTCGCCGCTGCTGTTCTTCGCGATCCTGACCCTGGTGGTGGTCTGGCACTCGTTCCCGTTCATCGCGGTGAGCGTGCTCGCCGGGCTCAAGAGCGTACCGAGCGAGCTGCACGAGGCGGCCCGGGTCGACGGGGCCGGCCCGTGGACGGTGTTCTGGAAGATCACCTTCCCGCTGCTGCGGCCGGTCTTCGGCATCCTGGTGGTGCTCTCCACCATCTGGGACTTCAAGGTCTTCACCCAGCAGTTCGTCCTGGCCGGCGGCACCCAGGACCGGCCGACGTTCATGCTCGCCATCTACTCGTACGCCGAGGCGTTCTCCCCACCGCCCAGGTACGGCGTGGGCTCGGCCATCGCGGTCATCCTCACGCTTATCCTGCTGCTGGTGACCGGCCTGTACGTCCGGATGGTGCTCAGGCAGGAGGACGAGTCGTGAAGAAGGTCGCCCTCAACGGTGCGGGCCTGCTGGTGGCGCTCTTCGCCGTCTTCCCGGTCTACTGGATGGTCGCCACCTCGCTGAAGCCCAACCGGGAGATCTTCTCGGCCACCCCCCGGCCGGTGCCGGCACACCCCACCCTGGAGCACTACCGGGAGATCCTCACCGGCAACCTGATCCCGGGCGTGACCTTCGGCGACTTCCTGCTCAACAGCGTGCTGGTGGCGGTGAGCACGGTCGTGCTGAGCGGCCTGGTGGCGCTGCTGGCCGCGACGGCGGTGGCCCGGTTCCGGTTCCGGCTGCGGACCACCTTCCTGATCTTGCTGCTGGTGGTGCAGATGATCCCGCTGGAGGCGCTGGTCATCCCGCTGTTCCTGATGATCCAGCGGCTCGGCCTCTACAACACCCTGCCCAGCCTGATCCTGACCTACCTGGGCTTCTCCCTGCCGTTCGCGGTGTGGATGCTGCGCGGCTTCGTCGCGGCGGTGCCCAAGGAGCTGGAGGAGGCCGCCGCGATCGACGGGGCGAGCCGGTCGCAGATCTTCCGGAAGGTCCTCTTCCCACTGGTCGCGCCGGGCCTGGTGGCGACCAGCATCTTCTCCTTCATCACCGCCTGGAACGAGCTGATCTTCGCGCTGACCTTCGTCAACGACCAGAGCCGCTACACCCTGCCGGTGGCGATGACGTTCTTCTTCGGCCGGGACGACACCGCCTGGGGATCGGTGATGGCCGCCTCCACCCTGTTCACCCTCCCCGTGATCGTCTTCTTCCTGCTGGTGCAGCGGCGGATGGTCTCCGGTCTGGTCGCCGGTGCGGTCAAGGGCTGAGCCGGGACGGTGACCACCCGCGCCCGGCCGTACCCTGGGGCCATGACGGGCAGGGTGGCGGCGGTGAACCTCGGCGTGGTGACGCAGGCGCAGTGGGCGGGCGACGCGAGCGGACGCAGCGGCATCGACAAGCGGCCGGTCGACGGTCCGGTGCTGCTGCGCGCCGACGGGGTGGTCGGTGACTTCATCGGTGAGCGGGCCCAGCACGGCGGCCCCGACCAGGCGGTCTACGCCTACGCCCAGGAGGACGCCGGCTGGTGGTCGGCCGAGCTGCGCCGCGACATCCGCCCCGGCGGCTTCGGGGAGAACCTCACCACCTGGGCGGTGGACGTCACCGGCGCGGTGATCGGCGAACGCTGGGCCGTCGGGTCGGCGCTGCTCCAGGTCACCAAGCCGCGTACCCCGTGCCTGACCTTCGCCGGCTTCTGGGGGGTGCCCGACCTGATCAAGCGGTTCACCGTCCGGGCCATGCCCGGGGCGTACCTGCGGGTGCTGCGCGACGGCGAGGTCGGCGCGGGCGACCCGGTCGAGGTGGTGGACCGGCCGGCGCACGGCGTCACCATCGGCGAGGTGTTCCGGGCCACCAGCCTGGAACCGGAACTGCTGCCCCGGCTGCTCGACGTCCCCGACCTGCCCGAATCGACCCGGGAGAAGGTGCGTCGCCGGCTGAACGTCGCCGGCTGACCGCACCGGCCCGTCGACCCGTCAGGCGCGGTCGGCGAAGACCTCGGCCAGCACCCTCGCCTCGGTCGGCCGGCCGTCGGAGACCTTCGCCCACCGGCCGTTGTCGGCGCTCCACTCCAGACCGTCGAAGCGGACCCGTTTCACCCCGTGGTCGGGGGCGTGCGAGACCAACCAGTGCGCGTACCGCCAGCCGTCGCGGACGTCCGTGGCGGGCACCGTCACGTCGGTCAGCTCGGCCACCGCCCCGGCGTCGGGCAGACCCCAGTCGAGGGTCAGGCCACGGGTCAGCTCAGCCGCCGCCGCCTGCCCGCGCATCACCGGGGTACGCCCCACCGTGCAGGCCACGGCGCCGGTCGCCTCGCCGAGCAGGGCCCGCGCCAGCACCTGGGACTCGTCGGCCCACTTCTGGTACGCCGTCGGGTACGCCGACCGCTGCACCGCCTGGGCGGCGTCGGTGACCTCCATCCGCTCCCAGCCGCGCACCTTCTTCAACGCCTTGTAGAACCGGGTCGCCGCGTACCGCTGGTCGCGGATCTGCTCCGGGGTGCCCCAACCCTGGCTGGGGCGCTGCTGGAAGAGGCCGAGCGAGTCCCGGTCACCGTGGGTGAGGTTGCGCAGCCCCGACTCCTGGTAGGCGGTGGCCAGGGCGACCACCACGGCCTGTTCGGGCATCTGCCGTTGCATGCCGATCGCGGCGATGGTGGCCGCGTTGGCCATCTGGTCGGCGTCGAGCTTCACGGTGCCGTCGGCCTGAACGGTGCAACTGCGGCCCGCGATGGGGAGCCGAAGCTCCCCGTCGAACTGACGGACTCCCCAGCCCCCGACGATGGCGAACAACGCCACCACGACACCGGCTGCCACGAATGTCCGTGTCCGCACCCGCACCTCCTGTTTCAGGGTCGGAGCCAGCCTACGTCGTCATCCGGGGACCCCGGGTCGGTCGACCGGTTCACGTTCCCGCACGGAATCGGAAGAAACCAGCTCAATCCGTCGGTACCCAGGCGGCGTCCCGCCGCTCGCGGAACGCCGCCACGCCCTCGCGGCCCTCGGCCGACAGGAAGTAACCGGTGGAGCGGGCGGACAGGTCGGCGATCTCCGCCCGCAGGTCCGTGGCCGGCGGTCGGCGCAGCAACTCCTTCGTCCCGGCCAACGCCCCCGGCGCCCCCCGGACCAGCGACGCGCAGTACCCGGCCACCGCCGCGTCCAGCTCGGCGGCCGGCACGGCGGCGGTCACCAGGCCCACCTCGGCGGCCCGCCCACCGTCGAAGGTGTCGCCGGTCAGGTACAGCTCGGCAGCGGCCCGGGGATGCAGCCGGGGCAGCACGGTCGCCGAGATCACCGCCGGGATCACCCCGATCCGCACCTCGGTGAAGGCGAACGTCGCCTCCTGCGCGCAGACCGCCAGGTCCGCCGCCGCGATCAGGCCCAGACCGCCGGCCCGCGCCGGCCCGGCCACCTTCGCCAGCACCGGCTTCGGGCACTCCCGCACCGCCACCAGCACGTCACCGAGCATCCCGGCCGGCACCGACCCGCTGGCGTACGCCGCCGCCGTCTCCTTCAGGTCCGCCCCGGAGCAGAAGACCGGACCGGTGTGGTCCAGCACGACCACCCGGACCGCGTCGTCGGCGACCGCCGCGGCGATCCCGGCCAGCAGCTCGGTCATCAGCGCCGTGGACAGCGCGTTGCGGTTGTGCGGGCTGTCCAGGGTGAGCGTGGTCACCCCACGGGCCGTGGCGACCCGCACGAGTCGGTCGGGAGAGGTCATGCCGGGCACACTAGTGGCCATGCCCGGCGTCCTTCCAGATGGTGAGACCGTTCCCGTCGACGGCGCACTGCCCACCACCGCCCTGCGGGAGGTCGGCGCGCGCGGTTTCGGCGTCTACCTGCACGTGCCGCTCTGCGCCAGCCGCTGCGGCTACTGCGACTTCAACACCTACACCGCCGCCGAGCTGGGCGCAGGCGTCAGCCGGGAGTCGTACGCCGACACCGTGCTCGCCGAGTTGGCGCTCGCCGCAAGGGTGCTCGGCGACGCCCCGCCACCGAGGGTCGACACGGTCTTCGTCGGCGGCGGCACCCCCACCCTGCTACCCGCCGACGACCTGGCCCGCCTGCTGGACGGCATCGACCGCACCTGGGGACTGGCCGCCGACGCCGAGGTGACCACCGAGGCCAACCCCGAGTCGGTCACCCCGCAGTCGCTGAAGACCCTGCGGGCCGCCGGCTACACCCGGATCTCGCTGGGCATGCAGTCCGCCGCCGCCGGGGTGCTGGCGGTCCTCGACCGGACCCACCGCCCCGGCCGGGCCGCCGAGGCCGCCCGGGAGGCCCGCGACGCCGGGTTCGACCACGTCAACCTGGACCTGATCTACGGCACGCCGGGGGAGCGCGCCGAGGACTTCGCCGCCTCGCTGGAGCAGGTCGTCGCCGCCGGGGTCGACCACGTCAGCGCGTACGCCCTGATCGTGGAGGACGGCACCCGGTTGGCCGCCCGGATGCGGCGCGGCGAGCTGCCGTACCCCTCCGACGACGTGGCGGCCGACCGCTACCTGGCGGCGGAGGCCGCCCTCGACGCGGCCGGGTTCTCCTGGTACGAGGTCTCCAACTGGGCCCGCAGCGAGGCGGGCCGGTGCCGGCACAACCTGCTCTACTGGACCGGGGCCGACTGGTGGGGCCTCGGCCCGGGGGCGCACAGCCACGTCGGCGGGGTGCGCTGGTGGAACGTCAAACACCCCAGCGCGTACGCGCAACGGCTCGCCGCCGGGCACTCGCCCGGCCTGGCCCGGGAGATCCTCACCCCGGCCGAGGCGCACATGGAGGACGTGATGCTGCGGCTTCGGCTCGCCTCCGGGCTGCCGCTGGACGTGCTGGACGACGCGGGCCGGGCCGCCGCCGCCCGTGCGCTCGCCGACGGGCTGCTGGACCCGGTGGCCTACCCGCAGGGGCGGTCGGTGCTCACCCTGCGGGGCCGGCTGCTGGCCGACGCGGTGGTCCGCGACCTGCTGCCCTGAGCGTGGCCCCGCCGGCCCGCCGCGCACCGCAGCGGGGCGGGCCGGGGCCGGCGGTGGTGCCCGACCGGCCGGGGGAGCGGCCGGCCGGGGTTCACTTGATGAAACTGGTGGACATCGGGTAGCGGTAGGCCTGACCCTCGTTGGCCTTCATGCCGGCGATGATCCCGAACAGGATCTGGATCACCACGACCGCGATGCTGGGCAGGAAGAGCAGGCACCAGCTCACGAAGAGCAGCACGAACGCGATGATCGACCAGAGGATCTGGAAGTTCAGCGCGGCCAACGCCTGCGCCCGGACGGCCGGCGACTGCTGACCGCGTACCAGGTAGGCGATCAGCGGGGCGACGAAGCCGAGCGGGCCGAGGCTGATCAGCGCGCCGGCGGCCCCGCCGAAGTGCGCGACCAGCGCCCAGGTCTTGTCCTCGCTGTTGGCGTATCCACCGGTCGGGGCGCCGTACGCGCCGGCGGTCGGATATCCGCCACCGGCCGGGGGGTAGCCACCCGGCGGGCCGTAGCCCCCCGACGGGTCGTAGCCACCCGACGGCGGCTGGTCGCCGGTGGGCGGCGGATACCCGCCGGGCGGGGGATACCCGCCTGCACCCGGTGCCCCGGACAGTGGTGCGGTGGGCGGCTCATATGGCGAGCCCTGGCCAGCGTTCGGGTCCGGCGGGTAGCCGTCCCCCGCGCCGGGCGGGCGAGGTGGTTCAGTCATGCCCGTCACGGTAGGGGCTGCTGGCAAGGGTGCACCAGAGCGACACTGGTGAGGTTGGCCTCGACATTCGGTCAGCGGCCACGCCGGCAACCCACCGGGGCGGTCGCACCGACGGTCCGTCGTTGATCAACGCAGCGGCGGTACTGCCGTCGTAGACTGGCACTCGCTACAGTCGAGTGCCAGAGCGCTCGCCGGACGCGTCAGAAGTCCGGTCGCCGTGCGACAGGAGGTGGGAGATGGGTCTCGACGACCGCAAACTCGCCGTGCTGCGGGCGATCGTCGAGGACTACGTCGCCACGCAGGAGCCCGTCGGCAGCAAGACGCTCGTCGAGCGGCACCAGCTCGGGGTCTCCCCGGCGACCGTCCGTAACGACATGGCGGTGCTGGAGGAGGAAGGCTACATCCGCCAGCCGCACACCAGCGCCGGCCGGGTGCCCACCGACCGGGGCTACCGCCTCTTCGTCGACCGGCTCTCCCGGGTCAAACCGCTCAGCCCCGCCGAACGTCGGGCCATCGAGCGGTTCCTGGTCGGCGCGGTCGACCTCGACGACGTGGTGCACCGCACCGTACGGCTGCTGGCGCAGCTCACCCGGCAGGTCGCCGTCGTGCAGTACCCGTCGCTGGCCCGCTCGTCGGTGCGGCACCTGGAGCTGGTGCCGATCTCCACCACCCGGCTGATGCTGGTCATGATCGCCGACACCGGGCGGGTCGAGCAGCGGCTGGTCGAACTGCCCACGCCGGTCCCCGCCGACGACGTCACCGACCTGCGCCGGCTGGTCAACGAGAAACTGGTCGGCAGTCGGCTGTCCGACACCCCACCGCTGGTCCAGGCGCTGGTCGAGGAGTCCGCGCCGCACCTGCGCGGGGCCATGACCACCCTGTCCACCGTGCTGCTGGAGACCCTCGTCGAGCGCACCGAGGAGCGGTTGGCGCTCGCCGGCACCGCCAACCTCACCCGGGGCGGCCTGCTCGACTTCCAGGGTTCGCTGCGACCCATCCTGGAGGCGCTCGAAGAGGAGGTCGTCCTGCTCAAGCTGATCGGCGAGGCCGAACCGAGCACCACCCGGGTGCTGATCGGCGACGAGAACGAGGTCGACAACCTGCGGGCCGCCTCGGTGGTCAGCACCGGGTACGGCCCCGGCAGCACCATCGTCGGTGGGCTGGGCGTGCTCGGCCCGACCCGGATGGACTACCCCGGCACCATCGCCACGGTGCGGGCCGTGGCACGCTACGTGGGCGAGCTGCTGGCCCAGAACTGACCAGTCAGGGCCGACGGCCGGCTCCGGCCGCCGACCGGCGCAACGCGAGACGAACATGAGGACACGGAACGCAGTGGCCAGGGACTACTACGGCATTCTCGGCGTCGGCCGGGAAGCCTCCGATGACGAGATCAAGCGCGCCTACCGCAAGCTGGCGCGGCAGTTCCACCCGGACGTCAATCCGGACCCGGAGGCACAGGAGAAGTTCAAGGACATCAACGCCGCGTACGAGGTCCTCTCGGACGACCGGAAGCGGCAGATCGTCGACCTGGGCGGCGACCCGCTCGCCCCGGGCGGCGGGGGCGCCGGAGGCCCGGGCGGCCCCGGTGGGGCCGGCCCGTTCGTCGGCTTCCAGGACATCATGGACGCCTTCTTCGGTGGTGCGGCCGGTGGGGCGCGCGGTCCGCGCCCGCGTACCCGCCCCGGAGCCGA
Organism: Micromonospora sp. NPDC048894; assembly: GCF_040649765.1. NCBI lineage: Bacteria > Bacillati > Actinomycetota > Actinomycetes > Micromonosporales > Micromonosporaceae > Micromonospora > Micromonospora sp. NPDC048894. The sequence goes on along the minus strand of NZ_JBEZFY010000006.1, from coordinate 430,210 downwards.
CGCGATCCTGCGGCTGGAACTGGACCTGCACGAGACCGCCTTCGGCGTCGAGGCCCCAATCACCGTCGACACCGCAGTGCTCTGCACCACCTGCTCCGGGGCGGGCACCGCAGCCGGCACCCACCTGGCGACCTGCGAGGCGTGCGGGGGCCGGGGCGAAGTGCAGTCGGTGCAGCGGACCTTCCTCGGCCAGGTGGTGTCGGCCCGCCCGTGCACCGTCTGCCAGGGCTACGGCACCACCATCCCGCACCCCTGCCCGACCTGTGCCGGCGACGGCCGGGTGCGGACCCGCCGCTCGCTGACCGTCAAGATCCCCGCCGGGGTCGAGGACGGCATGCGGATCCGGCTCGCCCAGCAGGGTGAGGTCGGCCCGGGCGGCGGCACCGCCGGTGACCTCTACGTCGAGATCCACGAGCGCCCGCATGACGTCTACTCCCGCAAGGGCGACGACCTGCACTGCCGGGTCACCGTCCCGATGACGGCCGCCGCGCTGGGCACCCGACTGACCATCAAGACGCTCGACAGCGAGGAGACGGTCGACGTCAAGGCCGGCACCCAGCCGGGCAGCACGCTGCGACTGCGCGCCCGGGGCGTACCGCACCTGCGGGGCACCGGCCGGGGTGACCTCTACGTCCACCTGGACGTGCGTACCCCCACCAAGCTCGACGCCGACCAGGAGAAGATGCTGCGGGACTTCGCCAAGACCCGGGGCGAGGAGGTCGCCGAGCTGAGCAAGCAGGGCGGCTTCTTCTCCCGGATGCGCGACGCCTTCAACGGCCACGCCTGACCCCGGGCCGGCTCCGGTCAGCTCGGCCCTCGGACGGTTTCCCGGTCCGGTGGTTTCCCGGTCTGGGTTTCTTGGTCCGGGTGGTGGCCCGGTCCGGGGCGGTGGGGGCCGGGCCGGTTAGCCTGATCGGCGTGTCCGCGCCGCTGTTCCTGGTCGAGTCGCTGCCCACCGCCGACCAGCTCATCCTGGACGGCCCCGAGGGCCACCACGCCGCCACCGTGCAACGGCTGCGCGTCGGCGAGGAGCTGCTGCTCGCCGACGGTCGGGGTGGCACCGCCACCGCCGTGGTCACCGCCGTCGGCCGGGGCACCCTGGACCTCACCGTCACCTCCCGGGGGTACATCGACGCGGACGTCCCCCGGCTGGTCGTGGTGCAGGGCATCGCCAAGGGCGACCGGGGTGAACTCGCCGTGCAGGCGATGACCGAGGTCGGGGTGGACGAGATCGTGCCCTGGGCGGCGTCCCGCTCGGTGGTGCAGTGGCGCGGCGACCGGGGCGTACGGGCCAGGGAGAAGTGGGCGGCGACCGCCCGGGAGGCGGCCAAGCAGGCCCGTCGTGCCTGGTTGCCGGTGGTGGCGGGAGCACCGGACGAGTCCACCGCCACGGTGGCCCGCCGGATCGCCGGGGCCGGCGCGGCGTTCGTCCTGCACGAGGAGGCCGAGGAGCGGCTGACCACGGTCGAGCTGCCGACCACCGGCGAGATCATCCTCGTGGTCGGCCCCGAGGGCGGCATCGCCCCGACCGAGTTGACCGCCTTCACCGAGTCCGGCGCCCGCCCGGTCCGGTTGGGCCCCTCGGTCCTGCGTACCTCCACCGCCGGCGTGGCCGCCCTCTCCGTCCTCTCCACCCGCCTCCCCCGCTGGTAACCCCCTCTTCCCCTCCCTCCCTCGCCCCACCTCCGCCCCACCTCGCCCCGGCCAACCTCCCTCGTCCCGTGATCAAGAGCTTTACGTCATCCGCGAGCCCAATCCCGCCCTAAACCTCTTGATCACCGAGCCCACCACCCAACCCTCGGCGTTGGTGGCTGGTGATCAAGAGGTTTGGGTCATCTGGGGGCTTGAAATTGGCGTAAAGCTCTTGATCACCGGGACGAGAGGGCTGGCCGAGGCGGGGCGGGGCGGGGCTGGGTGGGGTCGGCGGGCTGGGCCGGGTGGGGTGGGCTGGCGGGGGATGGGGCGGGTCGGGGTGGCGGGGAGTGGGGGTGGTGGGGGAGTGGGGGTGGTGGGGGTGGTCTTTAGAGTGGGGGGATGGGAGCTGACTGTCTGTTCTGCCGCATCGTCGCCGGGGAGATTCCGGCCACCATCGTCAAGGAGACCGCCGGCACCCTGGCGTTCCGCGACATCGGGCCGAAGGCGCCGGTGCACGTGCTGGTCATCCCCAAGGAGCACTACGCCGACGTGGCGACGCTCGGCCAGGGTGACCCGGCGCTGGCCGGTGAGGTGCTGGCCACGGCTGCCGCGGTGGCCGAGGACGAGGGGCTGACCGGCGACGGCTTCCGGCTGATGTTCAACACCGGCCCGTACGGCGGGCAGGAGGTCTTCCACGTGCACGCCCACCTGCTCGGTGGCGCGCCGCTCGGACCGATGCTGGCCCGGGACCTGGCGTGACCTGCGGAGGCTGCCCGGGGCCGGGCGTGACCACCGCCGGCGACCCGGCCTGCGACGTGACGGTCGTCGACGATCGGAGACCGGTGTGACGTCCGAGGCGGGACCGGGCACCGGCCCGGCCGCCACCCACCGGTTGGCGCGGCTGGTCCGGCAGGTCCAGGCGCAGGCCCGGGTGCCGGCCCTGGCGGTGGCGTTGCACCGGGCCGACCGTCCGCTCTGGACCTGCGAGGTCGGCGGCACCGGCAACGACACCGTGCTCGGCCCGCGCAGCCGGTTCCGGATCGGTTCGGTCACCAAGACCTTCACTTCGGTGCTGGTGTTGCAGTGCCGCGACGACGGCCTGCTCGACCTGGACGACCCGCTGGGCCGGCACCTGGACCTGCCGGCGCACGGCGAGCTGACCGTACGCCGGTTGCTGTCGCACACCGCCGGGCTGCAACGGGAGCCGTACGGGGACGTCTGGGACACGCTGCGCGCGCCGCAGGTGGACGAGTTGATCGCCGACCTGGTCCGGGTCGAGCGGGTGCTGCCCACCGGCCGCCGCTACCACTACTCCAACCTGGGCATGGCGCTGCTCGGCCGGCTGGTCGGCGCGCTGCGGGGCGGCACCTGGGCCGAGGTGCTCGCCGACCGGGTGCTCACCCCGCTGGGGCTGGCCGACACCTCGGTCGACCCGGGGTCGCAGGCGGTGACCGGGTTCCTGGTCGACGCGTACTCCGACGAGGCGCATCCGGAGCCGCCGACCGACTTCGGGGCGGTCGGGCCGGCCGGCCAGTTGTGGAGCACGGCGACGGACATGGCCCGGTGGGCGGCGTTCCTGGCCGACCCGGGGGCCCTCGACCCGGGCGGGGCGGTGCTCGCCCCGGCCACCCTGGACGAGATGCGCTGGCCGGTGACGACCACCGACGAGACGGCCTGGAAGGCCGGCTTCGGCCTCGGCCTGATTCTGGTGCCGTACCCGGACCGGGTGGTGCACGTGGGGCACGACGGCGCGATGCCCGGTTTCCTGGCCGGGGTCTACGGCCGGCGCGGTGGTGACGGCACGGCCGGCGCGATGGGCTGCGCGGTGCTCGCCTCCTCGGGCACGGCGGCGCAGGTGCTGGAGCTGCCGCACCGGTTGCTGGCCGCCGCCGCCGAGCACGACCCGGCGGACATCCCGCCGTGGCGTCCGGGCACGGGTGCGCCCGGGCCGCTGCGCGGGGTGTTGGGCCGCTGGTGGGGCGAGGGATTCGAGTACGTCTTCAGCTGGCACGAGGGGACGCTGCGGGCCCGGGGCGCGGACGATCCGGTGGGCCGGCCCCCGGCGGTCTTCGCGCCGACGCCGCAGTCGCCTGACGTGTTCCGGACCGTCGCCGGGCGGGAGGTCGGGGAGTTGCTGCGGCTTACCCGGGACGCTGACGGCACGGTGGTCGCGATGCACTGGGCCACCTACCGCTTCACCCGTCACCAGGAGACCTTCGACCGGTACGACTTCCGGGCCTGACCGGGCGACCGGGCCGGGAAATTCGACGCGGTGCCGCCGGTGCGGAGCGGATACGATAGGCGTATCGTCCGCACGCCGTGCCAGCAGGGCACGGCGCGAGATGGAAGCAGGTGGCGCAGGGCCCCACGGCCCGACCTATGACCGGCACCCCACCTCCCGGCCCGCCCCGGGTGCAGACCAGGATCACGGTTCCCGATGCCAAGATCATGGTCAACCTGCTCGGCGCGGGCGACGAGATCCTGCGACTCGTCGAACGTTCGGTCACCAGTGACGTGCACGTCCGTGGCAACGAGATCACCATCACCGGTGCGCCCGCGGACAATGCTCTCGCCGAGCGCCTCTTCAGCGAGCTGCTCGAACTGATCGAGAAGGGCGAGACCCTGACCACTGACGCTGTCCGGCGTACCGTCGGCATGCTCGAACAGGGCGGCACCGAGCGGCCCGCCGAGGTGCTCACCCTCAACATCCTCTCCCGGCGCGGGCGCACCATCCGCCCCAAGACGCTGGGCCAGAAGACGTACGTCGACTCGATCGACGCCAACACGATCGTGTTCGGCATCGGCCCGGCCGGCACCGGCAAGACCTACCTGGCGATGGCGAAGGCCGTCCAGGCGCTCCAGGCCAAGCAGGTCAGCCGGATCATCCTGACCCGGCCGGCGGTCGAGGCGGGCGAGCGGCTGGGCTTCCTGCCGGGCACCCTGAACGAGAAGATCGACCCGTACCTGCGCCCGCTCTACGACGCGCTGCACGACATGCTCGACCCGGAGTCCATCCCGAAGCTGATGGCCGCCGGCACGATCGAGGTCGCCCCGCTGGCCTATATGCGGGGAAGGACGTTAAATGACGCTTTCATCATTCTGGACGAGGCGCAGAACACCACGCCCGAGCAGATGAAGATGTTCCTCACCCGGCTGGGCTTCGGTTCCAAGATCGTGGTGACCGGTGACGTCACCCAGGTGGACCTTCCCGGTGGGACGGCCAGCGGGCTGCGGGTGGTCCGGGAGATCCTGGTGAACGTCGAGGACGTGCACTTCGCCCAGCTCTCCAGCGCGGACGTGGTCCGGCACCGGCTGGTCGGGGAGATCGTCGACGCGTACGCCCGCTGGGACGAGCGGGAGAACCAGCAGGCGCAGGGCGTGCACGCCGTGCCGGGGCGGACCGCCCAGGGCGGCCGGGCCGGCCGCCGCCGCTAACCAACCAGAGGAAGACAGTTGTCCATCGAGATCGCCAACGAGTCCGGTGTCGAGGTCGACACCGACTCCGTGCTCGCCGTGGCCCGGCACGCCCTCGACGAGATGGGGGTCAACCCGCTCGCCGAGCTGTCCGTGTTGCTTGTCGACATCGGCTACATGACCGAGCTGAACCATCGTTGGATGGGCGGTGACGGCCCCACCGACGTGCTCGCCTTCCCCATGGACGAGGGCAGCGTCGACCACGGCCCGGGGGAGAGCGCCCCGGCCAGCGGTGAGCCGGCCCTGCTCGGTGACATCGTGCTCTGCCCGGAGGTGGCGGCGAAGCAGGCGGCCACCGCCGGGCACACCGCCGCCGACGAGCTGCACCTGCTCACCGTGCACGGGGTGCTGCACCTGCTCGGCTACGACCACGCCGAGCCGGAGGAGGAGCGGGAGATGTTCGCCCTCCAGGCCCGGTTGCTGGCCAGCTGGCGGTCGACCCGGTCGCGGTGATGGACATAGTCGCGGCCGGCCCGACCGCCGGCCTTCCCGATCTTCAGCTGATCTTCTTCGCGGCCGGGCTGGTGGTGCTCGCCGGCCTGATCGCGATGACCGAGGCCGCGCTGGCCGCGGTCTCCCCGGCGCGGGCTGCGGAGCTGGCCCGCGACGGGGCGCGCGGCGCGCGTACCCTCCAGGCCGTCGCCGGTGACGTGGTCCGCCACCTCAACCTGTTGCTGCTGCTCCGGCTGCTCGCGGAGCTGACCGCCACCACCCTGGTCGCCCTGGTGGCGGTGGACAGCTTCGGCGCGGGCTGGCGGGCGGCGCTGGTGACTGCCGGGGCGATGACGGTGGTCAGCTTCGTGGTGGTCGGGGTGGCCCCGCGCACCCTGGGCCGGCAGCACGCGTACGCGGTGGGTCGGGCGGTGGCGCCGCTGGTGCGTTGGCTGGGCCGGGCGCTCAACCCGCTGGCCTCGCTGCTGATCCTGATCGGCAACGCGGTCACCCCGGGGCGCGGTTTCCGGGAGGGGCCGTTCGCCACCCAGGTGGAGCTGCGGGAGCTGGTCGACTTGGCCGAGCAGCGGGGGGTGGTGGAGCACGGCGAACGCCAGATGATCCACTCGGTCTTCGCGCTCGGCGACACCATCGCCCGGGAGGTGATGGTGCCGCGCACCGAGATGGTGTGGATCGAGGAGGGCAAGGCCCTCTCCCAGGCGTTGGCGTTGTTCCTGCGTTCCGGGTTCTCCCGCATCCCGGTGATCGGGGAGAGCGTCGACGACGTGCTCGGTGTGCTCTATCTCAAGGACCTCATCCGGCATACCCGGGGTGGTGACCTGCGGGCGCACCAGACCCCGGTGGCCGAGCTGATGCGACCGGCGACGTTCGTGCCGGAGTCCAAGCCGGTCGACGACCTGCTGTCGGAGATGCAGGCCGCCCGCAACCACCTGGTCATCGTCGTCGACGAGTACGGCGGCACCGGTGGCCTGGTCACCATCGAGGACATCCTGGAGGAGATCGTCGGTGAGATCACCGACGAGTACGATGTCGAGCGCCCGCCGGTGGAGCACCTGGCCGACGGTGCGGTCCGGGTCACCGCCCGGCTGCCGGTGGAGAACCTGGGCGAGTTGTTCGACACCGACCTGCCCACCGACGAGGTGGAGACGGTCGGTGGCCTGTTGGCGCAGGCCCTGGGGCGGGTGCCGATCCCGGGTGCCGACGCCGAGGTGGCCGGCCTGAAGCTGGTCGCCGAGGGCACCACCGGCCGACGTAACCGGATCGACAGCGTGCTGGTCAGCCGGGTGCCGTCGACCGGGGGCCCCGATTCCCGTGACAACCAGAACAGCACCGAGGAGAGGCAACCCGCCGATGCCTGAGACACCCGCCGTGCCGGCCGCCCGGCCCACCCCGTCCGATCCGGCCGAGTTGAGCGCCGAGGACGGCAAGCTGGTCGTGCTGGCCCGTGGCGCCCGGGCCCGGGTGGCTGCCGTGGAGGGCGCGGCGGTCCGCGACCAGGACGGCCGGACGTACGCTGCGGCGAGCGTTTCGCTGCCCTCGTTGACCGTCACGGCGCTCCAGTTGGCGGTCGCCTCGGCGGCGGCGGCGGGGGCGAGCCGGTTGGAGGCGGCGGCGGTGGTGACCGAGGCGTCGACCCTGGACGGGGCGGGGCACGCGGCGGTGCGGGATCTGGCTGCGGACGCGCCGATCCACGTGGCCGCCCCGGATGGCACGGTCCTCGGCACGGTGGTCGAGTGACCGGCGTGGAGCAGCGGCCGTACCGGGCGGGTTTCGGGTGTTTCGTCGGGCGGCCGAACGCCGGCAAGTCGACGCTGACCAACGCCATCGTCGGCACCAAGATCGCGATCACCTCCAACAAGCCGCAGACCACCCGGCACGTGATCCGCGCGGTGCTGCACCGGCCGGAGTCGCAGCTGGTCCTGGTCGACACCCCCGGCCTGCACCGGCCCCGGACGCTGCTCGGTGAGCGCCTCAACGACCTGGTGCGCACCACCTGGACGGAGGTCGACGTGATCGGCCTCTGCATTCCGGCCGACGAGCCGGTGGGTCGGGGCGACCGGTTCATCAGCGGCGAGTTGAGCGAGTTGAAGGCCACCGTGCTCGCGGTGGTGACCAAGACCGACCTGGTCGACAAGCGGCGGCTGGCCGAGCAGTTGCTCGCGGTCAGCGAGCTGGCCGACTTCGCCGCCGTGGTGCCGGTCAGCGCGGTCTCCGGGCACCAGGTGGACACCCTGGTCGACGTGATGACCGGTTACCTGCCGCCGTCGCCGCAGCTGTATCCGGACGACATGCTCACCGACGAGCCGGAGCAGGTGCTGGTCGCCGAGCTGATCCGGGAGGCGGCCCTGGAGGGGGTCCGCGACGAGCTGCCGCACTCCATCGCCGTGGTGGTGGAGGAGATGATCCCCGAGGGTCAGCTCATGAAGATCTATGCCGACGTCTACGTCGAGCGGCCCAGCCAGAAGGCGATCGTGCTGGGCCACCGGGCCAGCCGGCTCAAGGAGGTCGGCACCACCGCCCGCAAGCAGATCGAGGAGCTGCTCGGCACCCGGGTCTATCTGGACCTGCACGTGCGGGTGGCCAAGGAGTGGCAGCGGGACCCGAAGCAGCTGCGCAAGCTGGGTTTCTGACCCGTACGCCGGGGTGAAATCCGGACACCGATATGGGAAGTTTCACGTCAGGCCCCGATTAGCAGCGGTTTCACAGGTCGGGTGCGCAGGGTAGGGGACGTTCATCCGTCCCCGACATAGATGCAGCCTGATGCGTAACCGATATCTGGACCTGCTCCGTTTCCTGGCCATCGTCCGGGTCGTGGTCTACCACGTCACCGGGCTGGCCACGCTGACGCTGATCTTCCCGGCGATGTCGATCATGTTCGCCCTGGCCGGGTCGCTGATGGCGGCGTCGATGGACCGGTACGGCGTGTCCGCGCTACGGCGTCGGCTGCGCCGTCTGCTGCCCTCGCTGTGGGTGGTGGCGGTGATCTTCGTGCCGGCCATGCTGCTCACCGGGCTGGAGTTCACCCCCCGGGTGGTGATCTGGTTGTTCCCGATCACCGACCCGCCCGCCAACTACTGGGGCGGGCTCGCGCTCAGCCCGATCTGGTACCTGCGGGACTACCTGTGGTTCCTGCTCGCCTCCCCGGTGGCGCTGTGGCTGTTCCGCCGGGCCCCACTGCCCACCCTGGCCGCCCCCTACCTGCTGCTGGTCGCGATCGAGGTGGGTCTCCTACCGACCACCTCGGCGGTGCTGCGCGCCTTCGGCCTCTATTTCGGGGCCTGGCTGCTCGGCTTCGCCCACCACGACGGCATGTTGTGCCGGCTGGCCGACCGGGTGCTGGTGCCGGTGGCGGTGCTGCTGGCCGGGGCCGGCACGACGTGGATCCTCACCCACCCGGGGCCGCGCGGCTACGACCTCAACGACATCCCGCTGGGCAACGCCCTGTGGTCGGCGGCGTTCATCCTGGTGGTCATCGGCCGGGCCCCGGCCACCGCCGCCTGGGTGGACCGGAACCGGATCTTCAGCCGGCTGGTGACGGTGGCGAACCGGCGCGCGTTGACCGCCTACCTGTGGCACATGCCCTTCGTGGTGGCGCTCACCCCGCTGGTGGGCCTGGTCGGCTGGTCACCCCGGGACCCGTGGGGGCTGGCGATCCGGGTGGTGCTGGTCTTCCTCCTGGTCGCGGTGGTGACCCTGCTGGTCGGCTGGGTGGAGGACGTGGCGGCCCACCGCCGCCCCGAACTGGTCCCCGGCCGCCCGCACCCCCGCCCGGCGACGGCGTCGCCCGGCGTCCCGGCACCCCGGACACCCGAGGCCGACACCGCCGAGATCAGGGCCCGCTGAGGTACGCCACCCGCTCAGCGCTGCACGACCGTCAGGTTTCCGCTGCCAGCCTCCAGGTCCAGCACCAGCGGTGCGCCCGGGTCGTTGGTGACCCCGATCTCGGTGTCCCCCGAGTCGACATTCGACTTCACCCGGTACCGGCCGGCCGGCACCGTCAGCTCGACGTCCCCGCTGCCGGCGTGGGCCCGCGCCGAAGCCGGCCTGCTCAGGGTGAGCGTGATGTTGCCGGAACCGGTCTCGGCGGAGACGTCGCCACCGAGCCGGGTGCCGGTGACGTCGCCGGAGGAGGCCCGCAGGTCGACCGGGCCGGTGACGTTGAGCACCTCGATGTTGCCCGACCCGGTCTCGGCCCGCACCGGGCCGGCCGCCTCGATGATCCGGATGTTGCCCGAGCCGAGGGTGAAGTCGACCGAGCCGATCCTGTTCAGGTCCACGTCACCCGAACCGGTCTCCCCCTGCACCCGCACCCCGGGCGGGGCGGTCACCTCGTACGACACCGAGCAGCGGGGACCGCACTCGGTGTCCAGCACCAACTCGTCACCGGTGATCTCGTACGTGGTGTCCGGCTGGTCACCCTGGTAACGGAGCACCCGCTTGACGCGTACGCCGGTGGCGGGGCCGGTCGCCCGGACCACCACGTCCCCGGAGCCGGGCCGTACGGTGATCCGGGCGATCTTCGCCGCCTCGGTGGTGTCGAAGTCCAGCCGCCGGAAGGAGAGCGTGTCGCACCCGGTGACGAGGATGAGGGCGGCGGTCGCACCCAGGGCGACCGCGCTGCGGGGAAGAGCCATGCCCAGCAACCTACGACCGTCGCCACCTGCGGCACATCGGGGGCGAAGCGCGGGCCCACCCCGAGCCGACCCTGATTTCCCACCCCGAGGGAGAATGACCGGATGGCCGGGTACCGCCGACAGCTCTACCGCGACGACGCGGTGGTGCTGCGCGTGCAGAAGCTGGGCGAGTCCGACCGGATCATCACGCTGCTGACCCGCCGGCACGGCCGGTTGCGCGCGGTGGCCCGGGGGGTACGCCGCACCACCAGCAAGTTCGGCGCCCGGCTGGAACCGTTCGGCCACGTCGACCTGCAACTCGCCGGCGACCCGAAGGGCAACACCGGCAGTTCGCTGCACAGCGTCAGCCAGGTCGAGGGCATCGACCTGTACGGCAAACGTTTCCTCGGGGACTACCCCCGGTACACGGCGGCCAGCGCGATCGCGGAGACCGCCGAACGCCTCACCCCCGTCGAGCGGGAACCGTCGCTGCGGCTGTTCCAGCTCACCCTCGGCGCGCTCAAGGCGTTGTCCCGGGGTGAGCACGCCACCACGCTGGTGCTCGACGCCTACCTGCTGCGCGGGATGAGCCTCGCCGGGTGGGCGCCCGCGTTGACCGCCTGCGCGGTCTGCGGCACCCCGGGGCGGCACCGGGCGTTCTCCGTACCCGCTGGGGGTGCGGTCTGCCCGGACTGCCGGCCACCCGGCGCGGCCCACCCCGCGCCGGCCACCATCGACCTGATGTCCGCCCTCACCAGCGGCGACTGGCAGGTCGCCGACGCCACCGCCACCGGGGTACGCCGGGAGTGCAGTGGCCTGGTCGCGGCGCACCTGCAGTGGCACCTGGAACGCGCGCTACGCTCGCTGCCGCTGGTCGACCGGGGTGGCCCGACGCCCGGTGCGCCGGACACCGGCCCGGTGGGCGGCGGGCCGACGGGGGACGACGGGGGTGCCCCGGGTGGCCGGGTGCCGCCGCCCCGGGTCGGCGTGGAGGGTGGGGACAAGGAGATGACCGAGTGATCCGATCGTTGAGGGCCGACCGGCGGACGCCGGTGCCGCCGACCCCGCACCCGTCGGGCGCCCGGCCACCGGCGCTGCCCGCCGAGGCGCTGCCGAAGCACGTCGCCGTGGTGATGGACGGCAACGGCCGCTGGGCCAAGGAGCGTGGACTGCCCCGCACCAAGGGCCACGAGCAGGGCGAATACAGCCTCTTCGACACCGTCGAGGGGGCGATCGAGCTGGGTGTGCCCTACCTGTCGGCGTACGCCTTCTCCACCGAGAACTGGCGGCGCTCGCCGGACGAGGTCCGCTTCCTGATGGGCTTCAACCGGGACGTCATCCGTCGCCGCCGCGACCAGCTGGTCGACCTGGGGGTGCGGGTGGTCTGGTCGGGGCGGGCGGGCCGGCTGTGGAAGAGCGTCATCTCCGAGTTGCAGACCGCCGAGGAGATGTCCCGGGGCAACTCGACGCTGACCCTCCAGTTCTGCGTCAACTACGGCGGCCAGGCTGAGATCGCCGACGCCGCCGCCGCGATCGCCCGGGAGGTGGCCGCCGGCCGGCTCGACCCGGACAAGGTCACCGAGAAGACCGTGGCCAAGTACCTCTACCACCCGGAGGTCCCCGAGGTCGATCTCTTCCTGCGCCCCTCCGGCGAGGAACGGATCTCCAACTTCATGCTCTGGCAGTCGGCGTACGCGGAGCTGGTGTTCCTGGACACCCTCTGGCCGGACTTCGACCGCCGCCACCTGTGGTACGCCTGCGAGCTGTACGCCCAGCGGGACCGCCGGTTCGGCGGCGCGCTGCCCAACCCGGTGGCCCCGCCGCGCTGACCGGCCCACGATTGGTGATCTCACCTGCGGGGTACCACCACCCCGACAGCCAATCGCGGAGGTGGGCACACATGATTCAGAAGCGGATCGCGCAGTGGGCAATCATGGCGGTCGCCGTGCCGCTGGCCGCAGCCGGTGCCCGCCAGCTGAGCCACACCCTGGAGTCCCGACGGGGGCCCAGCGGAGTGAGCCGGATGCTCTCCAAGGGCGCCGACGTGCTGCGCCCCCGTAAGGCCGCCCGGCGTCGCCGGTTCTGGTGACCACCCGGCACCGGCTTCCCCGGTGACCAGCGGGTCACCACCGACCTCACGGCGAACGCCCCGCCACCCGGTTGTTCACCGGGATGGCGGGGCGTTCGCGTGGCACTGGTGCGGGTCCGGTGGTCGCGGTGCCCCACCAGGGACACCGCGGCACGCCGGGAAGGTGTGGTGGGTCAGCCGGCCACTTCGGAGCGGTCGGCGGTCGCCCACAGGGTGTGGAACGCGCCCTCCCGGTCGACCCGGTGGTAGGTGTGCGCCCCGAAGTTGTCCCGCAGGCCCTGGATCAGGGCCGCCGGCAGCCGCTCCGCGCGCAGCGCGTCGAAGTAGGCAAGCGACGAGGAGAAGGCCGGGGTGGGCACGCCGGCCCGGGCCGAGTCCGCCACCACCCGACGCCAGCTCGGCACGCCGTCGCTCACCGCGTCGGCGAAGTACGGCGCGACCAGCAGCGTCGGCAGCTCCGGCTGCGAGTCGTACGCCTCGCGGATGCGGTCCAGGAAGCGGGCCCGGATGATGCAGCCGCCCCGCCAGATGGTGGCGGTGCCACCCAGGTCGATGTCCCAGTGGTACTCGCGGCTGCCGGCCCGGATCTGGTCGAAGCCCTGCGCGTACGCGACGATCTTGCTGGCCAGCAGCGCCCGGCGGACGTCCTCGACGAACGCGTCCCGGTCCTCGACCTGCCACTTCTCGCCCGCGTCGCCGAAGGTACGGCGGGCGGCCTCCCGCTGACCGGCGTGCCCGGACAGCGACCGGGCGAACGTCGCCTCGGCGATGCCGGTGATCGGGATGCCCAGGTCGAGGGCGATCTGCACCGTCCAACGGCCGGTGCCCTTCTGCTCGGCCTGGTCGAGCACCACGTCGACGAACGCCTTGCCGGTGGCGGCGTCGGTGTGCGCCAGCACGTCGGCGGTGATCTCGATGAGGAACGACTCCAGCTCGCCGGTGTTCCACTCCCGGAAGATCTCCGCGATCTCCGCCGGGGTCGCCCCCAGCCCGGCCCGCAGCAGGTCGTACGCCTCGGCGATGAGCTGCATGTCGGCGTACTCGATGCCGTTGTGGACCATCTTGACGAAGTGGCCGGCGCCGTCGGGGCCGACGTGCTGGCAGCAGGGGACGCCGTCCACCTGCGCGGCGATCTTCTCGAACATCGGCCCGAGCTTCTGGTAGGACTCCGCCGAGCCGCCCGGCATGATGCTCGGCCCGAGCAACGCGCCCTCCTCGCCACCGGAGACACCGGTGCCGACGAAGTGCAGCCCGTGCTCGCGCAGCGTCTCCTCCCGGCGGCGGGTGTCGGCGAAGTGGGCGTTGCCGGCGTCGACGACGATGTCGCCCTCCTCCAGCAGCGGCACCAGCTCGTCGATGACCGCGTCGGTGGGGGCGCCCGCCTTGACCATGACGATCACCGCGCGGGGCCGCTCCAGCGAGCCGACGAAGTCCGCCAGGGACTCCGACGGCACGAAGGTGCCCTCGTCACCGTGCTCGGCGACCAGGCTGCGGGTGCGCTCCGGGGAGCGGTTGTGCACCGCCACGGTGAACCCGTTCCGGGCCAGGTTGCGGGCCAGGTTGCGACCCATCACCGCCAGCCCGGTCACGCCGATCTGCGCCGTCGCCTGTTGCGTCATCCGTACCCGCCCTCTCACGTCACCTGTGTGCTGCGACCGTATCGCGCGCCCGCGACGGCCGGCAGCCGCCGTCCACCCAGTGTCACAGGGTGGTCGCGTGCGTGCGGCAGCGACCGTCCCGCCGCCGGGCCGGGCCGGTCGTCGGGACTTCCGCCGTCGGGCGGCGGGGTCGTCGGGCCGGGATGGTCGTCGGGCGGCGGGGTCGTCGGGACTTCCGCCGTCGGGCCGGGATGCTCGTCGGGCCGGGATGCTCGTCGGGAAAAGCGGGTGCGCCGGGCGTGGGGGTCGGCTACCGTGACGACATGCGCATCTGACGCCCTTTCTGAGAGCCGACCCGCCGCCGTGGCCGCGGGTCCGCGTGCTCGGGCGTCCGCGTCTCCCGTCCCCTGCTGACCGGGGATGACTCGTGGCCGGTCGTCCGGAGCCGATCCCGTCCGTCGACCGCCCGCCGCTGAGGCGACGGTGTGGTCCTCCGCACGTCCCAGGAGGCAGCGAATGCCCGCCAAGCGCAGTCCCAAGAAGTCCCGACCTGTCGTACCGTCGCCGGTGGAGGTGGATCCGGCGGCGCTCGCGGCACTCACCGTGACGCCCGCGCACCCGGTCCCGGTCGCCGTGACGCCGCCCCACCCGGACGCTCTCGTCCGGTCGAACCCACCCCGGCCGCCGTCGCGGTCGGGCCGGTCGGTCCGGGCCGGCTCCACCGCCGCCCAGGGCCAGGGCCGCCGGTACGCCTTCCGGCGCAGCTGAGCCGCCCGGGCGCAGACGTCCCACACCAGATAGCTGAAACAGCGGTATCCGGACCTCCGGATACCGCTGTTTCAGCACAGTGGTGCCGGCGTGTGCCGGTGCGCCCCGGTGTGCCTGGTGGCCGGCGTGCCCGACGGGGTGGTGGGGCGACGGCCCGGTGGGGCGCGGGTCAGCCGATCAGGGGCCGGAAGGTGCCGAGGGCGACGCTGACCGCGAGCGCGCCGCCGGCCAGGGTGGCGGCACCGGCGACCAGCAGCCAGTCGGCGGGACGGAACACCTGCCGGCGGGCCACCGTGCGCGGGGTGCCGGCGTCGAACCCCCGGGCGTCCATCGCCACCGCCAGTCGGGTGCCGCGCCGGATCGCGCCCACCAGCAGGGCGAACGCCGTGGCGACGAAGAGCCGCAGCCGGGCCAGCGGGTTGCGGCCGGCGTCCACGCCCCGGGCGCGGCGGGCCATGGTGAGCATCTGCCACTCCTGGCCGAGCAGCGGCACCAGCCGGAACGCGGCCAGCGCGCCGATGGCGAACCGGGCCGGGGCCTTCGCGTTCTGCACCAGCGCGTCGGCCAGGTCGGTCGGGTCGGTGGTGGCGAAGACGATCACTCCGGGCAGGGCGACCGCGAGCATCCGCAGCACCAGCCCGAGCGCGGTGACCAGCACCCCGGAGGTGACCAGCAGCGGCCCCGCCGTCCACAGCACCGGGCCGGACCGGTCGGCGGCGAACAGCAGCAGGGTGACCAGGATGCCGACGGCACCGGCCAGCAACGGCCACGCCCGTCGGGCCAGCACCCGGTAGCGGATGCCGAACAGCGGCAGCAGCGCCAGCTCGACGGCGATGGCGACCGCCGGTGCGACCGGGTCGAGGCTGGCCACCAGCACGAACGAGAAGATCAGCCCGGCTGCCAGTTTCGCCACCGGGTTACGCCGGGCCAGCGGCGCACCCGGCACCGCGACGGGCTCCAGGCCGATCACGGCTGCTCCCGGGCGGGGTGCAGGGTGACCGTCCGGTCGGCGAGCGCGGCGACGAAGTCCCGGTCGTGGGTGACGGTGACCACGCCGTGCCCGGCGTCACGCAGGTCGGCGAAGAGGTCGACCAGCTCACCCCAGGTGCGGCGGTCCTGGCCGAAGGTGGGTTCGTCGCAGATCAGCAGCCGGGGCGCGGTGGCCAGGGCGGTCGCCACGCTGAGCCGCCGGGCCTCCCCACCGGAGAGGGTGTACGGGTTGGCCCCGGCGAGCCGGGTCAGCCGCAACCGGTCCAGCAACCCGTCCACGGTGGCCCGGACGGCGACCTCCGGGCGGCCGGTCCGACGCGGCCCGAGGGCCAGTTCGTCGCGGACGGTGCGGGTGACGAACTGGTGCTCCGGGTCCTGGAAGACCGAACCGATCCGACCGGCCAGCGCGGGGGCCCGCCACCGGTGCGGGGGCGTACGGGCGTCCCTGTCGGCCAGGGCGGCGGTGCCGGTCAGTCGACCGACGCCGGGGCGGAGCAGCCCACCGAGCAGCAGCGCCAGGGTGGACTTGCCGGCCCCGTTGGGACCGAGGACGGCGAGCGCCTCGCCGGCGCGTACCGTCAGGTCGGTGGGGGCCAGCCGGGGTGGCAGGCCGAGCCGGTCGACGGTGAGCAACCCCGCACCGGGCGGCCCGGTGGCCGGCCGGGACCCGGTGGGGTGGCCGGGCACCCAGACACCCTCGGCGGCGAGCGCGGCACCGTGCGCGGCGAAGACCGTCGCCGGTGGCCCGTCGGCCCGGACCCCGCCACCGGGGGTCAGCACCA
The DNA here is from genome assembly GCF_040649765.1 of Micromonospora sp. NPDC048894. NCBI lineage: Bacteria > Bacillati > Actinomycetota > Actinomycetes > Micromonosporales > Micromonosporaceae > Micromonospora > Micromonospora sp. NPDC048894. Next base: position 413,808 of record NZ_JBEZFY010000006.1, on the reverse strand, counting down.
CGACCCGGTCGACCAGGGGCAGGGCGTCGGCGACCCGGTGTTCGACCAGGACCAGGGTGGTGTCCGGGTCCAGCGCGCCGGCCACCGCGCCGCGCACCAGCTCCGCCCCGGCCGGGTCGAGGTTGGCCGTCGGCTCGTCGAGCAGCAGCAGCCCCGGCCGCAGCGCCAGCACCCCGGCCAGGGCGAGCCGCTGCTGCTCGCCGCCGGACAGCGCCGCGGTGGGCCGGTCCCGGGGGTAGGGGAAACCGACCCGGCGCAGCGCCTCGTCCACCCGGGGCCAGATCTCGTCGCCGGCCACCCCCCGGTTCTCCAGGCCGAACGCGACGTCGTCACCGCAGCGGGCCATCACCAGCTGGGACTGCGGGTCCTGGAAGACGGTGCCGACCCGTTCGCGGGCCTTGGCCGGGTCGAGGCCGTCGATCTCGACGGTGCCCTCCTGCTCGCCGGAGTCCGCCGGCAGCAGCCCGGCCAGCGCGGCCAGCAGGGTGCTCTTGCCGGCCCCGGACGGCCCCAGCAGCAGCACCCGCTCCCCGTGGTCGATGCGCAGGTCCACCCCGCGTACCGCCCAGGCCCGCCGACCGGCGTGCCGCCAGCCGAAGCCGACCAGCCTCACACTCGCCACGTCGCCGGCACCTCCATGATCGTCAGGAGAGGATCAGACCAGGGTGCGGTCACGGCCGGCGGGGAACCGGTCCAGCACTCCGGTCTCGGCCAGCGCGCGGGTCAGGTACCAACCGCCGACCCCGGCGACGACGGCTGCGCTGAGCACGGTCAACGCCGCGTACGGCAGGCGGTAGCTGGTCAGGGCGTACTCGGCGTTCCAGACGAAGAAGTCGAACAGGGCGGCGCTCAGCCCGGTCAACGCCCCGGCCAGCACCGCCACCGGCAGCCGGAACGACCGGTAGCGGAACGCGGCGAAGGCCAGCTCCGCGCCGAGGCCCTGGATCAGCCCCTGCACGATGGTGATCCCGCCCCACTCCGCGCCGAGCAGTGCGGAGACGGTGGCGGCGACGGCCTCGCAGAACAGGGCCGCCCCCGGCTTACGGATCACCAGGCCGCCGAGGACCGCCGGGACCAGCCACACGCCGTACATCACCGCCTGGCTGGCGGGTGCGGCGGCGAATGCCGGGTCGGCGGCCTTCCAGACCAGGCCCCAGGCCCAGAAGATGACGCCGAAGGCCACGGCGATCACGGCGGCGACCACGATGTCGATCGTGCGCCACCGGTTGCTGTTGGTGGTGGTGTGCGGCATGTCGGTGCTCCCAGTCCAGCGATCGAACCAGGAGAAGACGCACGCCGCGCCCGGCGGCTGCCGGACGGCGGCGCGGCTGGAGGTCGACCGAACTCCCTGCGCTGGCATTACCCAGATCAGGTTCGAGGGTCTGCGGGCGGTGCCCGCACTCTCAGCGCTGTGCGCTCCCCTGTCGGATGTGAAGTTGTCTCGGCAGACGCTAGCACCGACCTGCGGCAACGGCCCAGCAGGTCATGGTTCCCGGCATTCGACGTCCCGGGCGCACACCGGGGCGCTGGGTAGGCTGCCGGTCATGCGGGTGGCGGCGCGGGGACTGACGTTCGACGTACGGGCCGGTGGGCCCGAGGGCGGCGAGGTCGTGCTGCTGCTGCACGGCTTCCCCCAGCACGGCGGGGAGTGGGACGCGGTGGTGCCCGCCCTGCACGCCGCCGGGCTGCGCACGTACGCCCCCGACCAGCGGGGTTACTCGCCCGGGGCCCGTCCCACGGAGGTGGCCGGCTACCGGCTGCCGGAACTGGTCGCCGACGCGGTGGCGGTGCTGGACGCGCTGGGCGTCGACACCGCGCACGTGGTGGGGCACGACTGGGGGGCGATCGTCGCCTGGGCGCTGGCCGCGTGGCACCCGGAGCGGGTGCGTACCCTCACCGCGGTCTCGGTGCCCCATCCGGCGGCCTTCGGGTACGCGCTGTCCACCGACCGTCGGCAGCGGGCGCGTTCGGCGTACATGACGTTGTTCCGCCGGGCGGGCCTGGCGGAGCGGGTGCTGCTGGCCGGGCGGGCGGTGGTCCTGCGTCGGCTGCTGGCCGGCGTCGGTGACTCCGCCCGGGTGGCCCGCTACGCCCAGCCGATGCGCGGGCCGGGCGCGCTGACCGGGGCGCTGAACTGGTACCGGGCGATGTCGGGGCGGGACCTGAAGGCGGTCGGTCCGGTGCCGGTGCCGACCAGCTACGTGTGGAGCGACCGGGACGTGGCAGTAGGGCGTACCGCCGCGCAGGCCTGTGCCCGGCACGTCACGGGGGACTACCGGTTCATGGTGCTGGCCGGGGTGACGCACTGGATTCCCGACGAGGCGCCGGGGCCCCTGGCCGAGGCGATCCTGGCCCGGGTGTGCCCGGCGGCCTGAGCCGCCCTGCCGAGGGTGGACCGGGCCGATCGGGGATCGTGAATCGGTTTCGGGCGATTGCGGATCGGGCACTGGCGTTGCTGCCGACGGGAGGTGCTCCCGTCGGTCGTACCGTCTCATCCGGAGGTAGCGCGTGTCGAAGGAATCCGAGAAGCAGCGCTGGCAGCGCAACTTCGCCGATCTGCTCCAGGAGTTGCGGGTCGCCCAGACCGGCGTGCAGATCCTCTTCGCCTTCCTGCTGACCCTGCCGTTCAGCAACGGTTTCACCCGGACGAGCGAGTTCCAGCGGGACGTCTACATTCTCGCGCTGCTGTCGGCCGCCGCGGCCACCGCGATGATCATCTCGCCGGTCGCCTTCCACCGGGCGCTGTTCCGCCAGGGTCGTAAGCCGGAGCTGGTCCGGTTCGCCCACCGGATGGCCACCGGCGGCCTGGCCTTCATGCTGGTCGCCATGGTGAGTGCGGTCCTGCTGATCGCCGACTTCGTGCTCGACACCGGCATCGCCGTGGTGCTCACCGTGGTCACCGGCCTGTGGTTCCTGACGTTCTGGGTCATCCTGCCGTTCGTCCGGCGCAGCTGGGGTGAGGACGACATCGACGACGACGATGACGACCCGGTGGTGACCAACGGTGACTGATCCCGCCCTCGGGCGGTGAGGGACGCAGTGGGCCGGGCCCACCCGGGCCGACGGCGGTCGGGGTGGGCCCCGCTTCGCGTGTCGGCCGGATCGTCAGCGGGCGATGGCCCAGGCCAGCACGGCGGCCAGGATGAGCCCGTTGAGCAGCGCCAGCACCAGGTACGCCTGCGGCGGGATCTTGCGTCCGCGCCGGACGAAGCTGACCAGTACGGCGGCGTACGCCAGCAGCAGCACGGCGATGACGATCAGGAAGTAGAGCACCGCACCACCCTAGACGAGGGGGTTGCGGTGCCTGGCGACCGAGCGCGACCGCCTGCGGCCCGGTGCGGCGTCATCTGGCGTGCCGGTTCGACCGGGCGGAGGTGGGAGAGCAGATTAATATCGAGTAACATCGATTTTCGCCTCCTCTCGTCCCGGGGTCCGGCCATCGTCGCGGGGCTCGGGCGGCCGTCCAGATGGGGGCGGGCGACGCCGGCCCGGCACCGGCGACTAGGAGCAGATCATGAGAGCAGCGCGACGACGTGTCGCCGGACTGGGCGCGATCACGCTGGCGGTCCTCGCGGGCGGGGTGGCGGTCGCGGCCGGGAACGCCACCGCGGCGGCGACCGGCTGCCGGGTCGACTACAAGGTCACCAGCGAGTGGCAGGGTGGCTTCGGCGCGGACGTGACCATCACCAACCTCGGTGACCCGGTCTCCGGCTGGACGCTCACCTGGGCCTTCGCCAGCGGGCAACAGGTCACCCAGGCGTGGAACGCCACCGTCACCCAGAGTGGGACGGCGGTCAGCGCGAAGGACGTCGGCTACAACGCCGCCATCGGCACCGGTGCCGGCGTCAGCTTCGGCTTCAACGGTGCGTGGACCACCGCGAACCCGGTCCCCACCGGGTTCGCGCTCAACGGGGTGTCGTGCACCGGCGCGACGCCGACCGCGACGCCCTGCCCACCGCCGTCCACCCCGCCGACCGCGACGCCCACGCCCACCCTCACGCCCACGCCGCCCCCCACCCGGACGCCCACCCCCACCCCGACGCCCACCCCCACCCCGACGCCCACCCCCACCCCGACGCCCTCGACGCAGCCGCGGGTCACCGTGTGGCTGGCCGGGGACTCCACGGTCGCCAACCCGTCGTCCAGCGGGGCCTGCCCGGTGGGCTGGGGCAACCAGTTCGGCCAGTACCTCAACGGCAACGCCACCGTGGTCAACAGCGCGGTCGGCGGACGCAGCATCCAGACCTGGCTGTACGACCCCAACGTCACCACCACGATGAACTCGGCCGGCGAGTGCGTGATCAACCCGCAGACCTACTCGACCCGCTGGCAGGCCATGCTCAACGCCAACGGCGGGATGAAGGCCGGCGACTACCTGTTCATCCAGTTCGGCATCAACGACGGCAGCGCCACCTGCAACCGGCACGTCGGCTCGGCCCGCTACAAGGAACTGCTCGGCGTGATGGCCCGCGCGGCCCAGCAGCGCGGCGCGTACCCGGTCTTCCTCACCCCGGCCGCCGCGATCACCTGCTCGGGCAGCACCGCCGTGGGCAACCGGGGCTTCCTCACCGAGACGTTCGACGCGGGGCGGGCCAACAACGTCCCCGTCATCGACCTGCACAAGCTGAGCTACACGCTCTACAACACGCTCAAGCTGTGCCCGAACAACGGGGACTACAACTCGGGCGCGGTGGGGGCGTTCTTCTGCGCCGACCACACCCACTTCGAGACGGCCGGGGCCCGGCAGATCGCCGGTGTGGTGGCCACCGCCCTGCGTAACCAGCAGTTGGGCCTCGCGGCCTACCTGCGCTGACTGTGAGCCTGGTGGAGTCGGTTCAGCAGTGGTGAGCTGAATAGCTGGCGTGCGGTCGGGCGGCCCCGGACCGGGGCCGCCCGACCACGGTCAGGACAGCGCGCAGGCGGTGCCGTTGAGGGCGAACCCGGTGGGTCGGCTGTTCGCGCCGGTGGCGTCGGCGAGGAAACCGAAGCTCGTCGTCGCGCCGGCCGCGATCGCACCGTTCCAGTCGGCGTTGGTCGCACGGACGGTGCCGCCGCTCTGCGTGTAGCTCGCGTTCCACGCCTGGCTGATCCGCTGGCCGTCGGCGAAGCTCCACTGCAGCGTCCAGCCGTCGACCGGGGCCGTGCCGGTGTTGCGGATCGTCACCTCGCCCTGGAATCCGCCCTGCCATTGCCCGGTGACCGAGTACCCGACGGCGCACCCGGTCGCGCCGGCCGGCGGCGTGGTCACCGGCGGCGTGGTGGGCGGTGCGGTGGTGGGCGGGGGCGTGGTGGGCGGTGCGGTGGTGGGGGTCGGCGTCGGGGTGGTGGTCAGCTTCGCCGCGACGATCGGGGCGAGCCGGGCCGTGATCGCCCGGTGCCCGGCGTCGTTGGGGTGCACCGAGTCGCTCAGCCCGTCGGCCGGCAGCCAGCCGGTGGTGTCCACGTAGAACACGTTGCGGTCGCCGCCCCCGGTGACCGTGCTGACGGCGGCGGCGGTCTCCGCGGCGTACCGGCCGCTGAAGGTGCGCAGCGCGAAGATCGCCGCGCGCGGGTACTTCCCCCGCACGGTACGGATGAACGTGGCGTACTGGTTCTGGAAGTCCGCGCCGCTCACCCCGTGGCTGCGGTCGTTGGTGCCCAGGTTGATCACCACGGCGTCCGCCCGGTAGCGGCTGAAGTCCCAGGCGGGGCTGGTGGCCGAGTATCCGGTGCGGAGGAACTGGCTGGCGACGCTGACGCAGCCGTCGGCGGTGGCGACCAGGCAGCCCCCGCCGTAGCCGAGTTGGGTGTGCTCGGTGCCGAGCTGCTCCCCGGTCAGCCACCCGTACGCGGTCAGCGCCGTGCGCGACGAGGTGGTGCCGAGGGTGATGGAGTCGCCGACGAACTCGATCAGCTGGGGCCGCACCGCCGCCGGCAGGGTCCGCGCCCCCGAGTCGAGGGTCAACCCCTGGAACACCGCGTCCCCGGTGTACGAGCCGGCGACCACCCGGTACGACACCACCAGCGTGTGGTTGCCGGCGCGCAGCGGGGTCGGGGTGAGGTTGACCGTGCCGCTGACGTTGGTCAGGTAGCGGAAGTCGGCCCCGTCGATGCTGTAGTAGAGGTCGATGGTGCGGCGCTGCCGCAGCTTGACCGTGGTGCCGGTGAACCCGGTCCTGAGGTAGGCGCCCGCCCAGTTCGGCACGTACGCGCTGCTGTTGCTGCGGTCCCAGCGGCCGACGAAGGCGATGTTCGCGTCGGTGGGGGAGCCGTCACCGGTGGCGGCGCTGGCCGGGGGCAGGCCGATGAGTGTGGCGGCCAGCACCGCCACCACCCCGGCGGCTCCCGCCGCGAGGATCGACCGACTGCGGGACACGGGCATGGGGGACGCTCCCTCTCCGGGCCGTCCGTGCCGACGCACGACGACGGCTTGCAGACTTAAGACATTCACCATCATCTAAGCCTGCGGGCCGGGGGGACACAACAGGTGACGGTGCCTAGCGACCGCCGCGCAGACCGAGTCGGCGCAGCTCCAGGGCGGCGAGCGCGTCGACGGTGGCGTCGTCGCCCCGCCGCCACGCCTGCGCCACGTCCGGGTCGATCCGGGTCAGCCGGCGCAGCGGCTGACTGGTCAGCGCGCGCAGGGCCAGTAGGTCCCGGCCGGCCGGCCCGGCGGCGAGGGCCTTCGCCGACGCGGCCCGACGCATCCAGCGCAGCCGCAGCGGCAGCCAGCCGAACAGCACCAGCCCGAGCGGGAAGACCAGCACCGCGATGCTCAACGCCCACGCCAGCTGACCGACCAGGTCCTGCTGGTCGCGGCCGGCCTCGGCCACCGCCCGGGCGGCGTCGGCGGCCTTGGTGAACGGGCCGGTCAGCTCGTCGCCGACCAGCGGCACCCGGCCCACCTTGCCGCCGGCCTCGGCCAGGTTGTCGGCGAGGCCGCCGCCGGCCCCCTCCAGCTTCCGCCCCGGTACGGCGAGCTTCTCCACCAGGTCGTACAGCCACATCGCGAAGCGGATCGCCGCGTAGACCCAGACGACGACGAGGAGATCGGTGAGGAACTGGCGGAGGGCGACCGGAAAACGGTCAGCGTAGATCTTCACGGCCGACAGCGTGCCACGACGCGGGCCGCCCGGCACCCCCCGCGCGCCCGGTCGCCGGCTCACCGGGGGACGACGGCCCCTCCCCGGCATGGCTGACCGCGTCGGCCACGATGTGCGCGACATGCTCGTCGACCAGGGCGTACGCGATCTCCCGGCCGCGCCGGGAACCCCGCACCACCCCCGCGCCGCGGAGCACCCGCAGGTGCTGGGAGACCAGCGGCTGCGGGGCGCCGAGCTGCTCGACCAGCTCGTGCACACACCGCTCACCCTGGGCCAGCTCGCTGACGATGGCCAGCCGGATCGGGGCGGACAGCGCCCGCAGCAGCTCGCCCGCGCCCTCGAACGCGTCGTAGCCCTGGGTGCCGGTCACCCCGTAACGGTAACCAATACCAGTGACGGTTCGTCGGTCGGCGTCACCGCAGCACCACCTCGTGCGGTTCCGGGGCGGTGACGGCGGCCGGGGTGGCCCGGCGGCGCAGCACCCGCCAGCCGGCGGCGGCCAACGCCACCACCAGGAACGACGCGATTGCCAGCAGCACCACCGACGCGCCGGGGGCGGTGTCGGCGGTGGCCGCCACCCAGATCCCCGCCCCGGCGGCGAACAGGCCGAGCGCCATGGCCGCCGTCATGGTGCTGCGGAAGCCCCGGGTGACCTGCTGCGCGGTGGCCACCGGCACCACCATCAGCGCGCTGATCAGCAACACCCCGACGGCCCGCATGGCGATGGTGACGGTGACCGCGGTGGCGACCGCCAGCAGCAGGTTCAGTGCCCGCACGGGCAGCCCGGCCACCCGGGCGTACTCCTCGTCGTGGCAGACCGCGAACAGCGCCGGGCGCAGCGCCAGCATGAGCACCGCGATGCTCGCGCCGAGCACCGCGATGGTGGTCAGGTCGGCGGGGGAGGTGGTGGTGAGCGAGCCGAACAGGTAGGCGTTGAGGTTGGCGCTGCTGGCGTCGGAGAGGCCGACCAGCATCACGCCACCGGCGATGCCGCCGTAGAACAGCAGCGCCAGCGCCAGGTCACCGGAGGTGCGGCCCCGGGCCCGGACCAGCTCGATGGTGACCGCGCCGAGGATCGCCGCGACCACCGCCACCAGCACCGGCGACCGGTTGAGCAGCAGGCCCGCCCCGACGCCGGTGAGCGCGACGTGGCCGATGCCGTCACCGATCAGGGCCAGCCGCCGCTGCACCAGGTAGATCCCGAGGGCCGGGGCGGTCAGCCCGATCACCAGGGCGCCGACCAGCGCCCGCTGCATGAAGTCGTACTGGAAGAGGTCCATCGTTCAGCTGCTCCACAGCCCGGCGGGCTCCTCGGGACCGTGCGGGTGCACGTGGTCGTGGTCGGGCTCGGCGTGGTGCCCGGCCGGTTCCGGCACCGCGCCGTCATGGCAGACGCCGCCCTGGTGCACCACCACGGCCCGGCTGATCAGCGGACGCAGCGGCCCCAGCTCGTGGGCGACCAGCAGCACGGTGCCGCCGGTGCCGACGAAGTCGTGCAACGCCCCGGCGAACGCCTCCTGGCTGGCCGCGTCGACCCCGGCGGTCGGCTCGTCGAGCACCAGCAGCTCCGGCTCACCGGCCAGGGCGCGGGCGATCAGGGTGCGCTGCTGCTGGCCGCCGGAGAGGGTGGCCACCGGGTCCCGGGCCCGGTCGGCGAGGCCCACCGCGCGCAGCGCCGCGTCCACCGCGGCCCGGTCGGCCCGGCCCGGTGGGCGCAGCACACCCCGGCGGGCCAGCCGCCCGGAGGCCACCACCTCGCGGACGGTGGCCGGCACACCGCTGCCGGCCCCGAGCCGCTGCGGGACGTAGCCGATCCGGTGCCACTGCCGGAACCGGCGCTGCGGTACGCCGAACAGCTCGACCGAGCCGGTGCCGAGTGGGACCAGCCCGAGCACGGCCCGGATCAGGGTGGACTTGCCGGAGCCGTTGGCGCCGAGCACCGCCACCACCTCGCCGGCGGTGACGGTCAACGAGACGTCCCGCAGCACCGGGCGGCCGTCGTAGCCGACCGAGGCGTGCCCGACCTGGATCACGGGTGTGGTCACGAGCACCCCAGGGCGGTACGGAGCGTGGTCAGGTTGGTGCGCATCACCGAAAGGTAGTCCCCACCCCCGTCGACGGAGAGCCCTTCGATCGGGTCGAGCACCGCGGTCTTCGCGCCGACCTCGGCGGCGATGGTCTCGGCGACCTTCGGGCTGACCAGCGTCTCGAAGAAGATCGTGGTGGCGCGGTGCTCGCGGGCCTCGCGGGCGACCTCGGCCAGCCGCTGCGGGGCGGGCTCGGTGTCGGGGGTGAGCCCGGTGAGGCCGATCTGCTCCAGCTGGTAGCGCTCGGCGAGGTAGCCGAAGGCGGCGTGGCTGACCACGATCTCCCGGCGTTGGCAGGTCTTCAGGCCGGCGGCGTACTCGGTGTCGAGCTTCTCCAGCTCGCCGCGCAGCGTCCGGGCCCTGGTCGTGTAGTCGGCTGCCCGGTCCGGGTCGACGGCGCCGAGCCGCTCGGCCAGCTGGTCGGCGACGGTGGCCAGCCGGGTCGGGTCCAGCCAGAGGTGCGGGTCCTTGCCGCCGCTCTCCTCGGCGTGACCGTCCTCACCCTCGTGGTCGTGCCCGTCGGCTGTCGCGTCCCGCAGCGGTACGACGGTTGTCACGTCGAAGGCCCGGTCGGCGGCGTTCTGCGCGACGGCCTCGTCCACCGCCGGCTGGAAACCCTTGAGATAGAAGACCAGTTCGGCCTGGCTGACCTGGCCGACCTGCCGGGGGTTGAGTTCCAGGTCGTGCGGCTCCGCACCCGGCTTGGCGAGGTTGGTGACGGTGACCGCGTCCCCGCCGACCCGCTCGGCGACGAACTGGAGGGGATAGAAGGCGGCGACCACGTCCACCCGGTCCGGGTCGGCCCCGGCCCCGTCGGTCGAGCAGGCGGTGCCACCGGTCAGGACGAGCAGGGCGGTGGCGACGGCGGTCAGGGCGCGGGGCAGGGTGCGGGCGGTCATGTCGGCAACTGTCCGTGAAAACGAGAATGATTGTCAAAAACGCATGAGTGCATGTCAGAAGAGCTTGACCAGGGCCACCGTGGCCAGCAGCGTCAACATCACCAACCGCAACAGCCGGGTCTGTGGCGCCTGCACCGGCCAGGTGGTGGCCAGCAGATAGGCCAGCCCGGCGGCCAGCGCCAACAGCAGCAGCCCACCGACCGGGCCGGGCGCGAAGAGCGCCACCAGCACCAGCGCCAGGGTGGCGAGGAACACCGACGTCGGGTTCGCCCGGGCCAACCGGGCCAGCAGAGGGCGCTGCGTAGGCTGCATCCCACAGACTCTACGAGGAGGAACCCGGTGCTGGTCACCAACCGGTTCGTGGTCGCCGTCGAGGCGTCGGACGACTTCACCGCCCGGGCGCACGCCGCGCTGGCCGCGCTCGCCGCCCGCCCCGGCTACCTGCGCGGTGAACTCCTGCGCGCCCTCGACGACCCCCGGCACTGGTGCCTGCTCACCGAGTGGGAGTCGGTCGGGACGTACCGGCGGGCGCTGGGCGGGTTCGACGTCAAGATCACCGCCGTGCCGTTGCTCGCCGAGTCGGTCGACGAACCCTCGGCGTACGAGACGCTGGCCGGCGCCGCCCCCGACGGCGAGGTGGTGGTGGTCGACAGCGACCGGGCCGCGAGTCCGCACCGCTGAGCCCGGTCGGGCCGCGTGCCGCAGCGTCGAGCCTGATCGGGCCGCGCGTCCGCAGCGTTGAGCCCGGGGGCACTACCCTGCTCCTATGACCGCTCCCGGCCCGGCAGCCCCACCGCCGTACCCCGCGACACCCGGCCCGGACGGCACCCCGCCGTCGGCCGCCCCGGGTGACCCGGGCGTGCCCGCCCCGCCGGGTGCCCCGGGGGTGCCCACCGCCCCGGGTGACCCGGGGGTGCCCGCCCCACCCCAGGGTCCCGGGGTGGCCCCGCCGTTCGCCGCCCCACCCACCGAGGGCAGCCGCAAGCGGCTCTGGCTGGGCCTCGGCGTCGGGGCGCTCGCCCTGTTGATCTGCTGCGGAGGCGGCGGCGCGGCAGCCGTCGGGCTGGTGGTCAGCAACGTGCAGGCCATCGAGGAGCAGGGTCAGGCGGTCACCGACGACTACTACCGCGCCCTGGTCGACAAGCAGTACGGCAAGGCGTACGAGAAGCTCTGCGACGACGCGCGACGGCGGGAGTCCCGGGGCGAGTTCACCCGCCGGATCGCCGAGGAACCGGCCGTCGCCAGCTACCGGGTCGGTGACGTCGACCCGCAGACCCTGACCGTGCCGGTCGACGTCACCTTCAACGGTGGCGGGCGGGGCACCCAGCAGGTCACCCTCGCCGCCGACCAGCAGACCGGTGGCATGGAGGTGTGCGGGGTCAGCTGAGCCGGCAGCGGTATTCTGCTGGGCCCGGGGCGCTGCTGGTCGTACCGTTGTCCCGGACCGTCCGGTCCCACCCACCTCATGGCCACGCCGACCGCCAGCCGGCGTAGGAGGAAACATGCCAGCCGACCGTATCGACGCCGTCGTCAGCCTCGCCAAGCGCCGAGGCTTCGTCTTCCCCTCCAGTGAGATCTACGGAGGCACCCGCTCGGCGTGGGACTACGGTCCGCTCGGTGTGGAGCTGAAGGAGAACGTCCGCCGGCAGTGGTGGAAGGCGATGGTCCAGCAGCGCGACGACGTCGTCGGCCTCGACTCGGCGGTCATCCTCGCCCGCAAGGTCTGGGAGGCCAGCGGCCACCTCGCCGAGTTCGTCGACCCGCTCACCGAGTGCCAGTCGTGCCACAAGCGGTTCCGCGCCGACCACCTGGAGGAGGCGTACGCCGAGAAGCACGGCAAGCCGCTGACCTCGTTGCAGGAGCTGAACTGCCCCAACTGCGGCAACAAGGGCACCTTCACCGAGCCAAAGATGTTCAACGGCCTGATGAAGACCTACCTCGGGCCGGTGGAGAGCGACGAGGGCCTGCACTACCTGCGCCCGGAGACCGCCCAGGGCATCTTCGTCAACTACAACAACGTGGCGACCGCCGCCCGCAAGAAGCCGCCGTTCGGCATCGCGCAGACCGGCAAGTCGTTCCGCAACGAGATCACCCCGGGCAACTTCATCTTCCGCACCCGCGAGTTCGAGCAGATGGAGATGGAGTTCTTCGTCGAGCCCGGCTCCGACGAGCAGTGGCACGAGTACTGGTTGCAGGAGCGCTGGAACTGGTACCTCGACCTGGGCCTGTCCGAGGAGAACCTGCGCTTCTACGAGCACCCCAAGGAGAAGCTCTCCCACTACTCGAAGCGCACCGTCGACATCGAGTACCGGTTCCGCTTCGGCGGCACCGAGTTCGCCGAGCTGGAGGGGGTGGCCAACCGCACCGACTTCGACCTGGCCACGCACAGCAAGCACTCCGGCGTGGACCTGTCGTACTTCGACCAGACCCGCAACGAGCGCTGGGTGCCGTACGTCATCGAGCCGGCCGCTGGCCTCACCCGCGCGGTGCTGGCGTTCCTGCTGGAGGCGTACGACGAGGACGAGGCCCCGAACACCAAGGGCGGCGTCGACAAGCGCACCGTGATGCGCTTCGACCCCCGGCTGGCCCCGGTCAAGGTGGCGGTGCTGCCGCTGTCGCGCAACGAGGCGCTCTCGCCCAAGGCCAAGGGGCTCGCCGCCCAGCTCCGCAAGCGCTGGGTGGTCGAGTTCGACGACTCGCAGGCGATCGGCCGCCGCTACCGCCGGCAGGACGAGATCGGCACCCCGTTCTGCGTCACCGTCGACTTCGACACCCTCGATGACGAAGCGGTGACCGTGCGGAACCGGGACACCATGGCCCAGGAGCGGGTCGCCCTGGACCAGGTCGAGCGCTACCTGATCGAGCGGCTGCCCGGCTGCTGACCCCGACCGCCGTCGTGCCGGCCCCGCCCCGCTGTCCGGGGCGGGGCCGGCACGTTGCCGGGCCGAGGCCGGGTGGGTCGCGTTGCCGGGCCGAGGCCGGGTGGGTCGCGTTGCCGGGCGGGGCCGGGTCCCGGGCCGGGCATCGGTCGGTAGCTGTGTCCGTTCAGTCCTTGAATGGGTCGGTGGGCCGTGTCAGCATCAGCGGTGCTGAATCTCTACACGGGGGTGTGAAATGACGCGTGCGTCGCAGCCTGACCACGACCACGACCCGGATCGTCGTCGTCTGCTGCGCCGGGCCGCCACGGTCGTCGCCGGCACGGCCGGCGCGGGTGTCGCCGCCACGGTCGGCCTGCCCGGCACCGCGCAGGCCGCCCCGGGCGGCAACCTCACCATGGGTACGACCAACGACGCCGGCCCGGCCACCACCACGGTGAACGCCACCAGCGGCTACGGCACGCTGCTACTGAGGAACACCGGGGGTGCGCCGCTGCGGCTGGTGCCCGGCGAGAGCATCTATCCGCAGGTGCTGGACGCCGCGCTCGGCACGCTGGCCGTCGACGACCAGGGCGACCTGTTCGTCAAGGCCGGGGGGGACGACGCCGACCAGGCAACCGCCGGCTGGGCCTGGACCTCGGAGTGGGCGACCACCTCGGTGGCGGTCGCGCCGACCCGGGTGCTCGACACCCGGGATCCGAACCTGCGCCGGGCCATCGTCTCCGGCGCGGGCGACCTGGACGCCACCGGCCGGCTGGTCCCCGGCAAGCCGGTCGTGCTCAGTCTGGACGGCTACGTCCGGGACGGTTATGCCCTCAAGGGCAACGTGACCGTGACCGGGATGACAGGTGGCGGCGTGCTGACCGTGTGGGGCAGCGGCCCCAGGCCGGTCACGTCCACGGTGAACTGGTGGACCAGCGGCCAGGTCCTGTCGAACTTCCTCTTCACCGAGCTCGGTGCCGTTGGGGCGTACCGCAGCGTGTTGACGCTCCAGGCCACCAGTTCGCCGACCCACGTGATCCTCGACCTGACCAGCCTGCTGGTCGGTCACCCGAGCCAGGTGCTCGTCAACCGTGCCTAGGCGGCCGGAGGCGCGCACCGCGCCCCGAACGCCGCCATCCGACCAGCCGACGGGGGAACGAAGAATGACGTCGTCCGAACCTGACCCGGCCGCCTCCCGGCGGGCCCTGCTGCGGCGGGCCGCCGTCACCGGCGGCGCGGCGGTCGCCGCCACCACAGCCAACGCCGCGCCCGCCGCCGCCACCACAGCCAACGCCGCGCCCGCCGCCGCGCCCGCCGCCGCGCCCGCCGCCGCTGCGACCGGAGACCCGGTCGTCCTCGGCGGGACCACCACCGGCGGCCTGCACACCGTCGTGACCAGCGCCGCCGACGGCGGGGCCGCAACGCTCGCCCTGGAGAACAGCACCGGTGCGACCCTCCGGCTGACCCGCCGGCCGTCCAGCTTCGGGTGGGGCGGCGGGCTGGTCTCCACCGCCGACGGCCTGGGCGTGCAGCGGGTGGTCGACAGCGCGGTGGTGCAGCACGAGACGCTGACCACGGCGAACGCCACCATGCTGGTGCCGATCCCGCCGACCCGGGTGCTCGACAGCCGCAGCGCGACCGGTCGCGCCCGGCTCCTGGAGGGGGCCGGCCGGGTCGATCCGCAGGGCCGGGTACTTGCCGACACCCTGCTGGTCGTGCACCTGCGCGACATCGTCGACTACGGCGACGGCCTGATGGGCAACGTCACCGTGGCCAACACCGCGCGGGGCGGGTTCGCCACCGTGTGGGGTCGGGGTGAGCTGCCCCCCGCCTCCACGATCAACTGGTGGGACGCCGGCCAGCTGCTCTCCAACGGCGTCATCTCCCAGCTCGGCGGCTACGAGACCGCCGGTGGGGACTACTACCCCGACGTGGTGGCCGTCTGGGTGGCCGCTGGCGCGGCGGCGGTGATCCTCGACGTCACCGGCCTGCTGGTGTTCCACCCGGAGTCGGCGGTGATCAACGCGAAGGCCGCCCAGGGCGGTCGCGTCGGTGCCGGCGGAGTCCGGGCCCGGGTGATCAGGGAAGCCGCCGAGCGCGGTGACCGCGAGGTGCGGACCGGTGCGTGACCACGAGGAGGACAGCAGCATGACCAGCGACCAGAGCCCCTCGACCACCCGTCGGCGGCTGGTGAAGGGCGGCCTCGCCGTCGGTGCGGGTGTCCCGGTCGCGGCCGTCGTCGCCACGCCGGCCGAGGCGGCTGCCGGCGACCCGGTCCGCGCCGGGTTGACCAACGACGCCGGTACGACCGGGACGCTGCTGACCGGGGGCTCGTCGGCCGCCCCGACGCTGACCCTCACCCACGCCGACGGGCGTCCGCCGCTGATCCTCGCGCCCACTGCGGACGCGGCGATCCCGGCGGAGCTGCCTACCGGTTCGCTGGCGATCAACGAGTCGGGTGACCTGGTCATCGGGGGCAGGGACGCGACGAAGCGGTACGTCAACACCTCCCGCTGGGCGAACCGGACGCTGGCGGTCGCGCCGACGCGCATCCTGGACACCCGTGCGATGGGCACCTACGGCGGCAACGTGGTGGCCGGCGCGGGGAACGTGCTCGCCGGCAAGCTCGGCGCCGGCAAGATCATCCACGTGACGGTGAAGAACGTGCCGCCGGCGCTGGCCGGCAAGGCCACCGCCGCGTATGTCAACGTCACCGTGGCCGGGACCGTCTCCGGCGGCTTCCTCACCGCGTACAGCTCGTCGACGGCCCGGCCGGGCACGTCCTCGTTGAACTGGTGGGGGCCCAACCAGGTGCTGTCGAACCTGGTGGAGGTGCAGTTGGGCAGCCACGACGGCACCCCGCTGTCGTTCGGCGTCTACGTCAACGCGGCTACCTCGGTCATCGTGGACGTCTGCGGGTTGATCCTCGCCGAACCCGGCACGTACTGAAGCCGTACACCGGTCGCCGTCGTGGTGCGGGTTTGCCCACTGCCGTGGCGGCGGCCGGGGACCGGCGGTGGGCGGGCCGCCGACGGCATGGGATTCTGGGGTACGTGACCAGTCCCGCTGCGGTCCTGCGCCCGCTCACCATCGGCCCCCACCGGGTGTGGCCGCCGGTGGTGCTCGCGCCGATGGCCGGCATCACCAACGTCGGTTTCCGGCAGCTCTGCCGGGAGCAGGGCGGTGGCATCTACGTCTGCGAGATGATCACCACGATCGCGCTGGTGCAGCGGAACCCGAAGACCCTGCGCATGATCGCCTTCGGTGCCGAGGAGCAGCCGCGTAGCCTCCAGCTCTACGGCACCGACCCGGAGGTGACCGCGGCTGCGGTGCGGATCGTGGTGGAGCGTGACCTCGCCGACCACATCGACCTGAACTTCGGCTGCCCGGTGCCCAAGGTGACCCGCCGGGGCGGTGGCTCGGCTCTGCCCTGGCGGCGGCGGCTCTTCGCCCGGCTGGTCAGGGCGGCGGTGGACGCCGCGTCACCCGCCGGGGTGCCGGTCACCGTCAAGATGCGCAAGGGCATCGACGACGATCACCTGACGTACGTCGAGGCGGGGCTGGCCGCCCAGGACGCCGGGGTGGCGGCGGTCGCCCTGCACGGGCGTACGGCCGCGCAGCGGTATTCCGGCACCGCCGACTGGGACGCCATCGCCACCCTCAAGCAGGCGCTCGACGTGCCGGTGCTCGGCAACGGTGACATCTGGGAGGCCGACGACGCGTTGCGGATGGTGGCCCACACCGGGGTGGACGGGGTGGTGGTCGGCCGGGGTTGCCTGGGGCGGCCGTGGCTCTTCGCCGACCTGGAGGCCGCATTCGAGGGCCGACCGGAGCGTCGGCTGCCGACCCTCGGCGAGGTGGCGGTGACCATGCGGCGGCACGCCGAACTGCTGGTGGAACAGTTCACCGCCGGCTCGCGTACCCCGGCGCGGGGCGAGCGGGACGGCTGCACCGACTTCCGCAAGCACGTCGCCTGGTACCTGAAGGGTTTCCCGGTGGGCAGCGAGCTGCGCCGGGAACTCGCCATGATCGAGAGCCTGGCCCAGCTGGACGACCTGCTCGGCAAGCTGGACGCGGCCGAACCGTTCCCGGTGGCCGCCCTCGGTCAGCCGCGCGGCCGGACGAACTCTCCCGGCAAGGTCTTCCTGCCCGAGGGCTGGCTGGCTAGCCGGGACGACGACACCGTCCCCGAGGGCGCCGAGTTGGACGACTCGGGCGGCTGAGACCGACCGACCTGGTCGCCGTCCGCCGCCCGTCGTCGACGGGTCGTCCGCCGCCCGGGGTCGTCCGCTGCCTGGGGTGTCCGCTGCCTGGGGGTGTCCGGGGTGTTCCGCCGGCCGGGGTGGTGTGCTGTTCGGGTTGTCCGGGGTGGTCCGCCGGTCGGCGGTGCCGACGGTGAAGGACCGACCCCCGAGGGGGCCGGCCCTTCGTATGACCGGTGTGGGGCGGGTCAGGAGGCGTAGCCGCGGCTGGCGATCCAGTGGGCCAGCTCGTCGACGTCGATCCGGTAGGAGGCGGTGTCCGGGTTGGCGGAGTCGGCGATCGTCACGACCCGCCCACCGTCGCGGTAGCCGACGACGCTGATGTAGTGCCCACCCTCGAAGGCGTGGGTGTTGCCGTCGGTGTCGGTGGCGGTGCCGGCGATGTTGGCGACCACGGCCCGGCCGTCGTCCACCGCCCGGACGATGTCGGCCCGCAGCTGCGCGATGCGCTTGCCGTCGACCTTGTCGACCGGGATCTCGGTGCTGCGGTACGCGTTGCGGCCGATCTCCTTGTTCAGCACCGGGGTGATGTCGTTGATGCTGTCGGTGCCGTCCTCGGTGGTGCCCATCTCCTTGGCCATGGCGTCGACGTCGATGTTCTTGCCCTGGACACTCAGGGCGTTCCGGGTGGCGGCGGGGCCGCAGTAGTAGAAGTTGGGCTGCGCGGCGTAGTCGACCTTCAACTCGCGCTCGCCGGCCGGCTTGCGGTCGGTCTGCACGACGGCGGCGGGTCGGGTCGTCTCGGCGGCCTGGGCGGCCAGCGCGGGGCCGGCGATACCACCGGCGGTGACGGTCAGGCCGGCAGCGGTCAGCACGGTCTTACGCAGGATGTCGGTACGCATGATGTCGTGCTCCTCTGCATCTCGGGGGTCCACGCCCGCGTACGTCCGCAGGGGGTGCGGGATGGGCGCGGTCGCGCCGTGGGGCAGGTGAAGAGGGGTGGCTCGCGTTCCGGGGCGGCGTGCTCCGGGGGCGTCCGTTCCGCGGCGCTCCCGTGCCTCCGGCCGAGCGGGGCCGGCCGGGGGGTGCGATCGCGGATGCCAGTTGTAACGACCCCGGCCGGCCCACGATTCCGACCTACGGGTGGCCTCCGTCACCGGGCCGGTGGGCTGGTCCGCCAGCGGTGCCCCGAATCCGACGACCCCGTCGCCGACCTCTCAATTCGGTCACTCAGCGTCATGTTTCGCACCCCCCACCCCAGACCCGCCCGCATCCTTTGCTCTGCTGCCCTCGGCGCGACGGTCACGCTTTGTGTCTGGTGCGTATGTGGCGGCAGAGCAAAGGATGCGGATGGGGGTTGGTGGGGGTCGCCGGGAGTTGGGGAGAATGGGCAGTTCAGGCAGGTTCTGGGGATGATGGGGCCGGCTGGACCCGGAATGGGACCGAAAAATCGGTTACTCTACGTGATTTTCGTCTGCCCGTGGCCGGATGTGACGGAAAGTGGTCGAGGCTGGCGGGCTGGTGGTGGGTCTGCCGGCGATTCGGACGTTGTCGGAGGGGTGGGGCCAGGGGATCTCCGGAGACGGGTGGAACGTGATGCCGGCGGCCTGCCAGCGCGGGCCGTGGCCGGCCAGCCGCTCCCGGAAGCCCGCCCAGCTCCGGGTCGACGGCGCGGACCAGGCCACCTCGGCGAGGGCGGGCAGTCGGGGTAGGAGCAGGAACTCGATCTCGGCCAACGACGTCACCGACTCGGTCCAGAGCGGGGCCTCCACGCCGAGCACCGCCTCCGCCGGGACGCCGGTCAGGTGGGTCGCCGGGTCCCAGTGGTACGCCCGGTGCACGTCGATCAGGCCCGCCCAGTCGTGGCCGAGCGGTGTGTCCGGGGCGTACTTCATGTCCAGGTAGGCGTGGTTGCCGGGGGAGAGGATCAGCCGGGCGCCCCGGCGTACCGCCTCGGCGACGGTCGGGTCGTCGCCGTCGGTGCCCCACCACTGCAGGACCCGGCCGTCGACGTGGTCGGCGGGGGCGATCTGGTGCCAGCCGACCACGGTCCGGCCGAGCCCGGCGACGATCTGCTGCACCCGCTCCACGAAACCGGTGTACGCCGCCCCCTTCACCTTGTACGCCTCGTCACCGCCGATGTGCAGCCACGGCCCGGGGGTCAGCGCGGCCACCTCGCCGAGCACGTCGGCGACGAAGTCGTACGTCCGCTCGTCGGTGGGGTCGACGTAGCTGAAGCCGACCTCGGTGCCGGTGTACGGCGGTGGCGCGACCTTGTCCGGCGCCAGCTCCGGGTAGGCGACCAGCGCCGCGTTGGTGTGGCCGGGCAGGTCCACCTCGGGGACGACGGTGACGTGCCGCCGGGCGGCGTACCCGACGATGCGTCGGTAGTCGGCGGCGGTGTACCAGCCACCGGGGCCGCCGCCCACCTCGGTGCGCCCGCCGACGGTGGCCAGCCGGGGCCAGGAGTCGACGGCGATCCGCCAGCCCTGGTCGTCGGTGAGGTGCAGGTGCAGGTGGTTGAGCTTGTACCGGGCCAGGTGGTCGATCACCCGACACACGTCGTCGACGGTGAAGAAGTGCCGCGCCACGTCGAGCATCGCGCCCCGGTAGGGGAAGTGGGGGCGGTCGACGATCGTGCCGCCGGGCACCACCCACCGCTCGGCCACCGTGGTCCGGCTCTCGACGGCCGCCGGCAGCAGTTGCCGCAGCGTCTGCACACCGTGGAAGAGGCCGGTCGCGGTGCCGGCGGTGATGCGTACCCCATCGATGTCGACGTCGACGCGGTACTCCTCCGCTGCCCACTCCCGCGCCGCCGGCGCCGACGGGCGCGGCGCGGTGGCGGACAGGGTGAGCATCAGCGTGCCCGGGATCGTGGGCAGGTCGGTGACCGGCAGCGGCAGGCCGGTGGCGGGACGCAGCAACTCCGCGAGACGTTCGGCGACGTCCCGGGCGGCCGGGTCGGCGCTCACCCGTACCGCCGCATCGGCCGGGAGGACGAAGTTCGCGGCCGGCTGCGGCCTCACCGACGCGGGCGCCGGCACCACGTCGCCCAACCCGACCGACGGCCGGGTGAGCAGCCGTTCGGCGGCTCCGGCGGCGCTGCCCGCCAGCTCGGCCGCCGCCGGCTCGACCCCGGTGACCACGAAGCCCGTCGTGGGCCCGTCCGTCGTGGGCCCGTCCGTTGTCGGCGCGGCCGGCATGGTGGGGGTCTGGTCGGGCGGGGACGGGAGGTCGGCGGGGGCTGGCTGCTCGGGGGCTGGGGCGGGGACGAGGCCGGGCGGCGGGGTGAGCGACACGGGGCAGCTCCGGGGTGTATTCGCGAGGGATATGGCAAAGGTCAGGTTTGCGGAACCGGTGACGTCAAGAGTACGAGGAGGAAGCGGAATTGCGTGATCGTGCGCATGGAAGCGTTCCCAGAAACCGGCGCGAACGCGGATAGTCGTGATGGCTGTGCCTATTGTCACCGAACGGTCCCAGGCTGCCCGATGTTCGCTTAACCTTCGCCCACCGATCGCTGACCAGGCCGGATTGCCGGAGGTCGGCCCCGGGGTAGGTCAGAACTGAACCTTCGTTAAGTGTCAATTCCGGCGCGCGTGGGAGGCTTCTGGTGACAGCGCACGAGACGGACAAGTACGTCTACGACTTCGCCGAGGGCAACAAGGATCTCAAGGACCTGCTCGGTGGAAAGGGCGCCAATCTCGCCGAGATGACCAATCTCGGCCTGCCGGTGCCGCCCGGTTTCACCATCACCACCGGGGCGTGCCAGGCGTACCTGGCGACCGGGCGGGAGCCGGACGGGCTGGCCGGCCAGATCGAGGCCCACCTGCAAGCCCTGGAACGGGAGATGGGGCGTCGTCTCGGTGACCCGGACGACCCACTGCTGGTCTCGGTACGCTCCGGTGCCCGGTTCTCGATGCCCGGCATGATGGAGACCGTCCTCAACGTCGGCCTCAACGACCGCAGCGTCGTAGGACTCGCCCGCCAGGCCGGCGGCAGCGCGGACCCGACCGCCTCCGGCGGCAACGACCGGTTCGCCTGGGACTCCTACCGCCGGCTGATCCAGATGTTCGGCAAGACCGTCTGCGAGGTACCGGGCGAGGAGTTCGAACACGCCCTCGACGAGGCCAAGCGGGCCAAGGGCACCCACGACGACCTCGACCTGGACGCCGACGACCTGCGCGGGCTGGTCGAGACGTACAAGAAGATCTTTGCCGAGCACACCGGGCGGGAGTTCCCGCAGGAGCCGCGCGAGCAGCTCGACCTGGCCATCCGGGCGGTCTTCGAGTCGTGGAACGCCGAGCGGGCGATCCTCTACCGCCGCCAGGAACGCATCCCGGCCGACCTCGGCACCGCCGTCAACGTGGTGGCCATGGTCTTCGGCAACCTCGGCCCCGACTCCGGCACCGGTGTCGCCTTCACCCGCGACCCGGGCAGCGGCGCGCAGGGCATCTACGGCGACTACCTGGCCAACGCCCAGGGTGAGGACGTCGTCGCGGGCATCCGCAACACCGTGCCGTTGCAGGAACTGGAACGGCTCGACAAGACCTCCTACGACCAGCTGCTCGACATCATGGCCCGGCTGGAAGGGCACTACCAGGATCTCTGCGACATCGAGTTCACCATCGAGCGGGGCAAGCTCTGGATGCTCCAGACCCGGGTGGGCAAGCGCACCGCCGCCGCCGCGTTCGTCATCGCCGGGCAGCTCGTCGACGAGGGCCTGATCGACCTCGACGAGGCGCTGCACCGGGTCAACGGCGCGCAGCTCGCCCAGCTGATGTTCCCCCGCTTCCAGCTCGACCACGACGTCCCGCCGGTCGCCCGGGGCATCGGGGCCTCCCCGGGTGCCGCGTCCGGCGCGGTGGTCTTCACCTCCGCCCGCGCCGTCGAGCTGGCCGCCGAGGGCAAGGCGGTGATCCTGGTCCGCCGGGAGACCAACCCCGACGACCTCAACGGCATGATCGCCGCCCAGGGCATCCTCACCTCGCGCGGCGGCAAGACCAGCCACGCCGCCGTGGTGGCCCGGGGGATGGGCAAGACCTGCGTCTCCGGGGCCGACGAGATCGAGGTCAACGTGCCGGCGAAGCGGTTCACCGTCGGCGGGCGCACCGTCTCCGAGGGCGACGTCGTCTCCATCGACGGCACCACCGGCAAGGTCTACCTGGGCGAGGTGCCGGTCGTGCCGTCCGAGGTGGTCCAGTACTTCGAGGGCAGCCTCGACCCGGCGCACGTCGACAACGCGCTGGTCCGGGCCGTACACCGGATCATGACGCACGCCGACGCACGGCGGCGGCTGGCGGTGCGGACGAACGCCGACACCGGGGCGGACGCGGCCCGCGCCCGGCGGTTCGGTGCCGAGGGCATCGGCCTGTGCCGCACCGAGCACATGTTCCTCGGCGACCGGCGGGAACTGGTCGAACGCCTGATCCTCGCCGCCACCGACACCGACCGCACCGACGCCCTCGCCGCTCTGCTGCCCCTGCAGCGCCAGGACTTCGTGGAGATCTTCCGCGAGATGGCCGGGCTCCCCGTCACCGTCCGGCTGATCGACCCGCCGCTGCACGAGTTCCTGCCCCCGCTGGAACAGCTCGCGGTCAACGTCGCCGTCGCCCAGGAACGCGGCGAGGACGTCGCCAAGGAGGAGGCGCTGCTCGCCGCCGTCCGGCGGATGCACGAGGAGAACCCGATGCTCGGCCTGCGCGGCGTGCGCCTCGGCCTGGTCATCCCCGGCCTGTTCGCGATGCAGGTCCGCGCGATCGCCGAGGCGGCCGTCGCGGTCACCCGCGACGGCGGCGCGGCCTGCCCGGAGATCATGGTCCCGCTGGTCGGCGCCGTCCAGGAGCTCGAGACGGTACGCGCCGAAGCCGAGAAGATCATCGCCGAGGTGGTCGGGGACAGCGGGGTCGAGGTGCTGATCGGCACCATGATCGAGGTACCCCGGGCGGCGTTGACCGCCGGCCAGATCGCCGAGGCGGCCCAGTTCTTCTCCTTCGGCACCAACGACCTCACCCAGATGGGCTGGGGTTTCTCCCGCGACGACGTCGAAGGCGCATTCTTCTGGCGCTACCTGGAACTGGGCATCTTCGGCATCTCCCCGTTCGAGTCGATCGACCGCGACGGGGTCGGCCGGCTCATCCGGATCGCCGCCGAGGAGGGGCGGGCCGCCCGCCCCGGGCTGAAGCTCGGCGTCTGCGGCGAACACGGCGGCGACCCCGACTCGGTGCACTTCTTCCACGAGGTGGGGCTTGACTACGTCTCCTGCTCGCCGTTCCGGGTGCCGGTCGCCCGGCTGGAGGCCGGCCGGGCCGCCATCGAGACGACCGGCTCCGACAGCCGCTGACCGCCCGCGACGCCCACCGGCCCGCCGCCGGTGGGCGTCGCGCGGCGTCGGTGCCCGGCCGGGTCGCGGGGTTCCCGGTGCGCGCGCCCCCGGCGCGGTGCGGCGTAACCTGGGCTCCCGCGACCATGGGGTACGACCGTGAAGGGGTGACCGGATGAGCGCCACCGTCGATGCCGGCCGACCCGGGACCTGCGTGTTCGGGCCGGTCGCGCCCGGCGCGTTCGGGCCGGTTGCGTTCGGGCCGGCCCTGTCCGGCGTGTCCGGGCCGGCCCTGTCCGGCGACGACGAGCCCCGGCGGGGCTGAGATGCCCACAGTCGACGGGCACCCGGCCGACGCGCAACGGTGGGTCGAGGAGACGCCCAAGGACACCGGCCACGGCCGGTCCCCGTACGAGCGGGACCGGGCCCGGGTGCTGCACTCGGCGGCGTTCCGTCGGCTCGCCGCGAAGACCCAGGTGCACGTCGCCGGGACCGACGACTTCCTGCGTACCCGGCTGACCCATTCGCTGGAGGTGGCCCAGATCGCCCGGGAGATGGGTGCCCGCCTCGGCTGCGACCCGGATCTGGTGGACACCGCCGGGTTGGCCCACGACCTCGGGCACCCGCCCTTCGGGCACAACGGCGAGGACACCCTGGACGGGCTCGCCGCGTCCTGCGGCGGCTTCGAGGGCAACGCGCAGACGCTGCGGGTGCTCACCCGGCTGGAGGCCAAGGTCCTCGCCCCGGACGGCAGCCCCGCCGGGCTCAACCTCACCCGGGCCGCGCTCGACGCGGTCAGCAAGTACCCGTGGCCCCGCCGCCCCGGGCTGCGCAAGTTCGGCGCGTACGGCGACGACCGCCCGGTCTTCGACTGGCTACGCGCCGGCACCCCCGCCACGTCTGCCGTCGACCCGGCTGCTGCCGACCCGCTGGCCGTCGGCCCGGCTGCTGCCGACCCGCTTGCTGTGGGGTCTGGTGCCGATCGGCGTGGCCGGCCTGCCGTCGACCCGTTCGCTGGGGCCCGCCGGTGCCTGGAGGCGCAGGTGATGGACTGGGCCGACGACGTGGCGTACTCGGTGCACGACGTCGAGGACGGCATCCACGGCGGCTACGTCTCGCTGCGTCCACTCCTCGACGACCCGGACGAACGCGCCGCGCTCTGCGTCGACGTGGCCGCCGTCTACTCCGGGGAGTCCCCGGACGACCTCGGCGGGGTGCTTGTCGAGTTGCTCGCCGACCCGGTGCTCACCCCGTTGGCCGGGTACGACGGCAGCCACCGGGCGCAGGTCGCCCTCAAGGCCACCACCAGCGTGCTCACCGGCCGGTTCGTGGCGACCGTGGTCGGGGCGACCCGGGACCGCTTCGGCCCCGGCCCGCACCACCGCTACGCCGCCGACCTGGTCGTGCCGCGCCGGATCAGGGCGCAGTGTGCCCTGCTCAAGGGCATCGCCTGGCGGTACGTGATGTGCCGCCCGGACGCCCGCACCCGCTACGACCGTCAGCGGGACGTCCTCACCGAACTGGTCACCGTGCTCGTCGACCGCGCCCCGGACGCCCTCGACCCGGTCTTCGCCCCCCTCTGGCGGCAGGCCGGAGACGACCCGGCCCGCCTACGCGTCATCATCGACCAGGTCGCCTCCCTCACCGACCCCGCCGCCCTGACCTGGCACACCCACCTCACCTGAAACCCGCTCCCCCGCTCCCGCCCTCCGCTCCCGCCCTCCGCTCCCGCCCTCCGCTCCCGCCCTCCGCTCCCCCGCTCCCGCCCTCCTCCCCGGTGATCAAGAGCTTTGCGTCAGTTGATCAAGAGGTTTACGTCAAAGTTGATCGCTGGATTGACGCAAACCTCTTGATCACCGGGGAGGGGTGGGGTGGAGGGGTGGGGTGGGCGGGGGAAAGGGGTGGGGGGAGAGGGGTGGGGGAGTTAGGGTAGCCTTAGTTTTATGGCGGAGCGCTCCAAGATGGTTACTGCGGCGCGGGTGGTGCGGGTCGGGCGGCCCACCCCGCACCTGGTCCGACTCGTTCTCGGTGGGGAGGAGTTGACCGGGCTGCCGGTGGGGGAGTTCACCGACCACTACGTCAAGCTGGTCTTTCCGCCCGAGGGGGTGGACCTGCCGAGGCCGCTGGACCTGACGGCGATCAAGCAGGAGCTGCCCCGGGAGCAGTGGCCCCGGCTGCGCGCGTACACCGTGCGGGCCTGGGACGCGGCGGCCGGCGAGCTGACCATCGACGTGGTGCACCACGGCGACGAGGGGTTGGCCGGGCCCTGGGCGGCGCGGCTGCGGCCCGGCGACGAGGTGCTGTTCACCGGCCCCGGCGGGGCGTACGCGCCGGACCCGACGGCGGACTGGCACCTGCTGGTGGGTGACGAGAGTGCCCTGCCGGCGATCGGCGCCGCGTTGGAGCGGCTGCCCGAGGGCGCCCCGGCGATCGTCCTGGTCGAGATCGCCGACCCGGCCGACGAGCAGTCGTTGCCCAGCCCCGGCGCGGTGGCGTTGACCTGGCTGCACAGGGCCGGCCGACCGGTCGGCGAGGCCCTGGTCGCGGCGGTGCGGGAGCTGGAGTTCCCGCCCGGCCGGGTGCACGCCTTCGTGCACGGCGAGGCCACCTTCGTCAAGGAGCTGCGCCGGCTGCTGCGGGTCGAGCGGAACGTGCCCCGGGCCGACCTGTCCATCTCCGGCTACTGGCGGCAGGGCATGGACGACGAGGGCTGGCGCTCCACCAAGCCCGACTGGAACCGCCAGGTGGAGGCCGAGGAGGCCGAAGTCCTGACCTGAGCACCGCCCACGGGGCCTGAGCATCGCCCACGGGGCCTGAGTACCGCCCACGGGGGCCTGATGAGTACCGCCCACGGGGCCTGAGCACACCTCGGGGGCGCACTGCGCCCGCACCGCGTACTCGTGGTGCTCTGGGGGTGCTGATCGGGGCGGTCGCCGCCGCGCTGCTGCTCGCCGGGGGCCTGGCCGCCCTGCAACAGGCGACCATCATGGTGGCGCTGCCGTTCGTGGTGGTGATGCTCGGGCTCGCCGTGGCGCTGCTGCGTGACATGGTCCGGGACCCGGCGGTCAACCCGCACCCGGACCGGGGACGCCGGTCCGGCCTGTCCGCCGCCGTGCGGGCCGCCCGGTCGTACGACGAGGAGAACCCGCCCCCGGTCACCCACTGGCTGCACCGTCCTCCCCGCTGAGCCGGGCGTTCGCCAGCCGCCCGTCCCCCGCCCGACGGATCGTCGGTCCGGCAGGGCAGGATGGAGGGCCGAGGGGGTGGCACCGCATGGCTGGGCGGATCAGGGACGAGGACATCGCATTGGTCCGCGAGCGTGCCTCCATCGCCGAGGTCATCTCGGACACGGTGACCCTCAAGTCGGCAGGTGGTGGCAACCTCAAGGGCCTCTGTCCGTTCCACGACGAGAAGAGCCCGTCGTTCAACGTCTCACCGGCCCGTAACGTCTTCTACTGCTTCGGTTGCGGCGTCGGTGGCGACGCGATCAAGTTCCTGATGGACGCGGAGCATCTCACCTTCGTCGAGTCCGTCGAGCGGCTCGCCGACCGGGTCGGCATCCAGCTGCGCTACGTCGAGGGTGACCAGGCCGCGCCCCGGGCCCGTCCGCAGCAGGGGCAGAAGCAGCGGCTGGTGGCCGCGCACGCCGCCGCCGTGGAGTTCTATCAGGCGCAGCTCACCACGGCCGGCGCCCGCCCGGCCCGGGAGTTCCTGGCCCGGCGCGGTTTCGACCGGGCCGCCGCGCAGCGGTACGGGTGCGGCTTCGCCCCGGACGCCTGGGACCTGCTCACCAAGCACCTGCGTCAGCAGGGGTTCACCCATGACGAGCTGGTCACCGGCGGGTTGTCCCGGCCGTCGCGCTCGGGCACCCTGATCGACCGATTCCGTCGCCGGCTGATGTGGCCGATCCGCGACATCGCCGGTGATGTGATCGGCTTCGGGGCGCGGAAACTCTTCGACGACGACGACGGCCCGAAATACCTCAACACCCCCGAGACGCCGATCTATAAGAAGTCGCACGTGCTCTACGGCATCGACCAGGCCAAACGGGAGATCGCCAAGCAGGGCCGGGTGGTCGTCGTCGAGGGTTACACCGACGTGATGGCCTGCCACCTGGCCGGGGTCCCGACCGCCGTGGCGACCTGCGGCACCGCCTTCGGCGCCGACCACATCGGCGTACTGCGCCGGCTGCTGCTCGACACCGACGCGGTGGCCGGTGAGGTGATCTTCACCTTCGACGGGGACGCCGCCGGGCAGAAGGCCGCGCTGCGTGCCTTCGAGGACGACCAGCGCTTCGTCGGGCGTACCTTCATCGCGGTCAGCCCCGACAACATGGACCCGTGCGACCTGCGGTTGGCAAAGGGCGACCTGGCGATCCGTGACCTGGTGGCCCGCCGCGAGCCGCTCGTCGACTTCGCCCTCCGCCACGTGATCAACCGCTACGACCTGGACACGGTGGACGGCCGGGTCGAGGCGATGCGCCGGGCCGCGCCCCTGGTTGCCAAGATCAAGGACCGGGAGAAGCGTCCCGAGTACGTCCGTAAGCTCGCCGGTGACCTCGGCATGGAGATCGAGCCGGTGCAGCGGGCGGTGCTGGCCGCCGCCAACTCCCCCGGCGAACGGGAGGCCACCGCCCCGCCCCGGGGTCGGACCCGTCCGGCCGCGCCCGCCGTGGACAGCCCGGAGTCGATGGTCGAGCGGGAGGCGTTGAAACTCGCCCTTCAGGAGCCGGTCCTCGCCGGCCCGATGTTCGACGCCGTCGAGGCCGCCGAGTACCGGCACCCGGTGCACGTCGCGGTCCGTACGGCGATCGCGGCGGCCGGCGGGGCGGCGGTGGCGGCCGGCGGCGCGGTGTGGATCGGTGCCGTGCGGGACGCCTGCGAGGACCTGGCCGCCCAGGCGCTCGTCGGTGAGCTGGCGGTGGAGCCGCTGCGGATCGACGGCGAACCCGACCCGAGGTACGTCTCCAGCACCCTCGCCCAGTTGCAGTGGGGCTCGGTGACCGCCCGGATCCGCGACCTGAAGTCCAAGATCCAGCGGATCAACCCGGTCAACCAGAAGGACGAGTATTTCGCCCTCTTCGGGGAACTGCTCTCGCTGGAACAGCATGCGCGGGCCTTGCGCGAGCAGGCCGCGGGAGGACTCTGATGGGACTGTTCGGCCGCAAGCCCAAGCTGCCCGCCGCCGCCCGCCCCGCCCTGACCGCCGGGGAGCGGGTGCTGGCCTGGGCCGCCCCTGGCAACGGCGGCAGCAACGACGCACCGCCCACCGACGATGTGCCTGCCGCTGACGGTGTGCCTGTCACTGCCGGCCCGTCGGCTGTCACCGGCCCGCCGCCCGCCGACGATGTGCCTGCCGCTGACGGTACGTCTTCCGTCGCCACCGGCTCGTCGGCTGTCGCCGGCCCGTCGGCTGGCACCGGCCCGTCGGTCGTTGGCGGTGCGTCGGTCGTTGGCGGTGCGTCGGTCGTTGGCGGTGCGTCGGCTGGCACCGGCCCGTCGGTCGTTGGCGGTGCGTCGGTCGTTGGCGGTGCGTCGGCTGTTGGCGGTGCGTCGGCCGGTACCGGTTCTGGTGGCGGCGGGGTGCTGGTGGCGACCAACCTCGGGCTCTGGCTGCCCGGTCGGGCGGAGCGGCTGGGCTGGCACGACATCCTCAAGGCCGTCTGGTCCGGGCGGGAGCTGACCGTCACGGTGGCGGAGACGATCGACGAGCGGGACGGTTACCTGGTGGTCGCCGACGGTCCCGTCGAGACGTACCTGCTGCTCGATCCGGGGGACCTGCCGCACCAGGTGCGGGCGCGGGTGACCCGCTCGGTGGCGTACACCCAGCAGCACCCGGTGCCCGGCGGCTCGGGCCGGATCGCGGCCCGGCGGGTGGCCGGGGCGGACGGTCTGACCTGGACGGTCCGCTACGACCCCGGCACCCCGGTCGACGCCGACGGGGTACGCGCCGAGACCGACCAACTGGTCGCCGCCGCCCGCGCCGCCACCGCCCCGGCCGACCTCTGACTCTCGGCGGGTACGTCTCGCAACTCCGGCCATGTCGCGTGGTCGCCGCGAGACGGATGCCGCCATCTCGGCCCCGTTGAGTCGATCATGGTCGCGGGGGCCGGGGTTGGCGGTGCGGTTCGAGCCCGGCGCGGCGAGATCGTGGTGACCGGCCAGGCCGACCGAGGCCGACCGATACCGACCGAGGCCGACCCAGGCGGACCGATACCGACCGGGTCAGCGGGCTCTTGCCCAGGTCACGAAGCGTGCGGTCAGGTCGGGTGGGGCGACACCGTCGTGCAGGGTGGCGAGATCGCTCATCGCCTCGCCCAACAGGGTGCCCAGGTAGAACAGCAGGGCGGTGCGATCCTCGCGGTACTCGCCGAGCAGCGCCAACCGGGCCGGCGAGCACGGCCAGGCCGCCCCGCACACCCGGCAACGCCAGGAGGGACGGGCCGCGACATGTGGGCGGTACCGGGGCATCAGCGCACCCCTGGCCGACCGCTGCGGGGGTGGGGGTGACGCGGGAATCCGCAGCGGGGCCGGCTGGTCTGGCGCATGGTCGAGCCTCCGTCACTGGTGGAGGGGAGCGCCCGCCGACGACACCGACGGACGCTCCCGGCCTGGTTCCGCCCACCGTCCGATCCCGGGAGCGGTCCCGCTGAGTGACATTCTGTTGATGATCCGACTACGGTGGGAGGTTCGACCTGCCGACGGCCCAGGCGTGGACCGGTCGACCCGGAACGGTACGAGGATGTACGGAGGCTGTCTGGTGGAACGTTCGTCCATGCTGGACCACTTCGCGGAGGAGTTGCGGCTCGTGCGGGCCGCCAACGGCATGTCCCAGGCGGCGCTGGCCGAGGCGCTGAGCTATTCGGGCGCGCTGGTGGCCAAGGTGGAGACCTGCGAGCGTCGGCCGAGCCTGGACTTCGCGCGCCGCTGCGACACGGTGTTCACCACCGACGGCCGCTTCGAACGCATCCAACGCCGGATCAGCCGAGAAACCGTGGTGCCCTGGTTTCGGGACTGGGCTGGCATCGAGCAGGAAGCCACGGCGCTGCGCACGTTCGAACCGCTTTGCGTGCCGGGCCTGTTGCAGACCGAGGCTTATGCTCATGCACTGCTGTCCGGAGGTGGGCTGTTCGCGACCGACGAGATCGAACAGCAGGTGACGACCCGCCTCGATCGCCAAGTGATACTCACCCGGGACCGGCCGCCACTGCTCACCGCCGTCATCGATGAGTGCGTGCTGCGTCGCCAGATCGGCGGACCGGAGGTGATGCGCGAGCAGTTGCGTCATCTGGTGAAATCGGGATCCACGTTGCCTCGGGTCCGAATGCAGGTCGTGCCGTTTTCGGCCGGCGCGTACCCTGGGATCAATGGCCCCTTCGTGATCGCCACCTCGCCGCACGGGGAGGATGTCGTCTACCAGGAGGGTCAGCTCCATGGGCAGGTGGTCGACCGCTCCGATTATCTTCGGCAGATGGTCGAGGTCTGGGAATCGATCCGTGGTGAGGCACTGTCGCAGCAGCAGTCCTTGGAACTGATAGCAGAAGTGGCGGAGACATGGATCTGAGCGACGCCCGGTGGCGCAAGAGCAGCCGCAGCAACGGTCAGGGAGGCAACTGCGTCGAGGTGGCCGACAACCTGGCCGGCGTGGTGGCCGTACGTGATTCCAAGGACCCGGACGGGCCGGTGCTGGCCTTCGGACCGCGCGCCTGGTGTGCCTTCGTGGCGCAGGTGGGCGGCCGACCTTAACGGCGGCGATCCGTGGCGCAGTGCTCCGTAGCGGCGCCTCGTGGATTTGATCGAAACGTCGATGTGTCGCTTGCCACGCAGGGAAGGTCGACACAGAGTCTCGCCCCGGGGTCGAGACTCTATGCGGCTATGAACTCGACCTCACCATGGGTGATCCTGACGTCGAAGCTCATGTCGGTTCCCTTGGAGAGCTTTGCCAGGGTGGCGATGGAGGGTGGTTGGTCGCCGGACTCCAAGCGGGCAATGACGGACTGGGTCATGCCCACCATGCGCGCCAGGGCAGTCTGCGTGAGACCGTTGTCTTCGCGGTACTTCACGATGCGGAGAGCCACGTCGCGGGCGAATGCTGTCCGGTCCCACTCGGCGCGGAACGCCGGATCCTTGCGGCGTTCGTCGATGACTTGCTGCGAGGTTTTCAGGTCGGAGAGCTTCATCACGCGTCCTCTATGTCTTTGATCCTCTGTTCTGCGGCTGTCACTGCTCGGTTGAATCTTCGCTGGTTGACGCTGGCTTCAGGGCCGATTGCTCCGACGATGAACGCGGCGCCGGCCTGCCCGTAGATGGCTCGCCACCGGCTGTGTCCACCACGTGGGCGCAGTTCCCGTAGGCCGTTCGCAGTCTTGATGGAGCTTGAGTGGGGGTAGCCGAGGCTCACGCCCTGGCTTTCCAACTTCTCGACCGCGTGACCGATTGCTGCTTGTTCGGTGGTGGGGAGGGCGTGAAGCTCGGTTCCGGCCTCAGGGTGGTAGAAGACTGGCCGGGACACTTGCCAACTATAGCAAACTTGCGATGTCGAACCAGGGTGCGCACAGATCAACGCGGCTGGGTTCGATCCCATGATCGGGAACCCTGGCCGGAGCGGCTGGTCGAGGCGCCCCTGTCTGGGATTGGTCGTCGTCTGCCCGCGAGGTGACGGGTCTGTGCTGCCGGTTTAGTCGGCGGGGTCGGTGGGGCATGTCGGAGGGTGACATCCGCAGATCCCCGAGGAGGGGCGATGGCCTCCGACGAGACCCACGCCGACCGCGACGACGCGGCCACCGTGACCGCTGCGCGGCGCGGCCGGGACCGGTCCGACGACCGGCCGTCGGGCGATCGGCTGCCCGGTGACCGGCGGGAGGCCGACGCGCGTACCCGACCGGTCGGTCCCGACGACGGCCCGGACAGCCCCACGGACCTGCATCGGGCGGACTGGAAGGCGGCGCTCAAGCGCACCGGGCGGGAGTTCCAGGAGGACAGCCTGACCGACTGGGCCGCCGCGTTGACCTACTACGGGGTGCTGTCGATCTTCCCCGGGATGCTGGTGCTGATCTCGATCCTCGGTCTGCTCGGCGAGCGGGCCACCAGCGGGGTCCGGGACACGGTCGGCCAGGTGGTGCCGGAGGAGAACATCCGGACCATCATCGAGACCGCGATCGACCAGGCCGGCCAGTCCGGTGGGCTGGCCAGCGTCGCCGCGATCATCGGTCTGGTCGCCGCCTTCTGGTCGGCCTCCGGTTACGTGGGCGCGTTCATGCGCGCCTCGAACAGCATCTACGACGTGCCGGAGGGGCGGCCGGTGTGGAAGACCCTGCCCATCCGGCTCGGGGTGACCGCCCTGGTCGGGGTGCTGCTGCTCGCCGCCGCGGTGATCGTGGTCTTCACCGGCGGCCTCGCCGAGCAGGTCGGCAACGCGATCGGGCTCGGCTCCACGGCGCTGACGGTGTGGAACATCGCCAAGTGGCCGGTGCTGCTGGTGCTGGTCAGCCTGATGTTCGCGATCCTCTACTGGGCGTCGCCGAACGCCCGGCACGGCGGGTTCCGCTGGGTCAGCCCGGGCGGCGTGCTGGCGGTGCTGCTCTGGCTGCTCGTCTCCGGCCTGTTCGCCCTGTACGTGAGCAACTTCGGGTCCTACAACAAGACCTACGGCGCGCTGGCCGGCGTGATCATCTTCCTGGTCTGGCTCTGGCTGAGCAACATCGCGATCCTGCTCGGTGCGGAGTTCGACGCCGAGCTGGAACGGGGCCGGGCCATCTCCGCCGGTCACGACCCCGACGAGGAGCCGTACGTCGAGTTGCGCGACGACCGCAAGCTGCGTAAGAAGCGCAACGCCGCCCCCGGCCGCTGACCCACCGGCGACCCCACGCCGCCCAGCCTGCGTCGCCCACCCCGCACCTGCCGCGCCCCTGCCCCGGCGACCCCACGCCGCCCCGCCTGCCCCACGCCGCCCCGCCCCGCCTGCCGCACCCCGCCGCGTCTCCGTGGCGGGGTGGCCACTTGTCACGGCCGGCCTGATCCGGTAGTGCTTCGGCCGCGCGGAGCGGGGCCGGTGTGCGAGGGTCACCCGGTGGTGGTAGCAGGTCGTTGCGGATGTTTCTCAGTCTGTCAACCTTTTCTTGATCCACTAGTAGCTTTTGTTCTTTCGGACAAAAGTTGCCGGCGGAACGACTGAAGGTATGGACATGCGCCTCGGAACTCTCCTACTGTGTCGACCACAACACATCGGCGTGACGTCAATGTGAACCCTGAGACGGAGGTGAGTCCCGTGCGGGCGGCAGATCCCCTGCATGTGCAGCTGTTGCGGCTGCTCCGCGACGAGGGGCCCGCGTCCCGGGCCGAGCTGGGTGACCGGTTGCAGATGCCCCGTCCCCGGCTCCTCGCCGAGTTGGAACGCCTGGTCGGGCTGGGCCTGGTGGCCGAGGCCGGACTGGCCGCCTCCCGGGGCGGCCGTCGCTCCACCCTGGTCGAGCTGAACCCCGACCTCCGGTTCGCCGCCGTCGACATGGGCGCCAGCTCGATCGACGTCGAGGTGGTCAACGGGCGGCTGGAGCCGGTCGCCGCGTACGCCGAGGTGGCCGACATCCGCTCCGGTCCGAAGGCCATCCTGCACCGGGTCAACGACCTGCTGCACAAGGCCCGGGTGGACGGGGCGTACGAGCGGCTCAACGGCGTCGGCGTCGGGGTCCCCGGGCCGGTGAGCTTCCGCGACGGGCTGCCGGTGTCGCCGCCGATCATGCCCGGCTGGGACCGCTACCCGGTGCGCGAACTGCTCAGCCGGGAGCACGGCTGCCCGGCGGTGGTCGACAACGACGTCAACATCATGGCGATCGGGGAGCGGCACGGGGGGGTGGCGCACTCGGTCGACGACTTCCTCTTCATCAAGATCGGCACCGGAATAGGGTGTGGGATCTACCTCAGCGGCGACGTCTACCGGGGCACCGACGGGTGCGCGGGGGACATCGGGCACATCCAGGTCGACGCCGGGGGGCCGACCTGCTCCTGCGGCAACGCCGGTTGCCTGGAGGCGCTCTTCAGCGGAGCGGCCCTGGCCCGGGAGGCCGGCGTCGCCGCGCGTACCGGCGCCTCGCCCGCGCTGGCCGAGCGGCTCGCCGCCCGGGGTGCCGTCTCCGCCCGCGACGTCGCCGAGGCGGCGATCGAGGGTGACGTCACCTGCATCCAGCTGATCCGCGACGGGGGTCGCCGGGTCGGGCAGGTGCTGGCCGGGCTGGTCAGCTTCACCAA
Source organism: Micromonospora sp. NPDC048894 (assembly GCF_040649765.1). Taxonomy (NCBI): domain Bacteria; kingdom Bacillati; phylum Actinomycetota; class Actinomycetes; order Micromonosporales; family Micromonosporaceae; genus Micromonospora; species Micromonospora sp. NPDC048894. The sequence continues at coordinate 379,118 of NZ_JBEZFY010000006.1, read as the reverse complement.
CCCTTCGATGATCGTCATCGGCGGCGGGCTGGCCCACCTCGGGCACATCCTGCTCGCCGAGATCCGCAGCGTGGTCTACCGCCGGTCGCTGCCGCTGGCCACCGGCAACCTGCCGGTCGTCCTGTCCGAGCTGGGACCGCGCGCCGGCGTGGCCGGCGCGGCCGTCCTCGCCAGCGACGTCGCCTTCGGGGAGGCATCATGAGCAACGCACCGACCTCCGCCGCCGGGGACAACAGCCCGCTGGTCGAGGCGCCCGCCGACACCGTCGCCGGTGAGGTGGTGCTCCGGCTGACCGACGTGGTCAAGACCTTCCCCGGGGTACGCGCCCTCGACGGCGTGCAGTTGGAGGTGCGGGCCGGTGAGGTGCACTGCCTGCTCGGGCAGAACGGCGCCGGCAAGTCGACCCTGATCAAGGTGCTCGCCGGGGTGCACCGGCCGGACTCCGGCCAGGTGCAGTGGCGCGGTGAGCCGGTGCACTTCGCCAACCCGCAGGCCGCCATGCGCGCCGGCATCGCCACCATCTACCAGGAACTCGACCTGGTCGAGGACCTCTCGGTCGCGGAGAACGCCTTCCTCGGCCACGAGCCCAAGGTCGCCGGGTTCGTCCGGCGCGGCCACATGGCCCGGCGTACCCGGGAGATCCTGAGCCGGCTCGGCCACGGCGAGATCCCGCCCGGCCGGATGGTGCGCGCGTTGCCGGCCGCCGGCAAGCAGGTGGTCAGCATGGCCCGCGCGCTGTCCCACGAGGCCCGACTGATCATCATGGACGAGCCGAGCGCGGTGCTGGCCCACGACGAGGTCGACAACCTGTTCCGGATCATCCGGGAACTCACCGCCCAGGGCATCGCGGTCATCTACATCTCGCACCGGATGGAGGAGATCCGCGAGATCGGCGACCGGGTCACCGTACTCAAGGACGGCCGGACCACGGCGGCGAACCTGCCGGCCCGCGACACCCCGACCCGCGACCTGGTCGCCCGGATGACCGGCCGGAACATCGAGTACGTCTTCCCGGACCGCCCGACCGCGCCGACCGCCGGTGACGAGCTGCTGCGGGTCGAGGGGCTGAGCCGCACCGGTGAGTTCGCCGACGTCTCGCTCAGCGTCCGTCCCGGTGAGATCGTCGGCATCGCCGGCCTGGTCGGCTCCGGGCGCTCGGAGCTGCTGGAGACGATCTACGGGGCCCGCCGCGCCGAGTCCGGCACCGTCCGGATGGGCGGCCGGACCCTGCGGCCGGGCAGCGTCGGCGCGGCGGTACGGGCCGGCATGGGCATGGCCCCGGAGGAGCGGAAGAGTCAGGCGTTGCTGCTCGGCGAGCCGATCCACCGCAACGTCACCCTGGCGACCTTCTCCCGGTACGCCCGCCTCGGCTTCACCAACGCCGGGCGGGAGCGGGCCGAGGCGGAACGGATCGCCGACGAACTCCAGCTCCGGCCCAACGACGTGCGCCGGGCGGTACGCACCCTGTCCGGCGGCAACCAGCAGAAGGTGGTGGTCGGGCGCTGGCTGCTCGGCGACACCCGGCTGCTGCTGCTCGACGAGCCGACCCGGGGGGTGGACGTGGGGGCCCGGGCCGAGCTGTACCGGGTGATCCGTGGCCTGGCCGCCCAGGGGGTCGGCGTGCTGCTGGTCTCCAGCGAGGTACCCGAGGTGCTCGGTCTGGCCGACCGGGTGCTGGTGATGCGCGAGGGCCGGATGGTGCGCGAGGCGCCCGCCGGCGAACTGGACGAGAACACCGTGCTCGACCTCGTCATGGCGGGGTCTCTGATGGAAGGCGCGCCGGCATGAGCGAGCGCAGTGGACATAACGAGGTGACGGCATGAGTGAGTCGACCGGGACCGCGACACCGGACCGGCCGGCGGACCTGCCGGCGCAGTCCCCGCCGGTCGACCCGGCGGTGACGGCGTCGCTCAAGGAGAAGCCGCGGACGGGCGGGTTGTCCTTTTGGCAGGGCGACGGGGGTGAGGGCGCGAAGCGTAACCTCGGCCTGATCGGCGTGCTGGTGGTGCTGGTCGTGATCGGCGCCGCGACCCGCTGGGACCTCTACTCCAACCCGGACTGGGTGTGGGGCAACACGCTGACCATCCTCAAGCTCGCCTCGGTGGTCGGGGTGGTCACCGTCGGGATGACCTTCGTGATCATCGGCGGCGGCATCGACCTGTCGGTCGGCGCGATCGTCGCCCTCGCCGGGGTGTGGGCGACCACGCTCGCCACCCAGAGCTACGGCGCCGGCGGCATGATCTTCACCGCGATCGTGGTCGGCACGGCGGTCGGGGTGGTCAACGGGATACTCATCTCCTACGGCCGGCTGGTGGCGTTCATCGCCACGCTGGCCATGATGGTCGCCGCCCGGGGCCTGGCCGCACAGATCTCCGGCAAGCAGACCCAGGTGTCGAACAACTCCTTCATCAACGGCATCGCCAGCACCGACCTGCTCGGCATCCCGCTGCTGGTCTACATCCTGGCCGCCGTGGTCGCCGCCGGCTGGGTGCTGCTCAACCGGACCACCTTCGGCCGGCGTACGGTCGCCGTCGGCGGCAACCCCGAGGCGGCCCGGCTCGCCGGGATCAACGTGCGGCGGCACACCCTGCTGCTGTACGCGCTGTCCGGGCTCTGCTGCGGCATTGCCGCGATCATGCTGACCGCGCAGGCCAACTCCGCCCAGGCGGCCATGGCCAACCTGTACGAGCTGGACGCGATCGCCGCGGCCATCATCGGCGGCACGCTGCTCAGCGGCGGCCGGGGCACCATCGTCGGCTCCCTGCTCGGGGTGCTGATCTTCTCCACCATCACCAACCTCTTCGCCATCAACGGCCTGTCCACCGAGGCGCAGAACATGGTCAAGGGCGGCATCATCGTCGGCGCCGTCCTGATCCAGCAGGTGCAGTTCCGCAGCGTCACCCAGTTCCTCGGCCGCAACAAGGCCACCACCTCCGCCTGACCGGGCACGTCCCTACCCCTTCGCACCAGCGCAATTCCGGCGGCCACCGACGGTGGCCGGGATCAGCACAACCTTTTTCACCCCACCATCCGTCATTTCAGGAGGTCGTCATGACCCAGCCCCGTGACCTGTCCCGTCGCCGGTTGCTCTTCGGCGGTGCGGCGGTCGGCGCCGGTGTGCTCCTCGCCGGTTGCACCAGCAACGAGTCCACACCGACCGCGGCGCAGACCAAGGCGGCCGACAACTCCGGTGGTGGCAACGCCGCCCCCGGCAAGAAGGTCACCATCGGCTTCTCCGCCCCCGCCGCCGACCACGGCTGGATCGCCGCCATCACCAACAACGCCAAGGCGCAGGCCGGGGCGTACTCCGACGTGGACTTCAAGACCGTCGAGGCGGGTGCGGACGCGGCTGCCCAGCGGGCCGCGCTGTCCACCCTGGTCGCCCAGAAGCCGGACGTCATCGTGGTGCTGCCGCACGACGGCAAGGAGCTCAACGCCTTCGGCCTGGAGGCGATGAAGGCCGGGATCCCGGTGGTCAACCTGGACCGTGCCTTCCCGGACGCGCTGGCCTACCGGCTCCAGATCATGGGCGACAACTACGGCATGGGTGTGGCCGCCGCGAACTACATCGTGGCGCAGCTCAAGGCCAAGGGTGTCAGCGCCCCGGTCATCGGCGAGATCCCCGGCATCGACTCGCTGGAGCTGACCCAGCAGCGGTCCAAGGGTTTCGCCGACACCCTCGCCGCGGCCGGCTTCAAGGTGGCCAACCGGCGGCCGGCGGAGTTCACCGCCGACTCCGGCCAGCAGGCCGCCACCGGCCTGTTCCAGGCGCTGCCCAAGATCGACGCGATCTGGAACCACGACGACGACCAGGGCATCGGTGTCCTGGCCGCCGTCAACCAGGCCAACCGCAAGGAGTTCTTCATGGTCGGCGGCGCCGGCTCGAAGAAGGCCATGGAGGACATCCAGGCCGACAACACGGTGCTCAAGGCGACCGTGACCTACAGCCCGTCGATGGCCTCCTCGGCCATCTCCCTGGCCCGCCTGATCGGCCAGGGCAAGGGCATGTCCGACCTGGTGGAACTCCAGGTGCCCAAGGAGATCGTCCTCGCCTCGGAGACGATCACCAAGGAGAACGCGAGCAACTACCTCAAGCTCGGGTTCTGATACACGGGGGGAGACCCACCTTGTCCACTCATCACCGCGAACTCCGGGTCGGCATGATCGGATACTCGTTCATGGGCGCCGCGCACTCACAGGCGTGGCGCACCGTGAACCGGGTGTACGAACTGCCTGCCCGGGTTCGGATGGCGCAGATCTGCGGCCGGGACGCCGCGAAGGTCGCCGAGGCAGCCGACCGGCTGGGCTGGGACACGCACACCACAGACTGGCGTGCCCTGGTCGCCTCGGACGACATCGACGTGGTCGACATCTGCACCCCAGGTGACAGCCACGCCGAGATCGCCCTTGCCGCGCTCGCCGCCGGCAAGCACGTGATCTGCGAGAAACCGTTGGCCAACACGGTGGAGGAGGCGCGGGCGATGACCGCTGCCGCCGCCACCGCCGGGGCCGCCGGGATCCGGTCCATGTGCGGGTTCAACTACCGCCGGGTGCCGGCCGTCGCGCTGATGCGACAACTGGTCGCCGAAGGCCGGCTCGGCACGATCCGGCACGTCCGCGCGACGTACCTCCAGGATTGGATCGTCGATCCGCAGTTCCCCCTGGTCTGGAGGCTGCAGAAGGACAAGGCGGGCTCCGGTGCCCTCGGTGACATCGGGGCGCACATCATCGACCTGACCCAGTTCGTGACCGGCCAACGGATCACCGGGGTCAGCGCGGTGACCGAGACGTTCGTCAAGGAGCGCCCGCTGCCGGGTGCGTCGAGCGGACTGGCCGCCGAGGTCGACGGCACCGCGACGGCGACCGGCACGGTCACCGTCGACGACGCCGCGATCTTCGTGGCCCGGCTCGACGACGGGGCACTGGCCACGTACGAGGCGACGCGGTTCGCCACGGGCCGTAAGAACGCCCTCCGGGTGGAGATCAACGGTTCGCTCGGCTCGGTGGTGTTCGACCTGGAACGCCTCAACGAGTTGGAGTTCTACGACGCCTCCCGGCCGGCGACCGAGCAGGGATTCACCCGGATCCTGGTCACCGAGGCCGAACACCCGTACATGGCGGCGTGGTGGCCGCCGGGCCACATCATCGGCTACGAGCACTCCTTCACCCACGAGATGCGCGACTTCGTCGAGGCGGTCGCCAACGGTGTCGACCCGACCCCGTCGTTCGCCGACGCGTTGCAGGTCCAGCTGGTGCTGGACGCGGTGACCCGCTCGGCGGATCTCGGTTCACGGTGGACCGACGTCGAGCCGGCCCTGGCCGCGCTCGCCGTCTGACCCAGGCACCTCCGCCGTCGACCGGCGAGGGACCGGCCGCGGTTGCGCCCCGCGGCCGGGCCGGGGTCGGCAGTGGAGGGCGCGCACCCGGGCCACCCGGCCCGGGGACACGCGCACGATGGCCGTCCGGTGCGGCCGGACCGGGATTCCCCGGTCGCACCGGAGGGCCGCCAGTAGGAATATAGATAAGTATGATTCGGGTTCCCTGGGGAATCCGGTTCATCACCACCCATTCGTCCGGCCGAGGGCGCGCCGCCGCCGTTGGCCGGATGCGGGGAGGCAGGGCCGAGACGCCGAACCGGCCCTGCCTGCCAGCCCCGCCCGCACGCCGTGCGGGACCGGGTACGGCGTCGACGCCGCCGACGTCTACGCCGTCACCGGTGCCATCCCGCACGACCGGGCGGGCGGGGCCACCCCGCGCCCCGCCGGCACGACCGAACCGAGCACGTTCCATCCGGAAGGAGCACCATGCGTACGGGTGTCTGGCTGGTGGGAGCGCGCGGTTCCGTCGCGACCACCGGCATCGTCGGCGGGCTCGCCCTACGGGCCGGCCTCACCGCCCCCACCGGCTGCGTCACCGAACTGCCCGACCTGCGGGGACCCGCCCTGCCCCCCTTCGCCGACCTGGTCTTCGGCGGTCACGACGTGGCCACCACGCCGCTGACCAAACGGGCCGAGGCGCTCGCCGCCGCCGGGGTGCTGCCCGGCCGGCTGGCCGCCGCGCTCGCCGCCGACCTGGCCGCCGTCGAGGAGGACCTGCGGCCCGCGCCGACCGGCGGCAGTCAGGCCGACCGGGCCGCCGCGGTCACCGCCGACCTGACCGCGTTCCGCGACCGGCACCGGCTCGACCGGGTGGTGGTGGTCAACGTCTCGGCCACCGAACCGGCCCCGTCACCGCACCCCGGCCACGCCGACCCGGACGCCCTGCGGGCCGCCCTCGCCAGCGGCGACGAGGTGCTGCCGCCCAGCTCGCTGTACGCCTACGCGGCCGTCGAGGCGGGCTGCCCGTACGTCGACTTCACCCCGTCCACCGGGCTGCGCCTGCCGGCGCTCGCCGCGCTCGCCGCGCAGCGTGGCCTGCCGTACGCCGGGCACGACGGCAAGACCGGGGAGACCCTGGTCAAGTCGGTGCTCGCCCCGATGTTCGCGATGCGTCACCTCGCGGTGCGCTCCTGGTCCGGGGTCAACCTGCTCGGTGGCGGCGACGGGGCGACCCTGGCCGAGCCGGGCGCCAACGCCGCCAAGGTGGACAGCAAGCAGCGGGTCCTCGGCGAGACGCTGGGCTACGTGCCGCAGGGCGGCACCCGGATCGACTACGTCGAGGACCTCGGTGACTTCAAGACCGCCTGGGACCTGATCACCTTCGCCGGGTTCCTCGGCACCGGGATGCGGATGGAGTTCACCTGGCACGGCTGCGACTCCGCGCTGGCCGCCCCGCTGGTGCTGGACCTGGCCCGGCTCACCGCCGCCGCGCACGCCGCCGGCCGGGTCGGCCCCCTGCCCGAGCTGGCCTTCTTCTTCAAGGACCCGATCGACGCACCCACCCACTCGCTGAGCGAGCAGTGGCAGCGGCTGGTCGACTTCACCCGGGAGCTGCACGCCGGGGGTGCCGGGTGACCAGCGTGGCCGACCTGGCCGAGCTGGTCCGGGCACCGGCCGCACTGTCCGTACCGGGGGACCTGGTGGCCGGGGCGGCGGCGGCCGGGGTGCTCGGCCCGCGTACCGCCGGGCTGGCCGGCGCGTCGGTCCTGCTCTACTGGGCCGGGATGGCCGCCAACGACTGGGCCGACCGGGGGTTGGACGCCGAGGAACGCCCGGAACGGCCGATCCCCAGCGGCCGGATCACCCCGGCCGCCGCCGCCGGGGTCGCCATCGGGCTCACCGCCGCCGGCCTGGGCCTGGCCGCCGCCGTGGGCGGCCGGCGGGCCACCGCCGTCGCGCTCCCGCTCGCCGCCACCATCTGGGGGTACGACCTGGTGGCCAAGAACACCGCCGCCGGTCCCGCCGTGATGGCCGCCTGCCGGGGGCTGGACGTGCTACTCGGCGCGTCGTCCGGCCGACCGGTCCGGGCGCTGCCGGCGGCGCTGACCGTCGCCGCGCACACCTGGACGGTCACCGCCCTGTCCCGTCGTGAGGTGACCGGGGCCGACGCGGCGCTGCCCCGGCGTACCCTCGCCGGCACCGCCCTGGTCGCGCTGGCCGCCACCACCCTGCCCCGCGCCACCACCCCGCCCCGTCCCGCTGGCCGGCCGTCCCCCGTGGACGATGCGCCGGCGGCGACCGACGCGCCCGGCCGTCGTAGCGCACCGGGCGTCCGCACCGGTGCCGTCGGGGTCGGCCGGTCACTCGCCGGCGCGCTGCCGGTGGCGTTGGCCGGCTGGTACGTCGCCCGGTACGGCGGCGCGCAGGCCCGGGTGGCCGCCGACCCCACCGCCGGCCGGGTCCGGGCCGCCGTCGGGGCCGGCATCACCGGGCTGCCCTCGTTGCAGGGTGCGCTCACCGCCCGCGCCGGTGCCGGGCTGGTCGGCGCGCTGGTCGCGCTCGCCGCGCCGCTGGGCGGCCGGCTGGCCCGGAAACTCTCCCCGACATGACCGCCCCGGACGCCGTCCCGCCGACCGCTGCCGGCACGCCCCGCCGCAGCCCGGCCCCGGACCGCCCGGCCGACCCCGCCGGCCCGCCGGCCGGCGAGGTGGACCGGCTGCGGTTCGGCTACGGCACCAACGGCTTCGCCAACCACCGGCTCGACGACGCCCTGACGGTGCTGGCCGACCTCGGCTACGAGGGGGTCGCGCTCACCCTCGACCACGACCACCTCGACCCGTACGCGCCGGGACTGGCCCGCCGGGTCGACGCCGTGGCGCACCGGCTGGCCGCGCTCGGTCTCGGCGTGGTGGTCGAGACCGGTGCCCGCTACCTGCTCGACCCGTGGCGCAAGCATGCCCCGACGCTGCTGCACGACGACCCGGCCGGCCGGATCGACTTCCTGGACCGGGCCGTCCGCGTCGGCGCGGACCTCGGTGCCGAGGCGGTCTCCTTCTGGGCCGGCATCCGACCCGGTCACGTCGCCCCCGAGGTCGCGTGGGACCGGCTGGTCGCCGGCTGCGCGACGGTGACCGCCGCCGCCGACCGGGCCGGGGTGACCCTGGGCTTCGAACCGGAGCCCGGAATGCTGGTCGAGGACATCGCCGGCTGGCGTCGGCTGCACCGGGCCCTCGGCGAGCCGGCCCGCTTCGGCATCACCCTCGACATCGGACACTGCCGCTGCCTGGAGTCGTCGACCGTGGCGGACTGTGTGCGCCAGGTCGCCGGGCACCTGGTCAACGTGCAGATCGACGACATGCGCCGGGGGGTGCACGAGCACCTGGAGTTCGGCACCGGCGAGATCGACTTCCCGCCGGTGCTGCGCGCCCTGGCCGACGCCGGCTACCGGGGACTGGTCGCCGTGGAGTTGCCCCGGCACTCGCACGCCGCACCCACCGTGGCGGCCCGGTCGCTGGACTTCCTGCGTACCGCCGCCCGGGACGCCGGCCTCGCGGCGGGCGCGGCACCCGCCCCCGCCGGCACCACCGGGGCGGACTGACCACCGCCGGACGCACACACCTGGGGAGGGGAGACGGATGACACCGGATCGACTGCGGGCCGCGCTGGAGGGCGCACCCGATCCCGACTGGCTGGAGACCGCACTGCGCCGCGTCGCGGCCGAGCCCGGCGCGGTCGGACGGTACTTTCCCGCCGCCGCCCGGCGGTGCGGCCGGCACGACCTGCCCGGCGCCCCCGGCTGGACCGCCGACGAGGCGGCGCGGGCGCTGCTGCTGGCCGCGCTCCCCGCCGACCAGGCCGCCGCGCAGGCCGAGGAGGTCTACCGGTACGGCGACGCCGCCGAGAAGCGGGCCGTACTCAAGGCCCTGCCGCTGCTGCCGATCGGCGACGCCGGGGTGCCGCTGCTGCACGACGCGATCCGCACCAACGACACCCGGCTGGTCGCCGCCGCGCTCGGCCCGTACGCCCGGCACCTGGCGGCGGACGCCTGGCGGCAGGCGGTGCTCAAGTGCGTCTTCATCGGGGTGCCGCTGGCCGTCGTCGCCGACCTCGACGACCGGGCCGACGGGGAACTGGCCACCATGCTCGCCGCGCTCGCGGCGGAACGGCACGCCGCCGGTCGGCAGCTCCCCGCCGACGCCACCGCACTGCTCGACCGGCTCACCATCAGGGAGGCGTGAATGCGCATCTTCGACCCGCACATCCACATGACGTCGCGGACCACCGACGACTACGAGCGGATGGCCGCCGCCGGGGTCCGTGCCGTGGTCGAGCCGGCCTTCTGGCTGGGGCAGCCGCGCACCAGCGCCGCCTCCTTCGCCGACTACTTCGACTCGCTGATCGGCTGGGAGCCGTTCCGGGCCGGCCAGTTCGGCGTCCGGCACCACGCCACCGTGGCGCTGAACCCCAAGGAGGCCAACGACCCGCGCTGCCGCCCGGTGCTCGACCTGCTGCCCCGCTACCTGGAGAAGGACGCCGTGGTCGCGGTCGGCGAGATCGGCTACGACGACATGACCCCGGCCGAGGACGAGGCGTTCGCCACCCAGCTCGCCCTGGCCGTCGACCACGACCTGCCGGCCCTGGTGCACACCCCGCACCGGGACAAGGCGCGCGGCGTCGAACGCAGCCTCGCGGTGGTCGCCGAGAGCGGCATCGCGCCGGGCCGGGTGGCGCTGGACCACCTCAACGAGGTGACCGTGAAGCTGGCCCGCGACAGCGGCTGCTGGCTCGGTTTCTCCATCTACCCGGACACCAAGATGTCGCCGCCGCGGATGGTGGAGCTGCTGCGCACGTACGGCACCGAGCGGATGCTGGTCAACTCGGCCGCCGACTGGGGCCGCTCCGACCCGCTGCTGACCCGGGCCACCGGTGAGGCGATGCTGGCCGCCGGATTCACCGACGACGACGTCGACCTGGTGCTCTGGCGCAACCCGGTGGAGTTCTACGGGCAGTCCGGCCGGCTCGACCTGACCGACCTGGACACCCCGTCCAGCGGCACCTTCGAGGGCAACTCCATCCTGCGCGGCGGCGACTGATGCGGCTGCGGCACGCCGACGGCAGCACCGTCCACCTCGGCTACTGCACCAACGTGCACCCCGCCGAGGACACCGCCGGCATCCTCGCCCAACTCGACACGTACGCCCTGCCGGTGCGCGAGGCGCTCGGCTCGGACCTGCTCGGCCTGGGGCTGTGGCTGGCCGCCCCCGTCGCCGCCGAGCTGGCCGCCGACCCGGCCGCCCGTCGCCGGCTGCGCGCCGAACTGACCCACCGGGGGCTGGAGGTGGTCACCCTCAACGGCTTCCCGTACGCGGCCTTCCAGGCCCCGGTGGTCAAGGGCGCGGTCTACCACCCGGACTGGACCACCGGGCAGCGGCTGCGCTACACCCTGGACCTGGCCCGGGTGCTGGCCGACCTGCTCCCCGACGACGCCGCCAGGGGATCGATCTCCACCCTGCCGCTGGCTTGGCGGCAGCCCTGGGACCCGACGCACGCCGGGGCGGCCCGCCGCCGGCTCGACGCGCTCACCGCCGGCCTGGCCGAGGTGGAACGCGACACCGGCCGCCCGGTGCGGGTCGGTTTCGAACCGGAACCGGGGTGCGTGGTGGAGAGCAGCGGGCAGGCCGCCGCGCTGCTGGCCGACCTCGACCCGCAACGCCTCGGGATCTGTCTCGACCTGGCCCACCTCGCCTGCGCCTGGGAGGAGCCCGTCGAAGCGCTGGCCCGGCTGCGTTCCGCCGGGCTGCCGGTGGTCAAGGTGCAGGTCTCCGCCGCGCTGGAGTCGGCCGACCCGGTCGCCGACGCCGAGGCGCTGGGCCGCTGGGTGGAGCCGAGGTTCCTGCACCAGACCCGCACCGCCGGCTGCGCCCACGCCGCCGACCCGGCCGACCCGGGGTACGCGGCCGACGACCTGGATGAGGCGCTGGCCGCGCGGCTGCCCGGGGCGTGGCGGGTGCACTACCACGTGCCGTTGCACGCCCCGCCCGAGCCGCCGCTGACCTCCACCCTGCCGGTGCTGCGCACCGCGCTGGCCGCGCTGCTCGCCGGCCCGACGGCCGGCTGCGACCACCTGGACGTCGAGACGTACACGTGGGGGGTGCTGCCGGCGGCGCGGCGTCCCCGCACCGATGCGGAGCTGGCCCTCGGGATCGCCGCCGAGCTGGCCTTCGCCCGCGACGAACTGGTCACCCTCGGCCTCACCCCGGCCGAGCGAGCCGTCCCGACGACCCTGGGGGTACGACGATGAGCGAGCGTCACCGACCGGGCACCGTGCGGTGCCACCGCCGTGCCGGGCGCAGCGGGATGTCGGCATGAGCCGCCGGCTGGTGGTGCTGGACGTGGTCGGGCTGACCCCCCGGCTGCTGGCCCACATGCCCCGGTTGCGTGCCGTCGCCGAGCAGGGGTTCTCCGCCGAACTGGGTACCGTGCTGCCGGCGGTCACCTGCTCGGCGCAGGCCACCCTGCTGACCGGTGAGCAGCCGTCCGGGCACGGCATCGTCGGCAACGGCTGGTACTTCCGTGACCTCGGTGAGGTGCTGCTGTGGCGGCAGCACCACGCGCTGGTCGGCGGGGAGAAGGTGTGGCAGGCGGCCCGCCGGGTCGAGCCCGGCTACACGGTGGCCAACGTCTGCTGGTGGTACGCGATGGGCGCGGACGTCGACTGGACGGTCACCCCCCGCCCGATCTACTACGCCGACGGGCGCAAGGAACCGGACTGCTGGACCGACCCGCCGGAGCTGCACGACACGCTCACCGCCGCGCTGGGCACCTTCCCGCTGTTCACCTACTGGGGGCCGGGGGCGGGGCTGCCCTCGTCCCGCTGGATCTGTCAGGCGGCTGAGCGGATCCTCGCCGACCAGGCCCCCGACCTGACCCTGGTCTACGTCCCGCACCTCGACTACGACCTGCAACGCTTCGGGCCGTCCTCGCCGCGGGCCGCCGCCGCGGCGGCGGAGCTGGACGCGGTGCTCGCGCCGCTGCTGGACGCCGCACGGGCCGCCGACGCGACGGTGGTGGCACTGTCGGAGTACGGCATCACCGACGTCTCCCGCCCGGTGGACGTCAACCGGCTGCTGCGCGCCGAGGGGCTGCTGCGGGTCTACACCCAGGACGGCATGGAGTACCTGGACCCGTGGACGTCCCGGGCGTTCGCCGTCGCCGACCACCAGATAGCCCACGTCTACGTGAAGGACCCGGCGGACGTGGCGGCGGTGGCGAAGCTCTGCGCCGGGCTGCCCGGGGTGGCCGAGGTGCTCGACGCCGAGGGCAAGGCGGCGGCCGGTCTGGACCACGAGCGGGCCGGTGAACTGGTGCTGGTGGCCGAGCCGGACTCCTGGTTCACCTACTACTACTGGCTCGACGACGCCCGTGCCCCGGATTTCGCCCGGAACGTGGAGATCCACCGCAAGCCCGGGTACGACCCGGCGGAGCTGTTCTTCGACCCGGCCGCGCCGGGTGCGGCGAAGCGGCGGGCGGGGGTGGCGCTGGCCCGCAAGAAGCTCGGCATGCGTTACCTGATGAGCGTGGTGGGTCTGGACGCGGGGGCGCGGGCGGTCCGGGGTTCGCACGGCCGGTTGCCGGCCGACCCGGCGGACGGCCCGGTGCTGCTCTGTTCCGACCCGTCGCTGGCCCGGGACTCCTTCGCCGCGACGGAGGTCAAGGCGCTGCTGCTGGACCTCGCCGGGCTGGGAGCGGGTGCCGACGGGGCGTCGACGGCCCCGACCGGCCCGCCGGGCACGGGGGACCGGCGGTGACCCTCACCGCCGCCCCGACCGACGCCAGTGAGCTGCGGACCCGCTTTGACGCCGAGCTGGTGGCCTTTCTCGACCGGCAGGGCCCGGACTGGCCGGACGGTGCCCCACGGGGCATCTTCACCGCCCTGCACCGGTTCGTGCTGGCCGGCGGGAAGCGGCTGCGTCCGCTGTTCTGCTACTGGGGTTGGCGGGGTGCCGGGGGAGCGGACGACCGCCCGATCGTGGTGGCCGCGGCGGCGTTGGAGCTGTTCCACGCGTTCGCGCTGATCCACGACGACATCCTCGACGGCAGTGACCACCGTCGGGGTGCGCCGTCGGTGCACCGGGTCTTCGCCGAGCTGCACACCCGTTCGGCGTGGCGGGGCGACCCGGAGACCTACGGCCGCAACACCGCCCTGCTCTGCGGGGACCTCTGCGCGGCCTGGTCGGATCAGATGTTCCACGAGTGCGGGATGACCTCCGCGCAGATCTGGCAGGGGTACCGGGTCTTCGCCCGGATGCGTACCGAGGTGATCGCGGGGGAGTACCTGGATCTGGTCTCCGGGGTCGGGGACGGCTCGGTGGCCAGCGCGCTCACCGTGATCCGGATGAAGGCGGCCCGCTACACGGTGACCCGGCCGTTGCAGATCGGTGCGGCGTTGGCCGGGGCCCCGGCGGAGCTGGTCGCCGCGCTCGTCGACTTCGGTGACCCGCTGGGGGACGCCTTCCAGCTCCGCGACGACGTGCTGGGTGTCTTCGGTGATCCGGCGGTGACCGGGAAGTCGATCCTGGACGACCTGCGGGAGGGTAAGCCGACGGTGATGATGGCGATGGCCCGCGACGCCGCCGACCGGGCGCAGGCCGCCCGGCTGCGGGAGTTGTTCGGCAACCCTGAGCTGGACGCGGCGGGGGCCGCCGACCTGCGGGCCATCATCGAGGCGACCGGCGCGCGGGAGAAGATCGAGCGGCTGATCCGGGTCCGGGCCGACGCCGCCCGGGTCGCGCTGGCCCAGGTGCCGCTGGCGGAGCCGGCCCGTGCCGCCCTGGCGGGCCTGGCCGACCAGGCCGTGCACCGGCAGCACTGAGCCGGGCCGCTCCGACGGTCCGGGCTGTGGGTCCGGCGCGGTGGGCGGTGCTCCGACCGGCAGCCGCCCGGTCTTTCATCAGATGAATGTGGATTCCCGTACGGCCGGGTCGTCCCCGACTGCCGGCCGGTGCCGCCGGGCTGCGGCAGGTCGGGGCTACCCGGGGTGGAACTGCTCGTCACCGTTCGGTGACCCACGGGTCGACCGGCCCGCCGCTGCTCGGCGCGGGACCGGGGATGCCCGACCGGTGGACGGGCTTCATCTGATGAAAACCCACACCGGTGGGCAGAGGGTATGGACATTGACATAGGTCACCATTAATGTTTGTGGCATCACGGGCATGTTTCGTCAAGGTGAACCGGCGGCGCGGTAACCCCTCGACGAGCGACCTTCCGCCGGCGGTTCGCGCCCCGGCCGAGGGTTCTGACCGGCCGACCGGGGCACCCCCGGCCGCCCGGCCTGCCCTGCCACACCCCACCACTCCACCCCACCACCCCGGCATCCGGCGCGGCGGCACGCGTCCCGCCCTGGCCGTGATCCGTCAGGAAGGGACAGCCCTCCAATGTCCACAAAGGACTACACCGGTCACCGTTCCCGACGGTGGCTACCCTCCGCAGCAGCACTGCTGCTGGCCGTCACCGCCGGTACGGTCGCCGCCACCACCACCGGCCCGGCCGCCCCGGCCGCCGCGCACACCATCAACGCCAGCGACTTCCAGCAGGTCGAGCTGGCCCGGGGCGTCAACGAGATGGGCGAGCCCATGTCGCTGGCCGTGCTGCCGGACCGGTCCGTGCTGCACACCGCCCGCAACGGCACCGTGCGGCGCACCGACTCCGCCGGCGTGACCCGGGTGATCGGCACCATCCCCGTCTACACCCACGACGAGGAGGGGTTGCAGAGCCTCGGGGTCGACCCGAACTTCGCCACCAACCGGTTCATCTACCTCTACTACGCGCCGCCGCTGTCCACCCCCGGCGGCGACGCGCCCGCCACCGGCAGCAACTGGTCAGCCTGGCAGGGCGTCAACCGGCTCTCCCGGTTCACCCTCAACAGCGACTTCACCATCAACCAGACCAGCAAGGTCGACGTGCTGGACGTGGCGACCGACCGGGGCATCTGCTGCCACGTCGGCAGCGACATGGACTTCGACGCCGCCGGGAACCTCTACCTGTCCACCGGCGACGACAGCAACCCCTTCGACTCCGCCGGCTACTCGCCGCTGGACGAGCGGACCAACCGCAACCCGGCGTACGACTCCCAGCGCGGTGCCGGCAACACCAACGACCTGCGGGGCAAGCTCCTGCGGATCAAGATGAACGCCGACGGGACGTACTCGATCCCGAGTGGGAACCTGTTCCCCCCGGGCACCGCGAAGACCCGCCCCGAGATCTACGCGATGGGCTTCCGCAACCCGTTCCGGATCAGCGTCGACAAGGCCACCGGCGTCGTCTACGTCGGCGACTACGGGCCGGACGCCGGCAGCACCAACGCCAACCGGGGCCCCTCCGGCCAGGTCGAGTTCAACCGGGTCACCGGCCCGGGCAACTACGGCTGGCCGTACTGCACCGGCACCAACACCACGTCCGAGACGTACAACGAGTGGAACTTCGCGACCAACTCCACCGGCCCCAAGTACAACTGCACCGGCGGGCCGACCAACAACTCGTTCCGCAACACGGGCCTGACCACCCTCCCGCCGGCCAAGCCCTCCTGGATCCGGTACGGCGGCGACGCCGGCAGCCCGGCCGCGTTCGGCGGCGGCTCCGAATCCCCGGCGGCCGGCCCGGTCTACCGGTACGACCCGAACAACCCCTCGGCGACGAAGTTCCCGCAGACCTTCGACGGGCAGTTCTTCGCCACCGAGTTCGGCCGGGGCTGGGTCAAGCCGATCCACGTCAACTCCGACGGGTCGCCCGGCACCATCGACAGCTTCCCCTGGGTGGGCAAGCAGGTGATGGACTCCGCGTTCGGCCCCGACGGGGCGTACTACCTGCTCGACTACGGCACCGGCTACTACAACGGTGACGCCAACTCGGCCCTGTACCGCTTCGACTACGTCGGCGTCGGCAACCGGGCGCCGGCCGCCCGGGCGAGCGCCGACCGGACCTCCGGACCCGCGCCGCTGACCGTGAACTTCTCCTCGGCCGGTTCCGCCGACCCCGAGGGCGGGGCGTTGACCTACTCGTGGGCGTTCGGTGACGGCACCACCTCCACGGCGGCCAACCCGACCAAGACGTACACCGCGGACGGCTCGTACACCGCGACGCTCACCGTGCGGGACCCGCAGGGGGCGACCGGCACGAACAGCGTGACGGTCAGCGTCGGCAACACCGCCCCGACGGTCACCATCAACGGCCCGGTCGACGGCTCGCTGTTCTCCTTCGGTGACACGGTGCCGTTCAGCATCACCGTCACCGACCCCGAGGACGGCACGGTCGACTGCACCAAGGTCAAGATGACCTACGTGCTCGGCCACGACCAGCACGGTCACCAGATCTCCTCGGTCGACGGCTGCTCCGGCACGATCACCATCCCGGTCGACGGCGAGCACGACGACGCGGCGAACATCTTCGCGATCTTCGACGCCGAGTACACCGACGCCGGTGGGCTCACCACGCACACCCAGCACACCCTCCAGCCCCGGCACCGGCAGGCCGAGCACTTCAAGACCTCGTCCGGCGTCGCCACCTTCGACAAGACCCCCGCCGAGGGCGGCAAGACCGTCGGCAACATCGAGAACGGGGACTGGATCGGGTTCTCCCCGTACCAGATCGGCAACGTCACCTCGTTCACCGCCCGGGTCTCCTCGGCCGGTGCCGGCGGCACCCTCCAGATCCGCGCCGGCTCGGCCACCGGCACCGTGCTCGGGCAGGCCACCGTGCCGGTCACCGGCGGCTGGGACACCTTCACCACGGTCACCGGCACGGTGTCCGGCGCACCCACCGGCACCACCACGCTCTACCTGACCTTCGCCGGTGGCACCGGGCTGCTCTACGACCTGGACGCGTTCACCCTCAACACCGGCACCGTCCCGCCGCCGACCAACGGCACCGGGCCGATCAAGGGCCTGGGCGGCAAGTGCCTGGACGTGCGTAACGCGGCCACCGCCGACGGCACCCAGGTGCAGATCTTCACCTGCAACGGTGGGGCCGGGCAGACCTGGACGGTCACCCCGAACGGCCCGATCAAGGCGCTGGGCAAGTGCCTGGACGTCAACGGCGGCGGCACCGCCAACGGCACCAAGATCCAGCTGTGGACCTGCACCGGCGGCAGCCCGCAGGTCTGGTCGGCGCAGACCGACGGGACCCTGCGCAACCCCGCCTCGGGCAAGTGCCTGGACGTCTCCGGCAACACCTCGGCCGACAGCACCGTGGTCCTGCTGTGGACCTGTAGCGCCGCCGCAAACCAGAAGTGGACCCTGCCCTGACCTGACGGGCGCGGGACCGGCAGTGTCCGGTCCCGCGCCCCCGGCGTACTGGAGCACGACATGAGACTTTTCCGGCCCATCCTCGGCGCGGCCACCGCCGTCCTCGCCGCCCTCGCCTGCACCGCCCCGGCCACCCCCGCGTCGGCCGCCGACGTCGCCTACGACGTGCTGGTCTTCTCCAAGACCGCCGGCTTCCGGCACGACTCCATCGCGGTCGGCACCCAGGCCATCCGTGACCTGGGCGCGGCCAACAACTTCACCGTCACCGCCACCGAGGACGGTGGCCAGTTCACCAGCGCCAACCTCGCCCGGTTCGAGGCGGTGATCTTCCTCAACACCACAGGCGACGTGCTCAACGCCAGCCAGCAGAGCGCCTTCGAGTCGTACATCGCCGCCGGTGGCGGGTACATGGGCGTGCACTCCGCCGCCGACACCGAGTACGACTGGCCGTTCTACGGCAACCTGGTCGGGGCGTGGTTCGCCTCCCACCCGGCCATCCAGCAGGCCACCGTACGGGTGGAGGACCGCGCGCACGCGGCCACCGCCCACCTCGGCCCGACCTGGCAGCGCACCGACGAGTGGTACAACTTCCGCACCAACGCCCGCTCCACCGCGCACGTGCTGGCCAACCTCGACGAGTCGTCGTACTCGGGGGGTGGGATGGGGGCCGACCACCCGCACGTGTGGTGCAAGACGTACAACGGCGGCCGGTCGTTCTACACCGGCGCCGGGCACAACCAGTCGGCGTACTCCGAGCCGGCGTTCCGGGCCCACCTGCTCGGCGGCATCCGGTACGCGGCCGGCCGGACGAAGGCCGACTGCCGGCCCGAGACCGGTTACACCGCCCTCTACAACGGCTCCACCAACGGCTGGTCGCAGGCCGGGCCGGGCAGCTTCACCAACTCCAACGCCACCCTCAGCTCCGTCGGCGGGCTGGGCATGCTCTGGTACAGCGCGAAGCAGTTCACCAACTACTCGCTCAAGCTGGACTGGAAGGTGGACGGGGACGACAACTCCGGCGTCCTGATCGGTTTCCCGCCGTCGAGCGACCCGAACTCGGCGATGGACAACGGCTACGAGGTGCAGATCGACGCCACCGACACCGTCGACCGGACCACCGGCTCGGTCTACTCGTTCCAGGCCGCCGACCAGGCAGCCCGGGACGCGGCGCTGAACCCGCCGGGGGAGTGGAACACCTACGAGCTGCTGGTCGAGGGGGAGCGGCTCCAGGTTTTCCTCAACGGAGCGAAGATCAACGACTTCACCAACACCAACCCGGTGCGCTCGCTCGCCGGCCACATCGGCATCCAGAACCACGGCACCGGTGACGACGCCTCGTTCCGCAACATCCGGATCAAGGAGCTGGGCGGCACCACGCCGACCAACGGCACCGGCCCGATCAAGGGCCTGGGCGGCAAGTGCCTGGACGTGCGCAACGGCGCCACCGCCGACGGCACCCAGATCCAGATCTTCACCTGCAACGGCAGCGCCCGCCAGACCTGGACGGTGACCCCGAACGGCCCGATCAAGGCGCTGGGCAAGTGCCTGGACGTCTCGGGCGGCGGCACCGCCAACGGCACGAAGATCCAGCTCTGGACCTGCACCGGTGGCAGCCCGCAGGTCTGGTCGTCGCAGTCCGACGGCACCCTGCGTAACCCCGCCTCGGGCAAGTGCCTGGACGTCTCCGGCAACAACTCCGCCGACAACACCGTGGTCCTGCTCTGGACGTGCAGTTCCTCCGCCCCCAACCAGAAGTGGACCCTCCCCCAGTAACCCCACCCACCCACTCCGCCCCCGGCTCCCGTCCGTGGGTTCGCATCGGTGATCAAGAGGTTTGCGTCACGCGGGTCGCCCGTCGTGACGCAAACCTCTTGATCGTCGTGGGCGAGTGGGCGAGTGGGCGGGCTGAGGCGGGTGGGGGAGCGGGGGCTGGTGGGTGGGGGAGAGGGGTTTCGTGGGGGGTGGGGTGGGCTTAGAGTGGTGGGTGGCGACCTGCGGGTGGCCGGTGACCCGACGGGAGGCGCAACCCGTTGGGCCCAGGTGCGCGTGCACCCACCGGTGATCCGGCACGGCCGCCGACGTACCGGCCCGGCCCGGTCACCCTCGCCCCGGTCCCGCCCAGGAATCCCCACCACAACAGGGGAGAGACAGACGATGGCGCGACCGATCACGCTCTTCACCGGCCAGTGGGCCGACCTGCCGTTCGAGGAGGTATGTCGGCTCGCCTCCGAATGGGGCTACGACGGACTGGAGATCGCCTGCTGGGGCGACCACTTCGAGGTCGACAAGGCGCTCGCCGAAGACTCGTACGTCGAGCGCAAGCGGGAGACGCTGGCCAAGCACAACCTGAAGGTCTTCACGATCTCCAACCACCTGGTGGGCCAGGCCGTCTGCGACCACCCGATCGACGAGCGGCACCAGGACATCCTGCCCGCCCGGATCTGGGGCGACGGCGAACCCGAGGGGGTACGCCAGCGGGCCGCCGAGGAGATCAAGGACACCGCCCGCGCGGCGGCGAAGCTCGGGGTGGACACGGTGGTCGGCTTCACCGGATCGTCCATCTGGCACACCCTGGCGATGTTCCCGCCGGTGCCGCCGGCCATGATCGAACGCGGCTACCAGGACTTCGCCGACCGTTGGAACCCGATCCTCGACGTCTTCGACGAGGTGGGGGTGCGGTTCGCCCACGAGGTGCACCCCAGCGAGATCGCGTACGACTACTACACCACCAAGCGGACCCTGGAGGCGATCGACCACCGGCCCGCGTTCGGCCTCAACTGGGACCCGTCGCACTTCGTGTGGCAGGAGCTGGACCCGGTGAACTTCATCTTCGACTTCGCCGACCGGATCTACCACGTCGACTGCAAGGACGCGAAGGTACGCACCGGGGACGGTCGGCGGGGCCGGCTCGCCTCCCACCTGCCCTGGGCCGACCTGCGGCGCGGCTGGGACTTCGTCTCCACCGGCCACGGTGACGTCCCCTGGGAGGACTGCTTCCGGGCGTTGAACGCGATCGGCTACACCGGGCCGATCTCCGTGGAGTGGGAGGACGCCGGGATGGACCGGCTGGTCGGTGCGCCGGAGGCGCTGGAGTTCGTCCGCCGGCTCGCCTTCGACGCCCCGACGGCGGCGTTCGACGCGGCGTTCAGCAGCGGCAAGGACTGAGACGTACTTCGGGCCGGTCGCCACGTGGCGACCGGCCCGAACGACGTACGGACGATCAGAGGGTGCTGCCGTTGGTGCCGGTGCCCGGCGCCTTGGGCTTCGGGGTGGTCACCGACGAGCTGGTCGGGCTGACGCCCGACTTGGCGCCGACGGTGGCGGGGGCGCCCGCGAAGGCGTCGTCCGCCGGGGTCAGCTCCGGCTTGCCACCGTTGCCGGTGTGCAGCTTCTCGCCGAGCTTGGACTGGCCGAGCTTGTCCTTGCCCTCGCTGTAGAGGCGGTTGGCCTGGGCCTGCGCGACCCCGGCCGCCTCCTGGACGGTCGGGTGGTCGAGCACCTTGCGGCCCCGCACCACCAGCTCCTCGTACTTCTCCCGGCCGGCACGGGCGCCCAGGACGAAGCCCGCAGCCAGCCCGCCAAGAAACATGATCTTTCCGCGCATGGCGGCTCCTTCCGTACCTGACGCTCCCGTCGTTCCCGTCCGGTGGTGCCGGTCGGGAACGACCATCGTCGCGCCCCACAATTTCTCGGTCGACAGCTAACTACCCATCCTGCTCCGCAGTCATACCTGCTTGGGTGGGGATGGCGATTTGTCCTTATTGTTGAGGCTGATCGTCCCACCCCGTGGCGACGCGGTCGAAAGCGGCAACCCCCTGGACCGAACCCCCCCGAAGTCCTGTACTCTTGTGCCGTCGCCGAGCGCCGGAGAGATCCGGTTCACTGCGACACGGCAGTCCCCCGTAGCTCAATTGGCAGAGCAGCCGGCTGTTAACCGGCAGGTTTTTGGTTCGAGTCCAAACGGGGGAGCACAATCCCCACCACGAGCCCGTCGGCACCTGCCGACGGGCTTTTCCCTGCGCCCGCCCCCGCCGCCGCGACCCGCGCGCGGTCATCGCCACACCCGCGCCACCGCTACCCGCCCCGCTCTTCCGCTCTGCTGCTCTGCTGTTTTCGCCCACCGCTCTGCTGCCCCCCCTGCCCGCGCCGCTCTGCTGCCCGCGTCGCCGCTACCCGCCCCGCTCTGCTGCCCGCCCCGCTTCCGTTCGCCTCGCTCGGTGTCCGGCTGCTGTCGCCGGTGCCGCCGGGTCCGTCCGTGGAGATTTGTTGTCGCCGGGGCAGCAAGAAGTCTCCACGATCCTCGGGTGCGGAGGGTGGGTGCGCCGGTCGGGGGCGGTGAGGGGGCCGGGGCGGTGAGGGGGCCGGGAGTACGACTCGGGGCAGCGCCGGCAGGTGGCGTGAGGGCTGACGCGAGGTGGATGGGCGGTTTCGGCCCCGGGCGGCGTATTCGGACGGCAGGATGACAACTGTCGACCTAGACTCCTGTTGCGTCGATTGCTGCGTCGATTGAGGGGTGGACCGGGGATGGCCGGTGGGCGGAGCCGGGGCGCGGCCACGCTGATCGCCGTGGCGGTCGTGCTGGCGTGGCTGGTCGTCGGTGGGATCGCCGGGCCGTACGCGGGAAAGTTGGGCGACGTCGCGACCAACGACAACGCCTCCTTCCTGCCTGCCGACGCCGAGGCGACCCGGGCGCAGGACCTGGCCGCCGGCTTCGTCGCGGAGCCGACCACCCCCGCCCTGGTGGTCTATGCCCGAAGCACCGGCATCACCCCCGCCGACACCCGGCGGGCGGTCGCCGACAGTGCCCGGTTCGCCCAGGTCGACGGGGTCGTCGGGCCGCTGCCCCCACCGATCGCCAGCCAGGACGGGCAGGCCCTGCAGGTGGTGGTGCCGATCGACGACTCCGAGGGGGAGCGGATCGGCCAGGTGGTCGACGAACTGCGGAGCATCGCGGGGGGCGACCGCGACGGGCTCACCGTGGACGTCGCCGGCCCGGCCGGTCTGCTCGCCGACCTGATCGAGGTCTTCTCCGCCATCGACGGGCCACTGCTGCTGGTCACCCTGGTGGTGGTGCTGATCATCCTGCTGATCGTCTACCGCAGCCCGGTGCTCTGGGTCTTTCCGCTGCTGGCGGCAGGGATGTCGTACGCGTTGGCGTCGGTCTTCGTCTACTCCCTGGCCAAGAACGACGTGATCAAGCTGAACGGGCAGGCCCAGGGCATCCTCACCGTGCTCGTCTTCGGCGCCGGCACCGACTACGCATTGCTGCTGATCGCCCGTTACCGGGAGGAGCTGCACCGGCACGAGCGCCCCTGGGACGCCATGCGCGCCGCCTGGCGGGGTGCCGCCCCGGCCATCGCCGCCTCCGGCGCGACCGTCATCGTCAGTCTGCTCTGCCTGCTGTTGTCCAGCCTGAACTCCAACCGGGCGCTCGGCCCGGTCGCCGCCATCGGTATCGCCGCCACCCTGCTGGTGATGCTGACGTTCCTGCCCGCCCTGCTGGTGCTCGGCGGCCGGCGGGCGTTCTGGCCGCGTACCCCCAGGGTGGACCGGGCGGACCCACAGGCCGAACACGGGCTGTGGGCCCGGATCGCCGGCTTCGTCGCCCGGCGGGCCCGGGTGGTCTGGCTGACCACCGCCGTGGTGCTGGCCCTGCTCACCCTCGGCCTCACCCAGCTCGGTGCGACCACCCTCGGCCAGTCGGAGCTGTTCACCGACCGCACCGACTCGGTCGCCGGGCAGGAGGTGATCGCCCGGCACTACCCGGCCGGCACCGGCAGCCCGGCGACCATCTTCACCCGCCAGCAGAGCGCCGGGCAGGTCGCCCAGGTCGCGCAGGGCGTGCCCGGGGTGGCCGCCGTCCGCCCGGTGACCCGGCGTGACCAGACCGGTCCGCCGGACCCGGACGCCCCGCCCCTGGTCGTCGACGGGCGGGTGCAGCTGGAGGCGACCCTCACCGACCCGCCGGACAGCGATGCGGCCGAGCGGACCATCCGCGACCTGCGTGAGGCGGTGCACCGGGTGCCGGCCGCCGACGCCGTCGTCGGCGGGTTCACCGCGATCGACGTGGACACCTCCGACGCGTCCACCCGGGACCGCAACGTCATCATCCCGGTCGTCCTGGCGGTGATCGCGGTCATCCTGGCGCTGCTGCTGCGGGCCCTGGTCGCGCCGGTGCTGCTGATCGCGACGGTGGTGCTGTCGTTCCTGGCCACCCTCGGCCTCTGCGCGGTGATCTTCCGCTACCTGCTGGACTTTCCCGGCGTCGACGCGTCGTTCCCGCTGTTCGCCTTCGTCTTCCTGGTCGCCCTGGGCATCGACTACAACATCTTCCTGATGAGCCGGGTCCGCGAGGAGTCGGTCCGCCGGGGCACCCGGGCGGGGGTGCTGGCCGGGCTGACCGTCACCGGCGGGGTGATCACCTCCGCCGGCATCGTGCTCGCCGCCACCTTCTCCGCGCTGGCCGTACTCCCGTTGGTGGTACTGGTCGAATTGGGTGTGGCGGTGGCCGTAGGGGTACTGCTGGACACCATCGTGGTCCGCTCGCTGCTGGTGCCCGCACTGTCGTACGACATCGGGCCGAAGGTGTGGTGGCCGAGCCGGCTGTCCCGGTCGGCGCGCAACGACACGGAGGTGCAACGTGCCCGCTGAGACGGACGTGGTGATCGTCGGCGGTGGACTCGCCGGGCTGGCGGTCGCCCGCCGGCTGCACCGGGCCGGGGTGCCCTGGCGGCTGCTGGAGGCCGGCGACCGGATCGGCGGCCGGGTCGCCACCGACACCGTCGACGGCTACCTGCTCGACCGGGGCTTCCAGGTGCTCAACACCGCGTACCCGAGGCTCGGCACCCTGCTCGACCTGGGCACCCTCGACCTCGGGTGGTTCACCTCCGGGGTGCTGGTCCGCCGCGGCGACCGGCTCGACCGGCTGGTCCATCCGCTGCGCGAACCCGGCGGCGCACCCGCTACCGCGCTCGCCGGCATCGGTTCGCTGGCCGACCGGCTGCGCTTCGCCGCCCTCGCCACCGGTTGCGCCACCCTGCCGGCGCACCGGCTGCTGACCGCGCCGGAGACCACCAGCGAGGCGGCGCTGCGCCGGGCCGGCCTGTCCGACACCATCATCGAGGAGCTCATCCGGCCGTTCCTGTCCGGCGTGCTCATCGACCGGGAACTGGAAACCTCCAGCCGCGTGCTGGCGATGATCCTGCGGTCCTTCGTCCGGGGCCGCATCGGCCTGCCCGCCCGGGGGATGGCCGCGCTGCCGCAGGCCGTGGCCGCCCCGCTGCCCGCCGACCTGATCACCTGCGACACCCCGGTCACCTCGGTCGCCCCCGGCCGGGTCCGCACCCCGGACGGTGAGATCGCCTGCCGCGCCGTCGTGGTCGCCGCCGACCCGCCGGCCGCGACCACGCTGCTGCCCACCCTGCCCCGGGTACGCACCCACAGCTACACCACCTACTACCACAGCGCCCCCGAGGCGCCGCTCGACGAGCCGATCCTGCTCGTCGACGGCGACCGGCGGGAACTCGTCGCCAACACGGTGGTGGTCAGCCGGGCCGTCCCGTCGTACGCCCCGGCCGGGCGGCACCTCGTGGCGACCTCCGTGGTCGGCCCCGACGCTCCGCCCGAGCCGACGGTCCGGGCCGAACTGGACCGGCTCTACGGATGCTCCACAGCGGACTGGGACCACCTGACCACCGTGTCGGTGCCGCACGCCCTGCCCGCCGCACCCCCGCCGCAGGGACGGCTGCGTAAGCCGGTGGCGCTCGGCGGAGGGATCTTCGTGGCCGGTGACCACCGGGACAGTCCGTCCATCCAGGGGGCTCTGGCCAGCGGCTGGCGTACGGCCGGGGCGGTGCTCACGGAACTGCGCGCGGCGGGCTGATCCGCAGGCTCGCGCAACACCGGTTCGGGTGCGTCCGGATCGACTGCTGACTGTTATTCTCGCGTTGCCCATCGTACCGGGCGGTGACTTCTCGTCCTACCGGTTCGGGTGCTGGCAGGTGGTCTGGCGGGCAGGTTACGATCCGGCGCGGTATCGGGGCGGTAGCTCAGCGGGTTAGAGCAGGGGACTCATAATCCCTCGGTCGCGGGTTCGAGCCCCGCCCGCCCCACGGACTTCTCTGACCTGCGGTTCTTGGCCATGTCGCAGTCGTCATGCGAACCGGTTGATCGAAGTTTCGAGCCTTTCCTGGCGAGCGGTTGATGATGCATGCATAATGAATGCATGGTTGCTCTCCAGATTCGGGACGTGCCGGAAGAAGTACGAGACGCCCTGGCGGCACAGGCCAAGGCGCGCGGGCAGTCACTCCAGGCGTACCTGCTGGATCTGGTGGAAACGCAGGCCCGGCGGCTGCGCAACACCGCGGCCCTTGATCGCTTCGCCGGCCGATCGGACGGTGCTCGCTCCCTACCGGGGGAGAGCGCGGCCGAGTTGAATGACCAGCGGGAGCAGCGCGGACCATGGGGAAGCGCGGCATGATCGTCGTGGATGCGTCGGTTCTGGCCGATGCCCTGGTCGACGACGGGCCGGTCGGCGACGCGGCGCGGGCGGAGCTGACCGGAGATCCGCACTGGGCCGCACCGAGCCATCTTCTGGTTGAGGTCATGTCGGTGATCAGAGGCAAGGTTCTCGGTGGGAAGCTGGGCCTTGCCCGGGCTCAGGAGGCGATCGACACCCTGCCCTCGTTGGTCATCGATGAGGTTGCCATCGCTGTGCTGCTCGACCGGATGTGGCAGTTGCGGGGCAATGTCACGGCGTACGACGCGGCTTACGTCGCGGCGGCGGAGCTGGTGGCCTGCCCACTCGTGACCGGTGATGGTCGGCTCGCCAAGGCCAGCGGCGTCCGCTGCGAGTTCCGATTGCTCGCGGTGTCCTGACGGTGGCCGCCCGAGGATCATCGGCCTGACGCCCTTGGGTCGGCAAACCTGAGTGGAAGCGGGTCACCGGCGATCGTGGCGGTGTGGTTCGCATGGTGGTACCTCCGGCCCACCAGCGCAGACATGGTCAGTCGGTGCTCTGCCGGTGCCCGCGTACCCGGGGTTGTCCAGGTTCATCCGTTACGGGCGGCAGGGTCGGCGTGGGGCGCGTCGAGTCGGTCCGTTCTGTGCCGTCGTGGCCGTTCTGCTGGGCGGCGGGCATCTCCCAGGGCGCCTGGGGCAGCACGCGGCCGGTTTCGAGCAGTGACTTCAGGTTGGCCATGACCGCGGGCCAGCCGGCGGAGACGGCCTCGAAGTCGTCGTCGGACGGCAGGTTTACGTGCGTGACGGTCAGTCGGACGATGTCCCGGTGCGGTTCGATGAGGAAGGTGACCGTGGAGGCGTCCGGCCCGGCTTCGGCGTCGACGTTGCCGAAGGTCATCACCAGCCGGGTCGGCGGGGTCGCTTCGAGGATCGTGCCGCCGCCGTCGGCGATGCCCGAGCCGTCGGTGCGTTGGTGTTCCCACCGGGAGCCGGGCCGCCAGTCGGAGACGTTGCGGTGGCCCCAGTAGGTGCCGGTCAGGTCCGCATCGGTCAACGCCTCCCAGACCCGTTCCGGGGTGGCGTGGATGTAGGTCACGTATACGAACGTGGGCCTGGTGACGTTCATCTGCGGCTCCTCTGCCTGTCGGCGGATCCCGTCGAGCACCCGCAGCCGAGGTTCCTCGAAGGCGGCGATCCAGCGTTGCGGCAATTCGTGGATGGGGACGGGGTTGAGATAGTGCCACTTCTCCCGGCCTCGCCGGACGGCGTTGACCAGGTTGGCCTCCTGCAACACGCCGATGTGCTGCGTCACCGACTGCCGGGTCATGGCCAGCTGGGCACAGAGTTGGCCCAGGGTCTGACCGTCTTCCCGGCGAAGGCTGTCGAGCAGGCGGCGGCGGGTCGGGTCGGCGAAGGCCGGGAGCGGGCAAAAGCAAAGGCAGGGAGTAGACGCCTCCCTGCCACCTCTAACGTATATCGCACCCTGGGGCTTGTGGCAAGACCCCGGTGCTGGTGCAGAATCTCCACTCGACGCCAGAACCTGGCGAAATCTGTGATTCGCGAAGCATGTGTTGGTATCGACGCAACGGGCGGCGCGAACAACCGAACGGGGATTCCATGATCGACGTCATCGTCGTGGGCGGCGGACCGACCGGCCTGATGCTGGCCACGGAGCTGCGGCTGCACGACGTACGGGTGGTGGTGCTGGAGCGCGACGCCGAACCGACAAGCGTGGTGCGCTCGCTCGGCATGCACGTACGCAGCATCGAGGTTCTCGACCAGCGGGGCCTGCTGGAGCGGTTCCTCGCCCACGGCAAACAGTTCCAGGTCGGCGGCTACTTCGCCGGCATCGCCAAGGAGTGGCCGTCGCGGATGGACACCGCGCACGGATACATCCTCGGCATCCCGCAGCCGGTCACCGAGCGGCTGCTGACCGAGCACGCCACCGGGGTCGGCGTCGAGATCCGGCGGGGCACCGAACTGGTCGGGCTGAGCCAGGACGCCGACGCGGTGACCGCCGAGCTGGCCGACGGCACCCGCCTGCGTACCCGCTATCTCGTCGGCTGCGACGGCGGTCGCAGCACCGTTCGCAAGCTGCTGGGTGTCGGCTTTCCCGGTGAGCCCACCCGGAACGAGACGCTGCTGGGCGTGATGGAGCTGACCGCGCCGCACGACGAGGTCGTCGCGGTGATGACCCGGGTACGCAGGACGCAGCTGCGGTTCGGGGTCGGCCCGGTCGGGGACGGCGAGGGGCTGTACCGCGTCGTCGTACCCGCCGCAGGGGTGAGCGAGGACCGGGCGGTCCCCCCGACCATCGAGGACTTCCGGCAGCAGTTGCAGGCGACCGCCGGCACCGACTTCGGGGTGCACTCGCCCCGCTGGCTGTCCCGCTTCGGCGACGCCACCCGGCTGGCCGACCGGTACCGGGTCGACCGGGTGCTGCTGGCCGGCGACGCGGCGCACGTGCACCCGCCGCTGGGCGGACAGGGGCTCAACCTCGGTATCCAGGACGCGTTCAACCTGGGCTGGAAGCTGGCCGCACAGGTCGCCGGCTGGGCACCCGACGCGCTGCTGGATACGTACCAGGCCGAGCGCCGGCCGGTGGCGGCGGACGTGCTGGACAACACCCGCGCGCAGACCGAGCTGATGGCGCTGGAGGCGGGCCCGCAGGCGGTGCGGAAGCTGGTGGCGGAGCTGATGGACTTCGAGGAGGTCAACCGGTACCTGATCGAGAAGATCACCGCGATCTCGGTCCGGTATGACCTCGGTGCGGGCCACGACCTGCTCGGCCGGCGGCTGCGCGACGTGGGGCTGAAGCGGGGACGCCTCTACGGGCTGATGCACCAGGGGCGGGGGCTGCTGCTGGATCAGACCGGCGGGCTCTCGGTGGCGGGCTGGGCGGACCGGGTCGACCGGGTCGACGACGTCAGCGAGGAACTGGACGTGCCCGCGCTGCTGCTGCGCCCGGACGGACACGTGGCGTGGGTCGGCGACGACCAGCAGGAACTGCGTGCCGAACTGGCCCGGTGGTTCGGGTCCGCCACCGCTCACGCATCGTGAGTCGGCTCGGTGTGGGTGAAGAACTGCACCACCACGAAGCCGAGCACCAACGCGGCGGCCGGCAGGAAGATGCTCGTGCCCATCGCCTCGGCGAATGATCCGCGCAGCACCTCGGGCAGCGGCCCGGTGGACTGGGCGGCGGCCCCCGCCGACACCGTGCCGCCGGACTGCCCGAACCTGCTCTCGACCTGGTGCTGCATGAGTACGCCGACGGCGGCGCTGCCCAACACGGCACCGACCTGACGGGTGGTGTTGTAGACACCGGAACCGGCGCCGGCCAGCCGCAGCGGAATGTTGCGGTTGGCCGTCGCCGTCAGCGGCCCCCAGATGAACGCGTTGCCGACACCGACCAGGGCGAGCGGTGCCAGGACGGTGCCCACCCGGGTGTCGTCCCCGGTCACCAGACCCAGCCAGAAGAGGGCGCCGGCGTTGGTGGCGAAACCGAACCCGGTCAGGTAGCGGGGGTGCACCCGGTCGGCCAGCTTGCCCGCCGGCAGCGCCAGCGCCCCGGCGAGGACGGCCAGGGGGATCAGGAGCGCCGCCGACCCGGTGGGGCTCAGGCCCATCGACTTCTGCGCGAACAGCATCAGCGGGACGGCCATGCCGGTGATCGAGAAACCCATGCAGGCGACGGCGACGTTGGACAGGGCGAAGTTGCGGTCCCGGAACAGCGCCAGCGTCATCAGCGGGTGGGCCGCCCGGGTCTGCCACCACACGAACAGCAGCAGGGTGGCGACGCCGGTGCCGATCAGGCTCCACACCGTGATGGGCACCGGACCCACCTCACGCACG
Organism: Micromonospora sp. NPDC048894; assembly: GCF_040649765.1. Classification (NCBI taxonomy): domain Bacteria; kingdom Bacillati; phylum Actinomycetota; class Actinomycetes; order Micromonosporales; family Micromonosporaceae; genus Micromonospora; species Micromonospora sp. NPDC048894. The sequence goes on along the minus strand of NZ_JBEZFY010000006.1, from coordinate 349,189 downwards.
AGCCCCCAGTCGTACCGTTGCCCCTGCTGGAGCCCGAACGCCACCAGGAACAGCCCGACCCCGCTCAACGCGATGCCCGGGTGGTCGACCCGCTGCCGGTGGGCCGGCAGCGTCGGCACCAGCACCGTCGCGGCGACGAAGGCGGCCACGCCCAGCGGAAGGTTGATGAAGAACACCCACTGCCAGCCGAGCCCGTCGACGAGGAGGCCACCCGCCAACGGCCCGACCAGGATCGCCACCCCCGCCACCGAACCCCACACCGCCATGGCGGTGCCGCGCTGCTGCCGGGGGAAGGTGCGGGTGATCACGGCCATCGTCTGCGGCGCCATCAGCGCCGCGCCGAGGCCCTGGACCACCCGCGCGGCGATCAACACCTCCGCGGTGGGTGACAGCCCGCACCACACCGAGGCGGCGGTGAACAGCAGCAGACCGAGCAGGTACGGGCGCTTGGGGCCGAACATGTCACCGAGTTGGCCGGCCAGCAGCAGCGGCACCACGTAGGCCAGCAGGTAGCCGCTGGTGACCCAGACGACCGCGTTGAGGTCGGTCTTGAGGTCCACCCAGATGGCGTCGGCGGCCACCGAGACGATGGTGGAGTCCAGCAGGATCATGAAGATGCCCGCCAGCATCGCCCACAGCGCCGGCCAGGGGCGGTAGCCGGGGGGCAGCCCCGACGTGTCGTCCGGCGTGGGCGTCGGCCCGGTGGTCGGCCCGGGGTCGGCTGCCCGGTCGGGTTGCCGGCCGACCGGTGCCCCGCCGGCGACGTCCGGCCGCGCCTGCCGTCCGGCTACCTGATCGTGGTCCATGTGGGCCTCCAGTGGTGACTGTCATCGCTGCCGGGAGGTCGGCTGCCGCGGCCGGGCCCGACGACGGCAACCGCCGGGCCGCCGGTTGCCGCCGGCCGACGGTCGGCCGGAGCCGCCCGGGCCGGCCGTTCCCGCAGCACGTGGGGGCCGGCCCGGCCGGTCGCCCCCGCCGCACGGCACGTCCGCCACCGCAGGCTCCCACAGCAGGTGGCCCCGCGACCACGACCACGACGCCGTGTGTCGGTGCGGGCCGGTGCGGTCGGTCATGGCTAGCTGACCAGTGGCTCGGGCTCACCCGAGTGCCGCGCGACCGGGGCCAACTGCGCCGGACCACCCGCGTACGGGAGCAGGCACGGGTTGCCGCCGGGCAGGTCGCGGACTGCCCGGCCGGCGGGCTGCCGGGTGTTCTCCCGCCCCGGCAGGACCGGGGCCGTCGGCTGCCCCTGCACGGTGACCTCGGTGATCTCGTAGAACCAGTGGATGGTGTCGCCCTTCGTCACGTAGCTGGCGGCGTACTCCTGCCGCCCTTTCTCGAACTGGGCCAGCAGCGAGTTCTTCACCTGCAACCACTCGTCGGTGTAGAACAGCAGCGGGATCTCGATGCGTTCGAGCAGCCGGGACCGGATGACGCTGCCGTCCTGGGGTGGATGCGTCGACCGGGAACGGGTGAAGATGTCGGCGATGCCGATCAGCGAGTTCAGCCCGATGATGGCGCGTCCGTTCGCGGTCAGGTGGTCGGGCAGTTGTTGCAGAAAGCGCAGCAGGACGCTGTCGCCGTAGAACATCGCCTCCAGGCCGAGCGAATGGTGCTTCTCGTCGAGTTCCGCGATGAGATTGTCCGACGGGGTGCGCCAGCCGGGCGGGTTGAAGACGATGAGGTCGAACAGGGCCGGCTCCCCGTCCACGGCGGGCGGAAAGAGGTCGCTGTGCCAGAAGTCGATGGTCGGGACACCGAAATTGGCGAGTTCGTTCTGTCGGGCGGTGGCGACGGCGGAGGCGGAGATGTCGGTGGCGGTGACCGAGGTGGCGCCCAGGTGGCGTAGCAGCAGCGCGATCGCGCCACTTCCGGTGCCGATCTCCAGGATGCGGCCGGTGATGTCCCGTCCGCGCAGGCTGCGGACCAGGTAGTCGCCGAGGGCGATACCGGCGCGGCTGACGTGGAAGGTCCCCGGTCGGTCGAACAGGCGGAAGTGGTGCCCGCACCCGAACTCGGCCTCGTAGGTGTCACCGTCGGGGCCGCCCACCGGGGGGACGTCGGTGCCGGTGGGCGGTACCTCAGCCATCGGACCCACCGGGGCGTGCGCCGCCCTGCGAGACTCCGTCGATGGACGCGGTCACGCCGAGGGATCCTCGGACGGTCATCCGTCCCGTGGGGCCAGCACTGACGATGAACAGACACCCGGCATTGGTCATGGCCATTTCCCCGATGTGTGTGGCGATCCTGGTGCGACTGCCGGGCCGAGGTGCGCGGTCTGTGGTTCAGCGGATCGCGCCCGTGGACCGATGGTGACTCGACCGGTGGGCAATAGGATTTGCGACGAGCCGTACCCCCCGGTCACGGCAACGAACGGTGTCACATAGACATTCATGATCACAAGCATATGAATGTCTGCAATTATTGCCCCCAATGACGTGATGTCGGGCGGGCAGGTGTGGGGTCGCCGTCCGTACGGACGGCGACCGACGGATTCCCGACCGGGTCCAACGTGGCCGGGGAACCGGCACCCGCCCCCCGGGGCGACGGCACACCGTCCGGACCGGGCCCGCCGCGAGTGGCGGTGCCCGTTCGGTCAGAGCGCATTCTCGGCATCGATGAACCTCACGAGTTCCGCGAGCGGAACGGCGCGCTCCGGTGCGGCGGTACGGACGAACCGCTTTTCCCTGCGCAGGTACTCGGAGAAGAAGTCGATCCGCTTGGCGAAGAAGCGCTCCAGGGTGGAGGGGTCGTCGAAGCTCTCGTTGATGACGAACAGGCGGTCCTCCAACCCGAGCAGTTTCAGCATGTAGTCGAGGATGTCGCCGGTAGCGGCCTCGGAACGCCCGCTGACGTGGTAGATGTCCTGCCGCGGCGACGCCATCTCGGCCGCCACGATCGCCCGCAGGTCCGCCACGACGTGATCCACCGGAATGAAGGACAGCCGGGTGCTGCGGTCGGCGGTGAAGCGGACCGACTCGTCGGAATCGCCGAGCATCTCCCGGAACTTGCGCAGTTCGCTGAGGAAGCCGTAGAGGCCCGTGTAACTGCCGCTGGGCCGGTAGTCGTGCGAGGTGCCGGTGATGATCGAGGGACGCAGGATCAGCCGCCGTGGCCCGTCGAAGCCGGCCACCAGGTGCTCGGCCGCGCACTTGCTCTCCTCGTAGACGTTGCTGAACCGGGGCGGCCGGTGCAGCGCCTCGGGCACCTCGCCGTGCAGCGTGCCGCAGGTGAACGCCGTCGACACGTAGACGAACAGGTCGGCACCGAGCTCCGTCGCCAGCTCCAACGCGTGCCGGGTGCCCTCGACGTTGGTGCGGAACACCTGTTCGCGCTGTCCCCGCCGCCACTGCAACGACGCCGCGAGGTGCCAGAAGACCAGCGGCCCGGCACCGCGCCGGACGGCGTCGGGGGCGACCCCGCAGCGCGGTTCGGTCAGTTCCGACTCCACCACGGTCATCCGGCGGCGGGCCGGCGGAAGGTCACCCCCCGCCTCGTCCAACGCCGCGTGGACCCGGTCGCTCGCCGGTTGCCGCGAGGTCCCCCGGGCCAGCGCGGACACGTTACCGGCGGTGTCGTCCAGGAGGAGGTCGGTCAGCAGGTGGCTGCCGACGAACCCGGTCGCACCGGTCAGCACATGGTCGGTCATCTCAGATCGCCCGCTCGACGGCCCGCGCCAGATCGGCTGCGGAGCGGGACTCGATGTCGTCGGACTGCGGCACCCGACGGTCCTTGATCCGGGCGGTCTTCCAGCTCACCCAGCCACCGGTGGCGCTCTTCAGATCCAGCAACGGATGGATGGTGACCTCGGTGGGGACGCCGAACGCGGCGGTGACCCGGTCCGCGACGAGCGTCTTGAGGTGGTCGTGGTCGGCGCCCTCCTTGGCCTTGATCCGGACCTGCACCCGGTCCTGGCCGTCGACCGAGTCGACCTCCAGCTCGTACCCGTACTTGAGCTCGGGATCGGCCAGGATGGTGTCGTCGATCTCGGCGGCGCTGCGCCTGCGGCCACCGAGTTCGGTCATGTCCTTGACCCGGCCGAGCACCTTGACGGTCCGCCGGCCGGAGTCGTCCGGCACGATCGAGACCAGGTCGCCGGTCCGGTAGCGGATGAGGGGCTTGAGGCCGGGCACCAGGGTGGTGAGGCAGAGTTCGCCGTAGCCCTCCAGCCCCAGCGTCTGCTCGGTCTCCAGGTCCAGCACCTCCAGCAGGTAGGTGGGCTCGATCGCCACCACCGTGCCGTCCGGGCGGGTCACCGCCGGACACCCCGCCTCCTGGGAGCCGTACATGAAGTTGTAGGTCTCGGCGTTCCACGTCTGGGCGAGTAGCCGGCCCATGCCGTCCGAGCACATCTCGCCGGTGGTGAGCAGCACCTTGACCGCCAGGTCGTCCGGCACCTCCACACCGTAGGAGGAACTCATCTCGGCCAGCGCCATCAGCAGCCCCGGCGAGCAGAGGATCATGTTGACCCGCAGCTCGACGAGCACCTCGAAGAACCGGGCGAACCCGAGGGTCGGGGTGATCGGAAACAGGTCCAGCTTGGCGATGCCGATCTGCTTGGCGGCGAAGGACAGGCTCAGGCAGGCCGCGTGGACGTCGTTGGGGGCCACCACGGCCAGGATGGGGCGCTCGCCGCCGTCCGGGAAGTGCTTGTGCACGATGCGGTCGAGCGCGTGCGCCAGCGGCAGCACGTTGAGGTCGAAGTCGATCGCCGCCCGGGGGCACGGGGTGGGTCGGCCGGTCGTCCCCGTGGTCTCGAAGTAGAACTGCGCGTCGCCGACCGGCCCGCTGAGCATGTCGTGCATGGCCTCGCGGAGGTCGTCCTTGGTCGTGTAGGGCAGGTGCGCCAGGTCCGCGAGCTCCTCGATGTCGAGGTTCGCACCCGCCAGGTGCCGTCGGTAGAAGGGCGATCTGTCGTGAACGTGGCCGAGCACCGTCCGCAGCGCCGTCGTCTGCCAGTCGGTGAGCTCCGCCGCGCTCACGCGTCCCTCGTTCCATCGTTCCATGAAGTCAACCCACGGGGCGGTATCCACGTGTCGGGACTCTCTCTGTGAAGGGTTTCGGATGGGGACGGGCGGTACGGAGATGGCTGCACCCGGGTTCGGCTGGTCGCCCGCCGGGTCCGGCGTCCCGTCGGTGTCGAGGCGTCGCAGGAGCCTGGTCGTATCCACAATTCGGTGCTGCGTCGCGCCCTGGCCCGGTCGGGTCGACCCGCCCGGGACGGGCCGGCTGCGACAGGTCGCGTCCCAGGTAATGGCACAGAAGGTTTCACGCTCCATCCAAGATCACAAGTATCTGGAATCCGACATGGACGGTGCCGGGGTGCCCGCCGCGCCGGGTGGCCGGCCCACCGCCGCCGAATGGTCGTGTAACTTTCTGTCCGAACATTGACGTCCATGGTTGTGGAGGTCCGATGCAGACAAACGGGGCACTGCTGTTTCGTGAGCACGTGGTGGCGACTCCGGATCGGATCGCCTTCATCGCCGAGTCCGACGGCACCGAGACCCGGGTGACCTACGCCGAGTTCGACGAGGCCGTGCACCGGGTCGCGGCAGGGCTGTCCGCGCTCGGACTCGCGCCGGCCGACCGGGTGCTGATCTCGACCCAGCCGGGACCGGGGCTGCTCCAGGCGGTCTACGGCACCATCCGGGCCGGCCTGACCGCCGTGCTGTGCGACCCGGGGCTGCCGGGGCCGACGGCTGAGGCGTACCTCGCGGACGTGGGGTGCGTGGCGGCGATCGTCGAGGGCGTCGGATCGGGGGTGGACGACGCCGTCGCCGACTCCGCCGTGCCGCACCGGTTCACGGTCAGCGGGCGTTGGGGGCGACCGTTCGCGGAACTCCTGCGTGCCGAGCGGGTCGCGCTGCCGGAGCACGTGCCGCCCCGGCATCCGGCGGTCGCCTTCTCGACGTCGGGCAGCACCGGACGACCAAAGATGATCATCAAGACCCACGAGCACTTCCACCTGCTGTCCCGCTACCGCAGCGGCGCCTACACCGCCTCGTCGCCGGGGGAGCCCGGCACGCCGACGCGCTATCTGGTGGCCACGTCGCTCTACCACACGGGAGGCATGAACGCGGGCGTCATGCTCGGTCTGCTGCGGGGCTGGACGGGGGTGCTCGCCGGTGCCTTCCACCCGGCGCACGTGCTGCGCCAGCTGGCCCGCCACCGCTGCTCGACCGTGTTGTTCACCCCCTCGCAGGCGGCCGTGCTGCTGCGGGAGACGGCCCTGCTACGCGACCTCGACCTGCGCCACCTGCGCTCGGTCCGGGTGGCCAGCGGCCCGTCCACCCCCGAGCTGCTCCAGCGCCTGCGGTCGGCCTTCGGCAGCACCGAGATCCTCAACGTCTACGCGCTCACCGAGTGCGCGCCGTGCCTCGGGCAACCGCCGGGGGAGCAGCAGCCGCTGGAGAGCTGCGGGCGGCCCTGGGTGGGGGTCACCGCCCGGGTCCTGGACGACGCCGGCCGCGACAGCGCCGAGGGTGAGCTGTGGCTGCGCAGCGACCTCATCTCCGAGGGCACCATCCTCGACCCGGTGACGACGCGCGAGCGCTACCTCGACGGCTGGCTGCGGACCAAGGACATCTTCCGGGTGGTCGACGGCTGGTACTTCTTCGTCGGCCGCATCGACGACATGTTCGTCTGTGGCGGCGAGAACGTCTTCCCGTTGCAGGTCGAGCAGATCCTCGTCGCCCATCCGGACGTCCTCGACGCGTGCGTCGTCGGCCTGCCCGACCCGGCCCTGGGCGCGGTCGCCGGCGCGCACGTCGTCCTGCGGCCGGGGGCGACGGCGAGCGCGGTCGACCTCGTGGACCACGTGCGCCGGCACGCCCCGGTGCACTGCGTGCCGCACCGGATCGAGATCGTGCCCGCGATCGCGACGCTCGGGCCGGGCAAGGCCGACCGGCGTACCGTCCGGTCCGCGCTGGAGGGCGGCGGCACGGTCACCCGCCAACGGACGGACGGCGACGACGTCCGCGCCCGGATCGTCGAGACCTGGAAGTCGGTCCTGGACCTCGACACCGTCGACCCCGACGTGCCGTTCCTGGAGTCGGGCGGCACCTCCCAGCTGGCGGTGGAGATCGTGACCCGGATGAACGCCCTCGGTGTCCCGGTCGACCTGGGGGAGTTCTTCGTCGACGGCAGCCTGCGGCAGCTGCTCGACAGCGCGGACGCCGATCCGGTGCCGGGCGGGTGACCGCGCCAGGCATCGATGGCGGAGATTGTCATCCCGGGGTCACGCATCGATAATCCTGCAATGGATCTCGACGGCCGGGTGCTGGCGGAGGCGGTCGCCGAGCTCGTCCGCATCCCCAGCGTCAACCCGCTGCACACCGGGCCGAGAGCCGAGGAGCACGGTCCGGTCGGTGAGGGGGCGATCGCCCGGCACCTCGCGGACCGCTTCGACCGCTGCGGTGCCGCCGAGGTCGTGCTGGACGAGGTCCGGCCGGACCGACCCAACGTCTACGGCCGCTTTCCGGGCCGGTCCGACCGGCTCGTGGTGCTGGACGTGCACACCGACACCGTCGCCGTCGAGCACATGACCGACCCGCCCTTCGACGGACGCATCGAGCACGACGCCGTCTGGGGTCGTGGTGCCCTGGACACCAAGGCGACCATGGGGGTGGTCCTCGCGCTGCTCGCCGCGATGCACCGCGACGGCCGCCGCCCCGACCCCACCCTGCTGCTGGTCGGCTCGATCGGCGAGGAGGCCGGCGGCCTGCTCGGGGCGACCCGGTTCGCCCCCTGGGCGAGACAACAGGGCCTGCGGATCGATCAGCTCCTGGTGGCCGAGCCGACCGAGTTCCGGCCCGTGCACGGGCTGAAGGGGCTCGTCCTGATCGAGGTGACGACGCACGGGGTGGCGGCGCACTCGGCGCGACCCGACCTCGGGGTGAACGCCATCGACGCGATGGTGCCGGTGCTCGCCGCCTTCGCCGCCGCCCACGAGCGGCTGAGCGCGACCCCGGGGCGCACCGAGCTGGGCGGCGGCACGCTGTCGGTCACCCAGATCACGGGCGGCTCCGGCAGCAACGTGATCCCCGACCGCTGCTCGATCACCGTGGGCCGGCGCATCGTCCCCGGCGAGGACCCGGTCGAGGTGCTGGCCGAGTTGACCGCCATCGCCCGGGCCGCCTGCCCCGTGCCCTGCGACGTGGTCTCGCTGCTGCCGCGTACGCCCGACGGCAGGCCCGCCTCGCCCGCGTTCTACCAGCGGCCCGACAGCGGACTCGTGCAGTTCCTGGCGCGGACCTGCGGCACCCGGCCCACGGTCGCACCCTTCGGTGCCAACGCGTTGCGGTACTCCGGTCTGGCCGAGGAATTGGTAGTCTTCGGCCCTGGATCCATCGAGGACGCTCATCAGGCCACCGAGCGGATCGACATCCCGGACCTGCGACGGCTCGCCGACGTCCTGACGTCGTGGCTCTCGCCCGGCTGACCGGGCCGGCGGGATCGGCGGGCCTTCCCGGCGTCGCGACCCGCGCTGCCGCACCCCGGGCGCGTCGGCGGTCGTCCGTCCACGCGGCAGAGCCGACGCGGTACGCCATCCCCGCCCCTGCCAGGCGGGTGGCCAGGGAGGGAGGACAGATGGCGACAGCCACGGCTGCGGAGACCATCGACCGGGTGTGTGAGCCGGTGCAGCAGTTGAGTCGCAGCTGGATCATGGCGAAGTCCACCAACGCGTACGGGGTGGAGCTGGGATTCGCGACCGGGGTTCAGTTCTGGATCGTCGGTCGGGCCGGCGTGCTCGGCAGTTGCCCGGTCGAGGTGGCGGCGGCGGCGATCGCGTTCGAGCCGGTCGAGGAGGTGCGCCGGGCGTGGCTCGCGGTGCCGGCGGGCCTGACCCACCACGACGTGGCGCTGCACTACCGGGACCGGATCACCGGCTGGGGCGAGCGGGTCTTCGCGGACGTCGACCCCGACACGCTCGGCGTCATCGACACCCTGGGCCGCCGCGTCGTCGATGCGGCACCTGCGGCGGTGGGCGCCCTCTTCACCGGCTGGCGGGGACTCCCGCCCCCGGTGGCGTTGCCCGGCCGGGCCGCGTTGACGATCCACCTGATCCGCGAACTGCGCGGCGCCGCCCACATCGCCGCGATCCTGGCCTGTGGCCTCACGCCGCTCGACGCGATCCTCGCCGCCCCCCATCCGCCGCCCCGCACCGGGCCCGCCTACGCCGAGCGGATGGGCTACCGGGGGCCGTTCCGGGACCCGGCCGAGGTACGCGAGCAGCGGCTGGAAGCCGAACGGTTGACCGCGGCGATCATGGTCCCGTACTTCTCCACGCTCGACGCGGCGGAACTCGCCCGGTTCGGTGAACTCGTCGAGACCGTCGGCCACCTGGCCGTCTAGGTGACCGGGTGGGGGTCGGCCGCGTCGCCGGCCCGCCGAGTCCCCGTGGCCCGTCGGCCGGCGACGACCCATCCGGCTGGAGACAGGAGACCGTCATGAAGTTCGTCATCCCCGCCAAGCGTTCGTCGACGAGGGTGCCCGACAAGAACTACCGCCCGTTCGCCGGGGGGAAGTCGTTGCTCGACATTCTCGTCGAGAAACTCGCCCGGCTGGCCGACGATCCGGGCGACGTCTGCCTGTCCTCCGAGGACGCGTCGACCCGGGAGTTGGCCGACCGGTACGGCGCCACCTATCTGCCCCGGCCCCGGCACCTCACGGAGAACTCGTACCCGTTCCAGTCCGTGGTCAACGAGGTCTGCAAGCAGTTGCCCGGCGACGACGACGTGATGTGGTGCCACGCCACCGACCCGTTCTTCGACGAACACGGGGAGGTGGTGCGTACCTGGCGGGCCCGCGACACGGCCGCTGCGGACTCGATCGTGGTGGTGTACCCGATGAAGGAGTACCTCCTCGACCCGAACTTCAACCCGATGGGGTTCGGGTTCGGCCCCTGGCACCGCCCCTCGCAGGAGCTGCCGACCTATTACCAGCTCGGGTTCTCCTGCTCGATCATGACCCGGCACGTGGCGACGACCATCGGGTTGGTCGGTGCCCGCCCGATCTGGCACCAGGCGACGAACCTGACGATCGACATCGACACCCAGGCCCAGTTCGATCTCGCCGCCCGGCTGTACGAGCTGAGCAACCCGGCCTGACCGTCCGGGTCCGCCGCCGGGGCGGTATCGGGTGGACGGTGGGTCCCCACCGTCCACCCGCCGGCCCCGGCCGGGTTCGTCGGGCGGCGCGGCCGGGAGGTCGGTTCACGGCGTGCGGGTCGGGACCTCGGTGGTGGGCCGCCGGGCCGTCGGGGTCGGACCGGCCGCGCCGGCCGCGTCCGTGACGATGCGTTTGTACGCCTCGGCGTACTCGCAGCCGATGGCCGTGCCGTTGCCGCGCATCCGGTCCACCACCCACTGGACGTCGGCGCGGGGATCCGGTGAGCTGCGGAACTGGCTGCGGTGGGCGAGGATGGCCGACACCTTCAGCTCGGCGGTCTCCCCGACGTCGACGAGCAGGTCGGTGTGCTCGTGCCCCGGCACCCAGACCTCGGCCACCCGGTGTGCGGGCAGACCCTCGGCCAGCAGCTCGGGGAAGGCCCGGGGGTTGCGGGCGTCGGGGTAGACGGCGTTCAGCGCGGCCTGCCCGACGGCGAGGTGGTCGGGGTGGGACGCACCGATCGGGAACTGCAGCGACCGCAGCGGTTGGTGGGTGAGGACGAGTTCCGGCCGGTGCCGCCGGATCTGGCGGGTCAGGGCGAGTCTGAGCGCGGGGGTGTCCGTGAGCAGGCCGTCGGGCAGCCCCAGGAAGACCACGTCGGTGACGCCGAGCATCCGGGCCGCGTCGCGCTGCTCGGCATACCGGGTGGCGGTCAGCTCGGGGGCCGGCACGGTCGGATCCTCGCCACCCTGCGCGCCGTCGGTGACGACCAGATAGGTCACCTGCGCGCCCTCGCCGGTGAGGCGGGCGACGGTGGCGCCGAAGGCGAATTCGGCGTCGTCCGGGTGGGCGGCGATCACCAGGACCCGGTGGAAGCTGCGGGGCAGCGGCAGGAGTCGACCGGAATCAGCCGGGGAAGCGGGCGTCATGGCGGCAACATACACGCTACGGGCGACATTGATCGACGCCGTGCTGGTTGCGGCCCAGGTTATTGACGTTTAGCATTTGACGGCGGTGTTCTCTGATCTGTCGGACGACACCGCAATGAGCAGCGCAGCAACGGACATGACGCACCACGGCACCGACTTCGCCTCACCGAACACCACCCTGAGTGCCACTTCTGCGCGACGAATCCTCCTGAAAGGCCGACCCGCTGGAACTGTCGCCACCCTTCGTACCGATCACGTCCATTCCGGCGAATTGTGGCAGTCCGTGGTGCGGGACGCGTCGGCGTGCCGGGTCCACAGGTGTGCGCCGGACGGCGACCGGGCCGGTGCGGCCGGGTGTCGCGGCCGGGCGGTGGACACCGTCGCCGCCGGCAACCGGCCGGGAAGTCCGAGATCCGTCGGTGCCGAGAGCGATTGGTGAGGCCGCATGAACGTCGGAGAGCACCTCGTCGCGAAACTCGTCGAGGAAGGGGTGGAGGTCGTCTTCACCGTGCCGGGTGAGCAGCACGACGCCATCTTCGCGGCGCTCGCCGACACGACGATCCGGGTGGTGCACACCCGGCACGAGCAGGCCGCCGCGCTGATGGCCTACGGGTACGCCCGGGCCAGCCGCCGGGTCGGCGTGTACCTCGTCATCTCCGGGCCGGGCGTGCTCAACTCGTTGACCGGGCTGGCCACCGCCTACGCGGGCGACGCCCGGGTGCTGTGCGTCGCCACCCAGATCCCCACCCCGGTGCTCGGGCGGAACCTGGGTGTCCCGCACGAGATCCCCGACCAGTTGGGCGTGCTCCGGTCGCTGACGGGGTGGGCGGCCCGGGTCGAGGAGCCCGCCTCGATCACCCGCGTGCTCGGTGAGGCGTTCCACCGGCTGGGTCACCACCGCCCCCGGCCCGTCGCGATCGAGATCCCGACCGACGTGCTGGCCGCGGAGGTCACCGCCGCCCCACCGTGGCCGGCGTCGCCGCCCCCCGCGCCGCCGGACCCGCGCGCCGTCGAGGCGGCCCGCGCGGAGCTGGCCGCCGCCCGCACGCCCGTCATCTTCGTCGGCAGCGGGGCGCGCGGCGCGACGGCGGAGGTCGCCCGGCTCGCCGAGCTGCTCCAGGCGCCCGTCACGACGGAGCTGGGCGGGCGCGGGGTGCTGCGGGACGACCATGAGCTGTCGGTGTCGTTGCCCGTCGCACACCGGTTGTGGCCGCACGCCGACGTCGTCCTGGCTGTCGGGACCCGGCTGCTGCGGCCCCAGGTCGAGTGGGGCACCGAGGGCCTGCGGATCATCCGTGTCGACCTCGACGAGGAGGAGATCCACCGGGTGTCCCCGCCGGCGGTGTCCCTGGTGGGGGACGCCACCGAGGTGCTCCGCGCGCTGCTCGACGGGCTGCCGCCGCCTGCGCGGCGGTCGCAGTGGCGGGCCGCGGTCGCGGACGCCCGGCACGCGGTGGACGCCGAGCTCGACAAGCTCGCCCCCCAGGTCGACCTCGTCCGGGCGATGCGTGCCGCGTTGCCGGAGGACGGGTTCTTCGTCGACGAGATGACCCAGGTGGGTTACGTCGCCCGGCTGATGTTCCCGGTGCTGCGCCCGTCGACCTACGTGCTGCCGACGTACGTCGGGGCGCTCGGTTTCGGGTTCGCGGCGGCGCTCGGTGTCAAGGTCGCCTACCCGGACCGCGCGGTGCTGTCCATCTCGGGTGACGGCGGTTTCCTGTTCACCGCGGCGGAGCTGGCGACGGCGGTCCAGCACGGGATCGGGGTCGTCGCCGTCGTCTTCGACGACGGGTCCTACGCCAACGTGAAGCGCGCCCAGCGCAAGTTCCTGACCCAGACGATCGGCACCGAACTGCACAACCCCGACTTCGTCAAGCTCGCGGAGGCGTTCGGCGCGGTCGGTGTCCGCGCCCACGACCCGCAGGAGTTGCGGGCCGAGATCGAGAAGGGCCTCGCCCGGGAGCGGGTGCCGACGGTGATCGAGGTTCCGGTCGGGGAGATGGCCAATCCGTGGCCGTGGATCCGATTGCCGCGGGTGCGCTGACAACGCCAGACTTCGATGCGTCGCCCATTCCCCGCGCCGGACGTGCGCCCCAGCCGTCAAGGAGACCACCCATGCCGACCGCCCCGCGCAACGACGTCCCCCCGTTCCGCGCCGCCCTCGCGCACATGCGGACGCAGGAGATCGTGGCCGTCGCGCGCCTGTGCCAGGACTATCCCGACGCCGTCAGTCTCTGCTTCGGTGAGTCGGATCTCCCCACCCCGCTGGTCGTACGGCAGGCCGCCGAACTCGCCATGGACCAGGGCAAGACCCGCTACGCGGACCGCCGGGGCATCGCACCACTGCGGCAGGCGATCCAGGAGTACCACCGGCGTACCAACGGGGTGGAGGTCGAGCTGGAGCGGTTGTCGGCGACCTCGTCGGGGATGACCTCCATCATGATCTCGTTGCAGTGCCTGGTGGAGCCGGGGGACAACGTCGTCGTCGTGGCGCCGGTGTGGCCGAACATCGTCATCGCCGTCGAGTCGATGGGCGCGACCGTACGGTTCGTCAACCTCGAAGCCGACCCGGACGGGTGGTCGCTGGATCTCGAGCAGGTCGAGGCGAACTGCGACGACCGGACGCGCGCGGTGTTCCTGGCCTCACCCGGCAACCCGACCGGCTGGACGATGACCTCGGCCCAGCAGCGGGAACTGTTGGAGCTGACCCGGCGCAAGGGCATCTGGATCATCTCCGACGAGGTGTACAACCGGCTGGTCTTCGACGGGTCCGTCGCGACGCCGTCGATGCTGGAGGTCGCCGACGACAACGACGCGCTCTTCGTCGTGCAGAGCTTCTCCAAGACCTGGTCGATGACCGGCTGGCGGCTCGGCTGGCTGGTGCACCCCGCCGGCCTGGCCCACCAGGTGGGTAACCTCAGCGCGATCAACAGCACCGGGTCGGCCACCTTCGTGCAGCACGCGGGGGTCGCGGCGATCCGCGAGGGTGAGCCGTTCGTGGCCGAGATGGTGGAGCGCAGCGCGCGGGGCCGGGAGACCGTGGCGGACGCCTTCCAGGGCCACCCGCGCATCCTCGCGCCGGACGTCCCGGCCTCCTTCTACTCGTTCTTCCGGATCGAGGGCGTCGACAACTCCCTGGCGTACGCCAAGGAACTCGTCGCCCGTGCCGGGGTCGGCATCGCGCCCGGCTCCGCGTTCGGCGACGGATTCGACGGCTACTTCCGGATCTGCTTCGCCCAGGACCCGAAGCGCCTGCAACTCGCCCTCGAACGCCTCATCGCCGCGGTCTGACCGGTCCCGCACGGGCCACCACTGCGGGTGGTCGGGGCGGGGCGCACGGCGCGGGTCAACCTGGCGGGGCGTCAGAGCCGGTCGGGGCTGAACGCGGAGATGTCCACCGTCGACCGTCCGTCGAGCGCGAGCTGCGCCAGGACCTCCCCGATGCCCGGGGCGAACTTGAAGCCGTGGCCGGAGCAGGCGCTGGCGTAGCAGACGCCGTCGAGTTCCCGGGAGCGGCCGATGAGGAAACTCTCGTCGGTCGACATCGTGTAGATGCAGGAGCGACCCCGGCCCGTGGGCTGGACGGCCGGCAGCACCGGGCTGATCGTCCGCCACAGCTCATGCCGCTCCGCGTCGCTGGGTGGACGCCGGTCACCGTCGACGTCCTGCGGTGACAGTTGCCGGTTGTGGAAGCCGATCTTCAGCCCGCCGTCGACCGACCGCCAGCGGGGGAGCCCGTAGACCAGGGCTCCCCCGGCGTCCTCGTAGAGGAAGGCCGGGAAGCGTCCGGGCAGGTGGTCCCGCTCCCGCGCCTCGGCCACGTCGAACTCGAAGACGGGAATGCGCATCGGGGTGACGGCGGGGGCGATCTCACCGGGCAGGAAGCGACCCACCCAGCCGCCGACCGTCAGCACCACCGCGCCGCAGCTCACCTCCCACCCGTCGCCGACGACCGTGACGGTGCCCCCGGAGCCGGGGGAGAGCGTGCGCACGGCACGTCCGTGGACCAGGTGGGCGCCGGCGGCGGTCGCCCGCGTCAGGTAGGTGAGCCGGGCGTTGTCGGCGAAGAGCATCAGCGCGTCCGGCTCGTGGACGGCGACCGCGTCGGGCTGGACGTGGAAGGCGGGAAACCGGCTGGTGATCTCGCCCGCGTCGAGGTACTCGTGGTTGATCCCGCACCGGAGCGCGGTGTCCCGGGAGCCCTGCACCAGCTTGGAGTCGGGGGAGCCGACGAACAGGCCGCCGGTGCGCAGCGCGATCGTCTCGTCGGTCGCGGCGTCGAGTTCCCACCACCCCTCGTACGAGCTGTCCAGCAGCGGGACGTACTGCTCGCCCTCCCAGTACGCCCGCCGGAAGATGCGGGTCTGGCCGTGCGAGGAACCCAGGTCGTGCAACGGTCCGTGGGCCTCGACGCCCAACACCCGCGCTCCCCGCCGGCTGAGCTGGTGGAGCGCCGACGCACCCATGATCCCGAGCCCGACGACCACCACGTCGTAGGTGGGGGACACCTCACCCCACCGCGCATCCGGGCCCGTGGGGGCGGGCCAGTTCCCGTGAGCGCTGCGCGGCGGCGGTGAGCGCGGTCAGGATGGAGCCCTTCAGCCCGGCGGCGTCGAACGCGGCGATGCCGCGCTCGGTGGTGCCGTTGGGCGTCATCACCTCGTGGCAGAGCTGCATCGGCGGTTTCCCGCTCTCCGCGATGAGGGTCGCGGTCCCGCCGAACACCTGCACCGCCATCTCCCGGCCGGCTGCCTCGCTGAAGCCCCGGGCGGCGGCGAACTGGCAGAAGGCGTCGACGATGTAGCTCACGAACGCCGGTCCGCCGCCGCAGATCGCGGTGGCGTCGTCGACCAGTTCCTCGCGGTCGACCCGCAGCACCCGGCCGATCACCCCCAGCAGGGCCTCCGCCTGGGCCGTGGTCTCCGCCGACACCTGCGGGCCGGCGTGGTAGACCGACATCCCCTGGAACACCTCGGACGGTGTGTTGGGGATGGACCGGACGACCTGCGTGGTGCCCAGCGCCGTGGCGATCGTCTCGGCGGTGAGGCCGGCCATCACCGACAGCACCGGCGTCCACGCGGTGAACCGGTGGCGTTCGGCGTCGGCGAACTCGGCGAAGACCTGCGGCGGGACGGCCAGCACGACGAAGTCGCCCTCGGCCAGATCCAGGTGGGCGACGACCGTGAGTCCGTCGAGGTCGGCGAGGAGTTCGCGTCGGGCGGCACTGCGCTCGACCACGACGAGTTCCGGACCGGCCGGTCCGCCAAGCAGCCCGCGGATGATCGCCAGCCCCATGTGACCACCGCCGACGATGACCAGCCGCCGGGTGGCGGTCATCCGCGCGACTCCGCGTGCGCCATCGTCACCTGGTAGTTGGTGACGACGTCGGACACCGTCGTACGGTGCAGGACCCGCCGTTGCCGCAGGTCGTACGGGCGGCCGCGGTGCATGGTGCAGCGGTTGTCCCATACCGTGAGGTCGCCGACGCGCCAGTGGTGGGTGTAGACGAACCGGTCCTGGGTGGCGAACTCGACCAGCTCTTCGAGCAGGGCCCGCCCCTGTTCGACCGGCCAGCCGACGATGTGTGAGGCGTGCGAGGCGAGGAAGAGGCTGCTGCGGCCGGAACCCGGGTAGTGGTCGACGACCCGCTGCGGCACCGGTGGCAGCGCGGTGGCGATGTCGGAGTTGAAGCTGTCGAACCCGGACTTCGCCCGGGAGTGGGCGATGCTGTGTTCGGCGACGAGGTTCTCGACCTGGCGTTTGCGCTCCGGCGGCAGCGCGTCGTAGGCGGCGCGCATGTCCGCGTACTGGGTCTCGCCTCCGGTGGGGGGGATCTCCCGGGCGGACAGCAGCGAACACTTCGCCCGGACGGCCTTGAAGGAGCTGTCGGTGTGCCACATCTGGTTGCCCAGGTTGTAGCGGGTGAGGCGGTCCTCGGGGTCGAGGAGCTTGCCCTCGTGGTCGAGGTTGGAGATGTCGGTGAACTCGTTGCTCAGCCGCAGCGCCTTGCCGGCGAAGTTCGGGGCGGTCTCCAGCGGCCCGAACAGCCTGCTGAAGCTGGTCTGCTGCTCGTCGGTGACCGGTTGGTCGGGAAAGACGAGGACCGCGTAGCGCTCGAAGGCCGCGTGGATCTCGGCGAAGACGTCCTCCGGTACGGGCGTGGTCAGGTCGACGCCGGTCACCTCTGCGACGAAGAGCGGATGGAGTGGCTTGAGGGTTATCGCCACGGATGTCTCCTTATCAGCGGTCAGGGAAGACGTCGGCACAGATCACAGGGAGGACACAGGCATCGAAGGCCGACATTGGCACGCATTCGACGCCGAATGTGAATAGGCGGTTTCCTGGACACCATTTTCCATGCCCCGGCAACCCTCTCAAGTGGATGAAATCTCCCAAGTTGGGGCAGCGTTACCGGATCGTGACCTAAATCTATATGTAAGAACGTCGATAGTGTGGACGACTGTCGGATGGCCGTCCGCCCAGCCGGGAGGGGTCGGCGACGGGCGGATCGTGGGGTACCTTCCCTGACGCACCGGTAGATGTCGGTCTATATGTGGGGGTGTCGGTTCATGGGCGTGGGGACCGCCGTCGACCTTGCCGGGTTGGTGCGGCGATCGGTTGCCGACCATCCGGAGGCGGTCGCGCTGGAAGTCGGCGACCAGTTCCTGAGCTACCCGGAACTCTGGCGACGCGCGGGCCTCCTCGCGGCGCGGATCGCCGCCACGGCCCCCGGCGCCACCCGCGTCGGGCTGTTCTCGACCCGCTCCGTGACCTCGTACCTCGCCTATCTGGCGGTGCTCCGGCTCGGCGCGACCGTGGTGCCCCTGCACCCCGGCGCTCCCGTGACGCGCAACGCCGGCATCGCGCGCCGGGCCGGCCTGGCCGCCGTCGTCGTCGACGAGGTCGATCCGGCCCTCCTCGGTGCGTTGGCCGACGTGGGCGTCCGTCTGGTCCACCCGGACGACGACCGGCCGGTGGTCGGCGGCGTACCCGACGGCGGCGGACGGACGGTCACCGGCGACGACGTCGCCTACCTCCTGTTCACCTCCGGCTCCACCGGAGTGCCCAAGGGGGTGCCGATCGCCCACCGCAGTGCCGCCGCCTACGTGCAGCACGTGGTACGCCGCTACGACATCGGCGTCGGCTCCCGGCTCACGCAGAACTTCGACCTGACCTTCGACCCGTCCGTGTTCGACCTGTTCGCGGCCTGGAGCAGCGGCGCGACGCTGGTGGTCGCCACCGCCAGGGAACTCCTGCGTCCGGCGACGTTCGTCAACGAGCGACGGATCACCCACTGGTTCTCGGTGCCGTCGCAGGTCTCCTACGCGCGCCGGCTGCGGCTGCTCGCCCCCGACGCCATGCCCGACCTCGGCTGGAGCATCTTCATCGGGGAGCCGTTCACCCGTGAGCAGGCGGCCGTGTGGCACGCGGCGGCGCCGCGCAGCGTGATCGAGAACGTGTACGGTCCTACCGAACTCACCGTGAGCTGTGCTGAGTACCGGCTACCCGGGTCACCGACCGACTGGCCGACGACGAGCAACGCGACGGTGCCCATCGGGCTGGTGCTGCCCGAGCACGACTGGATCCTGGTCGACCGCGACGGCCGGGCCGGGCGCGACGGCGAGCTGTGCGTGCGGGGCGTCCAGCGGTTCGCGGGCTACCTCGATCCCGAGGAGAACACCGCGCGATTCCTCAGCTTCGACGCCGGGGGCGACGCCCGTGCGCGGGTCTACGACGGGACCGGACCGCTCACCCCGGCGCACTGGTACCGCACCGGTGACCGGGTCCGGGTCGAGAACGGTCACCTGGTCCATCTGGGCCGCCTCGACCGGCAGGTCAAGATCCGCGGCTACCGCGTCGAACTCGGCGAGATCGAGGCGGCGCTGCGCGGGCTGGACGGCGTCATCGACGCTGCCGTCGTCCTGCTCGGGCAGGCCCCGGCCGAGTCGCTGGTGGCGTTCTGCACCGGCGACACCGAGCCGGCCCGGGTGGCCACGGAGCTGCGCGGGGTGCTGCCGCCGTACATGACGCCCACCCGGGTCGAGTGGCTCGAGGCGATGCCCCTCAACCAGAACGGCAAGGTGGACTACCTGCGGTTGGCCTCGGTCGCCGCCGACGGGTCCCGCTGAGGTGCGGGAACCGTCGAATGCGGCATCAACCGGCTCGGACGCCACCGCGCTGTCGCGACCCGGTCCGACAGGCTGCCGTGCGCCGCGCAGCCGGCGTCGCTGTCGCCGCTGTCGACGAACGGCCGTGGCGCAGGTCTCAGGAGCGCTGCTTCCTCGTCCAGATGACGTAGCCGGCGCAGAGGATCAGCATGAGGACGACGATGCTGGTCCATGCCCAGCGGGCGAAGGGCTCGTCGGCCACCATGGCGCGGATGCCCGCCAGGCCGGCAAGCGCCAGCGGGCCCAAGCCGTACCACTCGGAGAAGGTCAGCTCCTTCATCGCCTGCCGCATGCGGCGAGTCTAGTCACCACCTGCTTCCATACCGGGCCTAGCCGACGACCTCGGCGTCGATCACGGCCCAGGAGTGCGGTCCGGTGGCCACGAGCGCCAACCGGTCGCCGGCGGTGAGCACGCCGTCGGCGGCCAGCAGGTCGGCGTTGACGAGCAGGTCCGCTGCGAACTCGTGGGCGTGCGCGGCCAGGCGACCGGGCAGCAGCTGGTCGAAGGAGTAGCCGGCCGCGCCGGTGAGGAACCGCTGGGCGGGCAGCCGGTAGTTGTTGAACAGGGCGTGGGTGAAGTCGCGCGGACCGCGACCGGTGGCCTCCCGGGCGGCCTTGACGGCCGACCGGCCGAGCAGCACGTTGCGGCGCTGCGCGGCGGGGCTGTTGTCGGTGAGGTCACCGCGCCAGTCGCTGCGCAGCGCCATGCCGTTGACGAGCAGGACGAGCCCGTCACCCGCCGGCCGGTGCCGGGTCACCAGGGCTGCGGCGGCACCGTCGCTGAGGACCGACAGCTCCGCGTCCATCATCCGGCCGCGACCGACGACACGGTCCGCGGTGACGACGAGGACGGTGTCGACGTCGGTCGTCGCGAACAGCCCCTGCACCGTGCCCAGCAGCAGGCCGAGGTTGGCGCACCCGTGACCGGCGACGGTCTGGGTCGCGGCGCCGGGTGCGTCCACGGCCCGGGCGAGGCGCACGTTGTTCCTGCGTACGCCGTCCCCGTCGGCGGTCTCCGTCGCGTAGACGATCGCATCCGGCACCAGCCCGCCGGCGAGCGCACGCGCACCGACCTCGCCGGCCATCTCGATCGAGGACATTGTCGTCACTCCATACGACTCCAGCCCGTCGTCGAGCAACCGTGGATTGTCGGCACCCACCTCGTCCAGCTCCCGGACGAGGTGTTTCGTCCCGTGCAGATGGGCGATGGAGGAGAGGTAGAACGCCGCCACGGGAGGTCCTTCCGCCTTGCCGGAACGCTGGCCGACAGGGTACTACGACGGGGGTGCCGCACCGGCCACGTACGTTTTCCGAAATGGCCGGGGTCGATGTCGGAGTGCTTGTCGCCGCCGGACCCGCCCACCGCCGCGCTCGGCGCTTCCCACCCGCTGCCGTGCTTGCCGCACCGCTGCCGTGCTTGCCGCTCCGCCGTCGCGCTCTCCCCCGCCCGACGGCGGGCGGGGGAGAGTCGTGGTGGCGGTGCGGTCGGGCGGGGACCGTCCCCGCACCCGTAGGTGGGGTCAGGCGACCGTGCAGGCCGCGCCGTTGAGGGTGAACGAGGTGGGCTTGGCGGTGTTGCCGGTGTGGTTGGCCTGGAATCCGATGTCGACCGACCCGCCGGCCGGGATGGCGGCGTTGTAGCTGGCGTTACGGGCCGTCACCTGGCCGGACGAGGGGGAGTAGGAGGCGTTCCACCCGGAGGTGATGCTCTGCCCGCCGGGCAGCGTGAAGACCAGCGACCAGCCGTTGACGGCGCTGGAACCGGTGTTGGTGATGGTCAGGTTCTCGGTCAGGCCGCTGTTCCAGGCGTTGACGCTGGCGGTGACCCGGCAGGCCCCGGAGCTGGGCGGCGGGGTCGTCGTCGGCGGCGGGGTGGTCGGGGGCGGCGTGGTAGGAGGCGGGGTGGTCGGCGGCGGCGTGGTAGGAGGCGGGGTCGTCGGGGGCGGGGTGGTCGGGGGCGGGTTGGTCAGGCCGAAGAACCCGAGGGCGACGGCGGCCATCCCACCGGAGGGCAGGCTGTGCCCGGCACCCTGGACGCTGTACGCCTCGACGAGGACGTTGCCGCTGGCGTCGGCGTAGCGGCGGCGGTTCCAGTTGGCCTGGGGGGTGTCGGTGGAGGTGGGTGTCTGGCTGAGCCCGAACACGTTGGTCCACTGCTCGATGGTCTCCTGGAGCAGCGAGTACGGCACCAGGGTGTCGGCGGTGCCGTGCCACAGCTGCACCTTCGGCCGGGGACCGGAGTAGCCGGGGTACGCCTGCTGGCGGACCGCGTCACCCCACTGCTGCGGGGTGCGGTTCATGTTCCCGCCGGTGCACTGGCTGGCGCCGGGCGGGTAGTCGGCGGCGTTGGCGAAGCAGTTGTAGGGCACCCCCATGAAGGCGGCCCCGGCGGCGAACACGTCGGGGTAGAGCGCCAGCATGTGGTTGGTCATCATGCCGCCGGAGGAACTGCCGGTGGCGAACACCCGGCGGGGGTCGCCGCCGTACTGCCGCTGGGCATAGTTGATCATCGAGACGATCGACACCGGGTCACTGCCACCGCCCCGGCGCTTCGCGGCGTCCGACCAGGTGTCGAAGCAGTTGCCGAAGCCGGCCTGCTGGGTCGCGGACGGGTAGATCACGATGTAGCCGTACCGGTCGGCCAGCGAGGCGAACTCGCTGCTGGAGTAGAAACCGGGGCCGGTGCCGCCGCAACCGTGCATGGCGACCACGACCGCCGGGTTGGTCGGGCGGATGTTCGGTACGTAGATGTGCATCCGCATCCGGCCGGGGTTGTCGCCGAAGTTGGTCACCTCGACCAACGACGCGGCGTACGCCGGTTGGAGCGTCGGTACCACCAGGGCGGCGGCCGTCAGTGTGGCCACCAGTGGCGCCGCCAGGGCGAGTAACAGTTTCCGTCTGATTCTCATGGGGCGTGACTCCCTCACAGGTTGAGATCGGCCGCGCGGCACGGGTGCGCCCGGATGCCCGTGTGGTCCGCGCCGGCCCTTGGCGTCCGGCATGCCCTGCCCCGGCCCGAGGTGGCATTGCATGGCACTTAGTGTTCTCTTCGGTCCGACAAGTGTCAATCGAATGGCCTCGATACACTGGTCGATCACCGACGTACGCCCGGTCCACCGTGGAACCACGCCCGGTAGGCGGGCCCGGGTACGCCGTCTACAGTCGGTGCCACCGTCGCCGAGCCGAGCCCGGAGCGTCCCCGTGCCACACCCGTTCGACATCGAGGAGATATTCCCCGACGACGGGGACCACCCGGTACGGCTGCCCCGGCGGCAGGCCGGCAACTCGCCCCAGGGCGTCGCGGTGACCCTGCTGGCCGACTACACCCTGCGTACCCGCGCCTGGTTGCCGTCCGCCGCCATCGTCGCGCTGCTGGCCGAGTCGCACGTCAGCCTCGCCGGCGCGCGGACCGTGATCAGCCGACTGGCCCGCCGGGGCGTCCTGGAGGGCAGCCGGCAGGGGCGGCGCAGCTCGTACCGGCTCAGCCGGTCCGCCGCCGTCAGCCTCTCCGTCGGCGGCAGCTGGGTGATGGCCGCCACCACCACGACCCAACCGTGGGACGAGTGCTGGACACTCGTCGCCTTCTCCCTGCCGCAGGAGCGCAGCGCGCAACGGCGGGCCCTGCGTGGCCGGCTACGCTGGCTGGGCTACGCGCCGCTGTACGACGGGCTGTGGATCTCCCCGCACGAGTTGACCCCGAAGGCCCGGGCCCAGCTCACCCAGCTGCACCTCGGCGCGGTCACCGTCTTCCGGGGCCGGCGGGTCGACCTCGACGCGGTCGCCGGGCGCGACCCGCTCGACGCCTGGGACGTCGCGGCCGTCGCCGCCCAGTACGAGAGCTTCCTGCGGCGCTGGCGGCCCCTCCTGCCGCGGATCGCCGCCGGTCAGGTCGACGGCGCCGAGGCGGTGCGGGCCCGGACCGAGGTGATGGACACCTTCCGGCGTTTCCCCACCCTCGACCCGCAGCTACCGCTGCGGCTGCTGCCCGCCGGCTGGCTGCGCGGCCCCGCCCGGGAGACCTTCGCCGCCGTCTACGACGGGCTCGCCGACACCGCCGAGCGGCACGTCCGGGCCGTCGTCGCCCGGTTCGCCGACGGCACGTACGCCGACGTGCGGGCGCACAGCACCGCCGACCTGCTCGCCGGGGTGTGTGCCACCGAAGCCCGCAGCCCCGCCCCACCCACAGCCGACACCGACCTGGCGGAGTCGTCCCCGTCGCACTGACCCGGCCACTGCCGGCCCCTCGGCCCGCTCAGAGTTTCAGCCCCTCCACGGTGCCCAGGTCGTACCAGGTGAGGGAGAAGGGGCTGTCGCCGGACGGCACGACCGGGAACACGCCCCAGCTCTCCAGGACCGCACCGGGCCGCAGGGTGAAATCCGTGCCGGGCCGCTGCGACGCGCAGTACGTGTCGACCGGGAAGACCTGCCGCCCGTCGCCCAGCGTCAGATGCGACGACTGGAGATCCGCCGTCCGGGCCGGGCAGCTGAGCACCCAGCCGCCGGGGGACCGGGTCGCATAACGCAGCTGCACCCGCACCGTACCCGCCGTCACCTCCAGACCCGTGACGGTCGCCGTGTTCTGCCCGTCGTCGTAGAGGAGGCGACTCATCCGCCGGGGGCCGGACTCCGGCGACGCCGAAGCGGCCGTGCCGGGCGCGGCGGTCGACGGGGTGGGACTGCCGGACGGCGATTGCGTTGCCCCGGAGGTGGTTGCCCCGGCCGGTGCCGCCGCGTCCGGACCCGGCCCGGTCGGCTCCGGCTTGTTGAGCGTGATCCAGACCACGGCGGCGGCACCCAGCACCACGATGACGACGACGCCGACGATCAACCCGACCAGATGCTTGCGCAACATCGATGATCCTTACTGCCGGTGAGCAGGCTCCTTCCACGCTAGATCCCGGTGGCAAGATCCGCAGGGTGGCGGGGTCGTCGAGCTCACCGGCGGCGGGCCCGGTCCAGCACCTCCTCGGCGGTGAGCGGGCTGCGCGGATGGTGGCTGAGCGACAGCGGGGTACGGATCTTCACCGGCGCGGCACCCTCGGCGGCGAGGTAGAACTCACCGGTGCCGAGGCGGGAGATGTCGGCGACGTCGCCGCCCTTCGCCTTCGCCATCTCCCGGGCCGCCTCCAGCTGGATCGGGCTGTTCAGCCGGCCGTAGAGCTGGGTCGCCGCGTTGCCCGGGATGCGGTTGTGCAGCCCCTTGGGCGACTGGGTGGCGAAGATCAGACCCAGGCCGTACTTGCGGGCCTGGGCCGCCAGCGCCAGCGTGCTCTGGGTGCACGCGGTCATCGCGCCGGACGGGGCGAACGTCTGTGCCTCGTCCATCACCAGCAGCCCGAGCAGCGGCCGGTCGTTCGCCGGATGCTGCTTGATCCAGGCGAACAGCGCCATCTGCAACTGGTTGACGAAGCCCTGCCGGGCCTCGTCGGATTGCAGGCCGACGAGGCTGATGACGGAGATCCGCGCCCGCCGGCCCGGCTCGGGGGTCAACAGCAGCCCCGGGTCCATCGGGCTGCCCTCGCCGCCGAACAGCGGATCGTTGACCATCGCGGCCGCCAGCGACTGCGCGATCCCCACCCCGATCTTGTCCGCCCCGTCGATGTCCAGCAGCCCGTCCGGCAGGTCGGCGAGAGTGTCGATCAGGCCCTGCACCCGGCTGCCGCCGCGCCGGCCGTAGTGCTCGACAGCCTTACGCAGCACGGCGAGCCCCAGGTGGACCTTGTTGGTGCGACCGGTCAGCTGGGCACGGGGCGCCAGTGCGGCGACCGCCGCCTCGACGGCCTCGTGGAACTCGTCGGGGTCGTCGCGCACACCGCGGAAGTCCGGTAGCGGCTGGAAGCTCAGCGGACGTCCCGACGACCGGCGCGGCGTCCACACCAGTACGTCGGTCCCGGCGAGGTACGCATCGGCCTTCTCCGCGTCCCCGGCACGCCACTGCGGCGGTGGCTCCGGCCACCCGTCACCGAGCCGGGCCAGGTCGTTGTTGGGGTCGAGGACGATGGCGGAGACCCCGGCGAGAGCACACTCCTCCAGGATCCGCCGGATCAGCACCGTCTTGCCGGACCCGGAGCCGGCGAAGAGGGTGGTGTGCTTGCGGAGGGCTTCGAGGGAGAGCGGCACGGGTGCACCGGTGCGGTGGTCGTACCCCACGATGAGGTGCGGACCGGCCTGCCCACCGTCGGCCGGCGGCGGATCACCCCGCCCCGCCCCGGAGCGCCCGTCACCCGCCCCCACGTCACCCGCTCCCGCCGGTTCCGTCTCGGCCGGTGCCACGTCGGCCGCCGTCGTCTCGACCGGTCCGGCGGCGACCGGTTCGGTGCGGTCCGGTCGTACCGCCGCATCGGCTGCGTCGCCACCGGGAGGGTCGGGGAGCCAGTCGGCCACGGAGCCCAGGGCCTGTCGCAACACGGTGACGTTCCGGGTCGGTCGACGGGCGGTCAGCCAACCCCGCAGGTCGACGGGTGACTCGGCGAGCATGACCCGCAGGGCCCCCAGGATGCGAAGATCCTCGGGGTCCAACGGGAGGATCGTCCCGCCGGCCCGGGTGAAGGCCGCGATCGCCTGCCTGGTCTTGGCCCCGCTCGACCAGGCGCCGTTGCGGAGCAGGAAGAGCTTGCGGCGGGTCACCCGGGCGTCGAGCCCCGCCACCGTGCACGCCTTGCGGAGCCGGGTGAGCGCGGCGATCGCATGGTGCTCCTCGCTGATCGCCCGGAAACACCAGTGGACCTGGTCCTCGGTGGCCTCGTCGAGGGTGAGCCGGAGCCGGGCGTGCAGCGGCGGCTGGGCGCTCGGCGGCGGATCCACGCTGAACGATCCACCGCCCTCGCCGCGCTCCACCACCCAGGCGGTCAGGCCCGCCGCGAGCAGGGCGGGGACCGTGCTGTCCTCACTGTCACGGGCCAGCGGGCCGGACACGTCGACCTCGCTCTTGAGCTGGGCGAACCTGGTGTCGAAGCGCTCCAGGTCCCCCACGGGGGACAGGCGCGGGCGGTGGGGTCGCGGTTCCGCCGTGGCACCGAGCCGGGTCAGCTCCCGCACCTCACCGGCGGCGACGCAGGCCCGGACGTGCCGGTCGATGTCGATCAGCAACTGCCGGGGTGTCATCTGCGCGGCCTGCGCGAAGGCTTCGGGCCGCACCGGCCACGACGGATACGGGGGTACGAAGCCGCGCTCGGCGAACCGGGCGGCGAACCGCCGCTCGACGATCTGCCGGGCCAGGGTGGCGTCGTGGATGGTGGTGAGCCGGGGTGCCACCCGGAACCGGTCGCTCACCGTGTCCACCGTCCGGCTCGTGATGATCGTCCACGAGGTCGGCAGGCAGGCCACCAGGGTGAGCGTGCGGCGGGTGAGCTGGCGCAGTGACATCAGGCCGTCGGCGATCCGGGCGTGCACGGCGGCCTGCTCCGGGTCGTCCTGCCCGCCCGACCGGTGGCGCAGGACGTCACCGGCGGCCACGGACTGCGCGATCAGGGTGTCGATCTGGTCGACGGCGATCACGGACGGGCCGGTGAGGGCCAGCAGCCAGGAGATCTCCTGGACGATCTGCTGCGCGTTGCGGGGTGCCCGTCGCATGCCCCAGGCGCCGCGCTCGCCCGGCTCCCCCTCCTCACCGGAGGTGAAGTAGTTCTCCGCGATGTCGCGGTGGGTGCCGTCCTCCGAGGCGCTCAGCGCGAGCGCCCGGGCCGTCTCCCGGCAGGCGCGCGCCACGTGCGGGGCGTACCCGACGAGCCCGTCGACGAACGCGTCCAGGGCCGGCCGGGTCAGTTCGGTGTCACCCATCACCGCCCGGCGGGCCGAGCGGGGCGCCCCGACCATCGAGGAGAGCCGGCGCAGCAGCAGCCGGAGCTGGCTCTCGGCGCCGGGCACCGGGCGGGACAGCCCGTCGAGCATGCAGGCGAGCACACTGTCCCAGAAGCCGTGCGCGTCGAGCAGCCCGACCAGGAAGAAGTAGCCGCCCTGCTGCTGCACCTGCTGGCGGATCCAGCCCAGCAGGTGGGTCTTGCCCGAGCCACGCTGACCCTGCAGCACCAACCCGATCGGGCTGCTGTCGGCGCTGTCCCGGGCGTCGGCCACCCCGGCGAGGACGTCGCGGGCCACGGCGGTGTGCAGACCCTCCACATGGAACGGCGAGGGCCGCCAGACGTCGTCGGGCACCGGCGCCCAGTCGAGCCTGAGCGCCGCCAGGGCCGCGTGCTCCGCCACGGTCATCCCACCCCGATCGCCAGCAGGTGCTTGTCCTGGCCGCCCAGCCGCAGGGCCGCCGCGACGTCCGCCGTGGTGAGCGCCTTCTGGTTGGATTCCGGGACGATGTCCACGTCCGGCTCGCGCTCCAGGTCCCGCAGCGCCTCGTCGAGGTCGGCGGGGTCGACGTCGCCGAAGAACGGCCGCAGTCGGGTCAGGCTGACCCAGGCCCCCGGCTCGGCGGCCAGCGCCGCGTACGCGTGCCGGACGCGCAGACCCAGGGTGCGCCGCAGGTCCGGTTCCGCCGTACCGGCCCGTACGTCGGTCAGCGCGAACAGCTCACCGAACGAGCGGTAGTCGCTGCGGACCATGACCCGGTCCCGCAGGTTGACCTGCAACGCCGTCAGCGCCCCGCCGAGGATGCGGCCCTGCGCCGACTGGAAGGGCAGATCCTCCTGCACCCGGACCCAACCCTTGTCGGCGAGCTGGTGCAGGAAGGTGTTGCCCTCCCGGCGGCTGTCGACGAATCCGAGGCGGTTGAGCTTGTCCCGGTAGGACTTGCGCACGTCGACGCCGTACCGGTTGCGCAACTCGGTGTTGGGCACCTCCCGGGCCTCCGCCATCAACACGAACAGGATCGCGGCCTCAGAGGGGGTGAGGTCGTCGCCGGCCATGGGATCTTCCTTCCGCCAGGTCACGTCGCCGGGCCTGGATCAGGGTGCCGATCTGGTGCACCACCGCCCCGACGTCGTGGTTGATTCGGGCATTGGTGAAGCGCAGGACGGCGTAACCGTCCAACTGCAACCGCACGTCGCGTTGCCGGTCCGCCTCGAACCGGTCCGGCCGGCAGTGCTCCGGGCCGTCGATCTCGACGACACACCGCTCGTCGGGCCAGAGCAGGTCCAGGCAGACCGCGGGTGAGAGGGGGTGCGGCTGGTGGTACCGGTTCCAGATCCGGCCCGCCGACCAGCTCTGGCCGGCCAGCGCGGCCTCCAACAGCGCCTCGGTCGCGCTACCGGGGTGGGGTCGCCCGACCACCGCCGGGGGTGTCGTCGGCACCGGTCCCCGCTGCCCGTCCGCCGCCTCCCGGGTCAGCACGACGGTGACCACCCGGTCCTCGTGCCGTAAGGGTGCTCCAGCCAACCACACGCCGACCCGGCCGTGGTGACACAGCCACTCCGCGCCCGCCACGACGGCCTGCTCGCCGGCCGGGTCGAGGCCGGCGGGCACCTCGATCAGCAGATTCGCCCGAGGGCGTCCGAACCCCTGCGCCACCACCCGGGTCAGCCCCGGACACCGGATCTCCGGGGGGAACGGGTCGACCGGTGGTCGTCGGCCGGACAACGCCACGGTGGCCAGGTGCGCCAGGAACGCGGCGGAGTGCGCGGAGCCCCGCGCCCGGGCGACCGCGGCGGCCCGGACGGCGGCCAGGCCGTACGGGTCGGCGCGGGGGAGGTCGGCGGCCTCGGGGAGCCACCCCGGTAGCAGCCCCACCGCCACCCGTTCCAGCTCGTCGAGGACGGCGTGGACGAAGGAACCGGCGGTACGGGTCGGGCCGGGTTGCAGCACGACGGCGGCCGGGCCGACCGGTTCCCCGGTGACGGTTGCCGCGACGGTGCCGGTGGGCACCCCCGGAATCTGCACGACGCGATCCGTGGGCAACGCGGCGAGTTGACGGACGAGACTCATGGCCGGTCACCGGCGCGGACCGCGACGACCCTCTCCGGAGGGGGAGCGGATCGGGTGGAACTCAGCGGTCCTCATCCTCCCCGGGCGGCCATCGGACGAACCCGAACACACTACGAAGCGGTTCGCCGCCAGCGCCATAGCTGTCCCCGGTCAGTCGTGCTTCGGACACCCGACCGCGCGACGGAACCGGGCAGGAGCTAGCTCTTCCCCGGCTGCGCGTCGTGCCGCTCCGGTTGTTTGTCGGCGAGCGCCTGCGCCCGGCGGCTCAGCGACTCGACGTGGGCGGTCAGCTTCCCGACGGCTGCCTCGTCGGTGTCGTCCAGGGTCGCCAACCGGTCGAGCAGAGCGGCATGGTCGGAGGTCAACTGCCGGTAGCGCCGGGCGAAGCCGCTGTCGTCGCCCTGACGCCCGTACAACAGGGCGTACGTCGGGTCGAGGTCGATGATCTGCTGGGCGAGCCCGGCGGTGGCGGCGCTGAGTGCGCTGCGGCTGTCGGTGAGCCCGTCGCGGCGGACCCGCCGGGCCGCCGCGAGCCGCCCGGCCCGCCGGCCGCCGAGGTAGAGCAGCGACGCTCCGGCGACGACCCCGCTCACCGCCGCGGCGGCGAGCAGGAACCGGGGCAGCGACGGGCTGATCGTGCGGGCCCCGTCGGGTACGGTGCCGGCCTTGACCAGCCGGTCGTAGTTGACGGCGATGACCTTCACCGCCTCCAGCGGGCGGTCGGCGAAGGTGTCGATGCCCCGGCCGATGATCATTTCTGCGGCGGCGGCCTTGCCCAGGTTCTTCTTGTCGTATCCGGGCACCAGGGCGCAGCCGTAGGTGTCGTAGTCGTCGCCGTCGCGGCTGAGCACCAGCACGACGGTCCCGTCGGCGGCCCGGTGCACCTGCTTGCAGGTGTCGCGCAGGTCGGCCCCGGGGGAGCGCAGGATGACCACCAGCCGGCGGTTGCCGATGATCCGTTCCGCTGCGGCCCGGTCCACGTCGAGCCCCGGGTCGGCATGGAACGACGTGGTGCGCACCTGCCGGGCGACCGGCCCGTCCAGCGCCCCGCCGCTCCACACCGCCCAGCCGGCCAGCGCCAGGCAGGCCAGCACGGCCAGGCCGAACGGGGTACCGAGCAGACCGATGACACGCTGCGGCCGGGAAGGGCCGGCACCGGTCCGCCGGGACGGATCGGCGCGCTGCGGCCGGGAGGGGCCGGCACCGGTCCGCCGGGAGTCGGAACGGGTCATGACAGCCGGCCTCGCAGGTAGTTGTCCGGGCGGTAGCTGGCGATGCCGACCTGGCGGGCGGTGTCGTCCAACTCGGCCGCCGCCTCGTCGAGCAGCGTACGGACGTGCCGGGCGGGCAGCTTCTCCTCCCACGCCGACCGGGCGGCCTGGAGCGCGACGATGCCCCGGGTCAGCGCCGGGTTGCTGCGGGCGTCGGTCAGCAGGGACACCTCGACGGCCAGCGCGGTCAACCCGGCCAGCCGGACCGGGGCGGTGTCCCGTCGGCGGCCCAGCCCTCGGTCGGGGCGGCGCAGCGACCGGGCCGACAGGATCAGGAACGCCGCCACGCAGCCCGCGAAGAGCCACGGCAGCGCCGGCAGCGCCACCCGCAGCGGATCGGCCGGCCGGTAGGGCAACGGCCGCTCGAACAGGCCCGCGTAGCGCAGGTCGGTGACCCGGTTGAGGTAGACGCCCAGCACGTTGCGCTGCGGATAGTCGGAGCGGCTGAGCACGCTGGCGAACTGGCCGTAGAAGCTCGCCCCGGCCAGCTCCGCGAAGTCCGCGGCGCCGGGCCCGTGGTATTCGATCCAGAGCCCGTACATCACCACGATCGGCTGGTCGGGGAATTGGGCGCTCAGGGCGGGGCCGTACCGGGGCAGGGGTTTGCCGTAGCGCTGCACGGGCAGCGCGACGTACCAGGCGCCGTCGGGAAAGGCGTTGCGGGCGGCGGTCTCGGGCACGTCGGTGAGGGTCGCGCCGGGCGCGACGTGCCTACCGGTCGCCCGCAGGTCGGTCAGGACGGCGGTCAGCTCCGGCCCGCTCGGCTCGCGCCAGCGCAGCTCGTCCCGGTCGGCCGGGGTGGACTCCTTGCGCAGCGCGGTGATCAGGGCGATCAGCAGGTCGGTCACGTCCCCGGTGGCGAACTGCGCCCGCCAGGCGGGCAGCGTGTCGGAGCTGGCCTGGTAGAAACCGCCGCTGACCTCGGTGCCGATCACCCGGATCGTGGCGTTCTCCACGTCCCGGACCCGCTCGCGTTCATCTTTGTCGAGGCCGGGTGGGGCGACCAGGATCCGGGTGTCGCCGGCCACCTCCCGGACCCGCTGCTCGTTCCAGTACGCCACCGCCCCCGGTAGGCGTACCACCGGCGCGGCGGCGACCAGCGCGGTCATCTCGTCCACCGACGGCACGGTGGCCCGGTCGGCGGTGCCGGCGCTGTCCGTGGCGACCCCGGCCGTCGACGCCGGTGACCGGCCGTAGCTGACGTCGATGCCCTGCTGCCGCTGGGCGAGCAGGAAGACCACCAGCACGAGCACGGCGACCCCGAGCAGCGCCCAGCGCAACGGCTCGGCCAGGCGGCGGTATCCGCGGGCGCTCATCGCTGTCCCCGCCACAACCGGTCGGCCTGCCGGGCGTGTTCGGCCGCCGCCCGCGCCGCGTCCACCCCGCCGCGGGCACCCGCGAGCGACTCGGCGCGGGTCAGCAACCGTTCCGCCTCGGGCACCCGGTCCGGCGCGGCGTCCCGGCTGACGGCCGCGCTGTCGATCGCCGCCCGCGCGGCCGACCAGGCGGTCCGCCGCTGCTCGGAGCGGGCCCGACGGTGGGGCAGCAGGGTGGTCACCACGCCCGCGGCCACCAGCAGCACCGCGCCGGCCAGCCAGAACAGGTAGGGGTGTGCCATGGGCTCCAACCGTTCGCCGGGGTCCGGGGGACGGCCCCCGGGGGTGGTCCGACCGAGTCTCGCTGATCGGGTCAACCCGCGCCACACGCGCCCCGACCAGGGCGGTTGTCGCTGCGAAGGGTGGTGTGACGGTGATCGTGAGTACGGGTGCTCATCCGGTGACCCACCCGGCGGACGATGATCGGGGCGTGCAGATGACGCGTACCCGTACCCTCCTCGGCGGTGTGCTCCTCGCGGCCGCGACGATCGGCACCTGGGCGGCCTGGCTGGGGTGGGAGAGCGGCTACTCGACGGACCCGCGTACCGGCGCGACCAGCGGGCCGTACGCGGTCTGGCAGGTGGTCGGCGCGGTACTCACCCTGGTCGTGGTCGCCGCCGTCGCCGGGTGGCTGCTCAGCCCGGTGCTGGTCGCGCCGGTGATGACGGTGGCGTTCACGGCCTGCTGGTCGGGGCACGCGGCGGCCACCGACGACTCGGGGCTCTGGGTGGTGGGGGCGGTGCTGGTGCTGCTCGGCACCGGCGTCGGCAGCACCCTGGTCAGCCTCGGTAGCCGGCTCGTCCGCCGCCGCGCCCGCTGACCGTCGCCCGGGTACCTGTACCCGGCTCCCCGCCTGGCGGTGGTGCCGGTGCGGCGGGCATCCGCCGCGCGGTGGCGGTCTGGTCGGTGAGTTCGTCGGTGATCCGGATGAGGGTGCGGGTCAGGTCGGCTGCGGTCGGGGTGCTCTGCGGGTCGACAAGTGACTGGGCGGCCAGGCCACCGAGCAGGGTCTGGTAAAAGGCGCCGAGGGCCAGCGCCTCGGCCTCGTCGGCCTCGGGGTCGAGCTGGTGGAAGATCGCGGCCAGCCCGAGCCGGGCGCGGTGGTTGGCGGCGCGGAGCGCCTCCCGCAGTTCGGGGGAGCGGTCGAGCTGGGAGATCAGCTCGAACTGGACGGCCCAGAGGGGGCGCAGCCGGTCGAACGACTCGATCACCCGGGTCCAGGCCGCCTCGAACCGTTGCCGTGGGGTGGCGTCCGGGCCGGCGTCGACCGTGAACGCCCGTTCCAGCTCCTGGCCCCACTCCTCCATCGCCTCGAAGAGCGCCTGGTCCAGCAGGGCCCGGGTGGTGCGGAAGTGGTAGCCGATGGCGGCCAGGCTGGTGCCGGCCGCGGCGGCCACGTCCCGTGCGGTGGTGCCGGCGTAGCCCTTCTCCATCAGGCAGCGTTTCGCGCCGGCGAGCAGGTCCTCCCGATTGCCCATGGGCACAGCGTAGCGGGTCCCTCGCACAAAGGTCTTGTACAATCGTCTGACACGTTCGTACTATCGTCGGCATGACGAATGTCCTGATCTCCGGCGGCGGCGTCGCCGGCCTCACCCTCGCCTGGTGGCTGCGCCGGCACGGCTTCCGGCCGACCGTCGTCGAGCGGGCCCCGGCCCTGCGCGCGGGCGGCTACAAGGTCGACATCCGGGGCGTGGCGCTGCAGGTGGTCGACCGGATGGGGCTGGGCGACCAGGTCCGGCGGCACGACACCGGCATGCTCCGGACCCGGTTCGTCGACTCCCGGGGCGACACCCTCGCCGCCATGGACGCCAGCCTCTTCGGCGGGCGGGAAGGCGACGACGTCGAGATCATGCGCGGCGAACTGGTCGACCTCCTGGCCGCTGCCACCACCGACGTCCCCCTCCTGCTCGGCGACTCGATCACCACCCTCACCCCCACCGCCGACGCGGTACGGGTGGGCTTCGCCAGCGGCCACCGGCAGACGTTCGACCTGGTGATCGGGGCGGACGGGCCGCACTCGCAGGTGCGCCGGCTGGCCTTCGGCAACGCCCCGGACCCGGTACGCCCGCTCGGCCACCACATCGCCGTGTGCACCGTGCCGGCCGAGTTCGGCCTCGACCGCACCGAGCTGATGCACGTCACCCCGGGCCGCAGCGTCGGTGTCTACCGCACCGCGGGCGCTCCCGACGCCCGCGCACTGTTCCTCTTCCGGTCCCCGGCCGAGGTCCCCGCCCCCGGCGACACCGCCGGGCGTCGTGCGCTGCTGGCCCGGGAGTTCGCCGGTCTCGGCTGGCAGGTGCCCCGGCTACTCGCCGCGGCCGCCGACGCCGACGACCTCTACCTCGACGCCATCAGCCAGGTACGGATGGACCACTGGTCCACCGGGCGGATCGCGCTGGTCGGGGACGCCGCGTACGGGCCGTCACCCGCCTCCGGCCAGGGCACCAGCCTCGGCCTGGTCGGGGCGTACGTGCTGGCGGCGGCGTTGGCCCGGGCCGGCGGGGACCCGACCGTCGGATTCGCCGACCACGAACGGCAACTGCGTCCCTTCGTCCGGGCCAATCAGGAGCTGGCCGAACGCAACCTGCGCGGGATGGTGCTCGGTTCCACCGCCCAGATCCGCGTCCAGCTGACGATGCTGCGGCTGCTGCCCCGGCTGCCCGGCCGGGAGCGGATGATCCGCCGGGTGACCGAGCCGATCCGCCGGGCCGCGACCGCGATCACCCTGCCCGACGTGGGCCCGCCCGGCGGAGCCTGAGCGGCCGACCACCCGGCTCCCTATGCTCGGGGAATGGAACTGCGGATCTTCACCGAGCCCCAGCAGGGCGCCACCTACGACCAACTGCTCACGGTGGCCCGCGCCGCCGAGGACGCCGGCTACGGCGCGTTCTTCCGTTCCGACCACTACGTGGCGATGGGGTCGTCCACCGGCGAGCCCGGCCCCACCGACGCCTGGACCACCCTGGCCGGGCTGGCCCGGGACACCTCCCGGATCCGGCTCGGCACGCTGGTCACGGCGGCCACCTTCCGGCTGCCCGGCCCCCTGGCGATCACCGTCGCCCAGGTCGACCAGATGAGCGGCGGCCGGGTCGAGCTGGGCATCGGCGCCGGCTGGTTCGCCGAGGAGCACACCGCCTACGGCATCCCGTTCCCGTCGGTGGGGGAGCGCTTCGACCGGCTGGAGGAGCAGCTCGCCGTCATCACCGGGCTGTGGGCGACCCCGGCCGGTGAGCGGTTCGACCACGCCGGGAAGCACTACCCGGTCGCCAACTCCCCGGCGCTGCCCAAGCCGGTGCAGCAGCCCCGCCCGCCGATCCTGCTCGGCGGCAAGGGCCCCAAGCGCACCCCGCGCCTGGCCGCCCGGTACGCCGACGAGTTCAACCTGCCCTTCGTCTCGGTCGACGAGACGGTGGCCCAGTTCGGCCGGGTCCGCGCGGCCTGCGCCGAGGCCGGTCGCGACCCGGGCACCCTGCGCTGGTCCAACGCGCTGGTGCTCTGCTGCGGCCGGGACGACGCCGAGGTGGCCCGTCGGGCCGCCGTCATCGGTCGGGAACCGGCCGAGCTGCGGCAGAACGGGGTCGCCGGCACCCCCGCCGAGGTGGTCGACACGATCGGCCGCTACGCCGAGGCCGGCAGCGAGCGGATCTACCTCCAGGTGCTCGACCTGGCCGACCTGGACCAGTTGGAACTGGTCGCCGCCGAGGTGATGCCCCAGCTCTGACCCGGCCCACCGCAGGCAGGCGGGAGTCCGGGGCCGGAGGCCGGGACCGGCGGGTGGTCAGCGGTGGCGGCGGCCACCCGGCTCGCGTACCACGGTGTCCAACCGGCCGTCCCGGTCGCTGTCCAGGTAGGTGATGTCCGCGATGCCGTCCCCGTCCAGGTCGAACTGGACCACGTCGGCGATCCC
Organism: Micromonospora sp. NPDC048894; assembly: GCF_040649765.1. Classification (NCBI taxonomy): domain Bacteria; kingdom Bacillati; phylum Actinomycetota; class Actinomycetes; order Micromonosporales; family Micromonosporaceae; genus Micromonospora; species Micromonospora sp. NPDC048894. Next base: position 313,558 of record NZ_JBEZFY010000006.1, on the reverse strand, counting down.
GTCCCCGTCCAGGTCCGTCACCACCTGCGTCGACCCGTCCAGGTGGTGGGTGACGATCGAGTGCGCCCCGGTCCCCGCCACCGCGGGCGTCGACGGGGGCTGCGGCGCGGGCGTCGGCACACCGTGCTGCGGGTACGCCGACGGCGGGGCGCTCGCCGGCTCCAGGCCGACCCCGGTCGGGTCGATCTCCTCCTCGGACGGGTAGACGTCGCCGTGCAGGATCGGGTCGCGGTAGCTGCTCATCGCGCCATGGTTCCCCGTGGACGCCGTCGACAACCGTGCCGGATGATGCACCGGGACCGCGCTCATCGACGGGGAGACGACGTGGAGCTGCACCGGGAACGGGGCCGGCAGGTGCTGGCGGCGGTGTGCGTACTGGCCGGGACGGTGCTGCTGGCCACCGGCGGCGGGCCGCTGCGGACGACCACCGCCCTCGGGGCGTCGCGCTGGGCGGGGTGGGGCTGGCCAACAGCCTGCGACCGTTCCGGTTCGTCATCGACGCCGACGGCCTGACCGTACGCCGACAGGGCCTGCGCCGGCAGCTCCGCTGGGCCGAGCTGGCCCTGGTCGTGCTGGACCGCCCGGCATCCGGCACCGGCGGGGTACGGCTGCTCGGCGTACCCGTCGAGGGTGTGGGGTTGCCGCCCGACGCCCGGGTCGACGGCCGGCCGGCGACCGAACTGCTCGACCTGGGTCAGGTGCGGGAGAACCCCGACGAGATCGCGGCGGCCCTGGCCCGGTACGCCGGCGACCGGTTCCGCGACGACCGCGACGTCGCGGTCCGTTCCGGTGCCGAGTTCAGCGTCGGACTGCGCGGGTACAGTTCCGACGTGGTCGACACACTGGTGGGACACGCCCGGACGGCACTGGACTCGGACGACCCGGCGCGGTGCCGGGCGGTCCGCGACGAGGTGGCCGCCGCCAGGGCGCAGGGCCTGCCGGTCGCCCTGCGCGGCTACGACGTCAGGCAGGTCGACGAGGCGTTGGACGATCTGCACGCGGCGCTGACCGAGGGCGGCGACGCGTGAGCGGGGTGCCCCGGCACAACTGGGCCGGCAACGTCCACTACGCCGCCCGCGCCTTCCACCGGCCGACCACCCTCGACGAGCTGCGTCGGCTGGTCGCCGGCAGTGACCGGGTACGGGCGGTCGGCAGCGGCCACTCGTTCAACCGGATCGGCGACACCACCGGCGACCTGGTCTCGCTGGCCGGGTTGCCGCCCACCGTCGAGGTCGACCGGGAACGCGGCACCGTGACCGTGGCCGCCGGGCTGCGTTACGGGGACGTGGCGACCCGGCTGCACGAGCAGGGGCTGGCCCTGGCCAACCTCGCCTCGCTGCCGCACATCTCGGTGGCCGGTGCGGTCGCCACCGGCACCCACGGTTCCGGCGACGGCAACCGCAACCTGGCCGCCGCCGTGGCCGGCCTCGAACTGGTCACCGCCGACGGGGAGGTGCTCACCGTCGACCGGTCCGCCGGCGACCGGTTCGCCGGCATGGTGGTGTCGCTCGGCGCGCTGGGTGTGGTCACCCGGGTCACCCTGGACGTGCTGCCCACCTTCACCGTCCGCCAGTACGTCCGTGAGGGCCTGCCCGTCGGTGCCCTGGACGCGGCGCTCGCCTCGGCGTACAGCGTCAGCGGGTTCACCACCTGGCGGTCGACGGACATCGACCAGGTCTGGCGCAAGCAGCTCGCCGACGCCCCGCCGCCGGAGCCGGACTGGCTCGGCACCACCCCGGCCGACCGGCCGGCGCACCCGGTGCCCGGCATGGATCCGGTCAGCTGCACCCCGCAGTTCGGCGAGCCCGGCCCGTGGCACGAGCGGCTGCCGCACTTCCGGCTCGGTTTCATGCCGAGCAGCGGCGACGAGATCCAGTCCGAATACCACCTGCCCCGGTCGGCGGGGGCGGAGGCGCTTGCCGCCCTGCACGAGATGCGGCACCGGATCGCCCCCGTGTTGCAGATCTGTGAGCTGCGCACCGTCGCCGCCGACGAGCTGTGGCTCAGCCCCAACCAGGGGCGCGACACGCTGGCCGTGCACTTCACCTGGGTCGACGACGCGGCGGCGGTGCAGCCGGTGCTGGCCGAGATCGAGGCCCGGCTGGCCCCGTTCGACCCCCGGCCGCACTGGGGCAAGGTCTTCACCCTCGACCCGGCCGTGGTCGCCGCCGCCTTCCCCCGGTACGCCGACTTCGCCGCCCTGCTCACCGAGCTGGACCCGGCCGGGGTGTTCCGCACCCCGCTGCTGGACCGCTACTTCCCGCGCGACTGACGGGGTCGGCTGTCGGGGCCGACGCCCCGGTGCTGCGGGTGGCGGGTCTGTCCGGGGTGTGGGAGTGTCCCGCACCCACCCCCGTCGCGGCACGGGACACTCCTACACCCCGGACAGCGCGCCACCTGTCGACGTGTGGCTCAGACGACAGCCGTGTAGAACCCCGCCGCGAGCACCGTCCCTGAGACCGCGCCGGCGACCACCTGGGCGACGGTGTGCGCACCGAGATGCACCCGGGACCAACCGATCAGCGCCACGACGAGCACCCCGACCGCCAGCGCCGGCCCGACCAGCAGGACCAGGACGGTGCACGCACCGGCGGAGACGGCCGTGTGGGCGCTCATCTTCCACATCTGGTTGACGGCGGTGGTGCCGGCCAGCACGGCCAGCATCACGGCGATCACGGCGATCAGCGGCCGGGGAGCGCCCAGGGCCACGAACAGGGCCAGACCCACGGCGACCGATGCGATACCCACGAGCAGCACTCCTCTGCGCTGCTCCCGGCGGCTGAGGTGATGGTCGGTGACCCGGCCGGTGCGCTTGGCGTAGAGGATCGCCCCGAACGGCACGACGGCGGTGAACAGCGCCGCGAGCGCTCCCCAACCGAGGCCGGCGGGGACGGTCCGGGCGGCGAGCACCGCCACGACGACGGGCATGGCAGCCGCCCACACGGCGGGCTGGAGTACCTCGGTGATGGCCTGGGCGATCCGCGTCGAGGTGCGGGTGCCGCCGGTGGTGGCGTGTTCGGTCACGTGCTGCCCTATCTCATTCTGACGTGGTGGACGGTGCGGGAGATCCGTTGGCGGGGGCGGCGCGGGCGTGGGCCTGCCCGGCGCGGACGCTCACCACGACCGGGGATCGTGCCAGGGCCTGCGACACCCGGCCCAGCCAGACCACCTCGCTGGTGAGATCTGTCCCCCCGGCCTCGACCCGGCCGGTATCGACCGGATCGTCCCCGGCGGCCTTGGCGTCGAGGGCGACCGCGACGACCGTGGCCTCCACGGTCGCCATCAGGTCACTTCCGGTCATGCCGGCCCGTTGGCCGAGTTGCAGCGCGCGGTCCCGCACTGCGCCGTCGAACCACGGGGTGAGCTGGAGGTAGCCGTCGCGGATCTCCAGGACCCGGCGGGACAGGCTGCGCCCGTCACCCAGCCAACTGGTCGTCCAGGCAAGCCCGCGTCCCCACCAGTGCGTCGGGTGGGGCTGCCGTCGGGGGATGGCCGGGTGGGCCTGGACGATCGCCCGCCAGAGCAGCTCCATCCGCTCGCACTGGTGTGCGTCGTGGGCCCGACGCAGGGCGGCCGAGGCCGCTGCGGTGGTGCCGGGCACAGCGGAGCCGGCAGCGATGAGCCCGATGCCGGTCAGTTGACTGGTCATGGTGACGTACGTCCAGGCGGTGCCGACGTCGATGCCGAACTGCCCGGCGACGGCCACCGCCACGATCGTGACCGAGTAGCCGAGGCTGATCAGCCCACCGGCGGCGAACATGCGCAGACCGACGCGGGTGACCGGTCGGGTGGTGACGCGGGTGGCGTAGCGCAGCGACAGGCGGGCCAGGTCGATCAGGGCGTAGGTGAGGATCCCGCCGAACAGCGTCATGTAGATCATGACAGGCGGCCGTCGATGGTAGGTCGCGAACCAGTCGCCCGGCGCGGCGGGTGTCCGGGCGATCAGGAACAACGCCGCGAGGACGACGGTCGCCGAGCCGGCGAGGAGCAGCCGCCGCCGGACGGCCCGTCGGGTGGATTCGGGGCTACGCGTCCAGTACACGAGCATGCACGACACCGCGATGGCCGCCCACACCGTGAGGACGTGGGCGATGAGCCGGCTGACGTGGGGAACCCCGACCAGGCCGTCGACAGCGTCGTTTATGCCGGGGGCGACGGTGGCGAGGGCGAGGGCGAGGCAGAAGAGACTGCCGCCCATCCAGGCGCGTGCGGGGCCGTGCTCACGACCACCGAGCAGGGTGAAGGCGGTGTACCCGGCGGCGCACAGCGCCACGGAGGCCACGAGGATGGTGAAGATCATCGGTGGGGGTGCCCGTTCCGAAGGTGTCGATGACGCGGAGTACGTCGTCCGGTTCCAGGGGTGGCGGTGCCGGGGGTGATGCCGCGCGCCGGAGGATCGTCTCGGCGAACTCGTCGGCCTCGAACTCGTGCCGTTGGTCGTAGGGGCGGTGGCTGACCCGTCCGTCGAGCTCGGCGAGGTCCCGCGAGGGGTGCCCGAGCCACATGTGTGCGACCTCGTGCAACACGATCGCGGTCTGCTTGAACGGACCGCTGCGGGCCGGATAGGCGATGTAGTCGGCCCGTGGCGTGGCGACCCACAGGCCGTGCAGGACGCCGCCGTGCATCTCGACGGCCAGGAGATGGACGGGGCGGTCCCGCTGCCTGGCGATCTGCCCGACGAGGGCGGTGAGGTCCCAGGGGGTGGGCAGGGTCAGCCCGGCGATCAGTCGCGCTGCTCGGTGGTCCATCGTTCCCCGTCGACGCCGTCGGCTTCCCCGGTCACCACGTGACCGCCGAGCTGATCCTCGATCCGTTGAATGTGGGCCAGCACGGCAATGACGGTGGCCTTAACCTGGGCGAGGTCCTCGCCGACGGTGTTCATCGCCACGTGCTGCACCCCGAGATCGGCCATCCGGCGACCCAGGTCGCTCTGCGGTGTGCCGGCGGCGGGCAGGAAGAAGTAGTTCGGTTCGACCTCGAAGAACGACGCGAGCGCATTTATGGTCTCCCAGGTCGGCCCGCGACTGCGGTTGCCGCCCTGCTTGGGATTGCGCAGATTGTGCAGCTGGGCGCGGGACAGCCCACAGCGGGCCCCCACCTCGGAGTTTTCCCAGCGCAGGCCACCCGGCCGGCGCGCGACCTCGAACAGGTGGTTGAGTCGCGCAGCGAACAACTCATCAGGATGTTCCTCGAACACACGGCAGATCATTCCAACTGTCCCGCCGCGCGTCAAATGTATTGGACGCATTGACGGAAATCCGTCCAGTCGAGTTGACGGACTCGTTCGTCGTCCGGCCGGCTCGCCCGGCACCCGACCGCAGCGGGCAACAGAAGTCGGGCCCACGTCCCCCCGGCTGCCTAGCGTGGATCACGTAAGCGGAAGGAGAATCCCATGCTGGACCGGCTGAACGAGGCCCTGGCACACGTGGAGCGGCACCTCGACGCACCGATCGAGGTGGCGGACCTGGCGCGGATCACGCTCACCTCGGAGTACCACTTCCGGCGGATGTTCTCGGCGCTGGCCGGGATGCCCCTGTCGGAGTACGTCCGCAGGCGGCGGCTCACCGTCGCGGCGGCCGAGGTGCTGGCGGGAGAGCGGACGTTGCTCGACGTCGCAATCCGCCACGGGTACGGCTCGACCGAGGCGTTCACCCGGGCGTTCCGCGCGATGCACGGCATCGGGCCGGGTGAGGCGCGGCGCACGGGGGCCGCGTTGCACTCCCAGCAGCGGTTGTCCTTCCGGCTCGTCGTCGAAGGGAGTGGCAACATGCGGTATCGGGTGGTGGAGAAGCCGGCGTTCCGGCTGGTGGGGCAGCGGGCCCGGGTGCCCCTGGTGCACGAGGGGATGAACCCGGCGATCGTGGCGTTCGTCAAGGGCATCCCGGCGGAGACGACGGCCCGGATCGAGGCCCTGTCCGACCAGGAGCCGGCGGGCATCGTCAACGTCAGCGACCTGCTCGGCGAGGACCGGTCCGAGGGCGTCGAGCTGGACTACTGGTACGGCGCGGTGACCGGCGCGGACGTGCCGGACGACCTGGACGCGCTCGACGTACCGGCGGGGACGTGGGCGGTCTTCGAGAGCTCCGGGGAGTTCCCGGCCGCCGTGCAGTACCTGTGGCGGGACGTGTTCACCCAGTGGTTCCCGTCGAATCCGTACCGGAGCCGGCCGGGGCCGGAGATCTCCAGCGTCCGCATCTCGGCCGGCGGCACCCACGCCGACGCCGAGCTGTGGATCCCGGTGGAGCGCACCGCCGGCTAACGGTGGGGGCGCAGGCTGCTGCGTTGGACGGCGCGGCTGATGTCGCTGGGGGAGACGATGCCGACGAGCTGGTCGCCGGTCACCACCAGGGCACGGCCGTCGGAGCACTCGTTGAGCCGGGGGAGCAGGTCGTTGAGCTGCTCCTCCGGCCGGGCCAGCACCAGGTCGTCGGCCCGGCAGGCGACCTCGGCCAGGGTGGTGGCGGCCCGCCGGTCGGCCGGGATGCCGCGTACCCGGTCCAGGGTGACCAGGCCGACGGGCCGGCCGTTCTCGGTCAGCGGCAGTGCGGTGTGCCGGTAGGCGAACAGGTAGTGGTCGACGAAGTCGGCGACGGTCAGCTCCGCCGAGGCGGTCTGTGGCTGCGGGGTCATCACCTCACCGACCCGGACGCCGGTCAGTGCGCTGCCCAGCCGGGCCTGGCGTTCCTCCATCCCGGCCGCGCCGATCAGGAACCAGCCGATCAGCGCCAACCAGAGCCCGCCCACCCCGTAGCCGGCCAGGAACTGCCAGATGCCCAGGCCGATCAGCAGCACGCCGAGCACCCAGCCGGCGCGGGCGGCCACCACCGACGCCCGGGCCCGGTCACCGGTGGCCTTCCAGACGGCGGCGCGCAGCAGCCGGCCCCCGTCGAGCGGGGCGGCCGGCAGGATGTTGAACACCGCCAGCAGCACGTTGATCCCGGCCAGCCAGGACACCGAGCCGAGCAGCAGCCCCTCCTGCCCGGCCAGCGCCAGCAGCACCGCGATCGCCCCGAAGAAGACCCCGAGAAGCAGGCTGACCAGCGGGCCGACCCCGGAGATGCGTAGCTCCGCGCCCGGGTCGGAGGGCTCGCCGCGCAGCTCGGCGACGCCGCCGAACAGCCACAGCGTGATCCCCTCCACCTGGAGGCCGTTGCGTTTCGCCACCACCGCGTGCGACACCTCGTGGGCCAGGAGGCCGACGAAGAAGACCACCGCCGCCGCGAGCCCGGCCAGCAGGTACGCCCAGCCGGGCCGGTCGGGGTACGCGCGGGGGAACTGGTTGGCCGACAGCAGCCACGCGATCAGCACGAAGATGACCAGGACGCTCCAGTTGACCCCGACGGGTACCCCCGCGATCCGGCCAAGCCGGAAGCTCGCCCTCATGCCCCCCGTCATACCCGGCGACGCCGCGCCCATGCCAGGGCGGAAGGTCCCGGGACGACCGTTTCGTCGGCGGGACCGCTCAGTCCGCCGTGCCGGCCGGGTCACCCAGGGGGCTGGCCGGTGCTGGCGGTGATCATGTCGTGGTCGCACGGTGGATATCGGTCCGGTGCGGGTTGACCGGTCGGGAATAGTGGCAGGGGTGACGCTGATCGATGAGGGTGACGACCCGTACCGCTGGCTGGAGGAGCTGGACGGGGCGGACGCCGCCGGCTGGGTCCGCGAGCGCAACGCGGCGACCGTCGCGGCGCTGACCGATGACGACACGTTCGCCGAAGTGCAGGCGGAGATCCGGCAGGTGCTCGACGCCGACGACCGCATCCCGTACCCCGGCTGGCGTGGCGACGGGTTCTACTACGGCTTCTGGCGGGACGCGGCGCACCCCCGGGGGCTGTGGCGGCGCACCACACTGGCGCAGTACCGGCGGCCCGAGCCGGCCTGGGACGTCCTGCTCGACCTCGACGCGCTGGCCGCCGCAGAGGACGAGAACTGGGTCTGGGGCGGGGTGACGGTGCTCAAACCCGGCCACCGACGCTGCCTGGTCAGCCTGTCCCGGGGCGGCAAGGACGCGGTGGTGGTCCGCGAGTACGACCTGGACACCCGCGCCTTCGTCGCCGACGGGTTCACCCTCGACGAGGCCAAGAGCGACGTCACCTGGATCGACACCGACCGGATCTACGTCGGCACCGACCTCGGCCCCGGCTCGCTGACCACCTCCGGCTACCCGAGGGTGATCCGCCGGTGGCGGCGGGGCACCCCGCTGGCCGAGGCCGAGATCGTGTACGAGGGACAGGTCGACGACGTCTCTGCGTACGCCTCGCACGACCCGACGCCCGGATTCGAGCGCGACTTCGTCGGCCGCAGCCTGGACTTCTACCGGACCCGGAGCTTCCTGCTGACCCCCGACGGCGGGCAGGTCCCGGTCCCGGTGCCCGACGACGCCCGGTGGGACGTGCACCGGCAGTGGCTGCTGATCCGGCCGCGCTCGCCGTGGGAGGTCGCCGGGGTCACCTACCCCGCCGGGGCGCTGCTGGTGGCCCGGTTCGACGACTTCCTCGCCGGGGACCGCGACCTCACCGTGCTGTTCGAACCCGACGAGCGGACGGCGCTGAGCTACCACGTCTGGACCCGGCACCACCTGATCCTGGCCACCCTGGTCGACGTACGTCGGCGGCTGGAGGTGCTGACCCCCGCCGGCCCGCCGGCCCGCGATGTCCCGCCTGGTCCCGACGGCCGGCAGGGTCCCGGCGGGCCGGGGTCGTGCGGCGGTCCGGGGTCCGGCGACGGTCAGGGGGCGGCGGCCGGTGGGGTCCGGTGGCGGCGGGAGCCGCTGGCCGGGGTGTCGGCCGACGACGACACCTGGATCGTGGACACCGACCCCGACGTCGGCGACGACTACCTGATCGCCTCGACCGGCCACCTGCGGCCGGCGACGCTGCGGCTGGGGCGGATCGGCGGCCCGGTCGAGACCCTCAAGCAGGAGCCGGCGTCCTTCGACGCCACCGGCCTGGCCGTGCGCCAGTTCTTCGCCACCTCCGCCGACGGGACCCGGGTGCCCTACTCCGTGGTCGGCGACCCGACGGCGTCCGCCGGGCCCACCCTGCTCACCGGGTACGGCGGGTTCGAGATATCGCTGACGCCCCACTACGACGGGGTCGTCGGCCGGGCCTGGCTGGCCCGGGGCGGCAGCTACGTGGTGGCGAACATCCGCGGCGGCGGGGAGTACGGCCCGCAGTGGCACCGGGCGGCGCTGCGCGGGAACCGCCCCCGGGCGTACGAGGACTTCGCCGCCGTCGCCGCCGACCTGGTGGCCCGGGGGATCACCACCCCGGAGAAGCTCGGCATCGAGGGCGGCAGCAACGGCGGCCTGTTGATGGGGACCATGCTGACCCGCTACCCGACGCTGGTCGGCGCGGTGGTGGCGAACGTGCCGCTGCTGGACATGCGCCGCTACCACCTGCTGCTCGCCGGGGCCTCCTGGATGGCCGAGTACGGCGATCCGGACGATCCGGCCGACTGGGCCTACCTGCGGGACTATTCGCCGTACCACAACGTGCGGCCCGGGGTGACGTACCCGCCGGTCCTGTTCGTCACCTCGACCCGCGACGACCGGGTGCACCCGGGGCACGCCCGGAAGATGGCGGCCCTGCTGCGCGAGCACGGTCACGACGTGGCGTACTACGAGAACGTCGAGGGCGGGCACGGGGCGGCGAGCAACAACGAGCAGCGGGCGTTCCTGTCGGCGTTGACGTGGCGCTTTCTGTGGCAACGGCTGGGTGGCCGGTGACGGCTGTGTTGACGGGGCGATCCCTCACTTTGCGGGAATAGAGACCATCGACATCGGCGGGCACGGGACTTCCGCGATTGAGATGAATTAGTTTCCTCGACATTATTCACGTTTGTCGGCGAGGCGACTCGATGGGTGGGCTCCTATTGAATTGCGGTACCCGGTTGACTACTATCTGTAGTTGTCGACTTCGGGGGGGGGACCGTGAAGATAAAATTCCTCGCTACTTCCAGCAATTCGGGCTCGTGCCCGAGCCTGTACGAGACCGATGACGGTGACATCGTGGTGCAGGGTTACCGGTTGACCGATCCGGAGGCGCTCGCCCAGTTGCGGGACGTGCTGCCCGACGAGACCTTCGTCGTGGTGCCCCGGGCACTGATGTCCTGGTTCGAGCAGAAAGACTGACATGGGGTCGCTCGTCACCGACCCCGCCACGTTCCAGCGCCTCTTCGAGGACTTCCACCACGCCGCTTTCAAGCTGGAGGTCCGCCGGTCGTACGGCGTGCCGTCCGAGGACGAGCCGTTCCAGGTCTTTCTCGCCGGGGGAGACCCGGGCGTCGGATGGCTGCGGTCGTGGCTCGACCTGATGCGGGCCGAGACGGCGAAGGGCAAGCGGGTGGAGCGGGTGCGGGTCGTCGACGAGCCACCGAGCGACTACCTGCGTTTCGAGATGTCGGTGACGCCCCACAACATCGCGGCGGGCGAGGACATCCGCTACCTCGACCGCCGCCGGGCGACCGAGCTGGCGCTGCCGCAGTACGACTTCTGGTTGTTCGACTCGCAACTGGTCGCGTTCCTGCACTTCACCGACGACGACCAGTTCGTGGGTTTCAGCACCACCGAAGATCCGGCCGAGGTGTTGAAGCACTGCCAGTGCCGCGACCGGGCCTGGACGAGGGCCATTCCCTTCTCGGCGTTGCCGCCCACCGTCGCGGCAGCGGCCTGATCGGCACCACGATGTTGCGAGGTCGACACGGACTGCCGGACGTCAATGCGATCGGCGCTCTCCCGGCCCGTCGATTCCCCATTAGACGGTGTCATGAGTGACGACCGGGGCCGGGTGGACAACGATTTTTCCGGCCGCAGCGGGGCGGTGATCCAGGCCGGGCTCATTCAGGGCAACGTGAACCTGCGTGCGGTCACGGAGACGCCATTGCCGTCGCCCCGGCAGTTGCCACCCGCGACCAAGGGTTTCATCGACCGCGAGGTGCACATTCAGCAACTCGACTCGCTCCTCGACGAGGTTGAGTTGATCACCGACAAGTCGCGGTTGCCCGTCGTCACGATCTCCACGATCTCGGGCAGCGCCGGGGTGGGCAAGACGGCGCTGGCCGTGCACTGGGCGCACCGGGTACGGGAGCGTTTTCCCGACGGTGACCTCTACATCAACCTGCGCGGATATGACGCCGTTCCGCCGCTGACCCCGCACGAGGCCCTCGACGGATTCCTCCGGGCGATGGACGTGCCCGCCGAGAAGGTGCCGCGCGACCTGCACGACCGCACCGCGCTCTACCGGTCGTTGACCACCGGCCGGCGGATGCTGATCCTGCTCGACAACGCCGCCACCGCCGAGCAGGTGCGGCCACTGCTCCCCGCCGCACCGAGCTGCATGGTGATCATCACGAGCCGCAGCCGGCTGTCGGGGCTGACCGTCCGCGACGGCGCCATCCGGGCGGTGTTGGACGTGTTGTCGAGCCACGACGCGACCCGGCTGCTCCGGGTGACTGTCGGTGCCGATCGGGTGGACCGGCAACCCGAGATGGTGGACCGGCTGATCGAACTCTGCTCCCATCTGCCACTCGCCCTGCGCATCGTCGCCGACCGCGCCCGGCTCGACGAGGAACGGCCGCTCGCCGAGTTGGTGGAGGAGTTGACCGCCGAGGAGAGCCGCCTCGACGCGCTGGCCGTCGAGGAGGACGACCTGTCGGCCGTCCGGACGGTCTTCTCCTGGTCCTACCAGGCGCTGGCCGCCGAGACGGCCCGGGTGTTCCGGCTGGTCGGCCTGCACCCCGGAGCCGACATCGCGCTCGACGCGGCGGTCCGCCTCACCGGGCTCGCCCCCTCGGTCACGCGTCGCCACCTCGATTCGCTTGTCGGACTGCACCTGCTCACCCGCAGCGGACCGCACCGGTTCCGCCTGCACGATCTGCTGAGGCTGTATGCGATGGAGCGAGCGACCCTCGACGAGAGCCCGGAGGCCGTCCACGCCGCCCGGGAGCGGCTGCTGCGGTGGTATCTGCACCACACCTATGCGGCCTACCGGGCGATCCTTCCGCAGGGCCGGCCCCTGCCCGACGTCGACGTCCCACCCGACGCGACGCTCGACGACGCGCTGCGGTGGTGCGAACACGAACGGCTCAACCTGCTCGACGTCATCCGTGCCGCGCCCGAGTGGGGCCATCACCGGCTCGGCTGGCAGATCGCGCTCGCCAGCATGGCCTTCTTCGAGCGTAGGTCCTACTGGAAGGCGTGGATCGACAGCCACCTGGCGGGCCTGGACTGCGCCCGTCACCTCGGCGACCGTCGTGCCGAAGGATGGCTGCTGCTCAGCCTCGGCGATGCCTGGTGGGACCGGGGCGACCTCGACGAGGCCGGGCGCTGCTACGCCGGTTCGCTGCACGCGGCACGGGAGGTCGGGGACGCGTGGACCACCGGGTACGCCCTGCGCGGATGCGGCCTGGTGGACGAGGACCGGGGAGACTTCCCCGAGGCGACCCGCTACGCCCGGGAGGCGCTGCGGACCTTCCGCCAGTTGGGCGAGGAACGCGGCACCGGACTGGCCCTGATGAGCCTCGGCAACGCGCAACGTGGCGCCGGTCGCTTCGCTGAGGCCCTCGTCTCGTACGACGACGCGATGACGGTGTTCGAGCGGCTGGGCAACCGGTGGAGTCAGGGGCTCGTCGCGCTCCACCGGGGGCAGACGCTGCTGCACACCGGTGAGCCCGCGCCGGCGCTGGCGGCGGTGACCTCGGCCGCCGCGTTGTTCCGCGAACTCGGTGACCGCCGGCACGCCGCCCTGGCCCGCGCGTACGAGGGCGACGCCCACCTCCAGCTCCACCAGCCGCACGCCGCCCGCGAAGCCCTGGCCGACGCGCTGCTGACGCTGCTGGAACTCGACGACCCCCTCGCGGCGGACGTACGACGACGCCTGGCTGCCCTCGACCACCACGACGCCGTGCCGGAACAGCAGGGGGAACAGGATGGATGACCCGATTCTCACGGCGATCGCCGTGGCACTGTCGACCCGTGCCGTCGAGGGCCTGACCGATGCGGGCAGGGAGGCCCTCGCGTCGCTGATGCATCTCGTTCGCCGTAAGGCGGCCGGCCACCGGGAGCTTCGGGCCTCGCTCGTCGCCGAGCCCACATCCGCCGAGGGCGACGACCGGGCCGTGGAGTTGCGTCGGGCACTGGGCGACGCCGCCGCCCGTGATCCGGACTTCGACCAGGAGCTGCGCCGCCGCTGGGAGACCTTCCAGCCGACGACCGTACGGGCCGACGCGGTGACGAACACGGTGTCGGGTCAGGTCACCGGCCCGGTGGTGCAGGCGCGCGACATCTCCGGCGGGGTGCACGTGGGGATGCCCGCACGTGGTGGTGACGGCGCGTCATGACGTGATGGGCCGATCGTCGGTATGCAGCAGTTATGCTGAGAGTATGACTCGCCGTATCACCATCAGCTTGCCCGACGACGTGGCCGCCTACGTCGAACGCACCCAGGGCAACACGTCCGGTTTCATCGCGGGAGTCCTCCGTCGGAAGATGCGGGCGGACGACCTCCGGGCGCGCTGGGCGCAGCTCGGTTACGTCGTCACCGACGACGACGTGGAATCGACGAGGAGTCGTCTGGCAGCTCTGCCACCGATCAGTGACGAGCAGCATGCCCGGAATCTCGAATGGCTTCGCCAGTTCGACGAGGACGGAAGCGCCGCGGCGTGAACGGCCTGGTCCTCGACACCTCTGCGCTGCTCGCTTACGCCTCGGGAACCAGCGTCGAGCCCGGTGCCATGCTCACCCTCGCCGAGGAGGACCCGGAGCAGCAGCTGTGGGTACCCGCGCTCTGCCTCGGGCAGGCACAGCTCGAACTGGCGGGTACCGCCTCCGCCGCCCTGCTCGACCTGCTGTTCACCGAGGACCGTGACATTCAGGTGGCCGTCTACGATGCCGCGACGAGCCGGCGGGTGGCGCGGCTGGCGGCGCGTACACAGGTGTCGCTGGATGCCGCGCATGCCGTCACCACCGCCGTGCTCTACCGCTGCTATCTGGTCACCCGGGATCCGAAGGCCCTGACGCCGGCGCTGCCCCCGGGAATGGAGATCCTCGACATCAGCGAGACCTGGGACTGACGTTCCCGGGAAAGTGCTCGCTGCGCCGGCCCGACCACGACAGCGAGCGGGTGCCGGCGGTGACGGCGCGTGCCGGCCTGCCCGGCGGGTAGGCCGACACGGTCGAACGGTCAGTCAGGCTTGGCCTGTGCTGGTGCAGCCGGGACGGTCCGGTCTCTTTGAGCGCGGTGCTCGTCAGGAGGCGCGTCCACGCCGGGGGTGTGAAGGTGGAGGTGGGGCCGGTTGGGTCCTCGCTGTCGTGCAGCCCGGCGATTCCGGAAGGGTCGTCGGCGACCTCGTCGCAGTCGGTCCCGTTGTTGCTGCGGGGTGGACTTGCGCCAGACGGTACCGGTCAGCGCGGGGAAGCGGTGAGCACCGCCTTGCCGAAGGCGACGTGGGCCACGTTGGCCTGACGGCCCGAGTTGGCATTCCGGCCGGTGCAGCGGATCTTCAACTGGGTGGTACCGGTGATATCGACCTTGACATGGGTGGCGGGCCCCAGCTTGGCCACCTTGTTGCTGTCGAGCTGTCCTCCGCTGTCCCGGTAGAAGGCCACGTCGGCGACCAGCCCGGAGGCACCGGGGGTGTTGTCGTCGATGCCCAGCCAGAAGTCGAGGGTCCGCATCCCTGCGACGGGAAAGACGAAGTAGGTGTTGGTGCCGTTGCAGCTGAGTTCGATGCTCCGGTCGTAGGGCTTGTTGCCCATGGTCACCAGCCCTTTGACATAACCCCCGTTGCGGTCCTCCGCGTCGAGTTCGTCGAGGTAGCGGACCGAGACTTCCTCAGGGCTGTCCTCCGGCGTGGGTGTGGGGTCGACCGTCTCGGTGGGCGTGGGACGCGCCTCATCGCTCGGGCTCTCCGAGATGTCGAAGGTCGGGTCCTCGGAAGCCGGCGGCGTCAGGTACGCGGAAGGACTCGGCCCGGCCGCTGAGGTAGGTGCGGGATGGCTGGCCTGCGAGAATTCGATGCCGAACAGATCACGCCCAAAGCCGAGTGTCGCCACCAAGAGGCTCGCCGCGCCGATGATGACTCCGGCGAGAGCCAACTTCTGATGATCCTTGACCCAGCCGAAGTAGCGTGACACGGTGCACCTTCCGGGCGGCGAATTCGACGTGCCCTCACCTATGCAGGTCGGGGCGGCCGATTGTGTGCCGTTCGGTCTGGCGTGTCGAGGTGGGTGTCGCAAAGCTGACGCCATCCGCGTCGCGCACCGGCACCAGATCGGGGGCAGGGCAGCCCGGTCTGTGCGGTGTCCCTTTCAGTACCGGGGCGGCTGCTGCTTGAGGCTCGCCAGAAAACGCGTCCACGTTCGGGGTGCGAAGGTGAGGACTGGGCCGGTGGGGTCCTTGCTGTCGCGGAGTCCGACGACGCCGGGCATGTTGTCGGCGACCTCGACGCAGTTGCCGCCAGCGTTGCTGCGGGTGGACTTGCGCCAGACGGCACCGGTCAGGTCAGGCACGGGAGTGCTCCTCTGCTATTCGGTGGATCAGGCTCATTGACCGGGACTCATTGAGGACACGGCTCGTCATGTCGGCCCAGATAGCGCCGTACACGGCCGTCTCGTGCGGCTTGTCCAGGTAGATCGCCCCCGTCGCGGACTCGATGTAGGTCACGGGCGGCTCCACCTCCCTGCCGGTGGCGTCCTGCGGAAACTCCAGCATCGAGAAGCTTCCAGCCGTCATTCCGGCGTGTAGTCCGGCAGAAAATTCCATCATTCTTACGGTGACGTTGGGTAGTTCTGCGGCCTTGATGATCTGATGAAGCTGTTCAGCCATGATCTCCTTGCTGCCCACCGGCCGACGTAGCACGGCCTCGTTGAGTATCACGCTGAGTTGCGGCGGGGAGAACCGGATGAGCAACGCCTGTCGCTCCACCCGAAGTTGAACAGCCCGCTGATGCGTCTCGTCGTCGCTGGTGTCGATCCCGCCGCTGGGGAGTCGGGAGACATGTTCCGCGTAGGCGCGGGTTTGGAGCAGGCCGGGGACCAACTCGGCCTCGTACTGGCGGATGTGTGATGCGGCCGATTCCAGTCCGATGTAGAGCTGGAACCAGCGGGGCAGGCCGGAGCCGACGTAGTCGTGCCACCAGTTCTTGTTCTCCCGGGTGGCCGCCGTCATGGCCAGGAGCAACTCGCTGTCCTCGGTGGAGGCACCGTAGAGGTCGAGCATCTGCTGCACGTCGGCCTGCCGGTAGCGGACGTGCTCGGCACCGTTCTCGATCCGGTGCAGGGTGGCCCGTGCCCGGTCCAACTGCTCGGCGGCCTGCTCCATCGTCAGCCCGGCCGCCCTGCGCAACGACTCGAACTTCCGCCCGATCTGGCGGCGGAGCATCGTCGTCCCGGTCACGGATTGTGACACCATCGTCCTCCCGGCTCGGCTGGCCTGAACACCCTCCCGTCCATTTTCGACGGCCCCGCGTCTCCGCAGTAATGGACACATTACACAGAGTGCGTGTCTATAGCTAGCCGTGCGGTCGCGCAGCGCAATTGAGACGTTGCAATCAGTGGCTTCCGGTGTTTGACTGCTTCGGCGGTCGCTGGGAAGTTCCCGCTGCTCAGCGGCCATCTGATCCCCGTTGTCGGGTGGCTGGTGAGCGCTGCGACGGCGGGTGCACGGGGTGGGTCCGCCGGTGCGCGGCGGGCCGGTGGACCCACCCCCGCCCGGGTCGATCGTCAGGAGAGGCAGGTTCCGTCATGCGTGACTTCTTCCGCCGGATTCCGGAGAGCCGACGACCGCTGCCGGCGTCGGTGGGGCGTCGTCCGGGCGTACCCAATCGGTTGTTGCCGTGGCAGGTGCGGGAGCGGCGGTTCCGGCCGGCGCGGTTCGGGCGGCGCGGGCTCGACCCGCAGGAGGTGCGGGAGTTCCTCGACCAGGTCGCCGGTGAGCTGGCCGCCGCCTACGACGCGCTGCGGCAGAGCCGGCGGGAGGCCGGCCGGGTCAGGATCGCGCTGTGCCAGCTGCAAGCCGAGCGGGCGCACGGCCGCAACGAGCGGGAGTGGGACCGGTGACCGGGCGCTTCGTCATCCACCTGCCGGTGGTCACCGACGATCTGCTCTCCGCGCAGCGGCTGGCCCGGGTGGTGGCGCACTGGACGCACGTCCTGCCGCAGACCGACCCGGGCGGCACCACCGTCTCCGTCGAGGACGACCAGAACGTCCGCCACTGGGTGTTCTGTGACCGGCTGCTCTCCGGTGGTCGGCGCTGCCTGCTCCGCCCCGACCACGACGGCGAGTGCTCCCGGCGGCGCGGGTGGCGGTGAGCGGGCTCCGGTGAGGGGCGGTGCCGCGCGTCCGGGCCGACCGGCCGTGACGCTGCGGTGCCGTCCGGCTCAGCGGCGGGGTGCGCTGCCCGCCGTCGCCGGGGTCCGCGTCATCCGCACCGCCCAGTCCAGGGCGTGGTCGGCGACCGCCTCCCAGCCCGGCTCACCCACCGTGAAGTGGGAGCGGCCCGGGAACTCGTGGTACGCGGTCACCGCCCGCGACTTCTGATAGAGCCCGGCGTTCGCCTTCACCAGCGACGGCGGGGCCACGTGGTCCTCGCCACCGGCGATCAGCAGCAGCGGCGGCCGGTCGTCGCGCCCGGTGTCGACGGTCGCGGCGGAGTGCGGGTCGAGGTTGGCGAACGCCCCCTCGAAGAGCACGTGCCCGGCGGCCGGTACGGCGTAACGCCGCCAGGCCCGGTCGGAGTCGTCCGGCTGGAGGGTGTTGCCGAAGGCGTAGCGGAACTCGTCCGGGCTGATCTGCACCCCCCGGTGCCGGTTGACCGGGCTGTGCAGCACCGGGTACGACGCCCGCAGCGTGCTGATCGGCAGCCGGAGCACCCCCTTGACCGGCGCGGACGCGACCGCCACGGTGGCCGCGCCGAGCCCCCGGTCGGCCAGCACCTGGGCGACCAGCCCGCCGAACGAGTGGCCGATCACGATCGGTGGGCTCGGCAGCTCACGGATCACCGCCGCGTAGTGGTCGATCACCTGCCGCAGGGTGGTGCCGGCGATCGTGCCCGGGTCGGCGCGCAGCGCGGTCACCTCCCGGTCGAAGCCCGGCCAGGCCGGGGCGAGCACCCGGAACCCGCGTGCCTCGTACCGCTCGACCCACCCCTCCCAACTACGTGGTGTCATCCACAGCCCGTGCACGAGCACCACCGTGTCGACCCGCGCATTCGACGTGTTCCCCATGCCGTCCTCCCCGACCTCACCCACCCCCAACCCCGGCCGCATACCCACCTCCCACCCCGCAATGCCCCCACCCCATCCGGCGGGCCCGAATACGCCCGGTGATCAAGAGGTTTGCGTCATCCGACGGCCAGATTTTGACGCAAACCTCTTGATCACCGGGGCCGGCGGGGCGGCGGGGGCGGCGGGGCCGGCGGAGGCGGCGAGGCGGCGGGGGCGGCGGTGCGCTGGCTCAGGAGGTGGGGAGGGTGTCGACGACTACCAGTTCGGTGCCGGGGCGGACCTCGTCGAGGAGGGTCTGCTGGGCGGTACGGGTGAGTCGGATGCAGCCGTTGGTGACGTTCTCGCCGAGGGTGTCGTCGTCCTGCCAGGTGTGCAGGCCGATGTGCGCGCCCTTGAGGCCGGTGGGCACCGCGTCCAGGTCGTCGGGGATCGCGCCGAGGGCGAAGACGTCCACCCCGCCGTAGGCGGGCTCGGGCGGGGGAGTGGTGCCGAGGATGAAGGTCCGGCCGAGCGGGGTCTCCTGGCCGGGCAGGCCGAGGCTGACCGGCCAGGTGTGCTGCGGGCTGCCGTGCCGGTACCAGGTGAGCTGGTGGGTCCGCCGCTGCACCACGAGCTGGTCACGCAGGGCCACCGGGGTCCAGCCGCCCGCCGGCAGCCACGCCAGTCGGCGGCTCGCCGAGGGCAGCAGGACCGCCGTCCAGCCGGTGCGGCGTTCCACCACCGGCATGGTCAGCTCGACCCCGTTGATGGTGGGGGCGAGCAGGGCGCGGGGTCGTCCGCCCGGGGCGTCGTACGCGGCGATGTTCCGGGTCGGGGTGAGCCCCTCGGTCAACGGCGTGACGTCGAGCGGGCGCGGGTCGGCCGGGAAGCCGGCGGGTGCCGGCTCGTAGTCGATCACCGGTAGTCCGGCGGGGGCCGGTGCGGCGGGCGGCACGGTCTCGTCCTCGGCCGGGGCGGTAGTCGCGGCCGGTGGCGGGGCGGCCCGGCGGGTCGGCGCGGGGGCGTCGTAGCGCAGTGCCGCGCCGACCAGCACGGCCAGCACCAGCAGCGCCGGTACGCCGACGACGGCGGCGAGTGGACCCCGCCCCCACCGGTCGATCATTCGGTCAAACAGCACAAACAAAGACTAACGGGTGCATAGCTTCCGGTCGGCGTGAATCGTCCGGACAGGTTCGCCCGACGGGGCGCCACCGGTCAACGGATGGACGGTCGTCGCTGCGCCGGTGCGCCGTCGACGCGGTGCGCCGGGGGCTACACGCGCGCCGGGCCGGGGTGGTTCGACACTCCGCCGAGAATTTTCACCAGCCGCACTGATCCGTACGCCCCGGAGGTCCGTACTGGAGGTGGGAGCAAGGTCGGCCGGTGGTGGCGCCGCCGTTAGACGATCGAGGAGCAGATGGCCCGGGCAAAGCAGAACGAGAAGGCCGCGACCGTCCGGACCTCCACCAGTAGCCGTGGTGTCCGGACCGTGTCGAAATCCGTGCTGGCCCTGATGGTGGCCTCCGCGCTGGGCCTGCTCTGGGCCGGCGTCGAGATGACCGGCAACGGCACGGTGATGTACGCGTACGGGTTCTTCTTCACCGAGTTCTTCGCCGGGGTGGTCGCCCTGGTGGCGCTCAGCCTCACCGTGATGATGGGCCTGCTCGCCACCGACCGGCTGGTCCTGATGATCCGGCACCGGGTGCTGCTCCAGTCGGCGCACCGGGCCACCGGTGTCCTCGGTGTCGCCGGCCTGGTGTTCCACGTCATCACCAAGATCGCGATCGGTCGGGCCGGCCCCACCGACGCCGTGGTCCCGTTCATCGGCGGCAGCGGGCTCTACGTCGGTCTCGGCACGGTGGCCGCGTTCCTCATGGTGAGCGTGTTCTGGACCGGCATCGTCCGGGTCCGCTTCGCCGGTGTCGGCCCCAAGTGGTTCTGGCGCAGCCTGCACTCCCTGGCGTACCTCTCCTGGCCGTTCGCCCTGTTCCACGGCCTCAACGCCGGCCGCGCCGCCAAGTCCTGGGTGGTGCTCAGCTACCTGGCGTGCGTGCTGCTGGTGGTGGTGGCGCTGATGGTGCGGCTGTCGGTCTACCTCGGCAAGCGCACCCGTGAGCAGCAGCAGGCCGCCGCGCTGAACAAGGCGATGACCGCCAAGGCGACCGACGAGGGCAAGGGGCGGACGCTGCTCAGTGGCCTCGGCCGTAAAAAGGAGGAGGAGACCAAGGACAGCCGGACCGGTTGGGCCGAGACCACCCTGACCCCGTCCTGGAACGCGCCGACCGGCACTGCCCGGCGTCGTGACCCCGAGCGGTTCACCGTTCCGGTGGTGCCCGAGCCCGGCACCCTGCGGGAACCCGTCCGGGGCGGCCGACCCGCCCGGGAGACGTCGGCCCCCCGCCGCGAGCGTGACCTGGAACCGGCCGCCCGACGCCGCACCGTCGAGCGCGACGAACGCGACGAACGGCCCCGCCGCCGCGACGAGGACGTCGCCCCGGTCTCCGGCAGTCGCCGGTCCCGCTACGAGGAGGACGTCGCCCCGGTGTCCGGCAGTCGCCGCGCCCGCTACGAGGAGGACGTCGCGCCGGTGTCCGGCAGTCGCCGCCGCGACGAGGACGTCGCCCCGGTCTCCGGTGGCCGCCGGTCCCGGTACGAGGAGGACGTGGCCCCCGTGTCGGGCACCCGCCGGTCCCGCTACGAGGAGGACGTCGCCCCGGTGTCGGGCACCCGCCGGTCCCGGTACGAGGAGGACGTGGCCCCCGTGTCGGGCACCCGCCGGTCCCGGTACGAGGACGAGGACATCGCCCCGGTCTCCACCGGTCGGCGGGCCCGACGCGACGACGACGACCTGGCCGCCCGCTACTCGGCCCCGCCCCGGCGGCGCACCGAGGAGCCCGAGGAGCCGTGGGACAGCCCGAACCGGTGGGAGTCCAGCCGGCCCGTCTCGGCCGAACCCATCTCCGCCGCCCCGCGCAGCGGCTCCGGCCGGCACAGCGTCGAGCCGGACGTGCCCGAGGAGCCGGACTACTGGCGTCCGCCGGCCCGCTACGTCGCCGACGACATCCCGGTCGACGACACCCCGACCCTGGTCGACCTGGCCTCCCGGCGGGCCCGCAAGGCCACCGGCGACGGCCGCAGCCGGCGCAAGGGCAAAGCCAACGCGGACGCCGTCGACGGGGCGTACTGGGCCGGGCTGCGCGGTGAAGCCAAGTGATGCGGACCAAGGTGCCCCCGGTCGCCTGCATCGGCGAGCCCCGGCTCACCGCCGGTTTCGCCGAGTTCGGTCGGCTGGACCTGATGGCACACGAGACGGTGCACGGCCCGATCGGCCCGATGGAACCGGCCAACCTGCTCCGACTGGCCGAGGCCATCCAGCTCAAGGGCAAGGGCGGCGCGGGTTTCCCGTTCTACCGGAAGTTCAAGGCGGTGCTGGAGTCCTGTGAACGGCAGGACCTGCCCGCCGTGGTGGTGGTCAACGCCACCGAGGGGGAACCGGCGAGCTGGAAGGACAAGGTGCTGCTCACCCGGGCCCCGCACCTGATCCTCGACGGTGCCGCCCTGTCCGCCTACGCGCTGGACGCCGAGGAGATCGTGCTCTGCGTCGCCGACGACCTGATCGGCCGGGACTCGCTCACCGAGGCACTCGCCGAACGTCGGATGCCGGTCCCCACCACCATCGTCACCGTGCCGCACCGGTTCATCTCCGGCGAGGGCGGCGCACTGGTCAACGGGATCAACGGACTGCCGCACATCCCGCCGGGCACCAAGAAGCGGTCCAGCGACTCGGGCGTACGCAACCTGCCCACCCTGCTGTCCAACGCCGAGACGTACGCCCAGGTGGCCATCGCCGCCCGGCTCGGCCCGTACGAGTACGCGGCGCTCGGCACCGACGACGAGCCGGGCACCGTCCTGCTCACCGTGACCGGCCAGGCCAAACGCGCCGCCGTGGTGGAGTGCGCCGCCGGCACCCCGCTACGGGACATCCTCGAACTGTGCGAGGTGCCGGAGGGGCCGGGCATCCTGATGGGCGGCTACCACGGCCGCTGGATCACCTGGGAGGCGGCGCAGCGGGCGGAGATCACCCGCAAGAGCCTCACCAGCGTCGGCGGCACCCTCGGCGCCGGCATCATCATCCCGCTCGGCCGCGACACCTGCCCGCTCGGCGAAGCCGCCCAGGTGGTCCGCTACCTGGCCGGGGAGTCCGCCGGCCAGTGCGGGCCGTGCAAGCGGGGCCTGCCCGACCTGGCCCGCGCCGTCGACCTGGCGGTCTCCGGCAGCGCCCCGGTGGAGGTCGTGCGGGCCGCCGCCGGTGACGTGAAGGGCCGGGGCGCGTGCAGCCACCCCGACGGCACCTCCCGTTTCGCGCTCTCCGCGATGGAGGTGTTCGCCGACGACCTGCGGCAGCACACCACCGGTGAGGGGTGCGGCAAACGGGTCAAGGGCGTGATGGGGCTGCCCGGTGCCCCCGACGCCAACCCGAAGATGCTCACCCTGGACTGGTCCCGCTGTGACGGGCACGGACTCTGCGCCCACGTCGTACCGGACTTCATCCGGCTCGACGGCAACGGCTACCCCGCCTTCCCGCCCACCCCCGTGCCGACCTGGCTGAAGGAGGGGGCGATGAAGGCCGTCAAGGTCTGCCCCGAGCTCGCGCTGCGGTTGGTCGAGGTCAAGTAGCACCGTCGAGGTCACCCGGCACCGTCGGGGTCACGTAGCACCACCGAGAGGAGATTCGGATGCGGTCGTCGTACCCCAGGACCCGGCCGGTTGGCCGACCGGCCGTCCGGCTCGCCGTCGCCGCCACCCTGGCCGGCACCCTGCTGGCCGCCTCGGCGTGCGCCGTCGGGCCGACGACGGCGCAACCGGCCGCCGAGGTCGCCGTGCCGATCGCCACCTCGTCGCCGCTGCCCGCCGAGCCGACCCCGACCGCCGCACCCGCCACCACCGGGGCACCCGCCCCGGTGCCCGACGCGTTGCGCTTCACCGCCAAGACCCTCGACGGTACGGCGTTCTCCGCCGCCGCCCTGGCCGGCCGGCCGGTGGTGCTCTGGTTCTGGGCGCCGTGGTGCGCCACCTGCGCCAGCCAGGCGTGGACGGTCGCCGAGATCGCCCCGAAATACCGGGACACCGTGCCGATCGTCGGGGTGGCCGGCCTCGGCGAGCAGAAGGCGATGCACAGCTTCGTCACCGAGTTCGAACTCGGCGGCACCACGCAGATCGACGACCGGGCCGGCGCGTTGTGGCGGCGCTTCGAGATCGTCGAACAGAGCACCTTCCTGATCATCGATCGGGAGGGGAAGGTCGTCCACCAGGGCTTCCTCGACGGTGAGGACCTGACCCGCCGGGTCGCCGCCCTGGCCGGCTGATGACCGGCCCGCTGCTGCTCGCGCTGACCGCCGGGATGCTCGGCGCGGTCAACCCGTGCGGCTTCGCGATGCTGCCGGCGTACCTGTCGCTGCTGGTCGCCGGGCCCGCGGACGGCCGCGGCGCGATCGGCCGGGCACTCACCGCGGCGGCCGGCCTGACCTGTGGGTACGTCGTGGTGTTCGGGGCTTTCGGGTTGGCCGTGGCACCCTTGGCCGACTGGCTGCGCCCACGGTTGCCGTGGCTGACCGTGACCCTGGGGCTGGGCCTGCTGGCGCTCGGGTTGTGGCTGCTCGCCGGACGCCGCCTGCCCACCCCGCGTCCGTCGGCCCGCGCGCCCCGGCTGACCCGCTCGCTGCCGTCCATGGCGCTGTTCGGCATGGCGTACGCGCTGGCGTCGCTGAGCTGCTCGATCGCGCCGTTCCTGGCGATCGTGGTGACCAGCCTCCAGGCCGGCTCGACCCTGCGCGGGCTGGCGCTGTTCGTCGCGTACGCGCTCGGGATGGGTCTGGTGGTGGCGGTGGCGGCGCTCGGCGTGGCGCTGCTGCGCGGGCGGGTGGTGAGTGGGTTGCGCGGGGCGGGCGCCTGGGTGCCCCGCCTCAGTGGCCTGGTGCTGCTCGTCGCCGGCGGCTACGTCGCCTGGTACGGCTGGTACGAGGTCCGGCTCGCCCAGGGTCGGCACGACGCCTTCGGCGACCCGGTGGTGGTAGGTGCGGCCCGGGTCCAACGGATGCTGGTGACGGCCCTGGACACGGCCGGGCCGATGGTGCTCGCCGGGCTGCTGCTCGGGTTGCTCGCGGTGGCGGCGCTGCTGCACCGCAGCCGTACCCGGACCGGTGACACCGAACGGGTGTGAGACAACCGGCCGGTGACCCCGCCGGGCTGGTGCGCGGCTGGCTGATGTCGGTCGGGTGTGCGGCGGGCCGGGTGTGCGGCGGGCCGGGTGGTGTGGTGCGGGGCGGTGGCCCGGAGGCCCCGCCCCGCACCGCGAGCCTCAGCGCAGCGGGGTGAGCCGGTCGGTGCCGAGCCGGTCGCGGAGCACCTCGGGCACCACTACCGAGCCGTCGGGCTGCTGGAACTGCTCCAGGATGGCCGGGAAGAGCCGGCTGGTGGCCAGCGCCGACCCGTTGAGGGTGTGCACGAACCGGGTCTGCTTGCCCCCCGGCTCGCGGTAGCGGATGGCGGCCCGGCGGGCCTGGTAGTCACCGGCCCACGAGACCGACGACACCTCCTTGTACTTGCCGGTGCTCGGCATCCACACCTCGATGTCGAGGGTCTTCTTCATCGACGCGCTGGCGTCACCGGCGGACAGCAGGCTGCGCTGGTAGTGCAGGCCCAGCTTCTCGACCAGGCTCTCCGCGTGGGCGAGCATCTCCTCCAGCGCCGCGTCTGCCTGCTCCGGCAGGGTGAACTGGAAGATCTCCACCTTGTTGAACTGGTGCCCACGCACGGTGCCGCGCTCGTCGGAGTGCGAGCCGGCCGCCTCGCGGCGGTAGCAGGGGGTGTACGCGAACGCCTTCAGCGGCAGCTTCGACGTCTCCAGGATCTCGTCCTGGTAGGCCCCGAGGATGGCCGTCTCCGAGGTGGGCAGCAGGAACTGCCCGCGCGGGGCGGACTCCCGGTCCAGGTGGTAGACGTCGTCGTAGAACTTCGGGAACTGGCCGGCGGCGAAGCCGGCGGTGTCCAGCAGCAGGTGCGGCGGGAGCAGGAACTCGTAGCCGGCCCGCACGTGCTCGTCGATGAACCAGTTGATCAGCGCCCATTCCAGCCGGGCGCCCAGGCCGGTGTACATCCAGAAGCCCGAACCGCCGAGCTTGACGCCGCGCTCGTGGTCGACCAGGCCGAGTGCGCGGCTCAGTTCCACGTGGTCGCGGATCTTCTCGATGACCGGGGGCTCGCCGAAGGTCTTCACCACCCGGTTGGCCTCCTTGCCGCCGGGCACCACGTCGTCGGCGGGCAGGTTGGGCAGCTCGCTCATCGTGCCGCGCAGCCGGGACTGCACCTCGTCCAGCTGGGACTCCAGGTCGGCGAGCTGCTTGCGCTCGACCTCCGGCGCGACGGACTCCGGCGTGGTGCCGGCCCGCTTCGCCTGCGCGTACGCCCGGGCGTCGGCCTTGCGGCGCTGCCGCTCGGCGTCGATCTCCGTGATCAGGGCGCGACGCTCCTGATCGAGTCGCTGGATCTCGTCCAGGATCCGATTGACCTCGGCGGGAGCCAGACGCTTCGCCAGCGCGGTCGCCACCGCCTCGCGATCCTTGCGGATCAACTCCATGTCGAGCATGCTGCTCCGTACGCTCCGTCCAGGCGGTCGGGGTGGGACCCTCCGATGCTACCGTCGCGCCTGCCGCCATCCGGCCCCGGCCGGAGGCATGGCCTCACCCGCGCTGCCCCACCGGCCCGATCGGTGCTGCTGGCCCGACCGGTCCGATCGGCGCTGCTCTGGCCCCACCGGTCCCACGGGTCCGATCGGCGCTGCCGTGCGTGGTGTGGCCGGGGTGCTGTCCGGCCGGTGCCGCGCTGACCGCCGTCCCCGGAGCGGTCGTGTCCGCGCCGGTGGGACCGCCGGCCGGCCGCGCCGCAGGGGCCCGGTCGTCCGGTCCGATCCCGACAGATGACGCCGTCGACCCGAGCGGTGACTTACGGTGATGAGTCGACGCCGACCCCCATTTTGTCACTCTGGGTGATCCTTGGGGTGTTGTTCTTACCGTGCCCGGATGGGCTTCCAGCGGCAGATCCCCTCTGAGCTGCTCAAATGCCGCATCGACTCGCCACCCCTCACCACCCCCACTCCGACGCTTTGCTCTGCTGCCACCGGCGCGACGGTTACCCGCCGTGCCTGTTGCTTCGGTGGCAGCAGAGCAAAGCGTGCACAGGGGAGTAGGTGGGGGGAGGGTTGTAGCTACCCTCCGTAATGGTGGGGTGTCGTTGTCCGTCGATGGCGCACCGGCGGGCCCGGTGCCCGCCGCAGGTCACTCTCCGGCAGGCCCGGTGCCAAGGCGGGTCACCCGGCGACCGCCCGGCACCTGATCGTGCTGCGCCGGGGCGAGGCGAAACGGGGTGCGGCCGGTGTGGGACCGGACCCGCTGGGTCCGAGGCCGACGCGGAACGCCGGCTGGGCTGCCGGCCGGCCGGCCCATGACCGTCAGAGGCGGATCGGCATCAGGATGGAGAAGGTGTCCTCGTCACCGGGCCGCCGGACGGCCAGCGGGGCGATCGGGCCGTCGAGTTCCAGCATCAGTTGCGGGCCACCGGCAGCCTCCAGGGCATCGAGCAGGAAGTCCCCGTTCACGCCGACCAGCAGGTCGGTCCGGTCCGGCCCGGCCAGTTCGGTCGCGTCGACCAGGCGCAGCCCGTCGTGGTCGTCCACCCCGAGCACGGTCACCGGCAGCGGCACCCCCTCGTGCACCCGGGTGACCGTGGGGGTACCGGCCCGCAGCGCGGCGCGCAGCCTCGCCACGTCGACCGGTACCTGCCGGGCCGGTGCGTCCGCCGGTCGGCGCAGCAGCCGGCGGTAGTCGGTGAACTCGTACGGCAACACCGCCGAGCTGGCCACGGCACCGGCGACGGTGACGGCGACCCGGCCCCCGGCGAGCGTCAGGTGCGCCTGCTCCTGCGTGTCGGCATCCAGCAGGGCCCGGAACTCGTCGACCGCCGCCGCCGGGAGCAGCGCCCGCACCGGCGGGCCGTCCACCCGACCGCCGGCCCGGGCCAACGCCATCCGGTACCGGTCGGTGGCGACCAGTCGTACGCCGTCGGACTCCACGTCCAACAGGACACCGGTGAGCATCGGCAGATCGGGGTCGGTGCCGACGGCGAACCGGACGGCGTCGACGGCAGCGGCCAGGTCGGCGCGGGCAAGCACGATCGTGGTGGTCATCGGGTACTCCTCGGGATCGATCAGGGTGCGGACCCGGGAGAGTTCACGGCGGGCGTCGGCGAGACCGTCCTCCAACCGGCGTAGGTGGGCGTCGAACAACCGCCCCACCCGCGCGGGTTCGTGCCGCAGCCGCAGCGCGGCGGTGATCTCGACCAGCGGCATACCGACCCGACGTAGCCCGGCCACCAGCCGGGCCGGCGTCACCTGCGCGTCGGTGTACCAGCGGTAACCGTTCACCGGGTCGACCAGCGTCGGCGTCAGCACCCCGCACCGGTCGTAAAACCGCAACGCGCTGACCGTCAGGCCACTGGCCCGGGCCAGCTCGCCGATACTCAGCAGTTCGCTCTCCACGCCCATGATGCTGTCGCCTCCACCAGGTCGAGGGTCAAGCCGTCGGGTCGTCGCCCCGGTCAGCTCCGCGCCGGGAGGACCCGGAACGTCATGCCGGCCCTCACCAACCGGTCCAGCAGCGCATCGCCCATCGCCGTCACCGGGGTCAGCTGCCCGCTGGTGGCGGGCAGTTCGTCGTACGCCAGGCAGAGGGCCGACTCGGCGAGCATCTTGGCGGTCTCGTCGTAGCCGGGATCACCGCCGGAGACCTCGGTGCGGACGGTGCGGCCCCCGCCCTCGCCGACGAACCGCACCCGGAACCACGACCGGGCCCGCTGCGCGGCGCTCGGACCCTGCCCGGAGGCGAGCCGGCCGAGCAGCCAGCGCCGGGTCGGTGGCAGCTTCACCAGCCCGACCACCCCGGCCATCCCCACCCCGGCCAGCAGCACCGTCGGCAGCCGCTTGACGGCGGCGAAGTGCCGGTAGCGGAAGTCCGGGCCGTACTCCGGGCAGGCCGCGGCGGACCGGCGTACCACCTGCGGGTCGATGGTGGGCAGCGGCACCGCCCACATGCCGGTCGCCGCGGACCGGCCCAACTTCCCGGCCACCGCGCGGGCCCGGCGTCCGTCCGGGCGGGGTTCGACCGCCCGCCGGGCCCGCGCCGCCTGCTTCGTCTGCGCGGTACGCGAGAACGCGGTGAGCGCCGAATGGTACGTGCCGGCGGAGAACTTCCCCCCGGCCCGGACGAACCCGTCCACCATGATCGGCCCGTCCGACGGCAACTGCCGGACCGTGTACCAGACGCCCAGGTCGTGCGGGATCGAGTCGAAACCGCAGGCGTGCACCAACCGGGCCCCGGTACGCACCGCCTCGGCGTGGTGCCGCACGTACATCAGGTCCACGAACTCCGGCTCACCGGTGATGTCGAGATAGTCGGTGCCGACGGCGGCACACGCCGCGACCAGCGGCTCCCCGTGGTGCACGTACGGTCCGACGGTGGTGGCGAGCACCCGGGTCGCCTCCGCCACCACCCGCAGCGACCCGGCGTCGGTGACGTCGGCGGTGAGCAGCGGCAGCCCGGCCAGGGCCGGGTCGATGGCGGCGAGCCGGTCCCGGACCGCCGCCAGCTTCGCCGGGTTGCGGCCGGCCAACGCCCAACGCAACCCCACCGGGGCGTGCCGGGCCAGATATTCGGCGGTCAGCCCGCCGGTGAAGCCGGTCGCGCCGAACAGGACGATGTCGTACGGGCGGTCGTGGGACATCCGCCGAGTGTGCCACCCGCATCCGGCCCTCACCTGGGCACCGGGGGTGGACCGGTCCGCACCGCGGCGACCGGCACCCACCCGGACGACTCAGCCGTGCGGGCTGAACACCGCCCGCACACAACCGTCGGCGCGGTCCCGGAACAGCGCGTACCCCGTCGGGGCCTGGTCCAGGTCGAACCGGTGCGTCGCCAGGTGTTCGGTACGCAGCTCGTCGCGGGCCATCCGGTCCAGCAGCATCGGAATCCACCGCTGACCGTGCTGCCGGGCGCTGCGCAGGGTGAGACCCTTGTGCATCACCGCGCCCAGCGGGAAGGCGTCCACGAAACCGGTGAAGGTGCCCGAGACGAAGACCGTGCCACCCTTGCGGCAGGCGTGCACCGCCTCCCGTACCGCCAGGGGGTCCTCGACCGGGCCGCCCCGGCCGGTGAACCGGTCGGCGAGCGAGACCGGCCGGCCCCCGCCGTCGGCCACCCCCACCGCCTCCACGCAGACGTCGGGCCCCCGGCCACCACTGCGTTCCCGCAGTTCGGCGGGGACATCAGTGTGTTCGTAGTGCAACGTCTCGGCGCCGGTGTGCCGTTCGGCCATCCGCAACCGTTCCGGGTACCGGTCGATCACGATCACCCGTTCCGCCCCGAGCACCGTCGCCGCCTGCGCGGTGAGCTGCCCCACCGCACCCGCCCCCCAGACCGCGACCACGTCACCGGGGCGGACCGCACCCAGCTCGGCACCCATCCAACCGGCCGGGGCGGCGTCCGAGGCGAAGACCGCCCGGTCGTCGCTGACCGGGTCGGGCACGGTGAACGCCCCCACGTCGGCGTACGGCACCCGGACGTACTCGGCGTGGCTGCCGGCGAACCCACCCGCTGTCCGGGGATGGCCGTAGCAGCCGCCGGTGGGCTGCCCCCAGGCCGCCTCGCCGACCGTCCCGGTGGCCGTGCCGTTGTCGCAGCACGAGTAGAGCCCCTGCCGGCAGTACCAACAGTTCCCGCAGGCCACGGCCGCGCAGACCACCACCCGGTCACCGACGCGGTGCCGCCGGACCGCCGGGCCGACCTCGGCCACGTCGCCGAGGAACTCGTGCCCGAGCACGTCCCCGGCGGCCAGGCCCGGCACCCGGCCGGCGAGCATCGGCAGGTCGGCCCCGCAGGTGGTGCTGCGCCGGACCCGGACGATCATGTCGTGGGCGTTGCGCAGTTCCGGGTCGGGCACCTGGCGTACCGCGAGCCGGTCGACGCCCTCCCAGCACAGCGCCCTCATCCGGGCACCACCGGGCCGTCGGTCCCGTGCGGCCCGGTCCCGGTCGCGGGCGGCCCGGTCGCGGGCGGCCCGGTCGCGTGCGGCCCGGTCCCGGGTGGCGCGGTCGCGGGGCGTTCGGCGGCGGGCCGGTCGGCGCGTAGCACCTCACCGGTCTCGGCGAGCTGCCGGACCGTGCGCAACACCTGCCGCAGGTAGCCGTCGGGATCGTCGCCGACCAGGTGGGCGGCCATCCCGGGCAGGGTCGCCACCCCGCCGAGGGGGCGGACCGAAAGCTCGGTGCCCCGCCCACCGGGGGCCGGCCGCAGGTGCAGCTCCACCGCGTCAGCCAGTGGGCGCAGCGGCTCCGGCCACCGCCCGTCGGGCATCAGCTCGGCCGCCGACACCCCGACCGTGACCACCTGCCAGCGGCCCGACCGGGCGTCGACCCCCGCCCGGTGCGCCCGAAGGAGGGTGAACCCGCCACGGGTCAGTCGTCCCATCCGTACCACCCGCCTCTTCGCCGGGACCGGTGCGCAGCAGCCGGTCACGCCACACCGGCTGCCCGATCCGCCCATCCTCGGTGGGGACCGGGTGAACCGGACTCGTCCCGAAGGGGTGAACCGGTCCGGTCCGGGTAACCGCCGCCGACCGGTCCGGAGCGCGCCGACCGGGAGGAACGCGCCGACCGGCCGGAGGGCGCCGACCGGGGCGGAACGCGCTGACCGGGGGAGGGCGGATGCCGCAGCAGCACGACAGCGCCGAGGTGCCCGCCGGCCCGCCGCTGCTGGCGTCCCGGCTCACCCCGCCCGCCCCGCCGGAGCCGATGCTGTGGCGTCCCCGGCTGTCGGCCCGCCTCGACGCCGGAGCTGCCGGCACCCTCACCCTGGTCCGGGCCGCCGCAGGGTGGGGCAAGACGACGATCCTCACCGCCTGGGCGCGAGCGGCGGACGAGGACCCCCCGGCCTGGGTTCAGGTCGAGGCGGGCGACAGCGGGGAGCGGCTCTGGGCGTACCTCACGGCAGCCCTGCGGGGCGCGGCCGAGCCACCGCCGCACGCACCACCCGCCGCCCTGCCTGGCGCACCGCCTGCCGCCCTGCCTGGCGCACCGCCTGCCGGGCGGCCTGGCGCGTCGGCCGCCCAGCCGTCGGTCGTGCCGGTGCGGTCGGAGCAGTTGGAGGCGCTCGCCGCGACCCTGGCCGCCCGGGAACGCCCGGTCCGGCTCGTCGTCGACGACCTGCACCGGGTCACCGACCCGGCGGTGCTCACCGGCCTGGAGTTCCTGCTGCGGCACGCCGACGGCCGGCTGCGCCTGATCGCCGCCGCCCGCACCGACCTGCCACCGGCCCTGCACCGGCTACGGCTGGCCGGTGACCTGACCGAGATCGGCCCCGACGAGTTGGCCTTCACCACCGACGAGGTGGCCGACCTGCTGGTGGCGCACGGGGTGCCCCTGCCTGCGGCGGCGGTCGCCCGGCTGCGGGACCGCACGGGTGGTTGGCCGGCGGGTCTGCGGTTCGCCGCGCTCGCCGCCCGGGGGCAGTCCGATCCGCAGCGGTGGGCGGCCCGGTTCGGGGGTGACCACCCGGACGTGGCGGCGTACCTGCGGGCCGAGGTGCTGGGGCAGCTGCCGCCGCCGGCCCGGGAAGTGCTGCGGCGCTGCGCCGTCGGCCCGGCGGTCCGCGCCGACCTGGCCGACGCGTTGACCGGTCGTGCCGACGCCGGGCACCTGCTGGCCGGGCTGGCCCGCGACGGCGGATTCCTGCACCGCGACGACAGCGACCCACCCTGGTACCGACCGCATCCGCTGCTGGCCGACCTGCTGCGCGAGGAACTCGCCGACCTCGCCGACGGGGAACGCGCCGAGCTGCACGGGCGGGCCGCCGACTGGCACACCGACCACGACCGGCCGGCCGAGGCGTTGCGCCACGCGCTCACCGCCGGGCAGTGGGACCGGGCCACCGGGTTGCTGCTGACCCACTGGCCGGAGCTGCTGCCGTACGACCGGGGGACACCGGATGTGGCCTCGCCCGCGCCGCCGCCCGCCGAGGCGGTGCACCGGGACCCGGAGCTGGCGTTGGCCGCCGGCACCGAGCGGGCGTACGCGGGCGACCGGGAGGCGGCGACCGCCTGGCTGCGCGACGCGGTGGCGGCGGCCCGCTCGCTGCCGGCTCCGCGCCGTGACCGGTTCCACCGGCTGGCCCTGGCGTTGGAACTCACCCTCGCCCGGTTGGCCGGCGACCATCCGGGGGTACGCCGGGCCGCCGCCCGACTGCTCGCCACCGTCACCGGGCCTGCCCTGCCGCCGACTCCGCCGCCCTGCCGGCCCGCCGCGACGCCGACCCACCGGCCGGCCGTCGTTGGCGACCACCCCGAAGCGGTGGCACCGACCGGCGACGACCCCCGGACCGGCGAGGACGTGGACGTCCTGGCGGTGGCCGGCACCGCGCTCGGCCTGGTCGAGCTGGCCGAGGGGGAACTACGGTCGGCCGGGGCATGGTTCACCCGGGCGCTGGCGGCGGCCCGGCAGGCCGGGCGGCCCCGGACCGAACTGGTCGACGCGACCCGCACCGCACTGCTGCTCGCCCTGGCCGGTGAGCTTGCGCCAGCCGAAGAGACCGCCCACGCGGCGCTGGTCATGCCCCCCTGCCAGGGCTGGTCGAGTCGGGTCGACTGTGGCTACGCCCATCTGGCCCTGGCCCTGGTGGCGCTGCACCGGGACCAGCCCACGGAGGCGACCGCCGAACTGGCGGCGGCCGGCGCGGCCATGCCGGGCGAGGCATCCGGTGCGGGCGGTACGACATCCGGCACCCCTACGGCCGACGCGGCGATCGGTGCGCTGCCTACCCCGGTCGGGTTCGGGGTGGCGTCCGCTCGTGTCGGGGCCGGGGTGGCGTTCGGTGCGGCGGCTGCTCGGGGTGGGGCGGGGGTGGGGGTCGGTGCGGCGGCTGCTCCGGTCATGGTCGGGGTGGCACCTGGCGGGGGCACGGTCGGTGCGGTGGTGGCGCTGTGTCGGGCGACCTTGCTGCGTGACGCCGGCGAGCCGGCGGCGGCGATCGAGGTGGTGCGCCGGGCCCGGGACGAGCTGACCGGAGCCCGTACCCTCCCCGGCGCAGCGCTGACCGGGGGTGGGGTGTGGGGTGGAGGTCTGACCGGGGGCGGAGAGTCGGCCGGGGATGGGGGGCTGGTCGAGGTCGGGGTGTGGGATGTGGGGCCGGCCGGGGACGGAGGGCTGGCCGGAGACGGGGTGTGGGGTGGAGGGCTGGTGGGGGGCGGAGGGTTGGCCGATCGGCTGCTCGCGCTGGAGGCGGACCTACGGGGTGAACAGGGGGACCTGGACACCGCCCGCCGGTTGCTCGCCGAGCGGTCCCGGGAGCCGGACCCCGACCCGGTGCTGGGCCTGGCGCTGGCCCGGGTGGAGCTGCGGGCGGGCGACGTCCGGGCCGCCGGTCACGCGCTACCCGACTGGGACGCCCCGGACGCCGCCGGCTGGCCGCTGTCGGTACGGCTCGCCACCGGTGTCCTCGACGCGGTGCTGGCCCGGCGGTCCGGTGACGAGCGCCGGGCCGGTCGGCTGTTGGAACGGGTGCTGGACCTGTCCGGCCGACACGGTTACCGCCGGGTGTTCACCCGGGCCGAACCGGAGGTCCGGGACCTGCTCGCCGCCCACCTGGACTCGGGTACGGCGCACTGGCCGGCGGTCAGCGACCTGGTACGCGACGCCGAACAACCGACCGAGCACGGATCGGGTGACCCGCAGTGTAGGCCGGGCGGTCCGGAACGGGCGCTCCCCGAGCCGCTCACCGAGCGGGAGCTGACCATTCTGCGGTATCTCCAGAGCATCCTGTCCAACGTCGAGATCGCCGGTGAACTCTCCCTGTCGGTCAACACCGTCAAGACCCACGTCCGCAACATCTACCGCAAGCTCGACGCCACCCGCCGCCGCGAAGCCGTCCGCCGAGCCCGCTCCCTCCGCCTCCTCTAACAACCCCACCCCACCCACCCTGCCCCCTGCCCCACCCCCGCCGCCGCCACCCCCGCCCCGCCAACCCTGCCGCCCCGTTGATCAAGAGGTTTGCGTCAAGTTCGATCTTCAAGTTGACGCAAACCTCTTGATCAACGGGGCGGAGGTGGGTTGGTTGACGCAAACCTCTTGATCAATGTGGGTGGGTGGGGCTGGGTGGGGTGGGTGGGTCAGGGGGTGGTGGTGTCTACTGCGGTCAGGAGGGTGGGGAGGTCCAAGGGGCCCTCGTGACGGTGGTCGCCGATGAAGAGGGTGGGGGTGCCGTTCACCCCGCTGCGGATGCCGCCGGTGAAGTCGTGACGGACCCGGTCGCCGTACGCGTGCCGGTCGACCTCCGCGTCGATCTCGTCCGGCGGCAGACCCACCTGCGCCACGCCGAGCGACAGGTGCACCGGGTCGAGTTGGTCCTGGTGTTCGTAGAGCCAGTCGTGCATCTCCCAGAACCGGTCCCGGCGGCCGGCCGCCTCGGCCACCTCGGCGGCCCGCTCGGCGTACGGGTGGAGGTTGGTGATCGGGAAGTGCCGGTAGACCAGCCGTACGGTGTCCTGGCGCTGCCGCAGCACCTCGGTCAGGTTCGGGTGGGCGGCCCCGCAGTACGGGCACTGGAAGTCGCCGTACTGCACGATGGTGACCGGTGCGTCCAGTGGCCCGCGGATGTGGTCGGTTTCCGTCACCGGCACCCGGAGTCGGGCGGTGACCTGCAACGGGGTGCTCATCGGGCCACCACCTGCCGCCCGGTGCCGAGCTGGTCCAACGCGTCGAGGATGCCGTCGGCACCCGGGTTCACCTCGGCGGGGGACAGGTAGCTCCAGGTCACCGTCCCGGCCGGGTCGAGCACCACCAGGGCCCGACCGGCCTGCCCCTGCGGCGTGTACGCCCCGTAGACCCGGGCCACCTCACCCTTGGGTTCGAAGTCGGACAGCAGCGGAAACCGGACGCCCCGGGCCTCGGCGAAGGCCCGGTGTGACCAGAGGCTGTCCACCGAGACGCCCAGCACCACCGCGTCGTACCGCTCGAACTCCGGCATCGCGGCCTGGTAGAGCGCCATCTGGTCGCCGCAGACCGGGGACCAGTCAGCGGGATAGAAGGCGAGCACCACCGGCCGGCCACGGAACTGCCCGGGGCCGGTCCGTCGCCCGTCCGGGGTGGCCGGCAGGGTGAACTCGGGGGCCGGCGTCCCGGGTCGGATCAGTCCGTCGGGTCCAGTCATGCCTCCCACCCTCCGGCAGCCCGGGTGAGGCCGACTCACCCGACCCGGGTGGTCCTCGTCCGCCCGGACCCGCCCCGATGGTCCGCCCATATCCGCCCTGGTGCTCCGCGACCGGCCCGCCCTGGTGGTCCGCGACCGGGCCCGACCTGGTGGTCCGCGACCGGGCCCGCCCTGGTGGTCCGCGACCGGATCCGCCCTGGTGGTCCGCGACCGGGCCGAACCCGCCCCGGTGGTCGCCCCGGACCCGAACCGGTAGTCCGATCCGGTGGTCGCCAGCGGATCGGATTCGGACGACGAAGGGGAGCCCGGGCTGAAAATCGGGCGGGTCACGGTGTCGACAACCGGATCGGACTCGGGCAGTCTGACGGACGGCAAAGGACGGGGTGGAGAGATGGACGTCGATCAGATTCGGGTGTTCGGCCGCCGGCTGGCGGGGGTGTCGTGGCGGGTGGCCCGGCACGAATGGACCCTGGCGGCGGTCGCCGCGCTGCTGCTGGCCGTGGTGCTGACCTGGCCGACCCTGCGGGATCCGGCGAGCACCATCCCGCAGGACACCGGTGATCCGACGCTCCAGGCGTGGCAGGTGGCCTGGGGTGGGCACGCCCTGCTCACCAACCCGTTCCAGGTCTGGCACTCCAACACGTTCTATCCCGAGCCGTACACCTATGCCTACTCCGACACCCTGCTCGGGTACGCCCCGTTCGGGATGATCGGGGACGGTCCGGTGGCCGCCGTGATCCGCTACAACCTGCTCTACATGCTGACCCACGCCCTCGCCCTGTTCGGGGCGTACGCGCTGGCCCGGCAGGTGGGGGCCGGCCGGGCGGGTGCGGCGGTGGCCGGGGTGTCCTTCGCGTACGCCCCGTGGAAGCTCGCCCAGGCCGGTCACCTGCACGTGATCAGCATCGGCGGGATCGCCCTCGCGTTGGCCATGCTGGCCCGGGGGCACGGCTGGTCGCTGCGGCACGGCCACCGGCCCGACCGGGTCCGCCCCGGCTGGGCGGTCGCCGGGTGGGCGGTCGCCGCCTGGCAGGTCACCCTCGGCTTCGGCATCGGCCTGCCCTTCGCGTACGCGCTGGGACTGATCTGCCTCGGCGTGGCGGTGACGTACGCCGTGGTGTGGCGGCGGCGGCGGTCCCGGCCGGCGGTGCCGCGTGGCCTGCTCCTGGCCGACCTGGCCGGGGGGATCGGCTTCGCCGTGGTGACCCTGGCGATGGCCGCACCGTACTTCGAGGTGGTGGCCCGCAACCCGTCCGGTCGGCGCACGGTGGCCCAGATCGAGATGTTCTCCCCGCCGTGGCGGGGGTTCGTCACCGCGCCGCCGGAGTCCTGGCTGTGGGGGGAGCGGCACGAGGCGGCCCGGGCCACGCTCGGCTTCCCGGGTGAGATGACCCTGCTGCCCGGGGTGGTGCTGTTGTCCCTGGCGATGGCCGGGCTGTTCTTCTCCGCGTGGCGGCTGCGGCACCGGCTGATGCTGGCCGGCGCGGCGTTGGTCAGCGTGGCGCTCGCGGCGGGCACCACGTTCGGCGGTGACGGCAACCCCGGTTACGTGACGCTTGTCGAGCACGCCCCGGGCTGGGACGGGGTGCGCACCCCGGGCCGGCTGGTGCTGTGGACGACCCTGCTGCTCGGCCTGCTCGCCGCCGGGGCGTTGACGGTGCGCGAGCCGGCTTCCCGGGCCGTGCGGGACGGGGAACCGGCACCGGGGCCGACCGGGGGGCAACCACCGGAGCCGGGGGCGGAGTCGGCCGTGCCGGGGGCGGAGTCGGTCGTGTCCGGGGCGGTGGAACCGGGAGCGCCGCCGACGCTGCGACCGGCGGACCCGGCCGTCGCGATGGCGGCGGACCGGGGAGCGCTGGCACCCTCGGCGGAGGGGGCCGTACCGGTGCGGGCGGCGGTGCCGGCGGAGGTGGTCGTACCGGGGCAGGCGCAGGCGGCGGCGCGACCGATGCTGCGGTCGGCGGCGTGGTCCGAACCGGCGGCCGAGCAGACGGCCCCCCGGAAGCCGGCCCCGAAGCGGGACGGCGGGCAGTGGCGGCTGGCCCGGTTGGCGTTGCTGGTGCCGCTGGTGCTGGTCCTGCTGGAAGGGGTCAACCGCACCCCGCACGTGCCGGCACCGGTGCAACCGGCGGTGCTGCGCGGGCTGACCGGCCCGGCGTTGGTGCTGCCCAGCGACGGTATCCGGGAGTTGCACGTGATGCTGTGGTCCACCGACGGGTTCCCCAAGGTGGTCAACGGGCTGGCCTCGTTCACCCCACAGTCCCAGGAGCGGATCCGGGCGGCGAGCATGACCTTCCCGGACGCGACCTCGGTGGCGTACCTGCGGCAGGTGGGGGTGCGCACGGTGGTGCTGCTGCCCGGTTGGGCGCCCGGCACCCCGTGGGCGGACGTGGCCGCCCGACCGGTGGACGGGTTGGGCATCAGTCGGGAAATGGTCGGCGAGGACGTCATCTACCGGCTCTGATGGCCGAGTTAGTTGGGAGCGCTTCCTAATTCGGCGGCGCAGCGGTTACTGTTGACTTCTTCTTCGGCAGCGGGAGCCAAGCGTGCCGGCGGGGAGCCAGGGCAGCTCTTCGCACCCGTCGACGTCCCCACGGGGCGTCGCACCCTCACCCTGGCATCCCGAGAGGAACCGCAGATGCGGAGAAGTCTCGTCGGCGCGGTCACCACCGTGCTGGCCGCTGCCACGGCCGTCGTGGCCGTACAGTTCACCGTCGCACCATCCACCGAGGCCGCCGCGGCGGCGGCCGAACCGTACAGCTGGAAGAACGTCCGGATCGACGGTGGCGGCTTCGTCCCCGGCATCGTCTTCAACCAGACCGAGAAGAACCTGATCTACGCGCGCACCGACATCGGCGGCGCGTACCGGTGGGAGCAGGCCAGCCAGTCCTGGACGCCGCTGCTCGACTGGGTCGGCGCGGACAAGTGGGGCTACAACGGCGTGGTCAGCCTGGCCACCGACCCGGTGCAGACCAACCGGGTGTACGCGGCCGTCGGCATGTACACCAACGACTGGGACCCGAACAACGGCGCGATCCTGCGCTCTTCGGACAAGGGTGCCACCTGGCAGGCCACCGCGCTGCCGTTCAAGAACGGCGGCAACATGCCCGGCCGGGGCATGGGCGAGCGGCTCGCCGTCGACCCCAACAAGAACAGCGTCATCTACTACGGCGCCGAGGGCGGCAACGGCCTGTGGCGCAGCACCGACTTCGGGGTCACCTGGGCCAAGGTGGCGAACTTCCCCAACGTCGGCAACTACCGGGCCGACCCCAACGACACCACCGGCTACCAGAGCCAGAACCAGGGCCTGACCTGGGTCACCTTCGACAAGAGCACCGGTACGGTGGGCAACGCCACGCAGACCATCTACGTCGGCGTGGCGGACAAGGCGAACCCGGTGTACCGCTCGACCAACGGTGGCACCAGCTGGGAGCGGATCGCCGGTCAGCCCACCGGCTACCTGGCCCACAAGGGTGTGGTGGACCCCGTCGGCGGCTTCCTCTACATCGCCACCAGCGACACCGGCGGCCCGTACGACGGGGGCAAGGGTGACGTGTGGAAGTTCAACCGGGCCACCGGGGCGTGGACGCAGATCAGCCCGATCCCGTCGTCCAGCAGCGACGCCTACTTCGGCTACTCGGGGCTGACCATCGACCGGCAGAAGCCGAACACCCTGATGGTCGCGACCCAGATCTCCTGGTGGCCGGACGCGATCTTCTGGCGCAGCACCGACGGCGGCGCGACCTGGAGCCGGATCTGGGAGTTCGGCAGCTACCCGGAGCGCACCAAGAAGTTCAAGATGGACATCAGCTCGGTGCCGTGGCTGACCTTCGGGGCCAACCCGGCCCCGCCGGAGGAGTCCCCGAAGCTGGGCTGGATGAACGAGTCGGTGGAGATCGACCCGTTCGACTCGAACCGCTTCATGTACGGCACCGGCGCGACCATCTACGGCAGCACCGACCTCACCAAGTGGGACACCGGTGGCCAGCTCACCATCAAGCCGATGGTCAAGGGCCTGGAGGAGACCGCCGTACAGGACCTGATCAGCCCGCCCACCGGGGCACCGCTGATCAGCGGGCTCGGTGACATCGGCGGGTTCCGGCACACCGACCTCGACGCGGTGCCGCCGATGCTGTTCACCCAGCCGGTCTTCACCACCACCACCAGCCTCGACTACGCCGAGGCGAACCCGGCGACGATGG
The DNA here is from genome assembly GCF_040649765.1 of Micromonospora sp. NPDC048894. Taxonomy (NCBI): domain Bacteria; kingdom Bacillati; phylum Actinomycetota; class Actinomycetes; order Micromonosporales; family Micromonosporaceae; genus Micromonospora; species Micromonospora sp. NPDC048894. Next base: position 273,849 of record NZ_JBEZFY010000006.1, on the reverse strand, counting down.
TGCGGGCCGGCAACTTCACCGACGCCGACCGCCCCAACGACAGCCACATCGCGTTCTCCACCGACGGCGGGGCGAACTGGTTCCAGGGCAGCGAGCCGGGCGGGGTCAACAACGGCGGCACGGTCGCCGCCGCCGCCGACGGCAGCCAGTTCGTCTGGGCCCCGGGTGACGCCGGGCAGCAGGTCATCCGCTCGGTGGGCTTCGGCAACTCGTGGACCGCCGCCACCGGTATCCCGGCCAACGCGGTCGTCGAGTCCGACCGGGTCAACAAGAACAAGTTCTACGGCTTCAGCGCCGGCAAGTTCTATGTCAGCACCAACGGTGGGGCCAGCTTCACCGCCTCCGCCGCCACCGGCCTGCCGGCCACCGGGAACGTGAAGTTCAAGGCGGTGCCCGGCAAGGAGGGCGACGTCTGGCTGGCCGGTGAGGGCGGGCTGTGGCGCTCCACCGACTCCGGGGCCAGCTTCACCAAGTTGGCCGGGGTGTCGGCGGCGGTGAACGTCGGCTTCGGCAAGGCCGCCCCCGGGCAGACGTACCCGGCGGTGTTCACCTTCGGCACCGTCGACGGCAAGGCCGGCGTCTACCGCTCCGACAACACCGGCGGGGCCTGGGTGCGGATCAACGACGACCAGCACCAGTACGGCAACGCGGGCGAGGCGCTCACCGGGGACCCGAGGGTCTACGGCCGGGTCTACCTGGGCACCAACGGCCGGGGCATCCTGGTCGCCGACCGGCTCGGCAGCAACCCGACCACGCCTCCGCCGACCACGCCGCCCCCCACCACGCCGCCCCCCACCACCCCTCCGCCGACCACGCCTCCGCCGACCACGCCGCCCCCCACCACGCCTCCGCCCACCACCCCGCCGCCGACGACCCCGCCGCCCACCGGTGGGTGCGCGGCGACGTACCAGGTGACCGGGTCGTGGCCGGGTGGCTTCCAGGGCGAGGTGACGGTGCGGAACGCGGGCACCGCGCCGATCGCCGGCTGGACGCTCAGCTGGACGTTCGCCAACGGTCAGACGATCAACTCGCTCTGGGGCGGCACCCTGACCCAGACCGGGGCGCGCGTCTCGGTGCGCGACGCCGGGTGGAACGGCGCGCTCGGTGCCGGGGCCACCACCAGCGTCGGCTTCACCGCCAACGTCACCGGCAGCAACACCGTCCCGGCGGTCACCTGCACCAGCCGCTGACGACTATCAACTATCCGACACCTGCCGGCTCCCCCGATCCCGTCGGGGGAGCCGGCGCGTGTCCGGCCTGGGACCCGCCCGGCCGGTGGCTGATCGACTCAGTGGCGGCGATGGTGCGGCGTCGACCCCGGGTCTCTACCGCAACATCGCCCCAACGGAGTGGATCGAAGACGGCACAGGCCCCGGTCGGCGCCGAAGGGCGCGACCGGGGCCTGTGCGTGCCGTGGGACGGTCAGTCGTCCAGACCGACCGGGGAGTTGGGCCGGTCCACGTCGACGAACTCGATGTCGTCGGCGGCCCGGTCATCTCTGCTGCCGGCAGCCCGCGCGGCGGTGCCGGCAGCCCAGCCGATCGCCGCGCCGACCAGCGCCGCGCTGATCAGCAGGGTCCAGGGCAGGGCCGGGCGGCGGCCGGCGAGCGCGTCGAAGGCGAGCGTGGCCCGTCGGCGTGCCTCGTCGGCGGTCGAGCCGACCAGGTCACCGGCGTCGGCCAGTCCCGAGTCCCGGACCGACCTGGCGGCGTCCCGCACGCTGTCACCGGCGGAGTCGACCGCCGAGAGCAGGTGGTGCCAGGCCTGGTCGGCGATCCGCTCGGGCTTGCTGCGGCGCTCCAGAAGGTTGCTGCCGAACATCGTGATTACCTCCTCGAATGCCGAAGTCTGCGGCCACTTCGGACTTCGACGTCTCTGCGGCTCGTGACGGTACTCGCCCGCCCGGTCGTCCGCCCGTCCTCCCAGCAGTGCCCCACCCGACCGGGTCGCAAACCCGACGCGGACGGAGCGTGATCCCGGCCGGTGGAAATCATTCCCTCCTGGTCGACCCGGCCCGACCGTGACCTCGGACCGGTGGACGGGACTCGGCCTGTCCCGGCCGTGGGGGGGGGGCGGGGGGGCCGACGGACTGGGGCTGCGGGACGTCGCATGGGCTGC